>CACLYO010000001.1:0-12500 GCA_902611145.1 uncultured Pelagibacteraceae bacterium
ATAAATTTTCAGGATCATAAAAATTATTATTTTTAAGAATCCCTGCTCTTGAGAATATTTTTTCAACATTTGAAATTCCATCATTTGTTAAATATATATTTTTGTCTTTTTCATCCAGTTCAAAATCTGAATTACTTAAATTTTTTATAAGCTTATCGACTGCAAGATATTGGTTCGTTTTATCTTCAGCCGCACCAGATATTACAAGTGGTGTTCTTGCCTCATCAATTAAACAAGAATCTATTTCATCCACAATAGCAAATTTATGATTTCTTTGCGTCAATTCATCAGACGAAAATTTCATGTTATCTCTTAGATAATCAAAACCAAGTTCACTATTTGTTGCGTATGTAATATCACATAAATAATTTTTCTTTCTTTCTTCATCATTTTGGTCGTTATTAATATATCCAGAAGATAAACCTAAAAAATTATAAATCATTCCCATATCGGAACAATCTCTTTTAGCAAGGTAATCATTTACTGTTACTACATGAACTCCTTCACCATGAAGTGCATTTAAATATGCAGCAAGAACAATTGTAAGAGTTTTTCCCTCTCCAGTTCTCATCTCAGCTATGCTTCCATTATGCAAAACTATTCCACCCATAATTTGCACATCAAAATGTCTTTCTCCTCTTGTTCGTTTAGATGCCTCTCTTACTAATGCAAATGCTTCAGGTAAAATATTGTCTATGGTTTCTCCATTTTGTAATCTATTTTTTAAATCCTGAGTTTTTTCAGGAAATTCACCATCATTTAATTTAGATATATTTTCTTCTAATTCATTAATTTTGTTAACAATATTTTGAAGTTTATCTAGCTCCTTTTGATTTCCAGACTTTATAAACTTTGATAAAATATTTAAAGGATTTAGCATTTAATTTTTTATTTTTGGTATATATGTTAGTTATATCTAATAATATAGGAATAAAATATTTTATTTAAATAGCATGGTATTAAATTTTAACGATTTTTTTGGATCAAAAAATAAGCACTCGAAAATGGGTGACTTTCAAGATCTTGAACATATTGATGGTGTAGCATTATCAACAATCAGCGCTAAACTTTATAACCCACCTAGAGATGATCTTGTTTTATTTTATTTTAGAAATGGAGCAAATTTTGCAGCTGTATATACGCAGTCTTCAATTGTATCTGAAAACATAAAGTGGAATCAAAGTATAAATAGTAAAAAAGTTAAAGCCTTACTAGTTAACACTAGAAATGCAAATGCTTTTACAGGAAAAAAAGGATACCAAGGATTGGAGGAAATAGCTCAAGAACTTTCTTTGGAACTTACTTTAAAAAAAAAAAATGATGATGAAAAAAATGAAAAAATTAAGCCAAAAGAAATACTTTTTGGTTGCACAGGAACAATTGGAGATACATTTCCAACTGCAAAAATTAAAAACAGCATACCGAACTTGATAGAGAAAATAAAATATAATCAAAATAAATATATTTGGGCAAAAGCCGCTTCTGGAATGATGACAACTGATCTTGTTCCAAAGCTAGCGATGGAAGAATGTAAAATAGGAAATACATCTATAAAAATTTATGGTGTTGCAAAAGGTTCTGGGATGATTTATCCAAACATGGCAACTACTTTAGGTTACGTATTTACAGATGCTAAAATTTCGTCAAAAGTTTTAAAAAAGTTATTAAAAAAAAATATTGATACTACTTTTAATGCAATAAGTTGTGACGGGGATACTAGTACAAATGATATGGTTGCAATTTTTGCAACAGGGGAAGCAAATAATTCAATGGTAAATAATATAAACGATGAAAGAATAGAAGAATTTGAAGAAAAATTTCATTCGGTTTTATTAAATTTAGCTAAAAGAGTTACAGCTGACGGAGAAGGATCGTCAAAATTTATTACTATCAATATCAATGGTGCTAGAAATGAAAAAGATGCAAAAGAAATTGCTTTTTCGATTGCTAACTCTCCTCTTGTAAAAACTGCTTTTGCGGGAGAAGACCCTAATTATGGAAGAATTATAGCTGCAATCGGGAAGTCAAAAGTACCAATTAATCTAAATAAAATAAATATAAATATGGGTTCATATAAAATTGTTGAAAAAGGAGAATTGTCAAATAGTTATGATGAAAATGAAGTTAAAAATTTTATGAAAAATCATAAAATTGATCTAAATATAGATTTAAAAATGGGTAAAAAATTTTTTACTGCATATACAATGGATTTAACAAAAAAATATATTGAAATTAATGCAGATTATAGAAGTTAAGCTATTGTAAAATAAAAAAGATTTTTAATATAATAATATGATTAAGTATAAATTAACTTGTAAAGATTGTGACTTAAAATTTGATAGCTGGTTTTCTTCATCTAAGGAATTTGATAAACTAAAAAAACTAAATCTAATTAATTGCACTAGATGTAATTCTCTAAAAGTAAATAAAACACTTATGTCTCCTATGGTTTTAAATAATTCATTTAAAAAAACAACTGAAGATTTAAGTCAAAAAAAATTAAGAAAATTCAAAAATAAGATTAGAAAGTATCAAGAATTTATTCAAAATAATTTTGAATATGTTGGTGAGAATTTTGCATATGAAGCTAGATCTATTCATTATAATACAAAAAAAAAATCTAAAGGAATTTATGGTAAAGCCACAATAGATGAGGTTAAAAGTTTAAATGAAGAAGGAATAGAAACTCAAACTATTCCTTGGATAAAAGATAAAGATAATTAAATTTTCTTAAATTGAATTATATAGTTAACGGAGTTATCTTTGCTAATATTCCACTTATCCATTATAGGATTAAATACCATTCCATCTAATTTTTTTAATTCTAAAGAATTGTTTTTTCCATATTCAATTAATTTTGAGGGTTCAACAAATTTTTCCCACTCGTGCGTGCCGATTGGTAACCATTTTAAAATATATTCTGCTCCAACAATTGCAAAGAGATAAGACTTTAAGGTTTTATTAAGAGTTGCAACATACATTAAGCCATTTTTTTTTAAAAATTGAGAACTTTTATTGATAAAATAATTTACATCTTCTACATGTTCAACAATTTCCATATTTAATATTATATCAAACTTTTTATTTATTTTTAAGTTTTCGGGTGATGCACAAATATAATTTATTTTTAATTTATTTTTTTTTGAATGAATTTTTGCGATATTAATATTTGTTTTTGAGGCATCAATTCCAGTTACAGATGCTCCTAATTTATTCATAGGCTCAGATAATAGTCCTCCACCACAACCAATATCTAAAATATTAAGATTTTTTAGAGGTTCATTGTTTGACTTTATTTTAAAATGTTTTGCTGCACTATCTCTAATATACTTTATTCTTACGGGGTTAAATTTATGTAATGGTTTAAATTTACCTAGTGGATTCCACCACTCGGATGCCATTTTAGAAAATTTCTCTATTTCTTTTTTATTTATTGTGCTACTTTTCATTCTTTATTGACATTATAATCAAGATGTATTTTATCAATATATTTTAAATTTATATAAAAAATATTACCAATGAAAATTGTTGTATTAAAGTTTGGTGGTACCTCGGTAGGTACAGTGGAAAGAATAAGGAAAGTAGCTAATATTATAACTAGTTACATAAAAAAAAGATATAAAGTAATTGTGGTCTCTTCAGCTATGAGCGGAGTTACTAACGATTTAATAAAAAAATCAAAAAAATTAAGTAATAATTTTAATTTGTCAGAGTATGATGTTTTGGTTTCATCAGGTGAACAAATGTCCTGTGCGCTAATTTCTGGTAGACTAAACCATATTGGCTATAAATCACAATCATGGATGGGATGGCAAATTCCTATTTTGACTGAAGGAAGTCATAGCTCATCTAGAATAGTAAAAATCTATAAAAAAAGAATTATTAATTTTCTTGAAAATGGAGGCATTCCAGTAATTGCTGGTTTTCAAGGTATAAATCTAGATAGAAGAATAACAACTTTAGGAAGAGGTGGATCAGATGCAAGCGCAATTATGATTGCACAATTTTTTAAAGCAGAAAAATGTATAATTTATACAGATGTAGAAGGTGTTTATACTACAGACCCTAGGATGATTAGAGATTCAAAAAAAATAAAAGTTATATCTTATGAAGAAATGTTAGAAATGTCATCATTAGGAGCAAAGGTGATGCAGCCAATATCCATACAAGATGCAAGGTTAAACAGAATCGATATAAATGTTAAGTCATCTTTTAAAAATAAAACTGGTACTTTAATTACCAAAAGAAAAAATATTTTTAGAAACAAAATTATTACAGGAATTTCGTTTACTAAAAATGATGCAAAAGTTTCTTTAGTTGGTGTAAAGGATAAACCAGGAGTTGCTGCTTCAATATTTAAACCGTTATCAGAAAATTCTATAAATGTTGATATGGTTGTTCAAAATATATCTGCAAATGGAAAAGAAACAGATTTAACTTTTACAATTAAATCAGATGATATAAAAAAAACTGAAAAACTTCTTAAAAATAACAAAAAGATTAAATTTAGAGATTTGTTAATAAACAAAAATGTATCAAAAATTTCAATAATAGGAGTTGGAATGATTACAACTCCTGGAGTAACATACAGAATGTTCCAAGCTTTGGCTGAAAAGCTAATTAATATTCAAGTTATTTCTACATCAGAGATAAAAATATCTGTATTGATAAATAAAAAATATACACAAAAAGCGGTAGCTATTTTGCATAAAGAATTTAAATTAAACAATTAAAAATGAGCTTAAGACCTTTTAGAGATATTTTTAGAAGAAAAACAAAAATTATAAAAGTTGGAAACGTAAAGGTTGGAGGTAATAATCCTATAACAGTTCAATCCATGACCAACACTTTAACAAAAAATGTAAAAGAAACGTTAAGTCAAATAAATAAGATTTCAGAAGTAGGAGGTGATATAGTAAGAGTATCATGTCCAGATGAAGATTCTACAAAAGCACTAAAAGAAATTACTAAGCATTCAACAGTACCTATTGTTGCCGATATACATTTTCATTATAAGAGAGCAATAGAAGCGGCAGAAAATGGCGCTGATTGTCTTAGAATTAATCCAGGAAACATAGGCGATATAAAAAAAATAAAAGAAGTTATTTCGGCAGCAAAAAATAATAATTGCTCTATTAGAGTGGGAGTTAATGCAGGATCTCTCGAAAAAGATATTTTAGAAAAATACAAAGAACCTTGCCCCGAAGCCTTAGTTGAAAGTGCTGTTAGAAATATAACAATTATAGAGGATTTAGATTTTTTTAATTTTAAAGTAAGCGTTAAATCTTCAGATGTATTTTTATCCATTAAAGCTTATGAGCAACTTTCAAAAATTACAGAATATCCACTTCATTTGGGTATAACAGAAGCTGGCTCCTTTTTACCTGGAAGCATTAAGTCATCAATAGGACTGGGCAGTTTATTAATGAATGGAATTGGTGACACAATAAGAGTTTCTTTGTCTGATGACCCAGTTGAAGAGATAAAAGTAGGAAACGAAATTTTAAAATCTTTAAATTTGAGAAATAGAGGAGTAAAAATTATTTCCTGCCCATCATGTGCCAGACAAGCATTTCAAGTTATAGATACGGTTAAGGCTTTAGAGGAAAAACTTTCTCATATAAAAACACCAATTACTTTATCGATTATAGGCTGTGTAGTTAATGGACCTGGTGAAGCTGCTCTTACAGACATAGGTATTACTGGGGGAGGAAAGGGTAGCAATATGCTTTATCTAAAAGGAATACAAAAAGAAAAATTAAGTAATGCAGAAATTATTTCTAAAGTAGTTAGCATAGTTGAAAAAAAGGCTGAAGAAATTGAAAACAAAAAATAATGATCCCACTTAATAAAGTAAAAGACCTGATTTCCAGGCATATATCACTTGAAGCAGAGCTATCATCGGGCAAAATTGATAAAAAAAAATTTGCTGAAAAATCTAAAGAGTATTCAGATCTTAATAATATAGTTAAAGAAGCAAAAGCTTATAGCAATTATGAAAATGAAAAAAACGAACTTGAAAAAATTATTGATGATAAAAATAGTGACGGCGAAATCAAGGAATTAGCAGAATTAGAATTAAAAAAATTATCAAAAAATAAAGAAATAAATGAAAAGAAAATAAGATTATTTTTATTACCAAAGGATGAAGCTGATAAAAAAAATGCAATAATAGAAATTAGAGCTGGTACTGGAGGACTGGAGGCAAGTTTATTTGCTTCTGACTTATTCAAAATGTATGAAAAAATATGTCATAAAAAAAAATGGATACTTGAAATTATTAGTATTTCCAAGAGTGATGCTGGTGGTCTTAAAGAGGTAATTGCTTCAATTAAAGGTATAAATATTTATTCAACATTAAAATATGAAAGCGGAGTTCACAGAGTTCAGAGAGTACCAGATACTGAGACACAAGGAAGAGTTCATACATCTGCTGCTACAGTAGCAGTTTTGCCAGAAGCAGAAGAAGTTGACGTGAAAATAGAAGATAAAGATTTAAGAATCGATGTGTTTAGAAGTAGTGGACCTGGGGGTCAAAGTGTTAACACAACAGACTCAGCGGTGAGAATAACTCACATTCCAACGGGCATAGTAGTTAGTCAACAAGATGAAAAATCTCAAATAAGAAACAAGGAAAAGGGTTTAAAAATATTAAGATCCAGAATTTATGAATTAGAGAGACAAAAAAAAGAAGAACAAAGGTCAAAAGATAGAAAAAGTAAAATTGGAACAGGTGATAGATCAGAAAGGATAAGAACTTATAATTTTCCACAAGGAAGAATAACTGATCATAGGATTAATATGACATTACATAAGTTAGAAGAATTTATGCAAGGTGAAATTTTTGACGAAATGGTTGAAAGTTTAAATTTGCAAGCACAAGAGGAAAAATTAATTAATTTAAGTTGATATGGAAAATATTAATACAGTTTTGCTTAGGGCGAAAAAATATTTATTAAATAACTCAATTAAATCAGCCACTATTGATAGTGAAATTTTAATGTGTAGTGTTTTAAAAAAAAGTAGAGAGCATTTAATAATTAATATTTTAGATAAAATTGAAGATGATAAAATAAATTTTTTTAATGAATTAGTGGAAAGGAGAAAAAAAAATGAACCAATTGCATATATTTTAAAAAAAAAAGATTTTTGGAAGAGTACTTTTTATGTAGATAAAAATGTACTAATTCCTAGACCAGATACAGAAATTTTAATTGAAGAAATACTTTCTAATTATTGTAAAAATCAAAAATTATCAATTTTAGATATTGGGACTGGATCTGGCTGTATTATAATATCCATATTAAAAGATAGACCAAATTTTAAAGGAATAGCCATAGACGTATGCAGAAATGCACTAAAAATTGCAAAATATAATGCAAAAATGCATCAATTAGAAAATAGAATTAAATTTTATAAATCATCTGTTGACAATTTTTTTAAAGGTAAATATGATTTAATTATATCTAACCCTCCTTATATTAATAAGTTTAATTTAAAATATTTGGAAAAAGATGTGATTGGTTTTGAACCAAGTTTAGCATTAGAAGGTGGGATTGACGGTTTCACAGTATTAAAAAAAGTTATAAAAAAATCATCAAGACTACTTAGGATAGGTGGAAAACTAGTGTTGGAGATTGGTTTTGATCAAAAATTTAAAATAAAAGAGTTACTTAAAAAAGAAAAGTATTTTGTAAACAAAATTATCAAAGATTATGGAAATAGAGATAGATGTGTAATATGTACAAAGTTGTAAATTCTTAATATTTATATGAGACCTTTTAGAAATAATAATAAACGTTCTAGATACCGAAATAATGGAGATAGAAACTTTAAGAGAAATGGAGAAAATCAATCTTTTGCAAGTAATGCAAACTTTCAGAGAAAATCACCAGGTAGAAATAATCAAAATGCATCTAAGTTAATTGAAAAATACTCTGATTTGGCAAGAGAAGCATTATCAAATGGTGATAAAATATTATCAGAAAATTACTTTCAACATGCAGATCATTTTATGAGAATTCAAGACGAAAAAGAAAAAAATCGAATAGCGCAAAATGATTTAAGTAAAACTAGCAATGAAGATCGTAGTAAAGTAGAAGTTAAAACATCGACAGAAAAAACTGCCACATCAAATTAATTTAAAGAAGAAATAATTTCAGATTTTAATACATCAACTTTTATTCTTGTTATTTCAAAACTTTCTCTAGTTTTTCCTCTTAAAATTTTTCCAGATGGGAGTTTTAAAGTTTGAGAATTAATTTTTTTACCATTGTGAATAACTTCATAGTGTAAATGAGGCCCAGTTGATTTTCCTGTAGAACCGACGTAACCAATAATTTGACCCTGTTTAACACGTTTGCCTTTTCTCACTCCATTAGCAAACTTGGACATGTGAGCATATACAGTAGAGTAAGAAGAATTATGTTTAATTTTTACGCAATTTCCTCCACCACCACACCATGCTGCTTTTAATACAACCCCATCACCAGAAGCCATAATTGGCGTTCCCATTGGTGCAGCAAAATCTGTACCTCTATGCATTTTATTATATCCATCAATAGGATGTTTTCTCATTCCAAACTTAGATGATAATCTCGCTCCATTGATTGGAGTTTTCATTAATGCTTTTTTAACACTTTTACCGTTTATATCATAATGACCTTCATTATCTTTTTGATTAAAATAATAAAAAGCATTACTTTGATTACTTAAATTTAAATCGGCGTATATAATATTTCCAGTTTTAAAAATTTTATTATTTTCATCTTCAAATGTTTCATAAATAATTTGAAACGTATCATTACGTCTAATATCTCTCTGAAAGTCAATTTGAAAACCATAAATTCTTGCAAATTCAACAATAATGTTTGCCTGTATTCCTTCATTCATTGCAGTTCTATAAAGACTTTGAGTAATTTTTCCTTCTTTAAATACTAGTTTTTTTTTAAAATTTGTTATGATTTCTTTTCTAATAAAAGTATTTTTTTCAAAATTTCTAGTAAGTTCGATTTTTTTTGATCTATTTACAGGTAATATTACTTTTAAAACTTTATTTTTATATTTATCTATATTAATTTTAATTATTTCATTCACTTTTAAATTTTTAATTTTATCTTTTTTATTAAAACTATTTAAAATTAAGTTTATTTCTTTATTTGGAATTTTGTAAATTTTAAAAATACTACTCAAAGTTTGATTTTTAGACACTTTATGATTAACCTTTAAAAATCTTGACTCAAAATTTTCAAAAATACTATTTACTGTTTTTTGAAAATAAAGATTATTTATTAAATTTATGTACTCTTTTTTTGAAATTTCCCTAGAAGCATTGTATATTTGAGTTATCGCAATGGATATTAGAATAAGCAATAAAACAAAGAATAATTCTAGGTTTTTTTGAATTTTTATTTGTGATAAAATAAGTTTTAATTTCATATTGTTATTATGATTATTAATTTATTATAATTTGAAAATCAGAAAAAAACCTTAATTTTATTGACTTTTTTAGGTGTTTTTTCGACCTTAAGCGCTTGATTTACTTTTATTTTAGACTATAAGCGTCACACTTTCTCAATAAAATTATTGTGAATTATTAGGCTTTACAGCCTAATTAGCTATGTAAAAAGTAAAAATTTAAGAAGAGAAGTGTGGACGGTTAAGGTTACCAAAATTTGTCGTACACACTTCAACATTATATAAATTTTATTCTTAGAATTTATATAGAAGCTAGTGTGCGCCGTTTTTAAACTTGAGAGTTTGATCATGGCTCAGAACGTACGCTGGCGGCACGCCTTATACATGCAAGTCGAACGAAGTAGCAATACTTAGTGGCAGACGGGTGAGTAACATGTGGGTATCTTCCCTTTGGTGAGGAATAACACGAGGAAACTTGTGCTAATACCTCATAAGTCTTTACGGAGAAAGCTTTATGCGCCAATGGATGAGCCCGCACTTGATTAGTTTGTTGGTGGGGTAATGGCCTACCAAGGCTTTGATCAATAGCTGATTTGAGAGGATGATCAGCCACATTGGGACTGAGACACGGCCCAAACTCCTACGGGAGGCAGCAGTAAGGAATCTTGCACAATGGAGGAAACTCTGATGCAGCGATGCCGCGTGAGTGAAGAAGGCCTTTGGGTTGTAAAGCTCTTTCGTCGGGGAAGAAAATGACTGTACCCGAATAAGAAGGTCCGGCTAACTTCGTGCCAGCAGCCGCGGTAATACGAAGGGACCTAGCGTAGTTCGGAATTACTGGGCTTAAAGAGTTCGTAGGTGGTTAAAAAAGTTGGTGGTGAAATCCCAGAGCTTAACTCTGGAACTGCCATCAAAACTTTTTAGCTAGAGTATGATAGAGGAAAGCAGAATTTCTAGTGTAGAGGTGAAATTCGTAGATATTAGAAAGAATACCAATTGCGAAGGCAGCTTTCTGGATCATTACTGACACTGAGGAACGAAAGCATGGGTAGCGAAGAGGATTAGATACCCTCGTAGTCCATGCCGTAAACGATGTGTGTTAGACGTTGGAAATTTATTTTCAGTGTCGCAGCGAAAGCGATAAACACACCGCCTGGGGAGTACGACCGCAAGGTTAAAACTCAAATGAATTGACGGGGACCCGCACAAGTAGTGGAGCATGTGGTTTAATTCGAAGATACGCGCAGAACCTTACCAACACTTGACATGTTCGTCGCGACTCTAAGAGATTAGAGTTTTCGGTTCGGCCGGACGAAACACAGGTGCTGCATGGCTGTCGTCAGCTCGTGTCGTGAGATGTTGGGTTAAGTCCCGCAACGAGCGCAACCCTCACTTTTAGTTGCCATCATTTAGTTGGGCACTCTGAAAGAACTGCCAGTGATAAGCTGGAGGAAGGTGGGGATGACGTCAAGTCCTCATGGCCCTTACGTGTTGGGCTACACACGTGCTACAATGGCATCTACAATAGGAAGCAAGATGGCAACATCAAGCAAATCCTAAAAAGATGCCTCAGTTCGGATTGCACTCTGCAACTCGAGTGCATGAAGCTGGAATTACTAGTAATCGCGGATCAGCGCGCCGCGGTGAATACGTTCCCGGGTCTTGTACACACCGCCCGTCACACCATGGGAGTTGGTTCTACCTTAAGGCAAAGCTTAATAACTTTGACCACGGTATAGTCAGCGACTGGGGTGAAGTCGTAACAAGGTAGCCGTAGGGGAACCTGCGGCTGGATTACCTCCTTTCTAAGGATGAGTAAAAATAAATTTTTTACTCTAAAATAATTAACAGGTTAATGTTGACCGTCCTCATTTCTCTTCTTAAAGTAGTGTTTCTCTTCTGAATGGGGGCCGGTAGCTCAGTTGGTTAGAGCACACCCTTGATAAGGGTGGGGTCGAAAGTTCGAGTCTTTCTCGGCCCACCAAATTTTAATGGGGGATTAGCTCAGCTGGGAGAGCGCCTGATTTGCATTCAGGAGGTCAGCGGTTCGATCCCGCTATCCTCCACCAAGAAAAAGAAATACTTAGTTATTAAAATTGTAAATAAAATAAATAATATCAATATCTATATCCGATTGTTCGAATAGATGAACAATCAAAGAATGTTCGAATAGATGAACATTCCAACAAAATTTGATTCAACACAGAATTTTTTTCTGTGCATAAATCAAGCGTTTAAGGGCGTGTGGCGGATGCCTTGGCACTGAAAGCCGAAGAAGGACGTGGTATACTGCGATAAGTTTCGGGGAACTGTATGCAAGTTTTGATCCGAAAATTTCCGAATGGGGAAACCCACCACTTTATGTGGTACTTTAAACTGAATTCATAGGTTTAAAGAGACAACCTGGAGAACTGAAACATCTAAGTAACCAGAGGAAAAGAAATCAATTGAGATTCCGTTAGTAGTGGCGAGCGAAAGCGGATTAGGCCTGTAGATTTGTTAAAAAAATTTGAATAGTCTGGAAAGATTAACCACAGAGGGTGATAGTCCCGTAAAAGTAATGTTTAATAAATTTCTTGAGTAAAGCGGGACACGTGAAATCTTGCTCGAATATAGGGGGACCACCCTCTAAGCCTAAATACTCTTCAGTGACCGATAGTGAACTAGTACCGTGAGGGAAAGGTGAAAAGAACCCCTATTAGGGGAGTGAAATAGAACCTGAAACCGCATGCCTACAATCAGTCGAAGCTCTTTTTAGAGTGACGGCGTACCTTTTGTATAATGGGTCAGTGACTTAATTTATTAAGCAAGCTTAAGCCATCTAGGTGTAGGCGCAGCGAAAGCAAGTCTTAATAGGGCGATTAGTTTAATGAATTAGACCCGAAAACGAATGAGCTTACCATGAGCAGGTTGAATGCAAGGTAACACTTGCTGGAGGACCGAACCAGTTGACGTTGAAAAGTCTTTGGATGACTTGTGGTAAGGGGTGAAAGGCCAACCAAATTCGTAGATAGCTGGTTTTCCGCGAAAACTATTTAGGTAGTGCGTTGAATAAATATGCGTTTAGAGGTAGAGCACTAAAT
>CACLYO010000001.1:17500-155399 GCA_902611145.1 uncultured Pelagibacteraceae bacterium
TTTTTTTTTACAAAATTATTCAACTTATTGTCAAATCCCCTTAAAGAACCGTCCCTTTCTATTGATTGAACCAAAACTTCTCCGATTTTGCATTTTTTAAATTGTTTTAAACAATCCTTTATACTTATTTTAACTTGAGTTTTTCCATGATTAATAAATATTTTATATTTTTCATTATCTAAAAAACAATCAATACCACCAATGACAAATTGACTTCCAAAATAATTTGTTATTTTTAAAACTAATTTTTCATTTGTATGAATAATTGAATTAACTAAAATTCTGTCTGCTCCTAAATCTTGTAATTTATTAATTTCATCAAAGGAGTTTATATGACCTCCAACCACAATCGGTACAAAACAAGATTTTGCAATTCTTTGGATTGCTTTGTAAAATAGAACTCTGTTACTTTTGTTTTTACTTACATCTATTAAAACAATTTCATCAACATCTTTATTACCTACAAAATTGTCAGTATATCTATAATCAGGATGAAATTGCTTTGTTCTAAATAAAACACCGTCCTGAAAAGTTAAAACAATTATAATTCTTTTAGATATCATTTTTTACAAAATTTTCTAAAAAAATAATTCCAAATTTTTGGCTCTTTTCAGGATGAGGTTGGATACCATAAATATTTTCTTTTTTAAAAATGCTCACAAATTTATTCGAATAAATTGTATTACCTAAACCACAATTTTTTTCTTTAATCACTGGAAAATATGAATGATTAAAGTACATAAAAAATTTTTTTGGTAAGTTTTTAAATATAGGGTCATTCTCCCTTAAGACTTCATTCCAGCCAACATGTGTTGATGGCAATTTTTTAATATTTTTAAATTTTTTAACCTCACCATTAATCCAACCTAAACCTTTTATATTTTTGTTCTCTTCACTATAATTCAGCAACAATTGGCACCCCAAACAAATTCCTAAAACGGGTTTTTTTTTAACTAAAACTTGTTCATTTAATGTATCTATTAAATTTAATTTTTTTAGATTTTGCATCGCGTATTTAAAACTACCTACACCAGGAATTATAATTTTCGATGATTTTTTTATAACTTCTGATTTATTTGTTATAACAACATCTTTATTTAAATATTCAATAGCTGAGATTACAGATCTAAAATTTCCTAAACCATGGTTTACAATTGCTATCATAATTTGTTTGTTTATTTGTTCATTATAAACTAAATAACAACATAAAATGAGTTTATTTGAACAAATTAAATCAAAAATAAATAAAAATAAATTAGAAATTTCAGTAATAGGTCTTGGTTACGTTGGTTTGCCAGTTGCTCACTCATTTTCAAAGAAATTTAAGGTTATCGGTTTTGATATAAATATTGATAGAATAAGACATTTAAAAAAAAATAATGACTTGAATCAGTCTATATCTAAAGCAGAACTTAAAAAATCAGGTATTAAATTTTCATCTAATTTTAGAGATATGAAAAATTCTGAAATTTTTATTATAACAACACCAACTCCTATAACTCCATCAAAAAATCCTGATTTAAAATTTATTTATAAAGCATTACAATTTATAATTAAAATAGGTATTAAAAATAAATTTATTATTCTTGAAAGCACAGTATATCCAGGAGCATCAGAAAATAAATTTATTAAATTTTTAGAAAAATCTAGTGGTCTATCAGTTAACAAAGATTTTTTTTATGGCTATTCACCAGAACGAATTAACCCTGGTGACAAAATTCATACATTTAATAATATTTCTAAAATTGTTTCAGGCTCAGATAAAAAAACATGTGAAATAATCTATCGACTATATAAAAAAGTAGTCCACAAAGTATATAAAGCAAGTACTATTTTATCCGCAGAAGCTTCTAAGTTAATTGAGAATAGCCAAAGAGATTTGAACGTAGCATTCGTAAATGAAATTTCAATTATTTGTAATAAATTAAACATTCAGTCTTCAGAAACACTAAAACTTGCATCAACTAAATGGAATTTTTTAAATTTTTCCCCTGGATTAGTTGGTGGTCATTGTATTGGTGTTGATCCTTATTATTTATTTTATTCATCTAAGAAGCTTGGCTACAAACCACAAACTTTATTAGCAGGTAGAAATTTAAATGAAAATTATCCTAAATTTTTAGTTAAAAAATTCTTGAGTTTTTTTAATAAAAGAAAAATAAACGTTCTTTTAATGGGGGCAACTTATAAAGAGAATTGTAATGACTTAAGAAATAGTAAATCAATAGATATTTTTAGAATCTTAAGGCAAAAAAAACACCAAGTACATTTTTTTGATCCCAATGTGACTCAAAAAAAATTTGGTAAAATTATATTTACCAAAAAACCAAGAAAAAATTATTATGATGCTATAATTATATCAGTAAGTCATATGGTTTTTAAAAAAATGGGACTAAATAAAATATTAAAGTATGGAAAAAAAAATTGTAAAGTTTTTGATATAAAAAATTTATTTTCAAATCAGAAGGGTATAATTAATTTGTAATGAAAAATATTTTAATCACTGGATCAGCAGGTTTTATTGGTTTTCATTATTCAAATTACCTTTTAAAAAGAAAATTTAAAGTAGTAGGAATTGACAATATAAATAATTATTACGATAAAAAAATAAAATATGATCGACTTAATATTCTTAAAAAATTTAAAAATTTTAAATTTTTCAAAATTGATATATTAAATTATAAAAAACTAAATAATTTAGTAAATAAATATAAAATACAAATTATAGTACATTTAGCTGCTCAAGCAGGTGTAAGATTTTCTATATCAAATCCTAAGAATTATATTTCAAATAATATAGATGGTTTTCTAAATATTTTAGAAGTTTCAAAAAAAAATAATATTAAACATTTAGTTTATGCATCATCGAGCTCAATTTATGGAATGAATAAAAAAATACCTTTTAGCGAAAAGCATAGTGCCTCACACCCAATATCTATATATGCTGCATCTAAAAGGTCAAATGAGTTAATGGCTCATGTTTATTCAACACTCTTTAACCTACCGACGACCGGATTAAGATTTTTTACTGTTTATGGACCTTGGGGTAGACCAGATATGTCTTTGTTCAAATTTGTACACTTAAATTCTCAAAATAAAAAAATTGATATTTATAACTACGGAAACCATACAAGAGATTTTACTTACATAGATGATGCGATCGATATTGTATTTAAAATAATGAAAAAAATACCAAAAAAATCAGCTGTAAAAAAAATGTCTGAACATGAGAGCAAGGTCCCTTGGAGAATATATAATATATCGAGCTCACGTCCTCAAAAACTCAAATTATTTATCAACGAAATCGAAAGTCAATTAGGTAAAAAATTTCGTTATAATAAACTACCACTCCAGAAAGGTGATGTGGAAAAAACAAGTGGTTCAATGAATTTAACTTCAAATAAAATTGGTTTTAAACCCAAACGTAAGTTAAAATATGGGATAAACCAATTTATAAAATGGTATAAGTCTTATTATAAAAAATGATTATTGCTGAAATCGGTTCTGTTCACGACGGTTCATTTGGAAATGCAAAAAAATTAATTGAGGTTGCCAAAAATTGTGGGGCTGACTTTGTTAAGTTTCAAATGCACATTGCAGAATCTGAAACATCAAAAAAAGCATTCAATCCTTCATATTTTAAAGATGAAGGAAGATATGAATATTTTAAGAGGACATCTTTTAACTTGAAGCAATGGAAATTACTTCAAAAATATTCTAAATTAAAAAAAATTTCTTTCATGTGTTCAGTTTTTAGCGAAAAAGCTTTTGATATCTTGATTAAGTTAGGAGTTAGGAATATTAAAATACCCTCTGGAGAAGTAAACAATCTACCACTACTTGAACATATTAGTAAAAGAAAAAAAATTAAAATTTTTTTGTCTACAGGTATGAGTTCTTGGAAAGAAATTAATAAAGCAGTAAAAATACTGAAAAAAAATAAATTAATTTTAATGCAATGTACATCAATGTATCCATGTCCTGATAATTATGTTGGCTTAAATGTGTTAAATGAGATGAAAAAAAGATTTGGTAATAATTATTCCTACGGCTTTTCTGATCATACGGAGGGCCCTGAGGCAGCCATAGGGGCTGTAATACATGGAGCTGAATATGTAGAAAAACATATAACTTTTTCAAAAAAAATGTATGGATCTGATGCCCAGTTCGCAATGGAACCAGAAGAATTTTTAAAATTTTGTAATTCTTTAAGAAAAATTAAAAAAATAATTTCTACATCAGTAAATAAAAATAACCTTAAGCCATTTAAAAAAATGAAAAAAATTTTTGAAAAAAACATAATTGCGAAAAAAGCTATAAAAAAAGGTAAAAAAATTAAACTATCTGATTTGGATTTCAAAAAATCAAAAAACGGGATTAAAGCATTTAATTATAAGGAAATATTAGGCTTAGTTGTAAAAAAAAATATCTCTAAAGGAAACGTAATTAAAATGCAATATTTTTAAAAATTGTTCAACCATAAATCTAAATTAATTAACTTCCATATAAAAAAAGAATTTTTTAATTTACCCTTTTTAAATAACTCGTAATTTTTGTAAAATTTTGTTTTATCTACTAATTTGTAGTCCCATATATTTGAGTTGTGTAAAAAATTGCCAACCCATTTATTTAAACTGCCATTAAACCAAGTTGTCTGAGGAGTTTGAATATTTCTTTTTTTTGTAAAAGCGATTTTTTTTCCTATATCATTTTGATATATATCTCTTAAAATATATTTTCCCAGTCCATTTTTTACTTGATATTTTTTTTCTAGTTTAAAAAAAGATAGTATTAAATCATCATTTAAAAAAGATGGTCTTATTTCTTTACCGATTGACATACTGATTTTATCTCTAAATCTCAAAGCTCTTGGCAATTTCAAGAAAAAAAAATCTAAATATTTTGAATTATTAAATGAATTATTAAACGGATGATCAATTTCATTTTCAATATTAATAAATTCTTTATTTAATCTTTTATGAATAATGTTGCTAATAACGCTTTTGGACCCATCTTGTCCTCGAATAAAATTAGATTTAAAACTGAATTTTGAATTAAAATATTTCTCGTAACCTGATAAAGCTTCATCTAAACCGCTACCATCTAAAATAACTTTAGTTTTACAAGCATTCTTAAGACATAGGTAATACGCTATTACAGGTAAGCCAGAGAATGGTTCTTCACTAAGTTTAACAACATTTTTCAAATTTTTTAGAAAATCTCCTTCTTTAATACAGTATTTGTTGCTTTTAATTTTAGTTTTTTTTTGAATTTCTTCTATGAATCCTTGTTCAGAGAATTTGGAATCTTGAAATATCCATGAAACTAAATTTATCTTTGAATTTTTTCGCTTAGCTAAAACTTGTAATATTGATGAATCGAGTCCACCACTAGATGCAACTGATATCGGAACATCGCTTATCATACTTTTTTCAACTGACTGATTTATCAAAAATTTTATATATTCTTTTTTGTCTTCATAATTATTTGGAAGAGATATATTTTTTATTTTATCCTCAAACTTCCAGAATTTTTTTTCTATTACTTTTCCTTTTTTCACCTTCAGATAATGACCAGGTTTTATTTTATAAATATCCTTATAAAAAGTTTCCTTAATGTGCTCGTGATATTCTGAATTAAGATATCTAAAAATTGCTTTATTATTTTCAGAAATATTTTTATTTTTAACAAAAAATGTTTTTATTTCAGAACTAAACCAAAACTGATCCTTATATTTATAATAATAAAATGGTTTAATCCCGAACTGATCTCGTGCACAGAATAGCTCTTCTTTTTTTTTATCATATATAGCGAAAGAGAACATCCCTTCCAACATACTTAAACATTTAGATTTAAATTTTATATACAAATAAAGTAAAACCTCTGTATCAGTATCGCTCTTAAACTCAAATTCCTTAAGGTTTTTTTTTAAATCTCTAAAGTTATAGATCTCACCATTAAATACTGCCACGTATCTTTTATCCTTTGAATAAAATGGTTGATTTCCATTTTTTGTTAAATCTAAAATTGATAGCCTTGTGTTTATCATTAGCACTGATTGATTTTTTGATAACCACCAATCATCATGATCAGGTCCTCTATGTTTAATAGATTTTATGAGATTAGGTATTAATTTTTTTTCAATTTTTATTTTATCGAAACTAATAGCTCCAGCTATTCCACACATAAATTTTTATTTAATCTTTTTAATAAGATACAGATCATATGCACCAGGTAAATTTTTTATATATATATCGACCATCTCTTGCGAGACTAATTTTGTTACATATGGCATTAGTCTTCTGATTGTAGCATTTTTTAAATTTAGTCTTTTTTTTTTACTTATTTCATAGTTGCTATGATTGCTATATACAGGGAATAAAATTCTATTCCCTATATCCCAAAATTTTAAACTATTCTTGCTCAATATAGATTTTTTTTTAATAACTTTTAAATTTTTATTCTTTTTTAAAATTCTATCAAAAGATCCATTATTATTAAAAAATTTATAATGCTTTCTCCTTCCAAAATTGATAAAATTTAAAAATTTATTATTTGATTTAAAAGTTTCACTGTATTTAAAAAAATTCTGATTTGGTATCGTGAGCATTATATGACCATTAATATAAAGCACTTCTTCAAAATTTTTTATACTTTTGATAGGATTTTTTAACCAATAAATAATATTTGAATAGATAAAGTCAAATTTACCAAATTTATCAAAACTTTTATTGCAATCGTACAATATATATTTCTTAGAAATACCTAAATTTTCTGCGTTTTTAAGAAGATTTTTTTTATGATCTAGCGCTATATCAAATCTTCCATTTGCACTTTTGTAAATTGGATTTCTTTTTCTTTTAAATGTATTCCAGTAATCCTTATTAGATGTACTCAGTAGAGATAGATTAGAAAAATGATCTTCGTTTTTTTTTAGACTTCCACCTAAATTAAGCAAAGTATTAATTCCATTTCCAACTCCCACCTCTAAACTTCTTTTAATTTTTTTTGGTTTATATTTTTGAAAAAACATAGCTACTTGAATATCCCAGGGTAAATTTTCAAATCTTAGCCAGTGAGCATTTAAGAAATTTTTAATTAGTGATTTAGTTGGTTTCATTTTAAATAATTTAATTAACGTTTAAAGTACAAGTTTTTGCCTCTACTTCAACTGTCATTATTAAATTTATATCGACAAATTTTACCATATCTGTTATACAGCGCGTGATTACTAATCTCTTAAAAACAAATTATTACTAAATGTCAAAAAAACGAAAAAAAGTTTGCGTAGCAATTTTTTCAAGAGCTAATTATGGAAGTATTAAAAAGGTTTTAGAGCAATTAAAAAAAAGCAAAAGAATTGATTTGCAAATATTAAGTGGTGGGTCAGCCAATATAGAGAAATATGGGCAAGTTTCTGAATTAATTAAAAAAGACAACTTTAAAATTGATGAAGAAATATACTTTCTTGTTGATGGGGATAAACCAATTACCATGGCAAAAACCGCAGGATTAGGCACAGTTGAAGTTTCAACAGCTCTAGAAAGATTAAAGCCAGATATAGTTCTTACTGTCGGGGATAGGTACGAAACTTTATCTACAGTAATAGCGGCTGCTTATATGAATATCCCTATAGCTCACACTATGGGTGGCGAAGTTACAGGTACGATTGATGAGAGTATTAGACATGCCATTACTAAATTTTCTCATATTCACTTTCCAGCGAACAAGAAAGCGAAAAAAAATATAATTAATATGGGTGAAGATCCTAGATATGTTTTTAATGTTGGATGTCCAAGAATTGATTTGGTAAAATATTCATTGCAAAAAAAAATTAAAAATCTTGATAATTTATTCTTTAAAAATGGAGTTGGAAAAAGGTTTGATCTAAAAAAAGATTTTATTACAGTTATGCAATATCCAGTCACAACAGAGTACGGGCAAAATTACAAAAATATGAGGGAAATTTTAAAAGCTGTATCTAAAATAAATTGCCCTAAATTAATATTTTGGCCCAACTCTGATGCAGGATCAGAGGAGATATCAGGAGCTATTCGGGAATATAGAGAAAAAAAACAAATAAATGACGCATGGTTCGTAAAAAATTTAAATCATGAAATGTTTTTTTATGTTCTAAATAACACAAAGTGTTTAGTTGGAAACACCTCCGCTGCCATTAGAGAAGGAAGTTATATTGGTGTGCCCTCAGTGTCAGTAGGGACAAGACAAAACGGTCGTGAAAGATCTAAAAATGTTATTAATTCGAAGCCATATACAAACGAAATATATAAAAAAATTATTGAGCAAATGAAGGTGAATAAAAAAAATTCAAAAAGTAAAATGTATGGAGATGGATATGCTTCAAAAAGAATAGTTAAAATATTAGAAAATGTTAATGTGAAAATACAAAAAAAGTTAATGTATTGATGAAGTTTTTAGCCATTATACCTGCAAGAAAAGGTTCAAAAGCAATAAAAGATAAAAATATTAAGAGTTTTAACAAAAAACCTTTAATATATTGGACAATCAAAGCTGCTGTAAAATCAAACTGCTTTGATAAAATCATAGTCAGCACCGACTCAAAAAAAATCCAAAAATACTCAAAAAGCATGAAAGTAGAATGCCCCTTCCTAAGAATAAAAAAATTATCAGGAGACAAATCATTAGTTCATGATGCAATATTGAATGTCCTTAATTATTATAAAAAAAAAAACTATTTTCCCGATGTAGTTGTTTTGCTCCAGCCCACTTCACCACTTAGAGACATTAACGATATTCAAAAAAGTTGTAAATTATTTAAAAAATTAAAACCAGACAGTTTGGTTACTATTACCAAAGTACCCCATAATTTTAATCCTGAAAATCTTTATTTAATAAAAAAAAATTTTTTAACTAATTTTAATGATAAAGACAAAATATTAAAACACAGACAAAATTATAAATCTTTTTATGCTAGAAATGGTGCCAGTATTTACATGACAAGTATTAAAAAAATTCACAAGTATATTTTAGGTGGTAAAATTGCTTATCATATTATGCAAAGCCTAAAATCAATTGACATTAATAACATAGATGATTTTAAGCTAGCAGAAATAATACAAAAAAAGTTCAAATATAATTTATGAAATGAAGAAAATTGTAATATATTCAAAAAAAATTTCTGACGTAAGTAACATAAAAAAAGATTTTTTTGATGTTAATAAAAAATATTTGGATAAAGCATTAAAAGAAAATAAATTATATACACAACAAATTAAAAGAAAAAATTGCAAAAACTGTAACTCAAAAATAAATAAAATAATTTTTAAATCTCATAAAGTAGACTATACAATTTGTAATAAATGCTCACATTTGAATGGTATTTACGAGGATTCAAATAAGTTTGTAAATAAAATTTACTTAACCGAGGAAGGTTCAAATTACGCATTACCATATAAAAAAGATTTTAAATTGAGAGTAAAAAATATTTATACCCCAAAGGTAATATTCTTAAAAAAAGTATTAAAAAAGAAATTTTCGTTAATTGAGATAGGTTGTGGTGCTGGACATTTTATTAAAGCTTGTGAAAAAATGAAAATTAAAGCTACAGGTTTTGATGTAAACAGAGAATTAATTAGTATAGGAAAAAATTATTTGAAAAAAAATAAAGTTGAATTGGTGAAGGAGCAGAATATTTATAACTTAATTAAAAAAAGCAAAGATGATGTTCTTGCGATGATAAGCACTCTAGAACATTTGCAGAAACCTAATATAATTTTAAAACATATTAAAAAGTCAAATATTAAATACTTATATATTGTAGTGCCTCTTTTTTCTTTTTCTTCTTTAGTAGAAAATGTATTTAATAATGTTTATCCACGCCAATTAAGTGGTAGTCACACACATTTATTCACAAAGGAGTCACTAAATTACTTGGTCAAAAAAAATAACTTTAAAATTTTAGGTGAGTGGTGGTTTGGGACAGACATATCAGATTTATTCAGAAGTATGATACTAAACTCAAATTATTATGATACTAGGTTTTTAAAGATCTATAGAAAATATTTTGGAGATCATATTGATGATCTACAAAATGTTTTAGATAGAAAAAAAATATGCTGCGAAGTACACATGGTTTTGAAAGTTTAACATTTATAAAATAAGCCATATATTTAATCTAAAATTACTTTTTGGATAACTCTAAAATTTTTTTTATAAATTCATCTTCATTACCAAAATTATTTTTTCTAAAATTTTCAACAGATATTTTGACTTTTTTTGAAGCCCACCATTCTAAATGTTTACCATAAATTTTGTTAATAAATTTAGATGCAGAATCAGCATTTAAGTGAATAACTTGATTTTTTATAAGACTTTCAAAATCATTGAATTTGTAGTTTGATTGATAAATGAAATTATCTCCTAAAATAAGTATGAATGGAACATTTAATTTCATTAATTCTATAAATAATGTTGAATAATGATCAATTACTACGAAATTACTTTGTTTTATGAATTCAATCGCAGTGTATTTTTTTTTAATTATTTTAAAATCTTTTATTCTTTTGTAATAATAATCAAAACCTAAATGATCAAATGATTTAGGATGTAATTTAATTGATAAATTATTTTTAACATCTTTATTTAAATTTTTAAGAAAGTTTAATGATGACTTATAATATTCAAATCCAGTTTCTTTGGAAATATAGTTTGCAAAATACGGTTTTCTTGAGAATGAGCTAGAGGGTAAAAATAAAATCTCAAACTTTTTCTTATATTTTTTTCTATCTTTCAATATACTTAGATTTGCTCCTATTTTTACCTTTGGAAAAATTTTATTTTTCCATCCCATAGAAAAATATAAATCTACATTATTGCTTAACTCATTTATTCTGTTTCCAAATAAAATGTAGCTTAAATAGTTATGTTCATTATAAATATGCTGTACATTAAAAAATTCTTTTCCTATTGCCAAATTAAAAGCTGAGTAATCATCAGACAAAAAACTTTCATTTATAATATATCTTAAATATTTATGATTTTTAAAAAATTTTAATGAATTTTCTTTATTATTTTCGAAATTTTCTAGAAGAATTTTGGGAAAGAAAAATTTAATTGATTCTTTAAAAAAAAAGTCAAATTTATCATTTACTTTTATACATGATGAAAGCTTATCTCTAGCAAAATAATTTACTTGAGAGTTATTATCAATTTTAGGAAAGTTCATTGTTCTAATTTTTAAATCAGAATCATTTTCTAAAATTAATCTATAATTTATGTGAAAGTAAGATTTTATAATTGCTAATTGAATTGGAGATTTATTAAATAATTTTTTTATTTTATTTTTTAAGATTAATCTTAAAATATTAAAATCTTTCAAATAATCAAGATATAGATCAGTTTTTTTTTTTTTAAAATAGTCCTCTTTTTTTTTCAAAATTTCATTTTGATCTTTAATTAAAATATTATTAATTTTTTTTTTATCAAAATTAATTAGAAAAATTTTGAGAAGTTGATCTCTATATTCATTCCCATGTTCAAGATTTTCAAAAATTTCAGAAAAAACATTAGGAACATTAAAATTATCATCTGAATAAATATTTGATTTAAATTTTTTATTTTTTAATGACTTAAATTCAAGATAAAAATCATAAATGCAAAGTGTAAGTCTATATAACTGTTCATTAAGCAACTTACTCCAAAAAAGGTTTGAGTAGTTATATTTATGATATTTTTTTAAAAAAGTAAGTATATTTTTTGAGTAATTTAAGCCTTTTTTTTTAATGAGATTATAATCTTTTTTATAATTACTAAAATTATTTCGTTGATTTGTACTTTTAAAAAAAATTTTATTATTTTTTTTTAAATGATTAAATAAATGAATATCTGTCGTAAAATTTTCAGCTTTATCTATTTTCAAATTTTTATTATTTGATATTAAATAATTCTTTAATTTCATTATTTTTTCTAAATTTTTTTTATTAAAATAATATGTTATAAATATGTTGATAAATAAATTTAAAAATATAAATTAACTGATGATTAACTTCAAAATCTATTAAATGTACAAAATTTTAAGAAATGCAATACCTAAGGATTTAATGGTAAATTGTCAGAATTTTGTTATAGAACAATCAAAAAAATTAGAAATAGAGGCACACAAAGATGAACATGGGACATATCATATTAAAAGAATTTATAATGACGACCTTTTGAGGTCTGACGAAATAAAAAAATTAATATTTTACGAACCATTTCTAAAAAGATTAAAAAATGAAATTGGTGAATTTACTATTATAAATTATTTTTCATGTATGGTGAATTCTTTTGGTACAACAGTACATAGAGATGGGCAATCATTTGGGTATAATTTAGACTCTAAAATGAAAAGTAAAAAAATATTTAAAATAATGTTCTATTTAGATACCTCTAAAGATAAAAATATTAGTTCTCTTGATGTAAATTTTTTTGATTTTGAGTGGCCAAATTTTTTAATCAATTCTAGAGTCTTTATGAAGTTAAACTTTTTTTACGAATTTTATTTTAGGAAAAGAATTATGAAATCTCTTAATTTAAATATTGGTGATATAGTAATAATGGATAGTAATACTTGGCATTCTGGCTCTTTTGTAAAAGAAAGATCAAATTTAAAGGATTCAAATTTTAAATGTTTAAAAACACTTTTAAGTTTTGAGGTAGTAACGGATAAAAATTTTGCTAAAGATTATGCTTCGCATGTTAAAGAAACTTTTGCAAAGTGTTATAAGAATAATAGCTATGTAAGTATAAATCCTAATTTAATTGAAGATGAGCATAATCAAGTACTAACGAGAAACAACATAAATAGTATAAATTTATAAAAATGGAATGTGTTCATTGTGATTCTTCAAATTTAAAGGAGGAGTTTTCCTATACAAATTTCGATGAACAGACTCCAAATAACTTAAAGATCAAAGAAAAAAAAATTTTTACCTGTGAAAAGTGTAATTTGATTTTCTGTGCAAATGTTAATCCAAAAGAATTAGAAAATTATTATAAAATATATGAAAATTTAAATAATGATGAAAAAAATAAACAACAAAATACAGACTTAAATTGGGCTCCATTTAATTCTCGTTTTTTTTCACAATTTCTTTACTTTTTACAATATGCTAACAGGGATAAAATAAATTCAGTTTTAGAAATAGGACCAAATTGGCAAGGAATTTTACCAACAATAAAGTTTTTTAAAAATGATATTAAGTATTTTTTCTTTGATCAAATTAATTCAGAGTCAATGAAAAAAAATGGAGGAATACAATTGGGAACTTATTTTGATCCTTATTTAAAAGATTTACCAAAAATTGATTTAGTGTGGATGAGTCACTCCTTAGAGCATATCCATCCCAAGCTTTTAAAACCAACACTTAAAAAAATATATGAATCTTTAAATCAAGGTGGCTATTTTTTTATTGAGATTCCAGATAATGTAAAAGAGAAAGTATTTAACTTTCCACACACACTTTTTTTTAAAGAAGATACACTTATAAAAATTCTTAAAAAACATAATTTTAACATAATATGTTCACAATCAATTGAAAAAAAACTTGTTGAGATTCCAACAAAACTACATTCGAATGAAAAACCACAAATGAAAAAAAATTTATTTTTAAAAATGCTTAAAGATATAATTAAAACTTTTTTAACAAAAGAATTTAAACAAAAAATGCTAGTAAATTATGCAGTAAAAAATATTAATGGCCCTTACTCTGATAGACCTAACATAAGAATTATAGTTCAAAAATAGACCTATTTAATGGATAAAATTAATCAACCTAAAATTTTAAATTTATTTAAAATTTTAAATTCGAGAGAAAGAACATCTCTCTTACTTTTGTTTATCCTATCAATTATTATAATATTTATAGAACTTGTTACAATATCAAGTATTCCAGTTTTATTTTCTCAATTATTAAATTTTAAAACTAATAATGAAATTTTTGATCAAATAATAAATTATATATCATACAATTCTAACGATAGCTTTTATTTTATTATAGGAGCAATAATAATAATTTTCTTTTTAAGATCACTTTTTCTATATGTAGCTAAAATTTTTGAGTTTATAGTTTTTAAAAGAATAAGATTGAGATTATCAGAATATCTATTAGGAAATTTTTTAAGTTCAAATTTAATAATAATTCAAAACGATACTCCTGCAAATAAAATATGGAAAATGGAAATTATTAATAACTTAGCTGGAGTAGTTGATGATATTATAACATTACTAAAAAATTTTGGCTTTATCTTCGTAATTTTTTTATTTTTTTTATCATATGTAGGAGTACAGATAGTTTATTTTTTTGGGGCCTTAATTTTTTTTACTTTAATTTTTTATTTATTTTTTTCAAATTTAATAAAAAAAATAGGAGCTCTTACAGATATTGCGAGTAAAAATAAGATTAATGTTATCCAAAATATCATGAATGGAATAAAAGATATTTTTATTTTAAACAAATTTAATTTTTTTAAAAATCAATTTAAAAAGTTTAATTTGGAATACGAAAAAAATACTCAAAAAAGTGTCATTATTCACAATATTCCTATTTATTTTTTAGAATTTATTGGAATATTATTTATTTGTCTATTTACATTAAAGTTATATATCGATGATGTACAAGTAGAAAAAATTATTTCAATCATTAGTGTATTGGCTTACGGAGGTATTAGATTAGTCGGAGTATTAAAGATGTGTATTGTGCGTATAAATAGTTACAAAAAAAATTCTTTTGTTATAAACGTAATTCTTGAAGAGCTTAAAAAAAGAAATAACAGCAATTATACAAGTAATATTTCATATCAAAAATTGCAAAATCGAGAAAACTTAATTGAACTTAAAAAGTTATCTTTTGCATACGATAAAAATAACTTACTTATAAACAATGTTAGTTTTGACTTTAAAAAAAATAAAATTTACGCTCTATTGGGCGAAAGTGGCAGTGGTAAATCAACTTTTCTTGATTTGCTTCTTGGGATATATGAATCTAATAAAGATAATATAAAAATAAATTGTCTTAAGGAAGAAGTTGGTTATGTTCCTCAAGAATCATATTTAAGTAGTGGTACGATAAAGGAAAACATTGCGTTTGGTACAAATTCAGATCAGATAGATTTAAAAAAAATAAATTCTTGCTTAAAAAAAGCAGAAATTTATGATTTTGTTTACTCTCTACCAAATAAAATTGATTCTCATTTATCAATTTTTGGTTCAAACATTTCTGTTGGCCAAAAACAACGAATTGGAATTGCTAGAGCGTTATATAATGATCCCAAAATTATCTTATTAGATGAACCTACTAGTGCACTGGATGAAAATACTGAAAAGGACTTTATTAATACACTTCAAGTTTTAAAAAAAGATAGGCTTATTATTATGACTACACACAAAAAGAGTTTTATTGATAAATTTGACATTATTTTAAATTTACAAGATAAAAACCTTAAGGAAATTAAAAATACACAATAATTTAGTAATTTGAAAAATAAAAATAAAAATCACAAACATAAGATTAGCGATTATTTTGGGTATGCGTCAAAAAATAATCAAGTAGTCTTAATCATGTATTATCTATCCTATCCAGCGGTTCTCTTTTTTGAAAAAATTAATTTTAAACCAAATCACGTTACTTTATTATCAATATTTTTTTCAATATTGAGTTTAATATTTTTAGTTTATTATCAAAATATTCATTTATACGCAGTAACATTTTTTATATCTCAAGCCCTAGACCATTGTGATGGTACATTAGCTAGAAAAACTAATCAACTTAGTAAAAATATTATCAATCCTGATAGTATTAGTGATCTTATAAAAATTTTTTTAACACATTTTGCAATCGCTCTATATTTTGATCAAAAATTAATTTGGATTTTGTCATCTATTTCAATGTTCTTATTTTTATTTTTTGTAATTTTAGAGCTAATGATACAAAAAAAAAAATCAGGTAAGAAAAAAAATGTTACATTACTTAGAAATAAATTTTCATATGCTCAACAAATTTATGAATTATCTTTTTTTGGACCAATGATTAAATTTATTTATAGATTTTGTACCACTTTAAATGCCCAAGCTGTTTTAGTGTTTATTATTGCACCAATAAATTATTCATTATGTATATATGTTTTTTTTTATTTTATTTTTGTAATATCATTTAATTTAATAAAAACATGTAATCAAATTAAATTTTTCAAAATTTATAAGTAAATTTTTTTTCCAAAAATTAAATAAATCTTAGTAATTTCTGAAGTTTTGTTCATGGATACATAACTTTAAAAAAATACGATTAATTATTTTGAAATAATTTTTATAATATCGTTTTCATTTATATTGATCGGATTATTTCCTAATCTGAGTAAATTTATACCTTTAATAATTTTTTCTGAATTCGTATTTATATCAATTTTTAGTTTAATCATGTTATCCTCTAGTTTTGCTTGTTTTTTCATTAAAGAAATTTTTTTGCTAAAGTCATCGATATTTTTTACATTAAATAAATCAAAGATTAATTGAAATCTTTTAGCGAGATCAAAAGTAGTTTCTGATTTACTCAAGTTGCTAAAATTGAATTTAAAAAAATTTTCAAAAAATAATCCAACAGCGTGACCATGACTTATATTAAATAATGATGAAAATGGATATGAAACTGCATGTGGAGCAGTTGTTTTTGATATACTTATTGCTTTACCTGCTAAATTTGCCGCAATACTCATTTTTGAAGCATTCTTAAAGTTTGGTTCTCTTAAAAAAGACAGGTAACTATTGATAGAAATTTTTAGTGATTTTGAGGCAAAATCAACACTCTCATTATTCGATTTTTTTGAGACTAGAGACTCTAATGCTTGAGCAATCGCATCAAAACCAGCTGAAGCTTTTATTTTATGTGGAGCTGAAATTAAAAATTCAGGAATTAAAAAAAAATTATCTGGTATTAAAAGATTATTTTCAAAGGAATGTTTTATCCCATCAACATAAATTACTGCATTGGAAGTTACTTCAGCACCAGATCCAGCTGTAGTAGGTATTACCCCAAGATGAGTGTATTTTTTTTTAAATGGATAAGAATAGTTAATAATTAAGTTTTTAAGATCATCTCTTACTTCAATACAGTTCGCAATTTTGGCATAATCAATAATTGCACCGCCTCCTATAGCCAATATTAGATTTGGCTCAAATTTTTTAATACTTTTTGTTATTTCAATTAATTCCTCTAAAATAGGCAATTCAGATTTTTTAAAAAAAAATTTTATTTCTTTATTTATAAATGATTTGTTAAAAAAAATTTCTGCACCTGAACTTACAAATGATTTTTTTCCACATAATACAAATATTTTTTTGAAATTTCTTTCATTAATGAATTTTTTAACATCCTCTTTCGTATTAATCATTATTTCATAAATAAATTTTTAATTTTAATTAAATTCAAAGGTCTTGGTAAATTTTTAATTTTACTATTAGATACTTTAACCTCTAAAAAAGATAATTTTTTATTAGCTAAAAAAGCCTTAATTTTTTTTCTTAAATTTTTTTGGTTTTTAATACAGTAAAAACTTTTAAAACCTAGACTTTTTGATAATTTTTCAAAATCAATATTATTAGCGTAAGTATTTTGTCCACCGACTGAATCATGAGAATTATTGTTAAGTATTATATATTTGAAATTATTAGCTCCAAAAGTACCAGCAGTTTTAATTGAGCCTAAATGCATCAAAAAAGATCCATCACCATCTATGCAAATTACTTTTTTTTTACTAGACATAGAATAGCCAAGTGCTACTGATGCAGTATGTCCCATCCCACCAACAAGATAAAAGTCTTTTCCATTATTAATTTTATATTTTTTTCTTAAATACATAATTTCTCTAGAATTATACCCAGTACTCGAAATAATCTTTGTATTTCTATTTAATTGTTCTAAGAGTGTTTTTAAAAAAATTGTTTTATTGAGTTTATAAGTATCTTTTGTTTTTTTTTTAATTTTACTCAATGTTCCTTTTTCAATTAAACAAGCAACTATTTCATTATTTTTTTTTGCACTTTTTATATGTTTATTAAATTTCATTAAATCTTTGGGTGTTCTAATAATTGAATATTTAATTTTCAGGAGTTTAAATAAATTCTCAGTAATTTTACCTTTTACATTATGTTGTGGTTCATCTTTGGTTTTAGGTGATCCTCTCCACCCAACAATAAGAATAAGCGGAATTGAATAAACTTTCTTATCAGCAATAGAAATTAAAGGGTTTAGTGCATTTGAAAGACCAGAATTTTGCATATAGATACAAGGAATTTTTTTTGAAGATAGATGATAACCAATACCTATTGATACAGCTGCACCTTCATTAGATGCAATTATATGTTTTCTTATATCTTTATTTTGTAAATAGACTGAAAGCTCTCTGAGATTACTATCAGGAACACCAGTAAAAAAATCTATTTTATTTTTTTTTAACAAATTGATTAATGAATCAACTTTAATCATTCTGTATTAAATTAATAATTTTTTTAATTGGTATTATTTTATTTTCTATTTCAAAAGATCTACCATTTTCTAAAATTTTTGTTGCTGCAAACTCCATAGCTGGATAAGCAGCTCTCAAAAGTTGATTTGCATAAATCACTAACTTAAATCCATTTTTAATTAAATCTTTCTCGTAAACTTTTGAATATGTTGAAGGAACAGAAACTAAAGGTATAAAATTTTTACTTTTCTTAAATTTTTTTGAAAAAGAAAAAATCTCGTTAGGTGTATTTTCTTTGCTGTGTATCAAAATTGCATCAGCACCAGCTTTAGAATATGTTTCAGCTCTTTTAAGTGCATCGTTAAGTCCTTTTCCTACAATGAAACTTTCAATTCTTGCAATGACCATAAAATCTTTTGATCTTCTAGTTTTACAAATCTTTTTAATTTTTTTTGAAAATATTTCAGGTTTATCTTGTTTAGTGTTCTTTTGATTTTTAAATAGTGAGTTTTTTTTTAATCCAATTTTATCTTCCATAATAATTGCTGAAACACCTGATCTCTCCAAAGATCTAACAAGAAAAGGCAAATGTTCTAATTGTCCACCATTGTCAGCATCAAAGACCAATGGTTTTGTTGTTACGTCCATCATATCATTAAGAGACGAAACTCTAGATGAAAAATCAACAGAAGAATTGTCTGGTTTACCTTTAGTAGCTGAGTCAGTTAAGCTTGATGACCACATTCCATCAAATTCTAAATCAATACTTTTTTTTTTAACTTTAAGATTTTCTATTATTAATCCAGTTAATGAATTATGTGACTCTAAAATTCTTACAATATTTTTAGTTTCCATTAATCTTTTTAATCTAGAAACTCGATTTTGTGGAGTTGAAGTTAATTCCAAAATCTTATTTTTAATAATAGTAGAAGATATATTTTTTGTATATTTTGGCTCTATTAGTTTTCCAGACCATGCCCTAAGAGCTTTGATTACTCGAGCTCGTGTTTTTTTTTGAATTCCTTTTTTCCAATCATCACCATGCACAACAAAATCAGGTTTCACAATTTTTAAATTTTGAACATAATCCAAAGTTTTTTGAGGAATTACTTTTTCAACAAATTTTATATTTTGTAAAATTATTCGTCTTTGCTCAAAATTTAAATAAGGAATATTTTTATAACTAGCTATTGCTTCATCTGTTAGAAGTCCAACGGTAACTTTTCCTAATTTAGAAGCGGTTTTAAGAATATTTATATGACCTTTATGCAGAATATCTGCAGACAAACCTACATATACAATTTTTTTTTTCATTAATTAAGTTAAATTGAAAATATTGTTTAGATAATAACAAACAGAATTGCAATAAATAAAATAGAAAATTAATATCAACAAAAATCAATACAACTGTTATGAAAATTCTTTTTAAAAAATTTAAAACATATACTATTTGGATAAATATTGATCAAATTAGATTGAACTGATGATTTTGTTAACTATGACGAATCATAATGTATCTTCAGTATCTAGAATACTAGCGTTATTTAAAATCCCACTTAAAGTAATAACAAGCCTATCATTAGTTTATATACATAAATCCTGTGGATATGTCATTAAGGTATTTTAGTCTTATATTAACTTTAGAATATATAGGAATTCTGTAAAATTAGTAAATTAAAATTAATAAATAATTTAATATAAAATTAAAATTAATTAATCAGTAAAATTTTTTTTAATAAATGAATTACAATCCATTATATTGTTAAATTTTTTTCTATTCTTAGATACAAGGATATAATTTTTTTTATATAATCTTTTTATTAAAAATTTTTTAATTCTATAACAAAATAAAAATAATTTCTTTATATTGTAAGCTATAAAAATAATAATTAATGGAAAAATGAAAAATAGTTTTGAAAGATTATTTCTTCTAAGCTCTGAATAAATAATCGAATTAAAGTTTGTAAAATTGAGATCTATTTTGGATCTGTAACTATAATATATTTTAATCTTATAAAATTGTATTAAACTTCCAGCATATACCAAATATTTAATGATATTACTTTTCCATTTTTGATTAATATACGGATGTTTTATTATACATTCAAAAAAATATATAGGTGATAATCCAACCTGATGTAATTTTTCAGATATTTTACCGCTTAATTCTAAATTCAAATTGATAAAATCGTAATCATTAGATCGAATATCTTTAGGAGAAGGATCTTTGTATATATTTGTACCTCTGCCAGTTGATAATTTTGATGCACCAACCCAAAAAAGAGGTTCATTTATTTGTAAGTATTTTTTTGTTTCATATAAAATACTTATCATTGAATAATAATCAGGAATTACAGAATGAAAGAAAAAATTATTTGATTTTTTTTTTATTTTCATCATCAATGATCTTTTTATTAAGCCACTTGTATAAATCATTGGCAATTCAGTTCTTACTGAGATTCCAGTAAGTGATAATAATAATGAGATAGTAGAATTTTTTATTTTTGGTTTTTCATAAAAATTTTGATAATCACAAACCCTATCTCCATATAAATCTTCTACACCATCCCAGTAATAGAACGCAGGCTTTGTATGAATAGCCTCTATACTATTATCAAATTGAATTAAGTAATTATCTAATTTTTCAAAAAAATTTGGTAATACTCCATCGTCATCCCCTAGAATTGTAATCCATTCTCCTGACGCATAATTAAGCATAAATTCATAATTTTTAGTTTGTGTTAATTTAATAGGAGGTTTTAGTATTTTTACTCTACTATCATTTATTGAATTTAAGACTTCTTTTGTATTATCAGTAGAATGATCATCTGATATCAAAAGCTCAAAGTTTTTATAGTCATTTTCTAAAACGCTTTTTAAAGTAAATTCTAAATATTTCGACTTGTTGTATGTAGGTATTAAAATTGAGTATTTGACAGTATTTTTTTCAATCATCTTCTATAAATCTATAATTTTTAATCATTTTTTTTTCTAAAGAATAGTATATTTAAAAGGTATGGATAACTCAATTGTAAATAAACTCTTAAACAATGAAATTAATGATTTACAAAAAGTTCTTAAAGAAATTATAAATATTAAAAGTTTTGAAACACTTTGTATAAAGTGTTTAAAAGCTATAAAAAAAAAGAAAAAAATTATTTTTTTTGGCAATGGTGGAAGTGCTGCAGACTCTCAACATTTAGCAACAGAATTAACTGTAAAATATAAAAAAATAAGAAAAGCAATAGCCGCTGTTGCATTATCAACTGACAATTCTGCAATTACAGCTATTGGTAATGATTATAATTTTAAATATATTTTTTCAAGACAATTAGAAGCTATAGGCAATCAAGGAGATATTGCTATAGCACTAACCACTTCAGGCAATAGTCAAAACTTAATAGAAGCTATGAAATTAGCAAAAAAGAAAAAAATTTTTACAGCTTGTTTTTCAGGAAACAAAGGTGGAAAAATTAAGAAGCATGTAAATTGTCCAATTATATTTGAAACAAAAAATACATCTGTTATTCAAGTTGTTGAATTATTGATGGGGCAAGTTTTATGTGATTTCCTTGAAAGAAATGTTAAATAATCTTTTTGAAAAAGTTTTTCAAAATAAAAATTTTTGTTATTTAAGTTTAATTATATTTTTTGCATTATTATCTTTTTTTTATTCAAATATCATTGATCAGCGTGCAATAACTGACTCATTAATTATTTCAGATAAGATTTATTATGAGGATAAATTTAATCCTTTTTATTTATCTCAAAAGAATGGTTATTCAGCATTAATATTTAGTTTAAAATTTTTAATTGAATTTGGAATAAGTACTAAATTTTTAAATTTTGCAATTTTATTTTTTTCATTATTATTTAATGCATTTGGTATTTATTTAATTTCAAAATCAATATGTAAAAATAATTTTTTTTCCCTTATAACATCGGTAATAATTTTAACTTTTCAAATTAATTTTGGTGATCTTGATTATCCTACTATGGTTATTTCAGAGCATACAAACTCCATGTTATCATCTGCGATAGTAGTATTTATTTTTGGTTTAATTTCTAATCAAAAGATCTCAACAGCTTTAATAATATCAATTTTTTTAATATCATTTCATGTTTTAATTGGATTATGGCTTACCTCTATTTTAATCTTTTCAATTATTTTTTTTCAAAATGAAAAAATATACTCTTTTTTTAATTCAAAGAAAGATATTATATTTTTAACTATTGCTCTAATTTTTTTATTCTTAAGTTTTTTTTATTTCCAACAAAGTAAAATATTAAATCCATATACATATGATCAAAAATCATTTGATGTTTATATGGAAATGTGGGAACTCCACAGAAGTAATTTTTTTAAAATTAATTATAATTATATTATATTAACATTTTTTTTAGTCATAATTTTATATTTTATGAGAAACGAAAAAAAATTAGTTTTTTTTATAAATACATTATTTTTAAGTATATTTCTTTCGTTTATTATTTATATAACTTACAAACTTACAATTTATCAATTTTTACCTAATTTTTTAACGGATATTTTTCTAAAAGTAATTCCGTCTAGATTTTTTCTTTTACATTCTGTAATTGGACCAGCGATTATATTATCAGCTTTTTTTTACGTCATAAATAAATTCCTTCATAATAATAATATAATATTGTTGATTTTATTATTAATAGTTTCTCACCCAGTTTTATTTTATGAAAAATATTTAAATAAAGTCACAAGTTTTCACAGTAGTTGGAATAATCCAGAACCTGATAACAATTTTTGGAATAATATTAAAAATGATAATCTTAAAGGAAAACTAATTTTAACATCTGTTAATTCTTGTAAAAAAACAATTTTAATAGCAAGAAAGCCAATTTTAATATGTGTTGAATCTTTAGATATGATTCCTTATCAACCAAAATTGGTTGCTCCAATCAAAGAAATAATTGAAGAGGTTTATGATATAAATTTTGATAATCCGGTTGAAAAAAACCACGGTGGATTATGGTATGATGTTTCATATAAAGAGCAGTTTGAAAATAGAAATGTTAATGAATGGCACTTACTATCAAAAAAGTATAATTTAGGAGCACTTATTTTACCAAAAAATTGGAATATAAATTTGGATAAAACATTTGTAGGAGCCAAATATGCTTATTATAAATTCTAAATTTTCTTTACATTTTTTTTAAAAGATTATAAAAAAATATGATATGCCGCATGATATTGAATATACTTTAAGTGAGTCTGCAAAAGTACTGCAAAATGCTAATTTAATTAAAAAATATCATGCTAATCTTGTTTATGATTATACTGAATATCCAACTAAAGGACACTGGTCCGAAAATTTTTCTGATATAGATTATAAAAATGCAATAACTGAATGGTTTCCAAAAAATAAAACTAAACCTGTTCTATTTTATGTACATACTCCCTTTTGTGAACAACTTTGTAATTTTTGTTTATGCAGTAAAGAAATCACTCAAGATTATGAACGTGTCAAAGAGTATTTGTATAAGTATTTATCTAAAGAGTTAGATTTATTAGAAGACCATTTAATAAAAAATAAAATTAATTTTAATTTTAAAGAAATCTATTTTGGTGGCGGTTCACCAACTTATTATAGAGAAGAAGAATTTAAGTTTTTAATAAATAGGATTAAAAAATTTATTAATTTTGATAATCTTGGAGATTTTACTGTTGAAGTAGACCCAAGAAGAGTTAATGAAGAAAGATTAATATTTTATCATGAGATGGGTGTAAATCGTTTATCTTTTGGTATTCAAGATTTTGATCCTGGAGTACAAGAAGAAATTAACAGACCCCAACCACCAGAAATGGTTGACAAACTTTTAACTAAAAAAGTAAGAAAATTATTTCCAGTTATCAATTTTGATCTACTTATAGGATTGCCTAGACAAAATATTGAAACAATAACAAAAACTATAAACTCAGTTGTAGAATTAAAACCAAGTCAATTACAAACTATGTATGTTCATTATAAACCAGGAACTAGAAAATATATGATCAAAATGGTTAGGAACGAACCAATGTTAGATTTTTTTGACAGGAAGGCTGTTTTTCAAAAAGCATCAGAGTTATTAATTAAATCTGGTTATACCAGAGCAGGATTTGAGAGTTATTCCTTACCAGAAGATCCACTCACAAAATCTATGGTAGAAAAAAAAGCGGTATATAATTCCTTAGGTACGCAAAAAGGAGAGGCAACAAATTTTATAGCAGTTGGAAGTTCAGCACATGGAGTTTTAAATGATCAATTTTATTTTCAGAATTATTATGAGCAGCCACTTTATAGAAAAGCTTTAGATGAAGATAGATTTCCAATCTATAGAGGTCTTAAAATGACAGAAGATGATACAATAAGAAGAGAAGTTATAAGACATATTAGGACTTTTTTTAATATTGAGTTTGGTTATTTTACAAAGAAATATTCAAAAAAATTTACTAATTATTTTGATGAAGAATTAAATAGATTAAAAGTTTTTGAAAAAGATAATCTTTTAAAATTAAGTGATAACAATATTATACTAACACCATTAGGAGAACATTTTTCTCCACAAATTGCCAATGTTTTCGATATTTATAATGACCAAAAATTTTATAAAAAAATCATTTAAAATTAAAAATCTTTTTTGCATTTAAAAATAAGTATAAAGTAATAACTATTAAGTAATCTACAAAAGTATATATTAGGGCACCAACCAAAGCTAGTTCTTTGGAGATATTGATGTAACCAAATAAAAAAACAGTACTTAGTTCTTTCATTCCAAATATAATAAATTGAAGTTGGCTTAGCAATTCCACTAATGGAACAAATATTAATAGTTGAATTAAGAAAGAATTTTTACTTAGAAATAAAAATATTAAAAAATATATAAATATATTCAAAACTTGAATGCAAAAGTTTATTAGAAATAATTTTAAAATATTCTTTTTTAAAACTAATGATATTGCATTAACAGTTTTTAGATTTTTACCTAAAGAAAATTTTTTTGAAAAAAAAATTATTAATTTATTTAAGTTAAAAAAAGCAAATGTTAATAGAATTAAAAGAATAATTAAAGCTATAATTAAATTGAAGTTGTCATAGTTTTTTAAATTCAAGTAAATCAATATTCCAAAAATTACAAAAATAATTTTAAAAAAAAGAGCTAAAAATTTGTCTAAAAAAATTAAAATTATACTTTTTTTATTTCCTAGCTCTCTTTTAATTTTAATAAACTTTGCTGCTTCAATTGCTAGAGTAGAGCTGAAAATTAAACTAAAAGAAAAACCTGTAACAATATTTTTAAAAAATTCTATAAATTTTATCTTTGAAAAATTGCTAACAATTATAAACCACCTAATTGTCATTAATAAAGGTAGAATTAAAAAAAATAAATATATTATAAAAATTTCTTTTATATTAATTTTTTTAAAACTTAATATAAAGTTTTCTTGATTTATAAATTTAAAAAATAAGTAAACAACTAAAATAAAAGTTGTTATTTTAAAAAAGAGAAATAAACTATTTTTTTTCATTTTTTTTGATTTAAATCAATTTACTTGTAATATTTTATTGAGTATTTTGCTGTCATATTTAGGTATTTGTATTTTTTATAAAATAAACTATATAAGTTATCTTTAAAATATTAATATATGCAATCATTTACAACAGAACAGATTATTAACACAGGAAAACAATTAGGGTTTAAATATAAATCATTTACTTTTTCAATAAAAGGAAGATATAAATCATCTGACGCGTTATTTAATCATAGAGATATTCCACATTTTAATCATCTTCATAAAAATTTAGCAGGAGGATATGGCAATGAAGGAGTATATTATGGTGATGTAGTCTCTTTTATAAGATATTTTAAATTTTTTTTAATTTCTTTTCCAATATTAACCTTAATGAAAGATGATGGAAAAAATAGAGTTTTAGAAACTTACAGTTTTTTTTGTTTTCAGTTTTTAAAATTGAACGAAGAAATAGATTTACCAGAAAGCGGATGTGAATCTAAAATTACATACTATATTGGATGTAAGCACGAAATTTTACTAAATATTTTTCTACCTTTTTTTAAAAAAATGTTTAAAAAAAGTTTTAATGATTATAAAAATGATGATCATCCATTTTTGAATAGAAGAGCTGACTTGAGAGCTAAAGGTTTTAGTTTTAATAAAGATGATATTTCAAATTTTACTTATGAAGATTGCCTTAACATTAAATCTCAAAATTGTTTTTTTGATTATAAATCGATGTTAAGTGAAAAAATATCAGTTAATATAAATGACATTAAAGAGAATGAACTAAAAATAGTTAATGATATAAATATTCTAAGCTTCCAATTTTATAGAGATAAAAATTTAATTAAAATATATCCTGTTGTATGCCCACATGAAGGCGGATATCTTGGGCTAAATAATGAGGTAGGGGTTAAATTTAATTTTGAGAATTTTAAAAATTCAGAATGTAAAGTAAGGTGTAATATTCATAATAGAAGATTTGATCCAATAATAACTATAGATTTAAAAAATAGCAAAGATAGCTATAAGTCTAATGTATATGATTTTAAGATTAATGATGGGAATATTTTTATAAATCTTAGAAATGACCTAAATAGTAGAAAAAATCTAGATTGGTCAAAATAATATATTAGTATAAAAGCAAATTAAGATGTCTTTAAAAGTTAGAAAATTTTATCTTAGAAAATTAAAAAAAAAATTTAAAGGTAAAAAGATTAATGATTTGATGTATGAAATTAAAATACCTGATGATCTTTATTATAATATTAAATCTTTAGCTATAAATTATATTTCAAAATCATTTAATGATGGTGAAACTATAACAGATGAAAAAAAATTAATTAATAAATTAATTAAAAGAAGGGCTCAATTAAAGAATGTAACACCAAATGGTATTGTTGTTCCTAAAAATGAAATCTCTCTAGAATTTAATAATTTCTTAAAAGGTTATGTTGAAATTATAAAATTTTTAAATTTTAGTGAATTAATTGACAAATTTCATTTTCCACCAAACCTTAGAATAAAATTTCCAAAAATTTCCAAATCTCATATGTCTAGAAAACATCCGACTGAGCTTATGCATTCAGATACTTGGACTGGTGCTAATCCTAATTGGATTGCTGTCCATTTATTTTTATTAGGAGATATTTCTAAAAATAATATAAGATATGCTATGCCGCCTAAAAATTTTCAAGAAAAATGGTTGCAGCCATTAAAATATTCAGAAGATGGAAAGAAAATTTCAGAAAAGTTTGAAGTAATTAATTATACACCAAAAAAAGGACACATGATTGTTGCGGATGCATCTATAATTCATCAGTCATTTAGAAAGAAAAATGCTGGAATGAGAATATCCCTAGACACAGGTTTTGATATGAAAATGAAAAAGCTTTTATCATTTAGAAAAACAAAAATTGAAAAATTCGATGTTAAAAAAATTAGAGATGAAGAAACAGTTACAAAAGAAGATTTTATTAATATTGGAAAAAAAACTTACTTTCATTTTTCAGATAGTTTTAATCAGAAAGTATTTCACAAAGGTGGCTTCAAACATCCAACTAACCCAAAATTAATTAGATTAAGCAAATAGAATGAAAAAAAAATTATCAGTAATAGTCTCTTTTTATAATGAAGAAGAAAGTATTGATTCATTTGTAAATGAAACAGTTAAAGAATTAGAAAAAATAGAGGAACTTGAGTATGAAATTATTTTTGTAAATGATAATTCAAAAGATGGCTCTCTAGTTAAATTATTAAAACACAGAGAAAATAACAATAGAATAAAAATAATAAATCTTTCAAGAAGGTTTGGTCCTATGGAGTCTATCATGGCAGGAATACAGATGTCATCTGGAGATGCTTTAGTTAACCTGGACATTGATTTACAGGATCCACCATCTTTAATTTTAGAAATGGTTAAGTTTTGGAGAGAAGAAAATTATGATGTTGTATTTACTACTAGAACAAGCAGAGAAGGTGAACCATTCATAAAAAAGATAATATCATCAGTCGGATATAAAATTTTAAAACGTTTTACAAACATTCCCATGGAAAAAGATTCTGGAGACTTTAGATTAATTTCAAAAAGAGTGATTGAAGAATATAAAAAATTCGGTGAAGTTTATCCTTTTTTCAGATTTGTTGTTGATTGGATTGGGTTCAAAAGAAAACAAATTTTTTATGAAAGAAAATCTAGAAGAAAAGGTAAGACAAAACACCCTTTTGGACTTGGAATATTTTTTAATTTTTTTGAAATATCCTTAACACCATTCACAGATGCTCCAATAAGATTTGCATTAATATTTGGAATAATTTCATTTATAACAACATTAATTATAATGATGAGAACATTGTATTTATTTTTTGCAGGTGTACCTTTTGAAGAAATTAGTTCAACTTCAATTTTTGTAGCTATTTTATTTTTTGGAAGTATTCAAAGTTTAATTTTAGGCGTATTGTCTATATACATTGGTTCTATATTTAAAGAGTCAAAAAAAAGACCCTTATATATTATAGATAAAACATTTGGTTTTGAGGAATCGATAGAAAATAAATAATATAAAAAATATTAAAATTTGTTAATCAAAAAAAAAATAGATTTAGTTATTTTAGCGGGCGGTAAAGGTTCGAGAATAAAAAAATTTTTAAAAAATAATCCTAAACCAATGTTAAAATTTAATAAAAAATATTTTTTAAATTATATTTTAAGGAAAGCTTGCTCATATAATTTTAAAAAAATTTATATATTAACAGGTTTTAGAAGCCATGTGATTTTTAAAAAGTTCCACAATAAAATTTTTAATTTTATAAAAATTATTTGCATCAAAGAAAAAAAAGAAATGGGGACTGGTGGTGCTTTATATAGCTTAAGAAAAAAAGTTGGAGATTTTATTTTGATAAATGGCGATACTTTATTTGATATTGATTATAACGAATTAATTAAATCCACGAAAAATGATAAAATTGGAAGTATTGCATTAGTAAGAAATTTTAAACAAAAAAGCAATAAACTAGAAACTTTATCAATAAAAAAGGGTTTGGTAAAATATGAGAATAAAGGTCATTTTATGAATGGCGGTGTTTATTTTTTTAAAAGAAAATTTCTTAATTCAATTGAAAATAAAAAAATTTCTCTTGAGAGCGATATACTGCCAAAGACAATAAATCAAAAAAAAATTAATGGAAAAATATTTAACAATTTTTTTATTGATATTGGATCTAAAGAAACTTTAAAAATTGCATCAAAAGAAATTAAAAAAAACTTTTCTAAACCAGCTGTATTTTTAGATAGGGATGGAGTAATTAATTATGATTACGGATATGTTCATGAAATTAATAAATTTAAACTTAAAAAGGGTGTATTGGATGGCCTGAGATATCTTACACAAAAAAACTACTATATTTTTATTGTTACAAATCAGGCAGGAATTGGAAAGGAAATTTTTACATTAAAAAAGTTTAACGATTTACATTTATATCTTAAAAATTTTTTTATTAAAAATGGAATATATATTTCCGATGTTCAATTTTCCCCTTTTCATATCAAAGCAAAAAAGAAAAAATATAAAAAAAAAAGTGGTTTTAGAAAACCTGGTAATCTGATGATCAAAAATATTATTCAAAATTGGGATATAAACTTAAACAAAAGTTTCATGATTGGTGATAAAAAAAATGATCAATTAGCAGCTAAAAAAAGCAACTTAAGATTTTATTTTGCAGAAGATAATTTTTTTAAGCAAATAAAAAAAATATCTAATAATTATTAACGATTTTTTCAGAGCTATTTTTGAAATAAAGTAACAACTCTTTGATACCTTTTTCCAAACTAATTTTAGCTTTGAATCCTTTTTTTTCTATTTTTTTATTACTTACAAAATAATCTCTCTTATCTGGATCTTTTTTATTTTTTATAATTTTAATTTTCGTGATTGAATGTTGTTTTTTAATTTTTTTTGCTAACATCAATTTAGTTATATTTGCACTAGATAGACCCAAATTATAAACATTTGATTTAATTTTATTAAAGTTGTCGATAGAAAAAATAATTCCTTTTACTACATCTTTAACATGTATAAAATTTCTTCTGAACTTAGGTTCAAATATATCTAATTTTTTCTTTGTAACAGCTCTATAAACAAAGTTATTTACTAGAAGATCACTTCTCATTCTGTAGCTGCAACCAAATACTGTAGCTAATCTGAAGGAAACAGAATTCTTTAATTTTTTAATCTCTTCTTCTGCATCACATTTTGTCCTACCATATAATGAAATTGGTTTAAGCGGACTGTTTTCATCACAATACTTATTTTTTTCTCCAACACCATAACCTGAGTTCGAAGTCATATAAATAATTTTATTTTTTTTTTTAATTAAAGATTTAATTAACTTTACAGCAAAGTAATTAGTAGTAATTGCATCTTTTTTATATTTTTCGCACAAGGGTGCGCCCACTAATCCAGCTAAAGGAATAATAAATTCATTTTTACTTATTAGTTTTTTCATAATTTTCCTATTTCTTGCATCTCCACGAATAAGATTAAAGTTATCAAAAAAATATAAATGACTTAATGAGTCTGTATTATATTTCATAATATCTAGAACAGTTACTATATGTCCAAGTTTAACTAATTCAGTGCAAAGTGTAGAGCCTATATATCCAGCCCCTCCAGTGATCAAAATTTTTTTCATATTTAGATATTAATATTATTAAGTATTTTAGTTAATTTTTTTATCTTTTCTTTTTTTAAAGATGGATAATTTCCAATGTAATATCCAAAAAAATGTACTTTATCTACATTTTTATATTTTTTTAAATTTATTTTTTTAAAATAATTTTTTAAATATGGCTGTCTTAACTGATTTCCTCCACCAGCATTTCCTCTTCTAAACTCAATTTTTTTTTGTGTTAAGATTTTTTCAAAATAATTTCTTTTTTTTAAATTATTTGTTTTAAGAATAACTGGAAATGCATAATTGCTACTACCTTTAAGGTCAAAGTTTTTATAGTATTTTGAACTATCTAAATTTTTTAGAAAAAGATTAAAATTTTTTGTTCTCTTTAAATTATTTGAGTTTAAGGATTTTAATTGGTTTATTCCTAATGTTGCTCCAATTTCAGTATTTCTAAAATTTAAAGTTGGATATAAGAATATGAATTTTGGAGAAAGTTTATTATATTTATTAATTAATTTTTTTTCGTATATTTTATTATTACTTTCTCTTAACATTCCATGAGATCGGAGAATCCTGCATATTTCATAAACTTTTTTATTATCAGTAGATATCATTCCACCTTCAATAGTGGTCATATGATGAGCGTAGTAAAAAGAGAAGTTTGAAATTAACCCAAAATTTCCAAGTTTTTTATTTTTAAATTTAGCTCCATGACTTTCACAAACATCTTCTATTAAAAGAATTCTTTTTCTTTTAAGAGTTTTAATTAACTTTTCACTTAAACCATTAAAACCTTGAGCATGAGTTATGAAAACTGCTAAAGTTTTTTTGTTAATTTTTTTTAAAACATCACTATTGTTCATTGAAAGGTTATTTAAATTTATATCTACGAATATGGGCTTAAAACCATTCATTATTACTGAGTTAATGTCTGAAACCCATGTAAGGGCGGGAACTATTATTTCATTCTTATATTTATTCTTATTAATTACTTTTAATGCAGCTATAGATACAAAATTTGCAGATGATCCGGAATTTACAAAAATGGAATACTTTGATCCTAACCATTTAGACCACTTTTTTTCAAACTCCTCTACTTTGCTAGATTGAGTTAAAACAATATTTTTTTTATTTAATAATTTTTTAACCTCTGATAAATCAGATTTAGTAAAATTATTATGCATTAAAGGATGACTTAATTTCTTCATAATTTTTTATTTAGAATAATACTTGATCCTTCATCTTTAAAATTGAAAGGAACTTTCGTTATTTTTTTTATTTTTTTTAAAAATTTTTTTTGTTTGTGCTCTGGCATGTATAATAACATAAAACCACCACCACCTGCTCCTAATAATTTTCCACCTAAAGCTCCATTTTGAATTGAAAAATTATATAAATCATCAATTTTTTTATTACTTATTACTTTGCTTAAACTCTTTTTAAGTTTCCATCCTTCATTTAGTAATTTTCCAAAATTATCAAAATCATTATTTTTAAGTAAATTCACAGCTTCATCCACTTGAAAACTTATCTCATTCATCTCATTTTTTTTTTTAATTTTTAAATCTGTTACGTATTGCCCAGCAATTTCATTGGCTGTTCTATATATTCCAGTAAATAATAATAATAAATTTTTGTTTAATTTCTTTATTTTATTATCAATTTTAAAGTTCTTAATTTTGAATGCACCATTTTTTTCAATAAGAATTTTATTAAATCCACCAAAAGACGCTGATATTTGGTCTTGCATTCCTACAACTTCATTTAAGATTTTTTGTTCAAAAAAAATGCTTTTTTTTGCAAGATTTAGTTTGGAGATTTTAATTTTTTTCTGGCATAATAATGTATTCATAAGCCCAACAACAAAACTTGAACTGGATCCCATACCTGATCTTGCTGGCAAATCTCCTTGATAGTGTATTTCTAATCCATTTTGTATTTTAAAATTTTTTAACATTTCCCTTACAACATTATGATTAATATCTGTTGTCTTATTTACATTTTCAACTTTTGACCAAACAATTCTGTGCTTATAATTAAAGTATGGTGGTAGTTTTCTTGCAGATAAATAAATATATTTATCAATTGTTGCAGACAAGACTTTCCCTTTATTAGTTTTGAACCACGAAGGGTAGTCAGTGCCTCCACCAAAAAAAGATATTCTATAGGGTGTTTTAGATAAAATCATTTATTTAATTTCATTTTTTTTAGAATTGTTTTAATTATTTCGTCTGACTGTGGTGGAAGATTATCAGATTTTTTTGAAAAACCGGCTGATCTATCTTTTAAACCCATCACATCAATTTTTTTTTTTGAAATTTTCATAAGCTTATATGCCATGTCTGAAGCAACACCTCTTACATAGTCATCATCTAAAATAATACCTCCAAATTTAGATTTTTTTAAAGATTCAATCCATTTTTTTTTAATTTTAAATGGTTTTATCCAAAGAATATTCGCAATTCCAATTTTTATACCTTTTTGTAAAAGTTTTTCTCTTACCTTTTTTGCTTCAAATCTAGTTATTGAAATACAAAAAATAATTAAATCTAAATCTTTACTCAGATAATCTTTTAGTTCTAATTTATTATTATAACTACCTCTGTGTTCCGAGATATAATAAACATCATTATCTGCCATAAAATTTTTATATGACAAAACATATTCTTTAGGCGTCATTGGAGATATAATTTTTATTCCTGGCATTCTATAATATATGGAATGATGAGATGAACCTGCAACTGGGCCTATGGAACCTTCCATGGCAATTCCTCTTATAAAAATAGGGCAGGGTACATTCCAAATTTCTTTTGATTTACATGCATAATTTAAAATTATAGGAGCATTAAACCAATTAAAACCTTGATATCTTATTACATATATGGGTCGTCTCTTTGACAAACCTGCTCCGACAACTATACCTCCATTTGCTACATCTGCCATACTAAGTTCTGTTATTCCATCTTTTTCTCTTAACTCAGGTATAGTACCGCCTACCCATCCTACAGCTGATAAACATTGACCAAGTATTAAACTTTTTTTATTTTTTAGATGTTTGTAAGTAATTTCTTTTATCGTATCTCTAACTGTCTTAGCCATAATTTTTTGATTTGTTTTTTAATGTCTTCATGAATTTTAAATGCTTTTATTCCTAATTTCTTTTTTTCATAATCATATCTATCAAATGTATCATTGCTATCTTTACCAGCACCAGCATGCCAATAAATTCTGTTAGTATTTATATTTATTAGGACTGGTTTTTTAAAAAAATTTTTTGATATTTTTTTTATGCTTAATGGATCATCGTTTATTGTATAAGCATTCATTTTAAATGATTTAGCAACATCTGCCATTTCCCAGTTTCTCCTAACCTTTTTTTCAGTTAAAATTGATAAGTTATTATCTTCGATTACAAATAATATTGGCAGTTTTTTTTGAGAAGCCCAACCCATAGCTCCCAAAACGTAATCTTCTTCTGCAGCAGCATCACCTAAAAAAACTATGGTAGGTTTTTTTGTAGCGAAACAGGCCCCTACACCTATCGGTCCATTTGATCCCATTAATCCATCATGACCAAACATATTTATTTCCTTTGAATGTATTGATGCTGAACCTCCCATTCCTTTAGTACAACCACTCTTTAATCCCAATAATTCGTCTATTAATTTTTTTATATTTCCACCGAATGATAAATAAATCGAGTGACATCTGTGCTGACCAAAAAGTAAAGGCTTTAATCGTTTTTTTTTACTCAATACGGATATAGTTGAAGATATAAACTCCTGTCCAGCCGAAACATAAACAGGAATTTTTATAGTTTTGTTGTTTAAGTACTTTATAACTTCTTCTTCAAAATTCCTACATAATGAAGCTTTTTTAAATACATCTAGTCTAAAATTACTATCTTTCATTTTTTTTTAACTTTTAGAACTATTAATTTTTTATTTATTTTAAATACTTTTGCTAGTTTTTTTATTGTTCCTACCTTAATAATATCTCCTTGCGACAAGATATTTTTTTTTTTATTATTTATTACATTTCCACCCAAAATACCAAAAATAGTATTATTTTTTTCTTTAACTAATTTTTTAAAATTTTTATGTTTTTCTAAATAAACATTTGACGTATCAAAAGAGTATTTTTGAGTTTTTTTTGAAGTTTTATTTAATTGTATTAAATCATTCTTAAATAATGTTTTTTTATTTCCTTTTTCATAAGAAATATTTTCTCTTCCATATTTGTCATAATATCGTACCAAATCATTTTTTGCTACTGGAGTTTCAAATTCAAGTGCAGTAAGAGGTTTTTTTGATATACATTTAATTGAATGAAATAATCCAGTTCTTATCATTAATTTAGACGGAGATTTATAAATTTTAGAATCTTGCTTCCATAAACCTAATTGTATTGAAGCCTTTCCAGATAAAAGAATAAAACCAGTTTTTTTTTTAGGATGACAATGTAGAGAGGTGCTCTTATTAGGGTTTATATTTAAAATTGTTACAGAAAGTTTTTTTCCTGATCTATATATAACATATTCATAACCCCAAGGTTTAAAAACAACTCTATTATCATAATAGTCTTTATTTGTTTTCATTTAAAGAAGCTTAAAGTTGCTTCCATCCAAGGTGCCATATCTTTATAGTGAGCTGTAGTAACTATTTTACTATCAACTACAGCAGGTTTATCAGTATATATTGCTCCTGCATTATTTATGTCATCTTCCATACTATAGTATCCAGAAATTTTTTTACCTTTAACAATTTTTGCAGATATTAATAATTGAGCTGCACTACAAATACACGCTATTACCTTGTCAAGCTTGTGAAACTCAGAAATAAAATTGATTAATTTTTTTTCCTGTCGTATTTTTTCCATTGATTTTACACCACCAGGTAAAATTAACAAATCATAGTCTTTTGGATTAATTTCATTAATGTCTTTTATTTTATGATTTTTATTTGGTGGCAAGGTAGTACCTAAAATACCTAAAACTGGTTTACCTCCAATTATACATACATCCAAATCAAAACCTGCCTCCATTACTCTATAGTACGGGTATATAAATTCATGGTCTTGTGCTAACGCACCACTTATGATTACAGCTTTCATAAATTAATAATTTACCTCAGTATTATGATGTTTACGATTAATTTTATGATTTGTCATTTTTTTTATGTGATTTACTGTTTTTTCACCATAAGTTTTATTTATCATTGATAAATAATCTGCATTTTCAAAATAAATATTAAAAGCTTTGTCTCTAAAATCTAATACTTTAGAACCTTTCAGGGTTTCTGTAGGAAGAGGTAATGTTTCGTAGGCATGTTGTGAATACCCAATCCAGCCTGGTCCATTATTATCGTCTGGTAAAATCCATTTTTTATTTTTTGCATAAGAATATAGTTGTGAACCTGGGTATGCCATTGCAGAATAAAAATTAGACCATTCACTGTTAATTCTCATTGAAAGGTCTAGAGTTTCTTTCATTGTATCTTCAGTGTCATCTGGCAGTCCAAATATATAGTTAGCACCAACATAAAACCCCATACTTCTAACTTTTTTTACAATTCCTTCGATATCAAAATTATCAAATCTTCCTTTTACCACTCCATCTCTAACATGCTCCGAACTTGATTCTATTCCCAGAGCAAGCCATTTAAACCCTGCCTTAAACATTTTTTTTAACATTTCATTATCATTCAGTGTATCTATTCTTGCGTAAGCCCAGAAGTTCAATTTTTTTCCTAAACCTTCTTTTTCAATTTCATCACAAATACCTGTTACTTGTTTTGGGTTTAGCACAAACATTTCATCAGGAATTTTAATATTATAGATTCCATGATTATCTACTAAATATTTTATTTCTTTAATAATATGTTTTGGCGACCAAAATCTTATGGTATTTCTTTCAAAGGGAGCATTAATACAACAAAAAGTACATTTGAAAGGACAGCCTAAACTAGTTTGTAATGAAGCATATTTATTCCTACTATCTAAATCATGAAATGTATGCCAATTATGGGCCTTATACTTTGAAAGATCTAATAATTCCCAAGCTTGTCCGGGTAGATCTTTATCTAAGTTTTCAAACATTGATGCAGATTTGTTGCTTTTTATTTCATTACTTTCTTTATACCAAAGACCTGGTATTTTTTCATAATTCATAGATCCTTTTTTTATAACTTTTAAAAGTTGCTCTATTGTAATTGGACCTTCGCCTTGACAAACAAAATTATAAGGTTCTTCTTCTAGTGTTCTTTTAGGTAGGGCAGAGGAATGAGTTCCAACAACAATAGATTTAATTTCTCCATTAGAAAGTTCATTCATTATTTTGGCGGTTTTTCTTCCCCCAGGCATACATTGAGTTGATGCAGAAGGTTGTTGACCATAAATCATATAAACTGCCAAAAGTGGATTTTCTTTACAAATTTTTTCTGCAGTTTCTTTATGCGTTAATAGTTCTGCTTCCGCATCCAAAACTTTTACGCTATATCCCCTATTCAATAAATATTTTGCTATTAACAAAGACCAAACAGGTGGTTCTATAGCAGCATATTCCCCTGAAAGTTTTTGATAAACTTCAATTCTAGAAGGAGGAGTAATTAAAAGAACATCTAATTTAGCCATATATGAAATATAACTATTATTTATTTTATTAAAACTTAATAATTTTTAAAACTTTTGAAGTATAATGAGAAAAAGTACTATTTTTTTTTGCAAATTTTGAAGATTCATATTGTCCTGAGTCTACAAATTCGTTGAGACCAATATTAGGAATTTTTTTTGTATATTCTTTAATTCTGTCTTTATGTGGATGATAGTTTCCAACAAATATTGTTGTATCTATTGATACTCTGGTACCGCAATTTTTTTTCCTATTTGTATGATGAATTGCAGCATAATCAGAAATATTAACAAAACTTTTTTTCGGGTAAAAATTTTTAATTGGCTGATAGCTATCCATTACCCATTGCATTTTTTTATAGGTTGATGAAATGTTCATAAATTTACTATCAAATTTATTTTTTTTTGGCTCGTAAAATTTTAGATTATTATTTTTAAAGTCTCCAAAGAAAGGAATAAAACAATTCATACCCCATGGCCCTTCAACCCAAGCATCGGAATGTGGTAGAGATGTAGATAAACCTCTTTTAAAATTATCTTTCAACTCAGATCCATATTTAATCCTTATGTTAGGAGTAATTCTAAAGAGACTAAGCAATTTAGGATTATGCCTAGTAATTTTTTTTATTAGTTCACACCAATTTCTTAAAACTAAATTATATTCTAGATGATATTCTCGTTTTGGAACAATTGCACCGTTTGGAGTTACATTAGTTCTATTATTTCTAGCTTTATCAATATTTTGAATAAATAAATTATCTTTGTTTTCAAATTTAATTTTAAGTGCTTTAGAAATATACAATTTTAAATTAAATTTAAATTCCTCAAAAAAATCTTTTTCTATCTTGTAAGAGGTAATTAATGGATGAAGTTTTTTAAGCTTCCATTTTTTAGTTATAAAATTTATTCTATCTGTTCTTATTTTTAAGCTCATATATTTATGTTAAAGTTTTATTTTATATGTTATTTAAAGTAAATAAAATCAATAATATTAATTTTTAAAATAACAATTGAAAAAATCAAAAAAAAAAGTTTATCAATATAGTCCTTATATAACAGTGTTTAGGGAAAATTTTTCAAATAAATTTCTTAAAAGAAAAAATTTTCATAGTATTTTTTTACAGGATGCTGCAATGGTAATTCTAGAAAATACTAAAAAAGAGGTTTTATTTTTATATGAGTATAGAAGAGGAATTAAAAAAAAAACTTTAGGTTTTCCAGGAGGACATATAGATAAAAATGAAAAACCTTTAGATGCAGTAAAAAGAGAATTATTTGAAGAAACTGGTTTAGTTGGAAGTAATTGGAAATTACTTTTTAGCTATATAAGAAGTGGAACATATTATTGCGGTAAAGATTACGTATTTAAAGCAAAATTAAAAAATAAAGATAAAAAAAAAATAGAGGAAAAAATCGAAAAAAAATGGCTTAGTAAAAAAGAAATAATTAAAAAATTGAAAAAAAATAAATTTGAAACAGCTGGTATACTTGCCTCTGTTATGTTTTATATATTAAATTATTAGACTTGTTGAATTTGAAAGAAATGTAAACTAATATTTATTTTATCATAAATTAAAAAAAGGAAATTTTAAAAAAAATCTTTTGGGAGATTTTATCCCATTTAAATATATGAAAAATATACTTATCAGTGGAAGCAATAGTAGATTTGCAAAGATTTTAAAAAAAAAATTTAATTCAAAAAATATTTTTTATACAAATAGAAAACAGTTAGATATTTTGAATCCTAAATCTATAGAAAAAAAAATAAAACAGATTAAGCCAAAAATATTTATTCATATTGCTGCACTTTCAAGGCCGATGAAATTGCATGATACAGATGTATCAAAAAGTATTGATTTAAATATTATAGGTACAAGCAATGTTGTTAAATTATGCATGAAATATAAAATAAAATTAATTTATTTTTCTACAAACTATGTTTACCCAGGAACTAAAGGAAACTATAAAGAAACAGATGCTTTATTACCATTCAATAATTATGCTTGGTCTAAACTAGGTGGTGAGTGTGCAGTTCAAATGTATACAAATTCATTGATTTTAAGACTTTGTGTTACTGAAAAACCATTTATTCATAAATATGCATTTAAAGACTCTATAACAAGTTTTATGTTTGTAGAAGATCTTGTTAAAAATTTTAAAAAAATTATAAATCAAAAAGGTATACTCAATATAGGGGGAGAAAAAGCAAGTATTTATCAATTTGCGAAAAAATCTGGAGCTAAAGTTATTCCAATTTTATCAAAAAAGAATAAAAATTTTCCAAGAGATAGTTCAATGAATATAAATAAATTTAAAAAATTAATATAGATATAATTTGATTAAATTTTAAAAATACATAAAAAATATGAGTAAAAAAATTAAAATTGGAATCGTTGGATATGGAAACATATCTAAAAAACATATAGCTGCAATAAATAAAAATAAAAAGTTTGAAATAGTAAGTATATGTGATTCTAAAAGTTTAAAAATAAAATATAAAAAATATAAATTTTTTAACGATATGTTAAAAACTGAGAAAGACATTGATCTTGTAACCATACTTTCTCCATCTGGATATCACTATGATCAAATTATAAAATCATTAAAGTATAGAAAACATGTAATTGTAGAAAAACCCATTTGTATGAATTTATATCAAGCAAAAAAAGTTATGATTTATGAAAAAAAATATAAAAGAAAAGTTTTTGTTGTTTACCAAAATAGACTTAATCCTTTGATTAAGTTTGTAAGAAAAAAAATTAAAGATAAAGCGCTTGGCAAGTTAATAATGTTTAATTCAAGTTTATCTTGGAATAGAGATGATAAATATTTTAAAAAATCAAAATGGAGAGGTACTAAAAAACTCGATGGCGGAGTTATTATGAATCAAGGAATACATAATTTAGATATATTTTATAATCTATTCGGAGAAGTAAAATCTTTATACTGCATTAAATCAAAAATTAAAAAATTTTTAGAATGCGAAGATACTTGTGTAACTTCTATTACTTTTAAGAATGGGCTTATAGGAAATTTTTCTATTTCAACTGCAGTAAATAAGGAGAATTACTCAAATATATTAGAAATTTTTGGAGTTAAAAATAATATTAAACTTTACGGAAAAAATCTAAATATTTTAGATTACAAAAAAAAAGTAAAGGTTTTTGAAAAAGATGGTGAATTACATTTTAATTTTTATAAATTGGTATATAAATCAATAGTTAATAAAAAATTGAATCAATTTTCCTCTAAAAGTGTTCTTCATAGTATGAAAATAATTGATGCAGTTAATAAATCTATTAAATTAAATTCTAAAATATTTCTATAAGCAATTATATCTTTTTAATAATTAACGTGTTTCTTGTTATAAATAAAATTTGATAACCTTTAACTTTTTTTAGAAACTTAATTATACCTGATAAATTATTTTTATTTAGTTTTTTAAATCCTCTCCAAAATATGGAGTTAATAATCATTATGCCATTACTTTCTAGGTTTTTAAAAGAATTTATACAGTCAAATTCAACCTCAAGATGGCTGCCGTCTACATAAATAAAATTAAATATTTTTTTATTATTTTGAAAAAAATTATATGACGTATTTTTAATTTTTTTTGCTCTAGTTTGAAATAATGAGATATTTTTATTAAAAAATCCTTCTGCATTTAAACTATATTTTATTAACTGACTTTGATCCCAATTGTCCACGCAGTAAAATAAACTATTTTCAGTATGCATTAAAAAAAAAAGTGTACTGTGACCTTCAAAGCATCCAATAATCAGTCCATTAAAATTTTTTTTTATATAATTATTATTTTTTAACACTTCATATAAGAAAGGTATATTATAATTGATATTTTGTTTATCTAAACCAACTAATATTTTTTGTGATTTTAATAAATCAATTTTTTTTTCAAAATTATTTTTTATATAGAGGTTGTTTTTAAAAATTTTTCTACCAAAGATTAAATTATAAATATATTTATATAAAAAATTTAAAGTTCCCCTACAGTAAATTATATGTAAAATATTTTTTATATGTATCATTTCAACTATTTTATTAATTTTTTTAAATTAAAATTGATTATTAAATATAAAGTTATAAAATCTTTCATGCAACAATTTATTAATTAATGCTAAATTTTAAATCAATTTAATTATGGTGAAAAAAAAAATCTTATTTATTTTAAATAGTTATAACTTTATGTCTAAAAAATTGAGCAAAAAATTTTCATTAAAAAAAAATTATGATTATTTTAACAAAAAAGATAAATCCTGGGTTAATATTTTTTATAATAGTTTAAAAAAAGATTATATTTTACATAAAAATTATCCAAATTTGAGTAAGGTTCTTTTAGGAGAAAGCCAATATTTAGTAGTTTTAAATAAAAAAATTGAAGATTTTAAACCTGACTTAATATTTGTTAGCATTGACTCAGATGAAATACATAAAATTGTTAAAAAATATAAAAATATTAAAAAAATAATTTGGATTTCTCATAAAGTAAATTCAAAAAAAATTTTAGATTTAAAAAATTCATATAATTATTTAATTACTGATAATGATTTTCTGATTTCTGAGTCTAAAAAAATAAAATTTAAATTTTTTAAAATGTTAATCTCTAGTCCTTTTTTTTTAAATTTAAATTTTAAAAATTTTAAAAAAAGAAGTGATAAACTTTATTTTTCTGGATCTTTAGGAAATGACTTTGAAAAAAGATTAAATTACTTAATATATTTATCTGAAAATTTTAAAATAAAATTGAGAATAAGAAATCTCGTAGAAAAATTTAAAGTTTTGAATTATCTGAATTCTTTTTTTTTAAAATTAATTCCTAATATTACTAATTTTTTTTACAAAAAAAAAATATTACCGTTAACTAATAAACTTAAATATATTAATAATGATGAAATTTTTGGAAAAGATATGTTGGGTGAACTTAAAAATTATAAATTTTGCATCAATATTCATTCTGATTTTGATCAAAATAACAGTATTAATTCTAGAGTTTTTGAAGCATTCTCATGCGGTTGTTTATTATTTACTGATGAAAATAAAGCCATGAAAAGGATATTTAAAAAAAATAAACATGTTATTTATTTTAAATCTAAAAGTGATTTGAAAGATAAGATTATATATTATAAAAAAAATATTGGAATTTCTTATAGAATAGCAAAGGAAAGTAATGTATTTTTTATGAAAAATCATCAAAGTAAAGTACGTATTAAACAATTTAAAAAAATTCTTAAAAGTATTAAAGTGTAATTAAGAGAAAAAAATGAAAAGTTTTTATTTAAATTCAAAAGACCTAAAGAAAATAAAATTTAAAAAGCTCGGAAAAAATTGCAAAATATCAAATTTAGTAAAATTTATAGGTGAAAAAAATATATCTATTGGTGATAATGTTAGAATAGATGATTTTTCTATTATTAATGCCTTTGAAGGATATATTAGAATTAAAAATAAAACACATATTTGCTCTTTTTGTTATTTATTGGGAGCTTCTGGAATAGAAATTGGCAAGGATTGCAATATATCTCAAGGTGTAAAACTGTATTCAAAGTCAGATGATTACAAATCTATCAAAAAAAAACAAATTTATAATAAAATAAAAATATCAAATAATGTGATAATTGGATCAAATAGTGTTTTACTTCCTGGGACTATTATAGAAAATAATTCTAGAATAGGTGCATTAACTGTTGTAGGTAAAAAAATAAAGAAAAAAACCCTTTTTTTTAAAAATATTAGCAAAAAAATAAAATAATTATTTTAAAGAATAAAATTTTTTAATTTTATTTATTATTAAGTTTAATTCAGAATTTTTTAAATTGTATGAAGAAGGTAAGGATAAACCGGTATTGAAAATTTTATTTGAAACGGGAAATCTATCTTTGATATTTTTAATAATTTTGTATTTACGATAACATGGTTGTAAATTTAAAGGTAAAAAAATATCTCTAGTTTGAATTTTGTTTTTTTCTAAAAATTTTTTAAGTTTTAGCTTATCTTTTGTAAATATATTGGAAAACCAATGAACAGGTTTATTTTTTGCTAAATTTTGCATAAATGAAATAGATTTTATAGTAGAAAGTCCTTTTTTATATGTCTCAAAAATTTCTTTTTTTCTTTTTAAAATTTTTTTTAATTTTTTAACTTGAATATTACCAATTGCAGCTTGCATTTCAGTGAACATAAAATTATAACCAATCTCTTTATGTACAAAGATACCTTTTTTTAACCTGCCATGATTTTTGATTTCGTATATTTTATTTCTTAATTTTGAGCTGTTAGTCAAAATTAGACCACCTTCACCAGTAGTTATTATTTTATTCCCATAAAATGAAAATCCTCCCAGAATTCCTATGGTTCCTAAAAATTTTTTTTTGTAAGTAGAATAAATCGCCTGCGCAGCATCCTCAATAAGATATAATTTTTTTTTTTTACATATTTTATTTAATTTATCCATATCACAACAATGGCCATATAAATGTACAGGGATTATTGCTTTAGTTTTTTTAGAAATTTTATTATTTATTTTATTAAGGTCTAAACATAAATTATTTTCATCTACATCACATAAAACAGGAGTTGCGCCAGCCAAAATTATAGCGTTTGTAGTTGCTACAAAAGTTAAATTAGGAACTATTACTTCATCGTTTTTCCCAATATTTAAGGCTTTTAAACAAGCAAAAATTCCAGATGTCCAATTTGATATTGAGATTGAGTGTTTTACTTTAAAATTTTTAATAAAATATTTTTCAAATTTTAAAGTTTCATCCCCTTCAGTGAGATAAGTTTTTTGAACTATTTTTTTTATATAATTTGCTTCAGCTTCGTTAACCCAAGGTTTAATCTGATTAATTTTCATATTTAAAAATTGTCTAGAACTTGATTTAGAGAATTAGCAACAAATTTAAGAATTTTTTTATTTGTTTTTAAAGAATTAATCCCAATAAAAAAACCTCTTTCTTCAATATCTTGACAATTTTTAAGTTTAATTTTTTTTTTATTTAATTTGAAAAGTTTTATTGCTGGTTGATTTATAAAATTTCCACTTATAATTGGTCTTGTTTCAACACCTTTTTTTTCTATCATTTGAATTATTTTACTTTTATATTTTTTTAAATTTTTAGATAGTAAGATGGGCACACCAAACCAATTGCATTTTACATTTTTCGCTTCTTCTATAAAAGTTATTTTTTTATTATTTTTTTCTTTTTTTTTAAAAAGTTTTATAATTTGAGATCTATTAAAATTTCTATTTTTTTTTAAAATATTTATTTTTTTTAATTGTTGATGTGCAATTGCAGCTTGAATTTCAAGAGCTCGAACATTGAAACCATAATTTATAAAAATAAATCTTGGATCAATATTTGGATATTTTTTAACAATTTTTTTATGATCATCTCTATCTCGTGACCACCCATGAGCTCTAAGTGATAGAAGAATTTTATAATCGTTTTTATCATTACACACAACCATTCCTCCTTCTCCAGAAGAAATTTGATGTGAATAATAAAAAGAAAAAGTTCCAAAATCTCCAAAAGTTCCAAGTTTTTTTTTTTTAAATTCTGACCCAAGTGACTCACAAGTATCTTCAATAATAATTATTTTTTTCTTTTTTGATATTTTTTTAATTTCTAATACATTTGATGCATTTCCTAAAACGTGAACGCAAAATATTACTTTGGTTTTTTTTGATATTTTTTTTTTTAAATCATTAATATCCATATTTAGAGTATTAGGATCTACATCAACAAAAATAGGTTTAAGACCAAATTGAATTAATGGCCATAGTGAGGTTGACCAACATATTCCAGGAATTAAAACTTCATCATTTCTTTTAAAAGTATTTTTTCTTTCTGGATTACAACTTGCACAAGTTGCAAGTAGGTTTGCGGAAGATCCAGAATTAACCATTACTGCATATTTAGCTCCAATATATCTGGCGAAATCATTTTCAAATTTCTTTGTTAGTTTTGACATTGTAATTTGGCCAGATTTTAAAACTGATATCCCTTTTTGAATATCATCACGAAATAATCTTGGTTGAATTAATGGGTACTTAAATTTGTCAAAAGTTTTTAACATTTTTTAATTATATATACTTAAAGATATTTTTCTAATTTGTAAAAGGTTTATATTATATTTTTAAAAATTTCTGAAAGTTGCTTGATTATATTGTCTTGATTAAATGTTTTCTTAAAATAATCGTAATTTTTTTCAACAAGATTTTTAATATATGCTTTATCTTTAATTTTTTTTATTATTTCCTCTAAATGGTTATTATTTTTTATATCTAAACCAATAACATTATCCTTAAATTCTGGATCTAGAATTATAGAATTATAAATTATGGGTTTTTTAAAATAAAAAGCCTCATATAATGGGAAAGTATGAGGTGCTACTAAAGTAGGAACAATTACAGCTATACAGTTTTTATATAAATAATTTAACTCTTCATCTTTTACGTAATCAAATATAATAAATTCATTTTTAAGATCTTTTTTTTGAATTAAATTTTCAATATTTTTTAAATTTCCCTTATCATGACCAGTAAAAACAATTTTGAAGTCTAGTTTATTAGCCTTTTTTAATTGATAGATGGATTCTACTATAAAAATATGATTTTTATGATGCCAAAATTGAGCTGGATAAAATAAATAATTTGAATTTTTAACAGTTTGATAAATATTTTTTTCTACTTTTGAAATATCAATCTCTTCTATTTCTGTAATGGGTGGAGGAAATTTTAGATCTAAAATTTTCGAATTATCTATTTTATAAATCATAGAAATTTTATTTTTTAAATTTTTTGTACCAACTATAATTTTACTGCTTTTTTTACCTGCTAAATTATAATCATGATCTCTGTTATGATTCTTTTTTTCATCAAATTCTGGTAAATTTTTTAATTCTCTATGTTCGATATCAAAAATTGTATATATATTTTTTATATTTTCAAAACTTTGAATTAATGGGCTTGGGTCTAAAAAAAATATTAAATCAATTTTTTCTTTTATTAAAAATTTTTCAAAAGGAAATTTAAAAGGTAAAAAATGAAATATTTTTTTTAATTTATTAAATAATCTTTTGCTAAAGGTATTTTTATTAAAAAGCAGCGTATTAATATTTAATTTTTTATCTAAAATTTTTTTAGAGTTTTCAAAAGTTGTTATAAAGCGAAAATTATAATTTTTAATTTTTTTTAAATGATTGCAAATACTGATTGCCATATGAAGTTTACCACCTGATTTATCAGTGATATCCATAATTACTGCTATATTTTTCATTATTTATTTTTAAATATTTAATCTTCTAAATGATTTCTTGCCCATATATGAATTAAGTAGTCCCGATATTCTATTATAAAAAATAATTTTTTTTCTTTTATTAAAAAAATAGAATAAATTAAATTTGATAAAACTTTCGAATAAATCAAGAATAGTATTTTTATACGCTTGATAGTAAGAGTAATTTTTTTTGTAATAATAAAACTTGGACCACATAAAATGCCAATTTTTATTTGCCTCCACTTCTATAGGGTTACCTTTGTTAACTGATTTACCACTTTCATGAAAAACTTTAATTTTAGGGAAAACATAAATTTTTTGGTTTTTTCTATAAGCTCTAAGACAAAAGTCTGTTTCTTCATAATAAAGAAAAAAATTTTCATCAAAAAAACCAATTTTTTTTACATTTTTCATATTAAAAAAAAGAAAATGTCCATGAACCAATTTCATTAACTGAATATCTTTGAATTTATTATATTTGTTGGAATGAAATTCTTTTTTATAAAATGATCTTTCATGTTGGGGTGCAAAAATAATGAAATCTTTAATTTTCTTAGTTGATTTCAAAAATGTATCAATTATTTTTGGGTTAAAGCTTATGTCAGAGTCCATATAGATAGAATATTTAGTTTTTATATTTTTAAATCCTAAATTTATACCACCAGTTTGTCCTTTATTTTTAATACTGTTAATTACTCTAATATTTTTATATTTTTTTTCTAAATTTTTTTTCAGCCCATTCTCATTCGCATTATCTATAACTAAAAATTTAATTTTATTATTTAATTTTGAAACAATTTTTTCAATTTTTTTTTTTGAGTAATAAGATACAAAGAAAATCGTTAAATCTTTATAATATTTCATTTATTAATTTTTTAATTTTATTTTATCTAAAGTTTCTTTAATATCATTTTGTATTTTTGAGTTTAGTTTTATTCCTAGAGACTCAATTTTGTTTTTGTTGGTTTTGAATGAAGCTTTCTGTGAGATTTTTGAATTAATATATATAATTTTAGTATTTAAATTGTATTTATTTATGATTTTAAGTATTTCTTTTAATGTCTTATTTTCTGATAAAATATTATAAACATCATTATCAAAGTATTTATTTTTAATTAAATAAATAATTACTTTATATGCATCTTTTAAACTTAAATATGGCCTTTCAAGATTCAGTGCAGAACCCCAAATAGGTAAAGGTATATTCATTACAGAGTTAAAACAAAACTTATTAACAACTGTGTGAAATCTCATACCATCAGAAAATCCACTTATTGTACCAAATCTAAGAGTAATATATTTTATATTTTTCGATTTTCTTAAAATATTTTCCTCTTTTATTTTAATTTCAGCATAAGGACTTTGTGGGTTAGGTTTTTCTAATTCTGTTATGAAATTTTTTTTTGGATTATAAATACTAGTCGAAGATATATGTATTAATTTTGAACTATATTTTTTACAATAATCAACAATATTTTTAAAAGCACCAAGATTATTTTTTATAATTTTTTTTTTATTTTCGAAACTTTCTTCAGCATTAGTTTTAGATGCTAAGTGCAAAGTTATATTTGCTTTTGGAATTATTTTAATAGTTTCTTTTTTTGATAAGTCGCCATAAATAAATTTTATTTTTTTATTTTTAAGCTTAAATAAAACATTGAATCTTTGATTGCTCAGGTTGTCGACAACATAAATTTTACGAATTATTTTTAGTGCTGTTATTCTTTTTAATACGTAACTTCCAATATGACCAAGTCCACCAGTTATTAAAACATTCATTTCGAGATAATTTTTTTGAATTTATCAAGTTCTAAAATATACTCTTTTTTATCATATTTATAATTACATAAGGTTAAAAGAGAATCTTTATTATTATTAAAAAAAATTGTTATCCAATTATATGGGGGCACAAATAGTGCTTTTCTTTTTTTTACACTTAATAAAAATTTCTTCTGATTATCCTTATTTATAATTTTAATTTTTATAGATCCTTTTAGTGGTATAATTATCTGAGAACATTTTGTGTGAGCATGATCGGCTCTAAAATGTTTACTTTTACCATAAAGTAAAAAAAATCTTTTTAATAAAAAATTTTTAGGAAAAGAATTATTAATATAAAATGGTATTAAGGTTCCATTAAAATCAGGAAATGCTTTATATTTAAACAAGAAAGGTTTAATAATTTTTTTCACTTTGTTTTTTATTTTTTTTTAAAAATATCTCTTAAAGATGGATGATTTTTGTCCTTTTTAGAAATTATAGGTTTTTTAATTTTCCAGTTTATTTTCAAATTTTTGTCATTATATGCCAAACCTCTTTCGTATTTAACATAACGATATTCAGAAAGATGATATAATAGAATATTTTCTTGATCGTAAAAACAAATTCCGTGGGCATAATTTTTTGGAATATATAACAATAAACCAGGTTTGAGGTTAAACTTATAAATTTTACCAAAATTTTTTGATTTTTTATCTATATTTACACATACATCCAAAGCTCTTCCTTTTAAAATTGAGAGTAATTTTGATTGTTTTTTTTTATTTTGATAATGTAAACCTCTGATTACATTTTTTTTTGAGCAAGATATGGCTGTAAATTTACAATTAAATTTAATTTTTTTTTTTAGCCATAATTCTTTAAAAAAACCTCTACTATCTTTATATATATTTGTTTTTATTAGAACAGGTATTGTCATTAGATAATTAAATAAAATTATATATGTTTACTTCAAATTTAATGAATTAACAACAATTTATAGATGTTTTAAATTTTAATATTGAATTAGTAAATCAAATAATTATAGCTTTAGATATATTATAATAAAAAAAACCTTTATTAAATTATGAAAAAAATAAAATTTACCAATCTATTTGCTTTATTACCAGAAAAAAAAAAGATTGTTTCAAAAATAATTACTTTAATTAGAAATTCTAAATTTGTAGGCGGGGAAGAGGTAAGTTTATTAGAAAAAAATTTTGCTAAATTTGTAAAAATAAATAATTGTATTACAGTTGCAAACGGAACAGATGCTCTTGAAATAGCAATAAATTCTTTAAAATTAAAAAAAGGTTCTGAAATAATTGTACCTAACAATACTTGGATTTCTACCGCAGAAGCTGTGGTAACAAATAACCATAAAGTAAAATTTTGTGATGTAAATTTAGATGATTATACAATTTGTTTAAAAGATCTTAAAAAAAAGATTAATTTGAAAACTAAAGCAATAATTGCTGTTCATTTATATGGCAATCCAGCAAACATGATTGGTATAAAAAAGTTAATTAAAAATAAAAATATAAAAATTATTGAAGATTGTGCGCAAGCACATGGAACTAAAATTAATGGAAGGCACGTTGGTACATTTGGAGATTTAGGAACATTTAGCTTTTTTCCAGGAAAAAATATTGGCGCTTTTGGCGATGCTGGAGCTATTGTTACAAATTCAAAAAAATTAGCTCTATATTGCAAAAGAATGAAAAGTCACGGTGCTTTAAAAAAATATGATCATATGTTCTCAGCAAGAAACTCTAGATTAGATACAATAAATTGCTCGGTATTAAATATTAAATTACTTCATTACAATAAAGCGATCCGTAAAAGAAATCTACTTGCAAATCTTTATTTTAAAGAATTAAAAAATTTACACCAAGTAAAACTTTTTAATCTTAAATATAAAAATCAATCAACATTTCATCAATTTGTTATTAGAACAGATTATAGAGATGCACTTAAAAAATATCTTTTAAAAAAAAAAATAGAAACTATGATTCACTACCCTTACATGTTAAATGAATTAAAATTTTTTAAAGATAGAAAAAAATTAAATAATTCAAACAAACTTGGTCAGAAAATATTGAGTTTACCAATTTCAGAGGAGCATTCTAGTAAAGAAGTAAAATATGTCGCTCAATCAATTAAAGATTTTTTTGTAAAGTGAAATTAGGAATTTTAAGGGTTTTTTAATAATTTTTAATAAAAATAAAATATTTACAAATAACCAACCTTGATTATTATTTAGCCTTATTTTATTAAGATCTAAAAGATGATCTATATAATTAATTTTTGAAGAAAAACCTCCTTTTCCAAATTTACCAAACACTTCATTTTTATGGGTAGAAATACCTTTAAGTTTTGAATTTACAATCATTTTATAAAAAAAATCTAAATCTGCACTTAAATATTCAGTATTATAAAATCCTACTTCTTTATGTTTTTTAGTTTTTATAAAAAATCCTACTGAATGAGAAGTATAGAATCCAAAACTCCATTTAATAATAGAAGGATTGTAACCATGCATTATTTTATATTTTTCTACTGTTCCAAATAAAAAATCAATATTATTATGATTAAAATATTTATTTACAATTTCTAAAGAATTTTCGTAATAAAAATCATCTGCGTTTATAAAACCTAAAATTTCACCTTTAGCTAGTTTTATTCCCTTATTCATTGCATCCCAAATACCATTATCATTTTCAGATATTATTAAAGAAATTTTATTTTTATATTTATCTATAATTTTCTTTGTTTTATCATTAGAGTTTCCATCAATAATTATATATTCAATATTTTTATAATTTTGATCTAAGACACTTTTAATACATTTCTCAATAGTGTTTTCGCCATTTTTCACTACAGTAATAATTGATATTAAATATTCTTTTGTCATTTATAAAAAATTTTATATTTTTTCAAATATTTTTGAATAAATTTTTGCATGATTTTTTTTATCAAATCTAACCAGTTGTTTCTGTGCAAATTTAATTTTTTTTTTTAATAATTTTACATTTTTAAAATGTTTAATAACTTTTTTAGAAAGTTCATTATAGTCTGAAACTTTAAACAAATCCCCACCTTTACCATTTAAAAGAATTTCGGATGGTCCTGAATTGCAGTTTGAAGATATGATTGGAATACCAAGAGTTGTTGCTTCAACGAGTACATTTCCCATACCTTCATATTTTGAAGATAAAATTAATAGATCTGATTTTTTTATATATGGATAAGGATTATTTAATTTTTTAAAAACTATAATTTTTTTGGATATATTTAGTTTTTTACTTAATTTTAATATATTATTATATTCTGGTCCATAACCAATTAAAATTAGTTTTAAATTTTTTATTTTTTCAGATGCTAATTTAAAACCCATTAAGGTTGTGTAGTGATCTTTTCTTTTAGTAAATCTTGATACATTAATAATATATTTATATTTTTTTTTTAGCTTAATTTTTTTTTTTGCCTTTTTTATTATAGATTTATCATAAGCGGGGCTATAAATTGTTTTAACTTTAATATTACAATAATTACTTAAATCAGAACTTAATTTTTTACTTATACCTATTACTAAATCAGCATTTTGATAAGTTGTTTTGATTAATTTTTTAATTATAATTTTTTTTAACTTTTCACCAATAGTATGTCCATGATTTAATTCATCTAAATGATTTCTGTCGATAAAAATTTTTTTTACACTTTTTAAATTAATAAGTGAAAAAGAAGAAATAATATTTGCAAAATTTTGATTTGAAAAAACTATTATCTTTTTAAAATTTTTTGAAAGATAAATTTTTTTAACAATTTTTCTAAATTTATTTATAGAAAATAAAGTTCTACTAGATTTAATTTTGATAAATTCAACCTTTTTTTTTAAATTTTTTTTTAAAAAACTTTCATTTAAAGAAATAAAAGTAATTGAAAATAATCTTGTATCCAGCTGCTCAATAAGTCTTTTTAACGAATTGTCAGCGCCACCAACATGCGAATATGGATGAAAAATTATTAATTTTATTTTTTTCATTTCATTTAAAATATTCAATGTGAAAAATTTAATATATACATATAAATTATAAATAAATATGAAAAAAATATTTTATTGGTCGCCACATATCTCTAAAGTAGCAACTATCAAAAATGTTATAAATTCTGCTTTCTCATTAAAGAAATTTTATAAAGAAAAAATAGATGTTTCAATTTTGGATGTTATTGGTGAGTGGAGTAGCTATAAAGATGAATTTGAATTAAAAAAGATAAATTATCTAAAAGTTTCAGGCTTTGAAATTTCAAAATTAATACCAGTATCAGGTTATTTAATATCAAGAATTATTTATTTTATTGTTTTGTTGACCAAAACATTTAAATTAAAAAAATTAATTGATAAAGAAAGACCTAATTATTTAATTATTCACTTAATTACTATTGTTCCATTATTATTACTTTATCTTTTTTCCTTTGATACTAAATTTATTTTAAGGATTTCTGGATTGCCTAAATTAACATTTTTTAGAACTTTTTTTTGGAAAAAAATTTCAAATAAGATTTATATGGTTACATGCCCTTCTGAACAAACAAAAAAAGATCTTATGAAATCTAATATTTTTTCAGAAGAAAAATTGAGAGTTATATATGATCCAATTTTGGAGGTTAAAGAGATTCAGAGAAAATTAAATTCTAAAATTGAAAAAAATTTACTTAATAATAAAAAATATTTTTTAAATATAGGCAGATTAACTAAACAAAAAAACCAAGTATTATTAATTGATGTTTTTTCAAAGTTAGTAAAAAATAATAATAATCTATGTTTATATATTGCTGGAGATGGAGAAAAAAAAAAATTATTAAAGAAAATGATTTTAGATAGACAGCTTCAAAATCATGTTTTTTTACTTGGATATTGTGAAAATGTTTTTCCTTTAATTAAAAATTCATCAGTTGTTATAAGTACTTCTTTATGGGAAGACCCAGGAGCAGCGATGATAGAATCGGCCTATTGTAATAAATTAGTAATATCTAGCAATTGTCGAAATGGTCCAGAAGAGTTTTTGAAATATGGTGAATGTGGTTATTTATTTCGAAATAATGATGCAACTGATTTACAAAACAAAATAAATGATTTTTTAAATGAAAATGAAAATAGTAAATTTAAAAAAGCAGTTATTTCAAAAAAAAATTCAAAGATGTATTCTTTATTTCGCCATTATCAGAAGTTAAACAAAATTTTAGTTTAATATAATTTTTTAAAAATGTTTAATTATTTTATAATTTTTTTTTTAATTTTAAGTTTTTTATTAATATATATTTCAAAAAAATATAATTTGTTTCTTGATTTTAAACTTGAAAAGCATAAAAGATTTTCTACAAATTTAAAAAGCTATTCAATAGGAGGAATTTTATTAATTACTTTTTTTATCTATAGTTTTGTTTTATATCAAAAAGAGTATTTATTATTTCTTTTTTTATTTTCTACTTTTTTACTTGGATTATTTTCAGATTTAAAAAAGCTTAATAATGCAAATTTAAGATTTTTTTTACAAATCATCTTAATAATTTTTTTTATTTCTTTTTTAGATCTAAAAATTAATTATACACGAGTTGATTTATTTGATTTTATTTTAAAGGAAAATATTTTAACAAATGTAATCTTTACAACTTTTTGTCTTTTAATACTTGTAAATGGTGGAAATTTTGTTGATGGTCTTAACGGTCTAATTTTAAAATATAATATAATTATTTATACAATACTTTTTTTTGGATTAAGTAATCATTTTTTTTATTTAGAAAAACAATTTTTACAAAACTTAATAGTAGTTTTATCTATACTTCTAATTTTAAATTTATCAGGATTTTTATATATGGGTGACTCTGGAGCTTATTTATTGTCACTTTTTACTGGAATTTATTTAATAAATTTTTCAAATAATAATTTTATTATTTCTCCTTATTTTATTGTTCTTTTATTATGGTATCCATGTTTTGAATTATTATTTTCAATAATAAGAAGATCTTTAAAAGCAAGAAAAACTTATAAATCTGATAATTTTCACTTACATCAACTAATTTATAGTTTTTTAAAAATTAAATTAAATTTTAAGAATAATTTAATGATCCATTTTTTAACATCATCAATTATAAATTTATATAGTTTGGTAATTTTTTTAGTGGCATTAAATAATAAGTTTGATTCAAAATTTATAATTTATCTAATTATTTTTAATTTAGTTATTTATACTTCTTTTTATAAAATTTTTTATAAATTCTATAAATTAAAAAATTAAATGGAACTTATTAAATTCATAAGTATTTACTCAATTTTAACTTTATCTATAATTGGTTATGGATTTCTTTTTTCATGTTATTTTTCTAAATTTAATAATATAAATTTATCAAATATATCTATTGGATATATAGGTTTATTTGGTCTTTTTTTTCTTACATTTATTTCATATTCGACAAATATAATTTTAGCACATAGTAATTATCATAATTTAATAATTCATTTAATTGGAATAGTGAGTTTTTTATTTTTTTTTAAAAAAAATTATAAAAAAATAAGTTTAAAATATTTTTTTTTAGCATACCTAATTTCTTTTTTTGCAATTTTTTATTTTAAAAGCCATGATGATTTTTCCTATTACCATTTTAGTTTTATAGAAAATATTACTAGAAATAAAATTGAATTTGGACTTGGTCACTTTGATGTTGCTTTTAATCATGTTTCATCTTTATTTTATTTTCATTCATTATTTAAAACAACTTTTACATCACATTTTTTTTATCAAATTGGTCAACTAAGCATAGTTATTTTTGTGAATACGATTTTATTTGAAAATATATTTAGAAAAAAAAATAGTTCAAAAATAGATGCTGTTTTTTTTCTGAGTTTGTTTTGTATTTTTTTTGTTAATATTTTCTTTTATAGGTTAGCAGAACATGGAACTGATAGATCAGCTCAGATTTTGTTTTTTTTATGTGTGATACTTATAATTGATATTTTTAAAAATAATAAATATTTAGATCAAATTTTTGAGAAGTTATTAATAATATTTACTCTTATAGTCTCAATAAAATCTTTTTATTTATTATATTCATTAATGTTAATAATCATTTATTTTAAATTTTATAAAATAAAATATTTTTTTAAATTTATTACAAAATTTAATGTAATAAAAATCTGTATTTTGACTTTATTTTTAATGATGATTTATAGCATGTCTCACTCTGGATGCTTATTATACCCAGTGTCTATAACATGTTTTGAAACAGCTTTTTGGGGTTATGAAAAAGAAAAAATTTTAGATTTTATGAATTGGTATGAGTTGTGGTCTAAGGCAGGAGCCTCCCCAAGCTATAGAGTCGATAACATATCTGAATACTTGAAAGGTTTAAACTGGTTTTCAAATTGGATAGATAATTATTTTTTTAATAAAGTTTCAGATTTTATATTGGGAGTTTTATTTATGTTAATCATTACTTTTTTATTTTTTAAACCAAAAAAAATATCTTTTAAAGGTTTTAGTAAATTTATTATAATTTATATTCTATTAATAATTTTGTTTTTAGAGTGGTTTTTTAACCATCCAAGTTTACGTTATGGAGGTTATGTATTGGTGTTTTTATTATTTACAATTCCAATTTCAGTTTTTCTAGAAAATCAAGATTTTAAATTTAAAGAAAAATTAAAACATATTAAAATTATATTTTTAGTTGGAATTATTATATTTGCAGGAAGAAATATAAACAGATTAAATAATGAGTATAAAGTATATAATTATAAATTTTATAAAAATCCTTATTATAGGATTCAAGATAAATTTTTTTATATGCAAAATAAAAAAAATAAATATTTTCAAAAACCTGATTATTGCAAAAGTTTAAATGTTGAGTCAGAGTTAAAATGTGAAAAAAAAAATGGATATAATTTTTATTATTTAATTCGAAATTAAAATTTTCTTTTTAGAGAATTAAAACTTAATAAAAAAAGACAATATAATGATTTTATGATATTAAATTTTTCATAGGTATTATAAACTTTAAAACCATCTTTTACTTTTTGAAAAAAATTTGAAGACAGAGAATTTTTTGATTTATTCCAAATTACTAAATTTTCTGGAAGGTTGTACGCATATGAATTATTTTTTGTTATTTTTAACCAAGCAACATAATCTTCTTTAGTCTTTAGTGAGGGAAACAAGTTATCAACTAAAATTTTTTTTTTTACAGAAACAGTAGAAAGTCCAATATCACATGATTTTATAAGATCATCATATCCAATTTTTTTTTTTGAACTTATAACTTTTATATTTTTTTTTTCGGATAATTTTTTTTCATAATCGCAGAAAGTAAAATCATAATTGTTTTCATTCATGAATTTTAATTGTTTATTTAATTTTTCAGGTAACCAATAATCATCTGCATCTAAAAATGAAATTATTTCACCATTTGCATGTTTTATTCCAATATTTCTCGAAATTCCAGCACCTAAATTATTTAAATTTTTAATAATTTTAATTTTTGGATTTTTTTTATACTCATTTTCTAAAGTTATTAAATCATCTAATTTTTCATCGTCATAAATTAAAATTATTTCAAAATCTTGAAAAGTTTGATTTAAAACAGAATTAATAGTTTTTTTAATATAATTAATTTTTTTGTAATAAGGTATTATTACACTTACGGATGGCATATTTTTATATTATCAGTTAATTAATAGATACTAATACAAATTATATTTATATTAAATAACAAAAATATATGTTTTTAAATTTAGCTAAATTAATTTTATCTTTTTTTGATTTACTAGATAGAAAAAAAATTTTGAGCTATTTTAAAAGAAATATAAAAGGTCAATTAAAATGCTGTATTGATGTAGGAGCACACCACGGGCAGTCTATTAAATCTTTTAATAAAGTCTTTAAAATTGAAAAATTAATTGCATTTGAGCCAAGTCAAAAAAATTTTGAAATACTTTCGGAGAAAAATAAACATATAAAAAATTTAGAGATTTTTAATATAGGCTTGGGAGAGAAGAAAGAAATTTTAAATTTTAAGCAGCATGTTGAATCTCAATCATCAACATTAATAAAAATTAATGATGAATCAAATTATTATAAAAGAAAAAATTTTTATTTAAATTTTTTCAATAAAAATAAAATTCAATTTTATAATGTTAAAGTCAAAATAGATAGATTGGACAACATTTTAAATTTATTAAAGATTCAATATATTGATATTTTAAAAATTGATACTGAAGGATATGATTTTAATGTAATAAAAGGACTTGGAGAGCATATTAAAAATGTAAAATATATATATTTTGAACATCACTTTCATAATATGCTTATTAAAAACTATACTTTAAGTAATATTCACAACTATCTAGAGAAAAAAAATTTTAAAAAAGTTTTTAAAATTAAAATGTATTTTAGAAAGACATTTGAATATATATATCTTAACAAATCTTTTTAAAAATATTTATGAATAATTTAACATTAATAATTCCAACAAAAGAAGAAGTTGAGTCTTTGCCAATATTCTTGAAAGAAATTGAAAATTATAATTGTAAAAAATTAATAGTATTACAAAAAGAGGATATAGAAACAAAAAAATCTATAGAGAAATTTAAAAATATTAAAATTTTGGTACAGGAAAAAGATGGATATGGAAGTGCTTTAATAGAAGGCATAAATAATGTTGATACAGATTATTGCTGTATAATAAACGCAGATGGTTCTATGGACCCAAAGTATCTTAAAGATATGATAAGTCTATGTGCTAATAAAGATTTTATATTTGCTTCAAGATATCAAAAGCCTGGTGGTGGAAGCGATGACGATGATATTGTCACTTATATAGGAAATTATTTTTTTACTTTACTGGGAAATATTTTTTTTAAATTGAAAGTATCAGATATTTTGTTTACTTTTATCCTTGGTAAAACTTCTTCATTTAAAAAATTGAATCTTAAAAATTTTGATTTTAGAATATGTGTAGAAATACCAATTAAAGCAAAATTTCTTAAAATGGAATACTCTTGTATAGCCAGCCATGAAAGAGAGAGAATAGGTGGAAAAAAGAAAGTTAATGCAATAAAAGATGGATTGCTTATACTCAGCGAAATTGTTAAATATTTTTATAAAGGCAAAAAATAAATTTATAACTTAGCACCACATGAAAAAAATTGCTTTAATTTTTGGAATTACTGGACAAGATGGTTCATATCTTGCAGAATTTTTATTAAAAAAAAATTATATTGTACATGGAGTTAAAAGAAGATCATCATCAATAAATACTGGAAGAATAGATCATATTTATCAAGACCCACATGTAAAAAAAAGAACATTTATTTTACATTATGGAGATATTACGGACTCTTTATCTGTAACAAGATTAATTAATCAAATTAAACCTGATGAAATTTATAATTTAGCAGCTCAATCCCATGTTCATGTATCTTTTGAATCACCAGAATATACAGCTAATGCTGATGCGCTAGGTGCTTTAAGAATTTTAGAAGCAATAAGATTTAATAAATTAGAAAAAAAAACAAAATTTTATCAAGCTGGAACATCTGAACTATATGGAAGAAATGAGAAGATACCTCAGAATGAAAAAACAATATTTCATCCTGCCAGTCCATATGCTGTAGCTAAATTATATGCGCATTGGATAACAATAAATTATAGGGAAGCTTATAAAATTTTTGCTTGTAATGGAATTTTGTTTAATCATGAAAGTCCAAGAAGAGGTGAAACATTTGTTACACAGAAAATAGTTCAAGCATTATGTAAAATTAAAACAAATAAACAAAAAACTCTATACTTAGGAAATATGTATTCCAAAAGAGACTGGGGACATGCAAGAGATTATGTTCAAGCAATGTGGTCAATGCTTCAACAAAAAAAACCAGAAGATTTTGTCATAGCCACTGGTAAACAAACTACTGTTAAAAACTTTGTAAATTTAGTTGCAAAACAACTTAAAATTAAACTTTCATGGAAAGGAAAAGACATTAAAGAGAAGGCGATTGATCAAAATGGAAAAATAATAGTTGCCTGTGATAAAGCTTATTATAGACCTTTGGAGGTAAATAACTTATTAGGTGATTCAAAAAAAGCTAGAAAAAAATTAAAGTGGAATCCAAAAATTAATCTAAACAATTTAATATCAGAAATGATTGAATACGAAATGAATAATATTTCATATTAATAATCAAATTTGAATGTTTAAATATTTAAAAAATATTTCTTTAAAATTTTTTTTTGATAAATTTTTTATTTTAATTTTTTTTTGTTCACTTGGAGTTTCTTTAATTTTATTTTATCTTTCACAAGATCAAAATTTATGGTTTAAATTTTGGGGCTCATTATCTATTCCTCCTCAAGCACCTTTTTCTGATTTAAAAGCCCATATATATTTTTACAATTGTTTTCAGAATGGAATTGATGTTTTCTCAACCGAATGTCATCTCATTCCAAAAGGTAATAATAATATTACAACACATCCAAAAATATGGTTATACCTAGTTAACGCGCTTAATCTTAATAATATAAAGCTATTTAATTTTTTTGTTGTAATTATGCTTATATTTTATTTTTATTTTATTTTTAGACTTTTTAAGATTTATAAATCTTACGATAGTAAAATATTTTTACTTCTTTTTTTATTTTCAACTACAAATTTTATTTTAATAGAAAGATTTTCAACAGATTTGATTATATTTTTAATACTTTATCCAATTATAATATTTAGATCTAGTTTAGTTCAATTTTTTTTAATATTTATTGGAACTATATTAAAATATTATCCGGTATTTTTACTTTCTATTTTTATTGATAAAAAAAAAATATTTTTATTATCATTTTTTTTAATTTTTATTTTTTTAATATTTTTTTATTTAAATGAGATAAATAGCGTAAACCAAAATCTTGTTGAAATGGCATTATTTACAGCTTATGGATCTAGAACAATGCTAAAAGCATTATTCCATTTATCTGAAAATTATAATTTTTTTTTAAACGATAATAACTTAGGTTTTTTTAGAAACTTAACATTTATATTTTTTTTTATTTATTCAACTTTTTTAATTACAATCGGATACATAAAATCTAAATTTTTATTAGCTAACTATCTAGACAGATTTGAAAAATTTTTTTTAATTGGAGCTTCAATTTACATTGGAACTTTTATTATTGGTGCTAATGCGGACTATCGTTTGATATTTCTTATTTTTACAATACCTTACGTACTAGATGTTAAAAATATTCTATTTAAATATTTTTTGATATTTTCTTATATTATATCAATAAATAGTTTTTTATTTCAATCAGGTGATATTTTAAGCTACAGTTTTTTTGTGAAAGCTATTTTAGTTTTTGGGTGTAAATTTTTTATTTTTTCATCATTACTGATTATGAGTGGAAATATTTTAAAAAAAATTAATTTTTTTAAATTTTTAAAAAGTAATTAAAATATTTTCCTTATAAATATTAATCTTAAATTTAAATATATAGTCCTAATAATTTTCATTTTTGAACTTCCCTGTTTTAAATCATATCTTAGATTTATCGGAAGTTCTTTAAAATTTAGTTCTTTTTTAAAAGGATATAATTTTAGTAAAATATCTGCTGAAGCAGAAAAGCCTGTTTCTGAAAAAAAATTTTTTGATTTTTTATATATATTTCTAATTTTTTTAACTTTAAAAGCCCTAAAGCCAGAAGTGTAATCTCTTACATTTTTAATTGGAAAAAAAATTTTAAATAATAATGCAGCACCAAAACTTAAAATTTTTCTTAGATTGTTTAAACCTTTGGTTTTTGAATTCTCTCTATACCTTGATGCTATTACAACATCTTCATTACCAAAAATAATTTTTTTAACCATCTTAAAACTTAGATTTATTGTATGTGAATTATCTGTATCCATTGTAACTATCACATCATCTGCATTTGCAAATTTGAAACAAAATTTAAATCCAGTTTTTAAAGCGACACCTAAGCCATAATTTTTTTTATGTTTAAGAATTTTTATTTTGATTTTTCGAGATTTTTTTTTTTTAAAAGAAACTATTTTTTCGATTGAATTATCTGTTGATCCATCATCAACAAAAACAATTATAATTAAAATATTCTGTTTTTTAAAAAAATTATCAAATTTTTTTAGTAATCTAATAATATTTAAACCTTCATTGAAAGTTGGTAGGACGTAAAAAATTTTATTTTTCATTTTTTTTTATCAATATCTTTAAAATTTTTTTACTTACTGATTTACCATAAGGGTTACTCCATTTTTTTTTTGTTTTTATCATATTTAAAATACCTTTTTTTATGTTCTTGGACTTATATCCAACCAATATATTAGATTTAATTAATAAAGTTTCTGGTCTTTCGGTATTTTTTCTTATAGTTACACAGGGCCTATTTAAAATACAGGCTTCTTCCTGAATACCACCAGAGTCAGTTAATATTAGTTTTGAATTTTTTTGCAATGAAAGTGATTTAAAATAACTGCAAGGTCTTATAATTATTAAATTTTCATAATTTTTTATTTTTAATTTAGCAATTTTTTTTTCTGTTCTTGGATGTATCGGAAAAATTATTTTAATATTTAAAAATTTTGATACTTTTATAAGAGTTTTAACTATTTTTTTAAATCTATGAGCTTTATCAACAGTTTCTGGCCTGTGAAGAGTTAAAAAAAAATATTTTTTTAAATTGTTAATTTTTTTTATTAAATGCTTATTATTTTTAATTGTATCAGAAATAGTATTACCAACTATATATATTTTATTTTTATCTATTTTTTCATTTATAAGATTTTTTTTTGCAATTTGCGTAGGAGCAAACAGTATATCGCTCAATTTATCAGCTGTAATTCTATTTATTTCTTCTGGCATTTTTTTGTCAAAAGATCTTATGCCAGCTTCTACATGAACAAGCTTTGATTGAATTTTATTCTTTATTTTTTTATAAGCCAAAGCTGATGCCAGAACAGAATTAGTATCACCCTGATTAATTATATAATCAGGATTAATTAATTTATACAGTTTAACTAACTTATTTACTGCTTTATTTAAAAAATTTTTATTATAATTTTTTTTGGTATTAATATTTAAAAAGTAGTTTGGTTTCACTCTTAAATCTTTAAAAAATTGCCCTTCCATATTAAATTTAAAATGTTGACCTGTATGTATTATTGAAATTTTAAGTTTTTTTTTTTTACATAATTTAATTAATGGAGATAGTTTTATTATCTCTGGTCTAGTTCCAAGCACGAAGCAAATATTTATCATAAAAAAAATAATGATATATTATATAAGTTTTTTCTGGAGATTTATCTATATAATTGATAGTCATTATCAGAAACATGAAGATTTTTTTAGCAGGTCATAAAGGTTTAGTTGGTTCAGCAATTTTAAGAAAATTAAAACAAAAAAATTTTAAAAATATTATTACTGCTGATAGAAAAAAATTAGATTTACTTGATCAAAAAAAAGTTTATGATTTTTTAAAAAGGCATAAACCAAATATAGTAATAATTGCTGCCGCAAAAGTGGGTGGAGTTTTAAATAATAGTAGACATGGAGCAGATTTTATTTATGAAAATTTACAAATACAAAATAATTTAATTCATGGTAGTTTTATTAATAAAGTAAAAAAACTTATTTTTCTTGGTTCTAGTTGTATATATCCAAAAAATTCAAAACTACCTATTAAAGAAGATTATTTACTAAATGGAAAATTAGAGGAAACAAATGAACCTTATGCCATATCTAAAATTGCAGGAATTAAAATGTGTGAAGCTTTTAACAAACAATATAATACGAATTACTTATGCTTAATGCCAGCTAACACATATGGTCCAAATGATAATTATAATCTTCTAGACTCACATTTTTTTCCAGCTTTAATTAGAAAAGCGCACGAGTGTAAGTTAAGAAATAAAAAAAGTATTGAAATTTGGGGCTCTGGTAAACCATTAAGGGAATTAATATTTGTAGATGATATCGCCGATGCATGTATTTATTTTATGACAAAAAAAATTAAATATTCTTTAGTAAATATTGGTACTGGCAAGCATATGACAATTAAAAAATATATTAACTTTTTATTAAAGAAATTAAATTTAAAAGTTAAAATAAAATTTAATAAGTCTAGACCTGACGGTGTTTATAAGAAAGTATTAGACGTTAATAGAGCTAAAAAGTTAGGATGGAAAGCTAAAATAAATTTGGATAAGGGTTTTGATATTACTTACAGAAACTTTTTAAAGAAATACTAATGAAAAATATAATTGTAATAACGGGTGGAGCCGGTTTTGTTGGTTCAAATTTAGTTAGTTCGTTATTAAAAAAAACAAAATATAGAATTATTTCGATAGATAATTATAGTTCTGGTTCAAAAAAAAATCATATAAAAAATTCTAGAGTAAAGTATTTGAATTCTCATACAAAAAATATTGCAAATCTTTTAAAAAAACCCAAAAAAATACATACGATTTTTCATTTTGGAGAATTTGCAAGAATTTACCAAAGTTTTTTACAAATGGACAAATGTTTAGAATCAAATTCAATTGGAACAAATGCAGTTTTTAATTTTTGTTTAATTAACAAAATAAAACTTATTTATAGTGCTACATCAGCATCCTTGGGAAATAAAGGAAAAGATAAAAATCTATCTCCATATGCATTTACCAAAGCAAAAAATTTAGAATTGTTAGAAAATTTAAAAAAGTGGTTTAAATTTAAATTTGAAATAATTTATTTTTATAACGTTTATGGACCCAATCAAATTACAACAGGAAAGATGGCTACAGTAATTGGTATATTTGAAAATAGTTATAAAAAAAAAAATTTTTTACCCGTTGTTAAACCTGGAACTCAATCAAGAAGATTTACACATATTGATGATACAATAAATATTTGTTATATGGCTTGGAAAAAAAATTTATGTAGACATTACAGTATTTCTCATAAAAAAAGTTATACCATATATGAGGTTGCCAGAATGTTTAAAAAAAAAATAAAATTTTTACCAAAACGAGCTGGAGAAAGATACGCGTCTGCATTATCTAATATGAATCTTTCAAACCGAGTATACAAACACTTTGGAAAAAAAAAATTGAAAGATTATGTAAGTGAATTCATTGAAAAACAAAGATAATTTGCAATTGCTTTTTTATTTTTTTTTAATATAAATTCCTTGCCTGGTGATTATTGCGAAGGTGTAATACCCGATCCCATTCCGAACTCGGAAGTCAAGCCCTTCTGCGCCGATGGTACTTTGTCTTAAGACATGGAAGAGTAGGACGTTGCCAGGCTACAAAAAAATACTTATCAAGTAAGTAATAAAATAATCAAAATTGTAAGTTCTCTTTTTTTTTAAAAAATAATAGAAATCATGTTGACATTTTCTTCTTTTCCAAAAATTTTTAGAAAAAATATTAAGATAAAGATCTCCTAAATTTCTATCATGTTTTCTCTTAAATGTGATTTGATCTAGTTGATTACTAACTTTAAAGTTAATTGAACAAAACAAAATCAATTGAACATCAATAGCTAAATATTTCCATTTATATGGATCAGATTTATTAAAAAAACTTTTAAGGATATTCTTTTTAATGGTTATTGAGCTTGTGCCATAAATTTGAGGCCAGTCAATTACTAGCTTTCTAAAAATATTATTTTTTTTGTATTTTTTAATTTTTAAGCTTATTTTTTTATCATTTTCATAAAGTAGAAAAGGAATATCTTGATTAAAAATAATATCACTACTTTTAATACATTCAGCCAATTTGTTTAATTTTTTATCTGAAAATTTATCATCACCATCTAATAAACAAATATAATCACCTGATGCCTCTTTAAAACCTTGCTCAATTTTATGCATTTGATTCATTTCCGAGTGTTGAGAAGATTTTTCTATGTGAATATATTTAAAGTTTTTATGTAATTTAAACTTTTCTAAATTTAATTTTTTATCGGACGAATCTGCAACTATTACTTCAAAGTTCTCATAATTTTGATTTAAGGTTGATAATATGCATTCATCAATATAATTAGCCTGGTTGTGACAATTAATTAATATACTGAACCTCATTTATTAAATTATTTAGCATTTTTATTATTTAAGCAACGATTCTTTTATTGACCAAATAATATTAAATAAGTAAAAGTTCAAAAAAAAAATATAATGAAAATCAAAAGTTCTTTAAAATCGTTAAAATCAAGAGATTTGAACTCTAAGTTAGTTAGAAGAAGGGGTAGAGTTTATATAATTAATAAAAAAAATCCAAAGTTTAAAGCTAGACAAAAATGATTTTGTTAGTAGCTGTCGCAGTTACTTTTTTTTATTTTCAGGTAATATTCTATTATTACAAGGTTTAGTTATGATAATAAGCTCAACTTCAGAAAATAAGGATATAGAAAAGAGAATAGCTATTACTCCTGAAATTACAAAAAAATATATAAATTTAGGATTTCAAATACAATTAATCAAAAATTATGGAACACATTTAGGATTGAATGATTCACAATTTAAAGATGCCGGTGCAAAAATTATTAACGATGAGAAAGAATTATTAAATAATTCAAACATAGTTGTTCAACTAAATTTGCCAAAAGATAATCAGCATACAATGATGAAGGAAAATCAGATACTAATTGGCACATTTAATGCCTATCAAAATAAAGAAGAAATAAAAAATTTTTCTTCAAAAAATATAAATGTTTTTTCTCTAGAATTACTTCCTAGGATTACTAGAGCTCAATCGATGGACATACTTTCGTCTCAAGCTAATTTGGCCGGTTATAAAGCTGTAATAGAATCTTTTGCTTATTTTGAAAAAGCAATACCAATGATGATGACAGCCGCTGGCACAGTACCTGCAGCAAAAGTTTTAGTTGTGGGGGCTGGTGTAGCTGGATTACAAGCAATTGCTACGGCTAAAAGAATGGGAGCAATTGTTTTTGCTACAGATGTAAGGATGACTTCTAAAGAACAAGTGGAAAGTTTAGGAGGAAAATTTTTGACTGTTGAAGGTTCAGAAAATCTTGAAACTGAAGGTGGCTATGCAAAGGAAGCCTCAGATGATTTTAAAAAAAAACAAGAAGAACTTTTAGCAGAAACTTTAAAAAAAATAGATATTGTTATTTGTACTGCCCTAATACCTGGAAAAAAAGCGCCGTTAATTATTAAAGAAAACATGATTAATAATATGCAGTCAGGCTCTATAATATATGATTTAGCTGCGTCGCAGGGTGGTAATACATCTTTTACAGAGGCTGATAAGATAGTTAACAAAAATGGTGTAAAAATTATGGGTGAAAAAAATGTCTTAAATAAACTTCCAGTATCGGCATCAAATCTTTACGCTAAAAATTTATTTAATTTTATTTCAAATCTTTATGATAAAGAAAATAAAAAAATAAACATTAATATGGAAGATGAAATAATTAAAAATACATTGGTAAAATAAATTATGGAAATTGATCCTTTTATATTTAGATTGAGCATTTTTATATTGTCTATATTTATTGGATATTATGTTGTATGGAGTGTAACTCCTTCACTACACACACCATTAATGTCAGTAACTAATGCTATTTCATCGGTAATTATAGTTGGAGCAATTATAGCATCTTTAGCAGGTAATTCAGAAACTATTTTTAATGTAGCAAATATTTTTGGTTTTTTAGCAATTCTTTTAGCAGCGGTAAATATTTTTGGAGGATTTTTAGTAACACAAAGAATGCTCGCAATGTACAAAAAGAAAAAAAAGGATAAATAAGTATGTCAGCGAATTTGTTAGCAATTTTTTATTTAATTTCAGGAATATTATTTATTTTAGCCCTTAGAGGACTTTCATCACCAGAAACATCAAGACAAGGAAATTTTTTTGGAATTATTGGAATGGCAATTGCCATTATTGTTACTTTTATTGCTGTTGGAAATTTTTCAATAGGTTTTTTATACATTTTATTTTTTTTATTAATTGGTGGATCGCTTGGAGCATTTATTGCCTTTAAAATACCTATGACTGCAATGCCTGAACTTGTAGCTGGATTTCATAGTTTAGTTGGTTTGGCAGCAGTTTTTGTTGCCATATCTGCATTTTTAAATCCTGAAGTTTTTAGTTTAGGATCGGTAGGAAATATTAAAATTGCAAGTTTAATAGAAATGTCTTTAGGAGCTTCAATTGGAGCAATAACATTTACCGGATCAATAATAGCTTTTTTAAAACTGCGAGGAATAATGTCTGGAAATCCAATAACTTTTACAGGACAACATTATCTTAACTTATTGCTAGGCTTATCAGTAGTAGTATTAATTTTTTATCTTTGCAAAATGCAGTCAGATAATTTGTTTTGGTTAATAATTATAATTTCTTTTTTACTGGGAATTTTATTAATTATACCAATTGGAGGCGCTGATATGCCTGTTGTAATTTCAATGTTAAATTCATACTCAGGTTGGGCTGCTGCTGGAATAGGTTTTACTTTAGAAAATACGGCCCTAATAATTACTGGTGCATTGGTTGGATCTTCGGGTGCAATTTTATCATATATTATGTGCAAGGGTATGAACCGTTCTTTCTTCAATGTAATTTTAGGAGGGTTTGGTGGAACAGATCAATCTTCATCTGTAAAAAATAAAGAACAAAAACCTGTAAAAAATGGTAATGCAGATGATGCTGCTTTTTTAATGAAAAATGCATCATCAGTAATTATAGTTCCAGGTTATGGTATGGCAGTTGCTCAAGCTCAACACGCACTGAGAGAAATGGTAGATTCTCTTAAAAAAAATGGTGTAAAAGTATCCTATGCAATTCATCCAGTTGCAGGAAGAATGCCAGGTCATATGAATGTATTATTAGCAGAAGCTAATGTGCCATACGATGAAGTATTTGAATTAGAAGAAATAAATAATGATTTTTCAAATTGTGATGTAGCATACGTAATTGGTGCAAATGATGTTACAAATCCTATAGCTAAAACAGATCCACAAAGCCCAATTTATGGAATGCCAATTTTGGATGTTGAAAAATCAAAATCAGTTTTATTTGTAAAAAGAAGTCTTTCACCAGGCTATGCTGGTATTGATAATGATTTATTTTATAGAGAAAATACACTAATGTTATTTGCTGATGCAAAAAAAATGACTGAAGACATAACTAAAAATTTATAGGATAAAATTTTGAGTGTAAAAATTTTTTGTGATATTGCTGAATTAAATCAAATTAAAAAATTTAATAAAAAGAAAATTGTAAAGGGCTTTACAACTAACCCTAGTTTAATGAGAAAAGCTGGAGCAAAAGATTATAAACTTTACTCAAAAAAAATCCTCAAAATTTGTAATAAAAAACCAGTTTCACTTGAAGTTTTTGCAGATGATTATTTTGGCATGAAGGAGCAGGCAAAAAAAATAAATACTTTGGGAAAAAATGTTTATGTAAAAATACCAGTTATTAATTCAAAAGGACAATTCACTGGTAAAGTAATAAATGAACTGAATAACCTAAATATTAAACTCAATATAACTGCAGTTTATACAGCTTCTCAGACCAAAAAAATTTTGAAACAAATCAATAAAAAAACTAAAGTTATAATATCTATTTTTGCAGGAAGGTCTGCCGACACAGGTAAAGATCCAATCCCAGAGTTTAAAAAAAGTTTAAAATTAGCAAAAAAATTTAAAAATGTAGAAATTTTATGGGCAAGTGTTCGAGAACCTTATAATTATACTCAAGCAAAACAATTAGGTTGTCATATTATTACTATTCCACCTAATATTATTGAAAAAATTGCAAGTTTTGGGAAATCTTTTGATAAATTAACACTAGAAACTGTAAGGACATTTTTAATTGATAGTAAAAAATCAAAATTTAAAATTTAATAACTTTTATATATTAGTTTTATTTTACCTTTCATTAATAATTGGATTTTATTTTGGTGAAGATCTAAACTATGGAGCTACACAAGATTGGTGGGGGACAAATTATCCAGTTATAAGAGATTTATCTTTTGATCTAAAAAATACTTTACTTAATTATGAAGATTATGGACACAGACATTCTCCATTTTATTTAATTTTTTTAAGTTTTTTTCGCAAAATTGGATTTTCATATGATTTAATAAGATTTTTTCATTTAAATATATCACTTTTTTTGGTTTATTTTTTTTACAAGTGTTTAATTTTAAAGTTTTCCAATACAGACAAAAAATTATTATTGATTTTATCTTTATGTATTTTTTTATCTCCTACATTTAGATCACTTGCAATTTGGCCTGATTCAAGAATTATTGGTCTTACCTTTTTTGTTTTATCAATTTACGAATTTCTGAAGTTTCAAAAAAAACCTTTAAAAAAATACTTGTTTAAAAATCTTATTTATTTAATCATTTCTTCTTATATAAGTCCAAATTTTTCTATATTTATAATTTATTTTTTCTATCACTATATGAAAAAAACAGATTTAAAAATTTTAACATTAATAATGTTTTTATCTATTATATCTGCATTACCAGCATTTTATTATTTATTCGTATTAGAAGTTAATTTCTTAACAGCTGGGACGCCAGGACTTTATGAAAATCAAAGTATTGATTTAAATTTTAATTTTTCAAATAAAATTTTAATTATAAGTAGTATTATACTTTTTCAACTAATTCCTTTTATTATTAGTAGAAATTTTACTTACGATTTTATAAAATCAATTAACAAAAATTTACCAATTATAATAATAATTTTTTTAATAAATGTTATATTTTTTGACTATGTTCTAACATTTACTGGGGGTGGTTTTTTTTTTCAAATTTCAAATATTTTATTTCAAAATAATATATTTTTTTATTTTTTTAGTTTTTTATCATTACTATTATTAGCTTATTTTATTAGGAATAATATTAATAATTTTTTGATATTTATTTGTTTAATCATTTCAAATGTTCAAAACACTATTTATCATAAATATTACGATCCTTTAATAATGATTTTGTTTTTTACAATTTTAAATACAGATTTTAACAAAAGATTTTTCAGACAAAAATATAGTTTATTATATGTTTATGGATTTTACTTCGCATTTATATTTATGAGAGTTTTAAAAAATACTGGTTTTGTACAAATCTAAAATTGGTTGCGGGGGACGGATTTGAACCGCCGACCTTCAGGTTATGAGCCTGACGAGCTACCAGACTGCTCCACCCCGCGATATTAAATTCTATTTTTAAGTTTATTAAGTTTTTTAACTCTCTTTATATTTTCTTGCAGGATTCTTTTTTTTTTCTCCGAAGGTTTTTCATAAGTATTTTTTAACTTAATAATTTTAAAAAAACCATCTCTTTGAAGTTTTCTTTTCAAAACTCTTAGAGCTTGTTCAACATTATTATCTTTGACTTCTATTTTAATAACTACCTCCAAAAAATCGATTTAATAGCACTTTAATAATTTCTTGTCTATAGGATTTGAACATTGATTAGTTGGTTTGTTTGGCTTTTTCTTTTTCCCTTTTTTCTCTTTTAATCCTTCTTTCAGCTTTTTCTAATGCCATGATTAAATCTTTTTGTGTAAATAAACTCATGGCAACTGGATCTTTAGGATTTAAACTATTATAATTCCAATAACTTTTATTTCTAATAGAGGTTACAGAATTTTTTGTAATACCAACGAGCTTAGCAATTTGGGAATCTTTAAGTTCAGAGTGTTGTTTAATTAACCATAATGCAGAGTCAGGCTTATCTTGTCTTTTTGAAATTGGTACATATTTTTTAACTTTTTTTTCATCACCAGAAATTTCTATATCATTACTTTTAATTTGTAATAGTCTATTTTCGTCTTTTGCTGATAATTCGATTTCTTCTCTAGATAGTTGACCTGCAATTATTGGGTTATACGGTTTAATACCTTTTGCAACTTCACCATCAGCAATTCCTTGAACCTCAACTTCATGTAGATTACAAAAATTTGCTATTTGTTTAAAAGTTAAAGTAGTATTTTCTACTAGCCAAACAGCTGTTGCTAATGGCATTAAAAGTCCGTTTGTCATTATTTTTTATTAGATCTAAAGTTTTGAAATTTTTTATTAAATTTACTTACTCTTCCTTTGTCTAGAAGTTTTTGTTTCCCCCCAGTCCATGCTGAATGGGATTTTGGATCAATTTCTAACTTTAAAGTATCACCCTCTGATCCCCATGTTGACATTGTTTCAAAATGACTACCATCTGTCATTTCAACTTTTATTTTATGATAATGTGGATGAATGTCCTTTTTCATATCGAGACTTATAACAAAAGAATTTTATAAAACAATTAAAACTTACTTAATTTTTCAAGCATTTTTTCATTAATATTTGGGCTTGAAGCAATTATTTCTAAATTTTCATTTTTTGTTAAATCAACTTCATTCAAAATACCTCCAGCTTCTTTTACTAGAATGAGTCCTGCTGCAATATCCCATAAATTAAGGTTTTCTTGAAAATATCCATCATATCTTCCGGCCGCAACATATGCCAAGTCTAAAGCAGCACTTCCTGATTTTCTATTATGAAGATCTGTGTCTTTAAATTTTTTTCCACTAGTTGCAAAAAGACATTTATTGATATCTTTTTTTTTAGAAACTCTTATCCTTTTATTATTTAAATATGATCCATTATTTTTTTCAGCATAAAACATTTCATTTTTAATAGGGTCAAAAATTAATCCTGATACAATTTCATTTTCAGATTGCAAAGCTATTGAAATTGCAAAATGAGGAATGCCATGTAAAAAATTTGAAGTTCCATCTATAGGATCAATAATCCAGATATTTTTGTTATCTTTGTTTTTTATTAAACCTGTTTCTTCACTTAAAATAGAAAAATTTTTTTTTGATTTTGTTAGTTCTTCTATAAGAATTTTTTCAACTTTAATATCGGTATTAGTAACAAAATCCAAAGGACCTTTAACAGATACTTGCAAGTTTTCTACTTCTCCAAAATCTCTTATTAAAAATTTTGAAGCTTTTTCACTTGCTTTAATCATAATGTTGAGATTAGCTGAAATTGAATTCATAAATCTTAAACTTTTTTAACGTATTCAATTGTTCTTGTATCGACAATTATTTTATCTCCATTTTCTATAAAGGGAGGCACTTGTATTTTTATACCATTATCTAGTATCGCAGGTTTATAAGATGAAGATACAGTTTGGCCTTTTAGAGCAACATCTGTAGATTCTATCGTACAAGTTACCTGATTTGGAAGCTGGAGATTTAGTGGATTTTCATTATAAAAACTTACTACTACTTCTAAATTTTCAGTAAGCATTTTTCCTTTGTCACCAACGATATTTTTTTTTATATTAATTTGTTCAAATGATTTTGGGTTAATAAAATAATAATCATTTTCATCTTCATACGAATAATTGAATTTTACTTCTTCAAGAGATGCTTTTTCAACATCATCATTTGATCTAAATCTTTCATTAAGTTTAGTATTTTTATTTAAACTTTTCATTTCTACTTGAGCAAAGGCTCCACCTTTTCCAGGTTTTACATGTTGTGTTTTTAAAACCTCCCATAAATCATCTTTGTATTCTAACAACATGCCAACTCTTATTTCGTTCGCAGATATTTTCATTTTAATTTTTTTATTGCATCCAATGGTTTATATTTTTTATTATTCCAAATGTAGCCTGAGATAGCTAAAAAGTTTGCTTTATTCAATAAAAGTTTTTTGTAATTACTTAATTTTATTCCCCCTATTGCTACAATTGGTATATTTGTAATACTTTTTGCATAATTTAATAACTCCATATTAGCTTTAAATTTAATTTTTTTTGTTTTTGATGGAAAAAATGCTCCAATAGCTATGTAGTTAACACTATTATTTATAGCTTTTTTAATTAAATTGATTGAATTGTGACAAGTTATTCCAATAATTTTATTTTTTAAGATTTTTCTTGCTTTTAAAATACTCATATCTTTTTGTCCTAAATGACAACCATCAGAATTTAATATTTTTGCTAATTGAGGATCATCATTAACTAAAAATTTAACATTATATTTTCCGCAAATTTTTTTAATTTTTTTTCCAATAAATATTTTTTTTTCCCATTTTTGTTTTTTAAGCCTCAGTTGAAAATAGTTTACTTTTCTTGTTTTTAGGACCTGTTCTAGATCATAATAAAATAAATTATCTTTAATTCTATTAGGAGAAATTAAATAAATAAATTTTTTATTTACTCTACTTTTTTTCAATATCTTCTGACCACTTTCCTTGAGATGCTAGTGAGCACATTTTTGCCCTATGATTAAAAGTATCTTGAGTACCTTTGATATTATTAATATCTTTTGACCAAAATTTTAATGCACTTTGTTGTAATGCTCTTCCATAGGAATAAGTCATAATAAAATTAGTATCATTCATTAAATTTATACTATTTAAGTTTTTTGCCGCCTCTTTTTCTGATTGACCACCTGATAAAAATGCTATCCCTGGTACTTCAGTTGGCACTGATCCCTTTAAGCATTTTAAAGTAAGTTCGGCAATTTTTTTAGTATCAATATTATTTTTAGAAGACGATCCTGACAAAATCATATTTGGTTTTAATATTGTTCCTTTTAAATCTACTTTGTGTTTTATTAATTCTTCATAGCATTTTTTAATAACTTCTGATGTTTTGTTGAAACATTCTTCTGCACTATGTTCTCCATCCATTAATACTTCTGGTTCCACGATAGGAACCATTCCATTTTCTTGCACTAAAGCAGAGTATCTTGCTAATGCATGTGCATTTGAATAAATTGAAAGTTTACTAGGATAATCATTTGAAATTTTATATACAGCCCTCCATTTAGTAAATCTTGCTCCTAGCTTGTAATATTCTTTTAATCTTTCTCTTAAACCATCTAAACCTTCTGTTATTTTTTCTTCAGGAGAACCTGCCAAAACTTTTGCTCCTGTATCTACTTTTATTCCTGGAATAGCTCCAGATGATGAAATTAATTCTGGTATAGTTTTTTTAGAGTTTGAGTTTTGTTTAATTGTTTCATCATACAAAATTACCCCACCTATACATTTTTTCATACTTTCAGATGAAAAAAGTGTTTCTCTAAATAGCAACCTATTTTCTTTAGTTGATTCAACATTTACAGACTTAAGTCTTTTGGTCATTGTTCCTGTGCTTTCATCTGCAGCTAGGATACCTTTTCCATTTGATAAAATTTTTAAAGCAATATTATTTAATTCAGACATTTTGATTTATTGCTTTTATAGCAGGTAGAGTTTTTCCTTCAAGATATTCTAAAAAAGCTCCACCAGCAGTTGAAACAAAAGTAAATGAGTCAAATTTTTTAAATTTATTTATTGCAGCAACTGTCTCTCCCCCTCCAGCTACAGAGAAAATTTTGTCATTCTTTGTTTTTTTAGAAATTAATTTTAATATTTTCTTTGTTCCATTTTGAAAATTTGGATTTTCAAAATATCCCGCAGGACCATTCCAAAGTATAGTTTTAGAGTTGTTAATAATTGTTTCAATCGATGATATTGTCTTAGTTCCAATATCTAATATCATTTCATTTTCTTCTATTTGATTTATATTTTTTTCTTTTCCAATTCCATCTAAACTTTTTGATACAATAACATCTGTAGGTATGGTGATTTCACAATTATATTTTTTTGAATTTTCTATAATTTCTTTAATTAAAGGACCACATTCATACTCACATATTGATTTTCCTATATTAGTACCAGTATGTTTAAGCATTGTATTGGCCATCCCACCTACAATTACAATATTATTAAATTTTTTTATTAAATTATTAATAATTTTAATTTTTGTCGAAATTTTTGAACCTCCAATTATAAGTGAAACGGGCTTTTCAATTTCCGCGGTTATTTTTTTCAATGCACTAATTTCTTCAGTAATTTGTAGTCCAAAATATGAAGGAATATATTTGGTGATTCCTTCAACAGAAGAGTGCGATCTATGAGAACAAGAGAAAGCATCATTTATATACACATCTCCTAAATCCGATATTTTTTTCGAAAATTTACTATCATTTAATTCTTCACCTTCATTAAATCGAATATTTTCTAGCATTATAATAGAGCCATTTGAAATTTTATTTATTTCCAAGGCTGTATTTTCACTTATAAGATCTTCGTTAAATAAAACTTCTCTATTTAATAAAGTAGATAATTTTTCTGAAATAGGTTTTAAAGACATTTCTTTAATCACCTTTCCTTTTGGTCTTCCGATATGAGATATAATTATAATTTTAGCTTGTTTTTCCAATAAAAGATTTATTGTTGGTATTATTTTTTCTATTCTTGAAATTTCAGTTATTGCCCCATTTTTCATTGGAACGTTTAAATCCACTCTTAATAAAACTTTTTTTCCTTTAAGATTTAGATTTTTATTTAAAATATTTTTCATAAAAAAATTAAATTTTATGAATATATTTTACTAAATCACACATTCTATTTGAAAAGCCCCATTCATTATCATACCAGGCGGATATTTTACCCATATTTTTTCCAACTACAGAAGTTAGTGATGCATCGATAATCGCTGAAAATGAGTTATGGTTAAAATCAACTGATACTAATTTTTCTTTTGTAATAGCTAAAACACCTTTTAATGATTTTTTAGATTCATCTGAAAAACTTTTGTTAATTTTTTTAACAGATAAATCTTTTTTAGTACAAAAAACTAATTCAATTAAAGATACATTCGGTGTTGGAACTCTCATAGCAACACCTTCCAACTTTCCTTTTAATGAAGGAATAATATCTCCTATTGCTTTTGAGGCACCTGTGGAAGTTGGGACAATTGATTGACTAGCAGATCTTGCTCTTCTTGGGTCTTTATGAGAATTATCTAATAATCGTTGATCAGTTGTAAAAGAATGAATGGTAGTCATAAAACCTTTTTCAATTTGATAGTTGTTATTAAGAACATTAGCTACAGGTGCTAAACAATTAGTAGTACATGAAGCCGCAGAAATAATTTTATCATCCTTCTTTAATGTATTTTCATTAACACCATAAACTATGGTTTTATCTGCATTTTTACAGGGTGCGGAGACAATTACTTTCTTAGCTCCATTTTTTAGATGAGGTAAAAGTTTTTCTTTTGAGTTGAATTTTCCAGTACATTCAAAAACATAATCAACATCATATTTTTTCCAGTTTATATTTTCAATATTTGTTTCCTGGGAGAAAGAAATTTTTTGTTTTCCTATTGTGATATTTTTATTATCAAATTTAATTAGAGAATTAAATTTACCATGTATTGAATCATACTTAAGTAAATTTGAGCTAATTTCAGAATTGGTTCTATTATTGATATGTTTTATTTCAATATTATTATATTTTCCTTCAACAATTGATCTAATAACCATTCTTCCAATTCTACCAAGTCCATTAATACCTATTTTTATTTTCATATTTTTTTTTTTATTTCTTTTACAATGTTGTCTACATTTAAACCAAAGTGATTATAAATATCTTTGTGGGGAGCACTTCTTCCAAAATCATTAATACCAAAATTCATTCCATTAGATCCTGTATATTTTTTCCAAAATCCAGTTTCAGATGCTTCTATAGAAACCAAAAGTTCTGTTTCAGATAAAATTTGTTTTTTGTAAGTTTTATCTTGTTTGTCAAATAATTCTTGACATGGCATTGATATAACTTTTGAATAGATATTTTCTGTGGCTAATTTATGGCTAACTTCACACGCTAAACTAGTTTCAGATCCACTAGACAATAATATTAGTTTAATGTTATCTCCAGTTCTCATAACTTCGTATGCTCCTTTAGAGCACTTATTAATTTTACTATATTCTTTCCTGACAGGGTTTATTTTTTGTCTGGACAAAGCAATCACACTTGGCGATTTATTATTTTCAAGTGCCAATTGCCAACACTCAAAAGTTTCAATTGTATCTGCGGGTCTAAAAACATTTAAATTAGGTATTGATCTTAAACTAGCTAATTGCTCAATTGGTTGATGAGTTGGACCATCTTCTCCAAGTCCAATCGAGTCATGGGTAAAAATATAAATTACTCTTTGCATCATCATCGCAGCTAATCTAATTGATGGTTTGCAATAATCACTAAAGATTAAAAATGTTCCACCATAAGGTATTAAGCCGCTATGCAAAGACAAACCATTCATAATACCGCACATTGCATGCTCTCTTACTCCGTAATGAATATAATTTCCTTTAAAATTTCCTGGCTTAATTATTTCATGTTTTTTAGTTTTAGTATTATTCGAACCAGCCAAATCAGATGACCCCCCAATTAAGTTTGGTAAAGATGTAATTAATTCTAAAAACATTTCAGATGATTTTCTGGTTGCAATAGGATTCAAGTTTTTTAAATAGTTTTTCATTGCTTTTTCAATTGATTGATTAATTTGATGCTTATGATTTTTAAAACCAGGAGGATAATTATTTTTAAAATTTCTTGTTAATGACCATCCCAACCAACCAAGTTTCTTTATTTTTTTTTGATATTTGGATTCATCTTTTTCAGCATATGCAGACGCTTTTTCGCCAATTTTTTTCCACTCTTGTTTAATATCGTTTGGAATTTCGAAAGGTTTATAATCCCAATTTAGTTTTTTTCTAACCAAATTAATTTCTTCCTCCCCAAGAGGACTTCCATGAGCTGATGCCTTTCCACTTTTGTTAGGAGAACCATAGCCAATTGTTGTTTTACATGAAATGGCAAAAGGTTTTTTTGCTTTTTGTGCTTTTTTAAGTGCTTTAAAAATTTGTTTTTCATCATGTCCATTTATATCTAGATAATCCCAACCATAGCTTTCAAATCTTTTTTTTGTATTATCAGATACTGCTAAATTAGTTGGTCCATCTATTGATATTGAATTATTATCAAATAATAAAATAAGATTTTTTAATTTAAGATGACCTGCAAAACTTAATGCTTCATGACTAATTCCCTCCATTAAACATCCATCCCCTGCTAAAACGTAAGTCTTATGATTTATAATTTCTTTACCTACTTTATTTTTTAAAATTTCTTCTGCTAATGCAAAACCAACAGCATTTGCTATGCCTTGACCTAGTGGGCCAGTTGTTGTTTCAATTCCAGATCCTGAGTGATATTCAGGATGTCCTGCACAAATTGAATTTAGCTGCCTAAAATTTTTTATGTCTTCTAAAGAAATACTTTTATATCCTGTAAGATAAAGCAAAGAATAAAGTAGCATCGAACCATGACCTGCGGAAAGAACGAATCTGTCACGATTTAACCAATTAGGATTTTTTGGATTAAATTTAAGGAAATTTCTAAAAAGGACAGTAGCAACGTCAGCCATACCCATTGGCATACCTGGATGACCAGAATTTGCTTTTTCAACTGCATCAATTGAAAGAAATCTAATTGCATTCGATAAATCTTTATGTTGTGTGCTCAATAATTATCCTATCTAGACTAAGAAGACTCAATTTAATATTATGAATATATATATATATGAAAACTTTCAGTGAAAAAGAAGAAAAACTTAATTCTGCACTTGAGAAATTAAAAAACTTAAACTTTGTAAATCCTAAATTAAAAGAACACACTGATTATTTAGATAATAAAAAAAATCAATTAGAAATTGAAAAACTGCAATTAGAGGAAAAATATAGAATTTTACTTTCCGATTATGAGGAACTTAAGCAAAAAATTAAAGAAAAAAATCAAACCCAAAAAAATAGAGAATTGAAGTTTAATGAAAAAATTGATGAATTAAATCAAGAAACAGATATTTTGATAGAGGAAATAGATAAATGGCAAATATAAATGTTAAATTTAATGGCAAAGAGTTTCTTCTATCTTGTGACGATGGGCAAGAAGAACATTTAGAAGAGTTATCTTATAATCTAAATAAAAAATTTGAAGAATTAAAATCTGACCTAGGTAATATTGGAGAAAATAAACTTTTACTAATTACTTCAATTAAAATAATGGATGAATATTTTGAGACAAATAAAAAAATAGAAGAAAAAAAATTAGAACTTGAAAATTTAAAAAGCAAATTTTTAGAGTTAAAAAATTTAGTTTATGAATACAAAGATAATAAAGAAGGTGAAATTAATAATTTAATTGAAAATCATAAAGAATTAAAAGACGAGATAGAAAGCACAAAAAATAGTTATGAAAAAATTATTGATGATACTGCAAAACAAATAGATGAATTTGTTGAAAAAGTTAATCAAGAAAATCCTGTCCAATAAATTGTGTTAAAAAATCAAATTAGAAAAAAAATTTTAAAAATAAGAAAAATTAAAAATTTAAAAAATATCCAAATAAGATTTAATAAAATTTTTAATATAATAAAAAAATTAAACTTAAAAGGAAAAATTATAGGCTGTTATTACCCAGTAAATTTTGAGGTTGATACAAAAGATTTGATGATCAAATTACAGCAAAAAGGTTTTAAAATTAGTTTACCAGTTATTAAAAATAATTTTAATATGGATTTTTATAAATGGAATTTAAATGATCCACTATATTTAAACAAATATGGAATTCCAGAACCAGAAAGAAAGAAAAAAGTAAAACCAAATATACTTTTAATTCCATTGGTAGCTTTTGACAAAAAGTTAAATCGATTGGGTTATGGTGGTGGATACTATGATCGATTGCTTAAAAAAATGAAAAATATTAATATAGTTAAAATTGGTTTGGCTTTATCGTGCCAAAAAGTAAATAAGATTCCAACTGATAAATTTGATAGAAAATTAGATTATATAATTACTGAAAGAAATTTATATAAATGAGAATTTTGTTTTTAGGAGATATAGTAGGCCCTCCAGGTTGTGAGGCAATAAGAAAAAATTTACAAAATCAAATTGAAATAAATAAAATTAATTTCGTTGTTGTGAATGGTGAAAATTCAGCAGATCAAGGAGTTGGAATAACAGAAAAAATTTCAAAAGATTTTTTTAACTGTGGCGTTGATGTTATCACAACTGGTAATCACGTTTGGGATCAAAAAGAAACTATTGATTACATAAATAATGAAAAAAGATTATTAAGGCCTTATAATTTAATAAATCCATCACCTGGAAAAGGTTTTGAAATATTTAATTCGAAAAATGGTTATAAAGTTGCAGTATTAAACTTAATGGGAAATATTTTTATGAAAAAATGCGATGATGTTTTCAACGCAGCAAAAGATTTTATTTCTAAAAATAAACTAAAAAAAGATTTTGATTTTTTGATCGTTGACTTTCATGGAGAAATTACTAGTGAAAAAATGGCCATAGGTCATTTTTTTGATGGTAAGGCTTCTTTGGTAGTAGGAACACACACACATGTACCAACGAATGACGCTAGAATTTTGAATTTTGGAACTGCTTATCAAACAGATGCTGGAATGTGTGGTGATTATAATTCTGTAATCGGAATGAATAAAGAAAACTCATTAAATAAATTTTTTAAAAAAGATTCTAAAAAACATTTTCCGTCTAATGGAGAAGCAAGCTTATCTGGTGTAATAATTGATTGTGATATTGAAACAGGTTTAGCAAAGAATATCAAAACGTTTATTTATGGAGGAGATTTAGCAAATACTCATTAATTGTATGGCAGGTCATTCTCATTGGGCAGGCATTAAACATAAGAAAGGTAAGGCTGATAAACAAAGGTCAAAAATTTTTTCTAAACTTTCAAAGGAAATTACGGTTGCAGCTAAATTGGGTGATAAAGACCCTAATATAAATGCAAGACTACGATCCGCAATTCAGGCTGCGAGATCAGCTAATATGCCGAAAGAAAATATTAATAGAGCTATTGATAAATCATCTACAAATATGGGGAAAAATTTTGAAAATATGAGATATGAAGGTTTTGGACCAGATAAAATAGCAGTGATAGTTGAAGCACTTACTGATAACAAAAATAGAACAGCTTCAAAAATAAGAACTATTTTTCAAAAAAATGGAGGAAATTTAGGTACATTAGGATCAGCCTCACATAATTTTAACCAACTTGGAGTAATAAAAATTAATAAAAAAGAAATATCAGAAGAAAAAATTTTAGAATTAGCAATTGATTCTGGAGCCGATGAATGTATTACTAAAGAAGACTTTTATGAAATTCATTGTGAAAAAAGTGAAATTTATAATGTGAAAAAAAAGTTAGAATTAAAAATTAAAAACTTTATTTCTACTGGAATTGAATGGGTGCCATTAAATAGTGTAGAGATATCAAAAAATAAACTAGAAACAACATCAGAATTTTTAGAAACTTTAGATAATGAAGAGGATGTACAAAATATTTATACAAATTTAAAAATAAGGAATAATTAATGTTAATAATTGGAATTGATCCTGGAATTTCTGGTGCAATATGTTTTTTAAAAAATGGAAAAGTCATTGATGCTATTGAAATGCCAAGTATGGCTGATGGAAAAAAAAATAAAAAACAGGTTAACGGTTCACAAATATTTAATGAAATTTCAGTAAGAATCAAAGAAATTAATAAAGAAGATATTAAAGTTATTATCGAGCAAGTTTCTGCAATGCCAGGACAAGGAGTTACAAGTATGTTTAATTTTGGTCAATCATTTGGTATTTTGAAAGGAATTTGCTCAGCTATGAATTTATCAATGCATTTTGTAAGACCAGCCAAATGGAAGAAATATTTTAATCTTATTAAGTGTGAAAAAGACGCAAGTAGAACCAAAGCAATTGAGATTTTTCCTTATTTTTCAACAAATTTATCAAAAAAAAAAGATGCAAATAAAGCTGATGCAATACTAATTGCTAGCTATTTTTACGAAACTTATAGATCGGAATAGGCCAATTTATTGATGTTAGACAAATTGATGACACAATTAAGTGTGAAATCTTTTTAAATGGAAGCAGATATAACATCTCAAGCGGTTGGGTTAGCTAGTAGTGCAGATTTTTCAATAATAAATTTATTTGTAAGAGCAGATATTATAGTTAAATCAGTTATTATTATTTTAATAGCTTGTTCAATTTATTCATGGGCAATAATAATAGAAAAAATTAAATTATTTAAAAAAATAAATATTTCTTCAGCAGAATTTGAAGATAAATTTTGGAAATCAAAGTCAGCTGAGTCTTTTTATAATAATATCCCTAAAAATATTGAGGATCCGATGGCTTTAGTTTTTAAAGCATCAATGGAAGCGGCTTTTAAAACTAGATCTAAAACTCAATTAAATGAGAGACTTTCAAACATGCTTCAGATTAATATTGAAAAACAAATGGAAAAAATTGAAAAGAGTTATACTTTTTTAGCAACTGTAGGTTCAACTGCACCATTTATAGGTTTATTTGGAACAGTATGGGGTATAATGAACTCTTTTCAATCAATAGCGATTTCAAGGAATACGAGCTTAGCAATAGTTGCGCCTGGAATAGCAGAAGCTTTGTTTGCAACTGCATTAGGCTTACTTGCCGCTATACCCGCGGTTGTTGCCTATAATAAATTTAATAACGATTCTAAAAAGTATTTGCAAAAACTAGAAAATTTTTCAAAGAGATTTTTAACAATAATTTAAAAAAATGGCTTTTAATTTTAAAAGGTCTTCCAAAGAACCAATGAGTGAAATCAATGTTACTCCATTTGTTGATGTAATGTTGGTTCTTTTGATAATTTTTATGGTAACTGCACCATTGTTAACAGTTGGAGTGCAGGTTGATTTACCAGAAAGTTCAGCTGATTCATTACCAGAAGAACAAGAGCCACTAACTTTATCAATTAACTCCAAAGGAGAAATATTTATTCAAGAGTCTAAAGTTGAGTATGATAAAATTATTGCAAAAATTTTAGCTGTATCTAAAAACAGAACGGATACTAGAATATATGTTAGAGGTGATAAAACTATAAATTATGGTCGAGTGTTAGAAATAATGGGTATGCTTTCAGGTTCTGGCTTTACTAAAGTTGCATTAATTTCTGAACCATACAAAGAAAGGTAATAACCTGACTAGAAGCATTTTTATTTCTTCAGGTTTTCATTTTATTATGATTTTTATAACTGCTTTAAGCCTTCCTTTTTTAGCAAAGAAACCAATTGATTTACCTCCAATCGTATCAGTTGAATTAATTCAGATTAGTGAAAAAACAAATATTCCATTTGCACCAAAAGCAAAAAAAATTATTGAAAAAGTTAAAAAAAAAGAAAAAGAAAAAATAACTTCAGAACAGGCACCACCAAAAAAAGTCAAAAAGGAAAAACCAGACGCAGTTCCTTTGCCAGATGAAAAAATTGAAAAAGTTAAAAAAATTGAAGAAAAAAAACAAAATCCAGAAAAACTTGATGAAAAAATAAAACAAGTTTCAGAGTTTGAAAAAAAAGAATTATTTGATCCAAATAATATTGCAGCTTTAATTGATAAATCAAAAGAAGAAACGGCTGAAACAACAAAGAAAATAAGTAAAATTACTCAATCTCAAGATAGAAATGTAGATGCTTTAGGTCTTACATTAAGCGAGGAAGATGCTTTAAAGGCACAAATTTTTGGTTGCTGGAGCATTCCTTTGGGATTACCATATAATGAAAATTTATTGGTTCGTATAAAATTACAATTGAAGCCAGATGGAACAGTTGTTAAATCAGAAATACTGGATCATGCAAGAATGAATAAACCTGGCCAGGGATTTTATAAAGTTTTGGCTGAGAGTGCGTTAAGAGCAGTAAAATTATGCCAGCCACTAAGAGTGCCAGCAAAAGGTTATGAAAGATGGAAAGAGTTACAGTTGAATTTTGATGCAAGAGAAATGTTGGAAGGATAATGAGATATTTAAATTTTTTAGTGTTATTATTGGTTTTAATTCCAATTAAGGCTATCGCTTTAATTGAAGTTGATATAACAAGAGGTAATTTAAATCCATTACCAATAGCAGTATCGCCTCTATCGACAGATAATAAATCTAACAAAACTTTAAAAGAAATTTTAAAAAAAGAAAATATAGGATCTGAAATATCCATTGTTGTAGAGAACAATTTAAAAACCTCAGGGTTATTTAATCCATTAAATAAAGATGCTTTTTTACAAGAACCTGATATTGCACATCTAAAACCAAGATTTGAAGATTGGTCATTAATTAAAGCCCAGGCTTTAATTACTGGAAAAGTTACTTATCAAGATGAAAAATTAAGAGTTGAATTTAGACTTTGGGATGTTCTTGCAGCAAAAGAAATGATGGCATTAGCTTTTACAACAGTACCTAGTAATTGGAGAAGAGTTGGTCATATTATAACAGATAAAGTTTATGAACGCTTAACGGGTGAAAAAGGTTATTTTGATACTAGAATTATTTATGTTGCTGAAGAAGGGCCAAAAGTAAAAAGAATAAAAAAGTTAGCAATAATGGATCAAGATGGATTTAATACTAAATATTTAACATTAGGTAATGAATTAGTTTTAACTCCAAGATTTAATCCAACTAATCAAATGGTAACATATCTTTCATATTTTAGAAATATGCCCAGAGTATATTTACTAGATATTGAAACAGGTGTTCAAGAAGTAGTTGGAGATTTTCCCGGAATGACTTTTGCACCAAGATTTTCTCCAGATGGAAAAAAAATAATTATGAGTTTTGCTATGGATGGGAATTCAGACATTTATACAATGGATTTAGAAAATAGAGTTGTTGAAAGAATAACTAATCATCCATCTATAGACACGTCACCATCTTATTCACCCGATGGAAAGTATATTTGTTTCAATTCCGATAGAAGCCGTTATCAACAAATTTATATAATGAAAAGTGATGGATCGAATGTAAAAAGAATTTCTTTTGGAAAAGGACTTTATGGTACACCTGTTTGGTCTCCAAGAGGTGATCTAATAGCTTTTACAAAACTTCATAAAGGAAAGTTTTACATTGGTGTTATGCGAACAGATGGATCTGGAGAAAGATTATTAACTGAAAATTATTATCAAGAAGCTCCTTCATGGTCTCCTAATGGAAGAGTGTTAATTTTTTACAGAGAAACAAAGTCAGATTCTGAAGGAAAGGGTTTTTCTGCAAAATTATGGTCTATAGACCTGACAGGCTATAATGAACGTTTAGTCAACACAGAATCTGATGCTTCTGACCCATCTTGGTCGTCTTTATTAAGTAATTAGAGGTATTTAATTACAAAATAGTTGATTTTTTAACTTGAAAGATTTATCTAGGTGTGGAAAACTTAAAATAATCAATTGAAGGAGCAGTGATGAATTTAAGCAAGATTTTTAAGAATGCATTATTAATAATGCTAGCAAGTTTAGTACTTACAGCCTGTGCAACCAAGAAAGTCCAAAATCAGATGCAGGGTGATGTTTATACAGGAACTGATACCGTAAAATATTTGGCATCAGGTGTTGCGGACAGAGTATTTTTTGCAACTAATGAATCAGTTTTAACTACTGCTTCTAGAGATACTTTAAGAAAGCAAGCAGAATGGTTAAGAAAGAATTCAAAAATTAATGTTGTATTAGAAGGTCATGCAGACGAAAGAGGAACTAGAGAATATAACTTAGCTCTAGGCGAGAGAAGAGCAAATGCAGCTAAAGACTATCTAATGACATATGGAATTTCTGCAAACAGAATTTCAGTAATCAGTTATGGTAAAGAGAGGCCAGTAGATTCTGGATCAAATCCACTAGCTTGGTCTAAAAATAGAAGATCAGTAACTGTTAAAGCAAATTAATCTAATTAAAATTTAAAGACCCTGGATATAAAATACCCAGGGTCTTTTTTTTGCCATCATTATAAATATTAATTGTTATTAATGCTTAAATATCAGAAATATTTGTTATTAATTATTTTATTTTTTGTTAGTTTCTTTAAATTTAATGTTTTGGCCGATGGTCACAATGTTATTGAAATTTTAGAAATTATTCAAAAAGATTTAAAAACTTTAGAAAAGGCAGTTTATTCAAATTCATCTTCTACTAGTTTAGGAAATGAATCTATCGAGATGGATCAAAATTCAGAAGAGGTGTTAACAAGACATTTATTAAAATTATCTGAAATTGAAAATCAGTTTCAAGAATTAACTAACAAGTTTGAAGAAATTAATTTTAAATTAGATAAACTTTCAAATAGACTTTCAAAAGTACAAGCAGATAATCAAATTAGATTCCAAGAGTTAGAAAGTAATTCAGAAACTAACATAAACGACACAAAAGTTTCATCTTTACAAAAAAAAGATGAGAAAGAAATTTTACCAGGATCCTCTCAACCACAAGATCTTGGATCAATTTCTTATAAAGATAATGAAACAAAACTTGAAAATCAACAGTTACAATCTATTGAAACAACAAATACTGTAGTGACTGAAACTTTTGTTTCTGAAGAAAAAATTTTACCAGATACAAATCCAAAAAAACAATATGAGTTTGCAACCAGCTTTTTAAAAAATGGAGATTACAATACTGCGGAAAGAGCATTTAGAGAATTTGTTGAAACAAATCCAGATGATGAATTAGCTGGAAATGCACAGTATTGGTATGCAGAAACATTTAGAATTAGACAACTATACACAGATGCAGCCTCAGCTTATTTAGAAGGATATCAAAAATATCCAAAGAGTCAGAAGGCTCCTATAAATTTACTTAAACTTGGTGTATCATTAGTACAGATAGGAGAAAAAGATCAAGGTTGTTTGATGATAACTGGTGTAAAAAAACAATATCCAAAAGCAAATCAATCTGTTCTTCAAAAAGCAATATATGAAGAAAAAAAGTTTGAGTGCAAAAAGCAAGAATCATAAAACTGTTACTATTTTCTTAAAAGATAAATTTATCAATTCTATCTACAAACAATTTGAGAAAAATCTAGTTCCAGAAAATGGATACATCGTAGCTGTCTCTGGAGGTCCCGATAGTCTGGCACTTGCATACTTTGCCAAGTGTTTTTCCCAATTAAAAAAAGTAAATTTTTATTATTATTTGGTTGATCATAGATTACGAAAAGAATCTTCTGAAGAAGCAAAAAAAACGTTAGATTTATTAAAAAAAATTAATGTGAAATGTAAAGTATTAATTTGGCAAGGTAAAAAACCAAAGTCAAATATTCAGTCAATAGCAAGATTTAACAGATATTCCTTGTTGATCAAAGAATGCAAAAAGAGAAATTTAAATAATATTTTATTAGGTCATCAAAATGATGATTTGAATGAAAATTTTTTAATAAGAATGATGAGAGGAAGTGGTTTAAAAGGATTAGTTTCAATGGATAAAATTTCTGAAAATAATGATATTAAATTTTTAAGACCTTTGCTAAATATTGAAAAAAATAAGCTAAAAATAGTTTCTTTAAAAGTATTTAAATCTTTTATTAAAGATTCATCGAATGTTAATGAAAATTTTAAAAGAATAAGAGTGAGGAATTTAATTAAAAATTTAGAAAAAGAAGGATTTGATAAAAAAAAATTTAATTTAACAATAAATAATTTAAAAAGTGCAAACAAGGCATTAGAATTTTATGCAAAAAGAAATGTATTAGAAAATTCATTTTTTAATTCAGAAAAACATAATATTATTTTAAACAAAGATTTTTTTGTTCAGCCAAATGAAATTATTTTAAGATCTATTATAAAAGTTATTCAGACAATTAGTCGCAACTATTACCCCCCTAGAGGCAAGAGTGTAAAAAATCTTATTATTGAAATTAAGTCTAAAAAAAGCAAAAGAAAGTTCACTCTTGGGGGATGTATATTTGAAAAAATCAATGAAACTGTAATAATTTCTAAAGAATAAACCTAAATATATGAATAACTGCATAAATACGTACTTGTTTAATTAAGAATAATTCTTATCTTATACATATGAATTTTAAAAATTTAGCAATGTGGGCCATCATAGTTTTTTTGACTATAGGTTTATACAATATGTTCAAAAATCCACATAACGCAGTGAATGCTAAAGACCGTATAAATTTTTCCAAATTTTTATCTGAAGTGGATAATGGTAGAGTTGTTCAGGTTGAAATTAAAGGAAATAATATTGAAGGAGTTTTATCTGATGGAAATAAATTTACTACATATGCACCAAATGATCCAAATTTAATTGAAAAACTTTCTGAAAAAGGAGTTACTATTTCTGCTGCTCCTTTAGATGAAAAAATGCCATCGCTCTTTGGTGTTTTACTTTCATGGTTTCCAATGCTTTTGTTAATTGCTGTTTGGATTTTTTTCATGAGACAGATGCAAGGTGGAAAAGGTGGAGCCATGGGTTTTGGAAGATCTAAAGCTAAAATGATGAATGAACTTAAGGGCAAAGTTACATTTAATGATGTTGCTGGAGTTGAAGAAGCTAAAGAAGAAGTAGAAGAAGTAGTAGAATTTTTAAAAGATCCAAAAAAATTTAGCCGACTGGGAGGAAAAATTCCAAGAGGTTGTTTATTAGTTGGTGCTCCTGGTACTGGTAAAACTTTATTAGCAAGAGCAATAGCTGGTGAAGCAGGTGTGCCTTTTTTTACAATATCAGGATCTGATTTTGTTGAAATGTTTGTTGGCGTAGGAGCTTCAAGAGTAAGAGATATGTTTGAGCAAGGCAAAAAACATTCACCGTGTATTATTTTTATAGATGAAATTGATGCAGTTGGAAGAAGTAGAGGTGCGGGATTAGGTGGTGGTAATGATGAGAGGGAACAAACATTAAACCAATTGCTTGTTGAAATGGATGGCTTTGACACTAATGAAGGTGTAATTATTATAGCAGCTACAAATAGACCCGATGTTTTAGATCCCGCTTTGTTAAGACCAGGAAGATTTGATAGACAAGTAGTTGTTTCACTTCCAGATATAATTGGTAGAGAAAAAATATTAAAAGTACATGCTAAAAAAATATCTATGGCACCTGATATTAATTTAAGAACAGTTGCACGAGGAACCCCAGGATTTTCTGGAGCTGACTTAGCAAACTTAGTTAATGAATCAGCGTTATTAGCAGCAAGAAAAAATAAAAGAATTGTTACAAATCAAGAGTTTGAGGAAGCAAAAGATAAAGTAATGATGGGAGCAGAAAGAAGATCTATGGTAATGACTGAAGAAGAGAAGAGATTAACAGCATACCATGAAGCAGGACACGCAATAGTGACAATAAATGAAAAAGCTGCTTACCCTATTCATAAAGCAACAATAATTCCAAGAGGTAGAGCTTTAGGTATGGTTATGCAACTACCAGAAAAAGATGAAGTTTCTCAAACTAGAGAACAACTACATGCTCAAATGGCAATTGCAATGGGAGGAAGAGTTGCAGAAGAATTAATTTTTGGAGATGATAAAGTAACTACTGGTGCTGCTAGCGATATTGAACAAGCAACGAAAAGAGCAAGAGCAATGGTTATGAGAGCAGGTCTTAGTAAAGAATTAGGTCCAGTTGCGTATGGAGAAAATGAAGAAGAAGTATTTTTAGGACGTTCTGTTGCAAGGCAACAAAATATGTCAGAAGAAACTGCAAAAAAAGTTGATTCTGAAATAAGAAAATTCGTTGAAAAAGGCTATGAAAGAGCAAAAAAAGTATTAAATGAAAAAATTGATGATTTACACAAACTGGCAAAAGCATTGCTTGTTTATGAAACACTAACAGGAGGCGAAATAGAAGACTTAATCAATAAAAATATTTACCCAGCCAGTAAGGAAGATCTAAAAGTTGAAGATGATAACTCAAGCTCTGCTCTTGGATCTATTGGATTAAAACCAAAAATCGTTCACTAGTTTGTAATGAAAAAATATTACACTAGAGCGTGTAATTTTTATTATGGTGATGAATCAATAAAAAAAGTTAAAAATAAAAATTCCATACCTTTAAATAATAATAAATTTATATCTTTTGATACATTAGAAATAATAACAAGAGATAGTAAAAGAAAAATTCATATAAAAGATATAAGTTTAGAAAACAAAGAATTAAAAAAAAAAATTAAAAAAGATTTAAATTTAATTAAAAAAAAGAAACTTTTTAAAAAATTAAATTTTTCTAATTACCCTATATTCATGGGAATTATAAATTTAACTCCTGATAGTTTTTCCGATGGTGGAAAATATAATAAAAAAAATGGAGGTTTTGATCATGCTAAATATTTAATTAAAAAAGGATGTAAAATTATAGATATTGGTGGAGAGTCCACAAGACCTGGGTCTAAAGAAGTAAAAAAAAAAATAGAGTGGAAAAGAATTAAAGAAACTTTAAAAAAAATTAAAAAATTAAATAATTTTATTTCTTTAGATACTAGAAAAAGCTGGATAATGGAGAAAGGAATTAATTATAAAGTAAATTTGATTAATGATATTTCTGGATTAAATTATGATTCTAATACAATCAATGTTCTTAAAAAAACAAATATTCCTTTTGTAATACATCATATTCAAGGAACTCCTCAAACTATGCAAAAAAATCCAAAATATAAAAATGTTCTTTTAGATATTTATGATTTTTTTGAGAGAAAAATTAATGAAATCAGAGATAAAGGCATTAAGCATAATAATATTATTTTAGATCCTGGAATTGGATTTGGTAAAAACTTGAAACATAATATTATCTTAATACGTAATATTTCTCTTTTCCATTCACTTGGATTTCCTATAATGTTAGGGCTTTCAAGAAAAAAATTTATTAAAGATTTATCTGGAAATAATGATAGCAAGGAAAGGTTAGGTGGGACTATATCATCTGGTTTGTATGCAATGATGCAAGGAGTTCAAATAATGAGAGTTCATAATATTAACGAAGTAAATCAAAGCATCAAGGTTTTTAAAACATTAAATTTTAAATAATGCCCAATAAATATTTTGGTACCGATGGAATAAGAGGAAGAGTAAATGAAGGAAATATTAATGGAGAAATGTTTTTTAAATTTGGTTTGGCAGCAGGTACATATTTTAAGAATCTAAAAAAAACAAAACAAACTGCAATTATTGCTAAAGACACTAGATTGTCTGGCTATACATTGGAGCCAGCTTTAGTTTCTGGTTTAGCATCTGCTGGAATGCATGTTTACACTTTAGGACCTTTGCCAACCAATGGTCTTGCAATGTTAACCAAAAAGATGAAAGCAAATATGGGTATAATGATAACTGCCTCACACAACCCATATTACGATAATGGGTTGAAACTGTTTGGCCCAGATGGACTTAAATTATCTGATAAAATTGAAAAAAAAATTGAAAAATTGATAGAATCAAAAATAAATAAAAATTTATCAAAACCAGAAATTCTTGGAAGAGTAAAAAGATTAGAAGATGCTAATGACAGATATATAAAAATTTTAAAAAAAAATTTTCCAAATAACTTTAGTTTGAAAGGAATAAAAATTGCTATAGATTGTGCAAATGGAGCAGGATATAAATCAGGACCAAAACTTTTAAAATCATTAGGAGCAAAAGTATATGAGATTGGTACATCTCCCAATGGTTTAAACATTAATGATAGGTGTGGATCAACTTGTCCTAATAAAATTAAATATTTTGTTAAAAAACACAAAGTAAATTTAGGCATATCTTTAGATGGAGATGCAGATAGAGTTATTTTGTGTGATGAAAAAGGTAATATAATTGATGGAGATCAAATAATTGCAATGTTAGCAAACAGATGGAAAATAAAAAAAATCCTAAAAGGAGGAGTTGTTGGTACTTTAATGTCCAACTATGAATTACAAAATTACTTCAGAGAGCAAAAAACAAAATTTGTAAGAGCAAATGTTGGAGATAGATATGTTAAAGAAAGTATGCAAAAAAATAGATTTAATCTAGGAGGAGAGCAATCAGGTCATATTATATTAGGAAAATTTGCAACAACAGGCGATGGGCTTCTAGTAGCATTAGAAGTTTTGTTTTCAATGAGAAAAGGGAAAAAAGCTAGCGAGTTATTAAATGTTTTTGAACCTATGCCTCAAATTTTAGAAAGTATCCTTGTAAGAAACAAAAATATAATGAATAAATTAAAATGTAAAAAGGCAATTAAAAAAGCTAATAAACTAATGGGAAGAAATGGAAGGCTTTTAGTCAGAAAATCTGGTACAGAACCAAAGATTAGAATTATGGGAGAGTCACATAATAAAAATTTGATTATAAAATGTATAAAAATAATTAAAAAATCAATAAAACATTGAAACCTAAGTCTAAAATTTTAATAATTGCAGGATCTGACTCTTCTGGAGGCGCAGGTATACAAGCAGATATTAAAACTGTTACTGCACTTGGATCATATGCTATGACTGCGATAACTGCTGTAACTTCACAGAACACTACTGGTGTAAAATCTATTATAGCTATACCACCAAGAGAAATATCAAAGCAAATAGAATTTACCTCAAAAGATATTAAACCCCATGCAATTAAAATTGGAATGCTTCATTCAACTGAAGTTATTAATGCAGTATTAAAGTCTTTAAGTAAAATAAGTATAAAAAAAATTATTTTAGATCCCGTGATGGTTGCCAAAGGAGGAACTAAATTAATTGATAAGAATTCAATTAAAATTTTAAAATTAAAATTAATAAAAAAAGTTAGCTTAATTACACCAAATATTCCAGAAGTAGAAATTTTGACAAAAAAAAAAATTTCTTCAGTAGAAGATATGATCTGTGCTGGAAGAATTTTAATCAGTTTAGGAGCAAAAAATGTATTAATAAAAGGAGGACATCTTAAATCAAGAATTATGTATGACATTTTTTTAAGTAAAAATGAAATATCAGCTTTTAAAAACAAAAAAATTAATACAAAAAATACACATGGTACTGGATGTACACTATCTACTGCTATTGCCACATATTATTCATGTGGAAAAACGTTAAAGAAATCTTGTGAGATGGCGATTAAGTATGTTAACCATTCGATAGGTTCGGGACCAAAGTATGGTAGAGGTCATGGGCCAATAAATCATTTAAGTACAATAAATATAAATAAAAAATTTAGATGAAAAATGTAGCTGTTGTTGGATCTCAGTGGGGTGACGAAGGTAAAGGAAAAATTGTTGACTGGTTATCAAGTGAAGCGGATGTTGTAATCAGATTTCAAGGAGGACATAACGCAGGTCATACTTTAGTTATAGATGGTGTTACATATAAGTTAAGATTATTACCATCAGGTATAGTAAGAAAAAATAAAATATCCATTATTGGTAACGGTGTTGTAGTTGATCCGTGGGCATTACTCGACGAAATTCAAGAAATTAAATCTAAAGGAGTTGAGGTAACACAAAAAAATTTAATTATATCTGAAGCTGCAAACTTAATTTTACCGTTTCATAGAGAAATGGATGAAATAAGAGAAGATGCAGCTGGAAAGGCTAAGATTGGAACAACAAGAAGAGGAATTGGGCCAGCATATGAAGATAAAGTAGGCAGAAGATCAATAAGAGTAATGGATTTAGTTTCAGAAAATAATCTGAACAATAGACTAGAAACAGTATTGATGCATCACAATGCAATCAGAAAAGGTCTTGGTAAAGATATTTATAAAAAAGAAAATTTAATTAAAGACTTGATTAAAATAGCTCCTGAAATTTTAAAATATTCACAGCCAGTTTGGAAAAAAATTGATGAATTTAAATCGCAAGAAAAAAAAATATTATTTGAGGGAGCTCAAGGAATTTTACTTGATGTTGATCATGGAACTTATCCATTTGTGACTTCTTCAAACACAGTAGCAGCAGCAGCTGCGACAGGTTCAGGTTGTGGTCCAAATTCTGTAAATTATGTATTAGGAATTACTAAAGCATATACTACAAGAGTAGGCGAAGGTCCTTTCCCAACTGAATTGACAGATAAAATAGGCGAAGAACTTGGAACTAGAGGAAAAGAATTTGGAACTGTTACTAGTCGTAAAAGAAGATGTGGATGGTTTGATGGTGTTTTAGTAAGACAAACAATTAAAATTTCTGGAATTGATGGAATTGCTTTAACAAAATTAGATGTATTAGATGAACTTGATGAGATTAAAATGTGTATTGCTTATGAGCTTGATGGAAAAAAAATTGACTATTTACCAGCAGCTGTTGATGATCAATTAAAAGTAAAGCCAGTTTACAAGACTTTTAAAGGTTGGAAATCCTCAACTAAAGGTATTAAAAAATTTGATGATCTTCCAAATAATGCAAAAAATTATATAAATGTATTAGAAAAATTTGTAGAATCTAAAATATCTAGCATTTCAACTAGTCCAGAAAGAAATGATACAATATTAATTGAAGATCCTTTTAAAATTTAGTTTACTGGTAAAAGATTTTTTGATCTAGCTGAATTTAACATATGCTTTTGAAGTTTTTCAAATGCTTTGTTTTCTATTTGTCTTATTCTCTCTCTACTAATATTAAATTTTTTACTTAAGTCTTCTAATGTCACTGGTTCTTCAGCAAGTCTTCTTGAATAAAGAATATCTTTTTCTCTTTTATTTAGTATTTTTACAGAATCTTGTAAAAGGTCTTTTCTCTGTTTCATTTCTTCTTGTTGAGAAAATTTAAGTTCTTGATCCATTTCCTTATCAACTAACCAATCTTGCCACTCATCTCCATCTTCTCCAATGGGAGAGTTTAAGGAATGTTCTTTTCCTAAAAGACGCCTGTTCATTGAAATAACTTCTTCTTCATTAACATTAAGTCTACTAGCTATATTTTTTACATGTTCATCTTTTAAATCACCCTCAGATTTTGGAGCAATTTGATTTTTTAATTTTTTTAAATTAAAAAAAAGTTTTTTTTGTGCGGTTGTGGTACCAATTTTTACTAAACTCCAAGATCTTAATATATATTCTTGTATTGAAGCTTTAATCCACCACATTGCATATGTTGCTAATCTAAATCCTTTTTCAGGTTCAAATTTTTTAACAGCTTGCATAAGACCAATATTACCCTCAGAAATCATTTCATTTAAAGGAAGACCATAACCTTTATAACCCATTGCTATTTTTGCAACCAATCTTAAGTGGCTAGTTACTAATTTTTCAGCTGATTTAATATTTCCAGTAGATTTCCAATTTTTTGCCAACATATATTCTTCTTCAGAATCAAGCATTGGAAATTTTTTAATTTGTTCTAAGTATAAACCTAACCCTCCTTCATTTGAGAGAATAGGAAATTTCATAGTTTTTGTATTCATAATGGTATTTATTTAATAAACTTTTTTAATAATACAATGATATTATTTATTAGTTTTTCTTAGCTTTTTTAACACTATGTTTAAATCTTGTGGCAAATTTGAGGTAAATTCTAATTTTCTTCCGGTAATAGGATGAACAAAGCCTATAGTTTTTGCATGCAAAAACTGTCTATCAAGATGTAATATAGATTTTTCTAAATCAGAATCTATATTTTTAAATTTTTTAAATTTTTTTTTGTATTTTTTGTCACCTAAAATATTGTTGCCTTTATAACTCATGTGAACTCTAATTTGATGAGTTCTGCCTGTTTCAAGTTTGCACTCAACAAAACTAAATGTTGGAGTTTTTTCATTTTCAAAAACTTCAAGTGTTTTGTAATTTGTAATTGCTTTTTTTCCTCTTGATATTCCAACTTCCATTAACTGTCTATTTTTAGAACTTCTAGTAATCAATGTTTCAATTTTTCCAGATTGTGGTTTTAGTTTGCCCCATATTAATGCTTGATAAGTTCTATTGATTGAATGTTGCTTAAATTGTTTTGATAAATTTTCATGTGTAAGATTATTTTTTGCTATTACAACTAATCCCGATGTATCTTTATCTATTCTATGAACTATTCCAGGTCTTACTTCGTCGCCAATATTTGATAAATTTTTACTATCATAATACATTAATGCATTAACCAAAGTTTTATCATACTCCCCAGCACCTGGATGCATTGATATTTTAGATGGCTTGTTCACAATTAATAAATTTTCATCCTCATATACAATATCCAGTTTTAAGTTATAGGGTTTTAAAAAAACCTTTTTTGCTTTTGGTATTTCAATCTCAATATTATCATTTGTATTGATTTTTTTTGCAGGATTATCAATAGTTTTATTATTTATTTTTAATTTTTTATTTATAATTAAATTTTTGATCCTAGTTCTGCTTATATCTTTTTTGTTAATTGATATAAATTGATCTACTCTTTGACCGTTTTCATAATCTTTAACAATTAAATTAATGATATTTTTCATAAATTATAATATTAATACTATATGCGCTTGTAGCTCAACTGGATAGAGCGCCTGACTTCGGATCAGGAGGTTCTGGGTTCGACTCCTAGCAGGCGCACCATTTATTCGCCAATATTGATTAATGTTCCTTTTTTGCGTGCTTTACTAAAAGAATAGTAAAACAAAGAAATTGCTATGAATAAATATAATCCATTTAAATAAAATGCTTTAAAAATATTTTCTACATTTACATATCCATTCATTAATATATTTCTTGCTTCTTCAAAAATATAAACAAGTGGAAGCAAGTATGCAATTTTTTGAAAAATTTCAGGCAATATTTCCACAGGATAATAAATACAACCAAATGGAGCTAGTAAAAACATAGTTGACCATGCAATATTTTCAAAAGATGGTCCAAATCTTAGCAAACCTGAAGAAACAAGTATACCCAAGGTTATTCCAAATATGTAAAGACTTAAAAATAAAAAAAATAAACTAAAACCAAGATTCAATAAAGAAATTCCAAAAAGTGGAGATGTTAATAAAATTGCAGGCACCAAACCAATAAGCGATCTAATTAAGGCTGTAAATATTAATGAAATTAAAATTTCGCTTTTTTTAATAGGGGTAATAAATAAATTTGTAAAATTTCTACTCCATATTTCTTCAAGAAATAACATATTAAAACCAATACTTGTTCTAAATAAAAAATCATAAAGGATTGCACATGTTAATATTACGCCAACAGTATTACTATAGTAAGAACTATAAGTTGAGAAAAAAAGGGAAATAAACCCCCATAAAGTTATTTGTATTGTAGGCCAGTATATTAAATCTAAAATTCTAGGAAAGGATCTAGTTATTAAAAAAAAATGTCTTAAAAAAAGTCCATACATTCTAATAAAATTCATTTTAATTTCTTACAAGTTTTAAAAAAACTTCCTCTAAGTTTTGTCTTCCATGTTTTTTGATTAAATCTTTTGGTTTACCCTCATCAATAATCGAACCATTCTTCATCATCATAATTGAGGAGCATAACCTCGTTACTTCATCCATGTTGTGAGAAGCTAATAAAATAGATACTTTATTTTCTTTTTTGTAATTTTCTAAAAAAGTTCTAACAAAATCTCCTATTTCAGGATCCAAGGATGCTGTAGGTTCATCTAGGAGCAATACATTTGGATCATTGATTATTGCTTTTGCTAAACTTATTCTATTTTTTTGTCCAGAAGATAGTTCGCCAGTTATTCTGTTTAGTAGGTTTTCTAATCTTAATTTATTTACTAAATAATCAATTTTTTCATTTAGATTTTTAACAGAATATAGTTTGCCATATACAATTAAATTTTGCTTTACAGTTAGCTTTTTAGGTAATTCAATATAAGGAGAAATAAAATTAATTTTTTGGAGAATATCATATCTATATTTTTCTATCTTTAATCCGTTAATTAATACTTCCCCACTACTAGGCTTAAGAAGTCCTAATATCATTCCAATAGTTGTAGTTTTTCCTGAGCCATTAGGTCCAAGCAATCCCACTATTTCATTTTCTTTAATCTCAAAATTAATATTTTTGACAGCTTCTTTTGATCCGTAAGATTTTTTTAAATTTATTACTTTTATAGAATTTTGCATTATTATGTTGATGCTCTTTTCAATCTATCATTGATTGCTTCACCAAAACCTATGTTTGGAATTTTTTCTACTGCAATACTTTTATAATTTTTATTTTTAATTTTTCTTAAAATTTTGTACAAATTTTTTGCTGCTTGTTTTAAATTTTTTGTTTTACTAAGATAATAATAACTTTTAGAGGTTTTTTTTCTTTTTTTAATAAGAATAAATGCCTCACCAAATTTAGGTTTTAAAATATTCAATCTTATTGGTATTCCAGGGGAATAATGTAATTTTGATTGTCCTGGAACAATAATTTTATCTATTTTATTATATTGAACATTTCTTTTTAAAATATAGTTTATCCTGGATCTTTCCATCCCTCCTAGCCTTAAAATTTTTGGTCTACCTACCAAACTAATAATGGTTGATTCTAATCCAATTTTGCATCTACCACCATTTAGAATAAACTTAATTTTTTTTCCAAATTCTTCAATAACGTCTTTTTTTGAGATAGGACTTATTTTAGTCGAAATATTTGCACTAGGCGCAGCCAAAGGATAACTTAATAATTTTAAAAGTTTTTTTGTTAAAGGGTGACTAGGGAATCTGATTGCTAAAGTTTTTTTATTATTAGTAACATTTTTAGAAATTTTACTATCTTTTTTTAATTTTAAAACAAATGTAATTGGACCCGGACAAAATTTTTTATATAGTTTATAAAAATGATTGTTTACATAGCAATCATTTTTAAGTGTTTTGAGACTGTCATAATGAACAATCAGAGGATTTTTTTTGTGCCTTTTTTTCAATATAAATATTTTTGAAGTAGCTTTGTTAGAATAAGCGTTTCCAGCAAGCCCATATACAGTTTCTGTAGGTATTGCTACACACTCATTTTTATCTAAATAATATTTAGATTTTTTAATATTTGAAAGATTGTTTTTCATGTATTAATACCAACTATTATATGAAAGATAAAAATTTACTAGATGATATTAAAAACAAATCCTTAAATGAACTTACAGAACTAGCTAATAATATAATAGAAAAACTTGAAAATGAAAAAAATTTAGAATTATTAATAAACGATTATCAAAAACTAATAAAATTAAATAATTTAATTGAGAAAAAATTTCAGAACACATCAAGAGAAATATCTCAGGAAACTAGAAATAAAATTAATTCAATTTTGAATAAAAAAAATGGAAAAAAAACTAAATAAAGTTGCAAAGGATATAAATCAATTCCTTTTAAAATTTTTATTAAATCAAAAAAGAACTGATTTAATAAAATCAATGAAATATGGTTTACTTCCAGGAGGTAAGAAAATTAGGTCAAAATTAATTATAGATGTAGGAAAAATTTTTAAAATAAATTATAAAAACCTTATTTATTTAAGTGCAGCTGTAGAATGTATACATGCATATTCGTTAATTCACGATGACCTGCCATGTATGGATAATGATAATCTTAGAAGAGGAAAATTATCAACTCATAAAAAATTTGGTGAATCAACAGCAATTCTTGCTGGTAATTCATTATTAACAATCGCATTTGAGATTTTAAGCCAAAAAAAATTTAATATTAATGACAAAGTTAAAATCAAAATAATTAATTTAATTTCTAAAAGTTCTGGACACTCTGGAATAGCAGGGGGACAGTATTCTGATTTAAATTTTGAACATAGAAAAATTCCTTTAAATAAAATTATTGATATGCAAATAAAAAAAACTGGTAAATTATTTAGTTTTTGTTGTATGGCTCCAGTTATAATTTCTAAAAAAAATAAATATCTTAGTAGTTTTAATAAGTTAGGCTCAGATATTGGTTTATTATTTCAAATAGCTGATGATTTAATTGATTATAAAGGTAATACAAAAAAAGTAGGGAAAAAAACAAAAAAAGATATTAAAAGAGGGAAAGCAACTTTAATTAGTTTACTAGGCTATAAAAATACTATTAAATATGGAGATAAAATAAAATTAAATATTTACAAAAAAATTAAAAAATTTGGAAAAGAAGCAGATGATTTAAGAAATACTGTTAATTTTATTTTAGAAAGATCGAAGTGAATAAACAATACAAATTTTTAGAGAACATTAATTTTCCATCAGATATCAGAAAACTTTCTGAGTCAGATTTAAAAATTTTGGCTGATGAAGTTAGAGCAGAAATGATTGATGCAGTGTCAGTTACTGGAGGACATTTAGGTGCTGGTTTAGGAGTTGTTGAACTTACTGTTGCTTTACACTATGTATTTAATACACCAAATGATAAATTAATTTGGGACGTTGGCCATCAAACTTATCCACATAAAATATTAACTGGAAGAAAAGATAAAATAAGAAGTTTAAGAAAAGGAGGTGGATTATCAGGATTTACAAAAAGATCTGAAAGTGAATATGATCCTTTTGGAGCAGCACATAGTTCAACTTCTATATCATCTGCTTTAGGCATAGCTACAGCAAATAAATTATCAAATAAATCAGATGATGTAATTGCAGTAATAGGTGATGGAGCAATGAGTGCTGGAATGGCTTATGAGGCAATCAATAATGCGGGTGCAAGTAAAACTAAAATAATTGTAATTTTAAATGATAATGACATGTCTATTGCAAAACCAGTTGGTGCAATGCGGGCATATCTAGCAAAAATTTTATCAGGAAAATTATATTTTAACTTTAGGGAAACAATAAAATTAATAATATCAGCTTTTTCAAAAAGATTTAGTAATAAAGCTGGTAAAGCTGAGGATTTTTTAAGAAGCGCTGTTTCAGGTGGTACTTTATTTAGTTCGATGGGTTTTTATTATATGGGCCCAATTGATGGACATGACATAAATGATTTAGTCTCTTTACTAAAAAATGCTAAGGAAATAAATCATGATGGTCCTATCATGATTCATATAAAAACAAAAAAAGGCAAAGGTTATAAATTTGCAGAAAAATCAGAAGATAAGTTTCATGGCGTAACAAAATTTAATGTAAACACTGGAGTTCAAGAAAAAACTAAATCAAATATACCTGCATATACTAAAGTTTTTGCAAATACTTTATTAAAACATGCTGAAAAAGACAGTAAAATTATTGGAATAACCGCTGCAATGCCTTCAGGAACAGGAATGGATATTTTTGGAAAAAAATTTCCATTAAGAATGTTTGATGTTGGAATAGCTGAACAGCATGCAGTAACATTTGCTGCTGGTTTAGCAACTGAAGGTTATAAACCATTTGCAGCAATATATTCTACTTTTTTACAAAGAGCCTACGATCAAGTAGTACATGACGTTGCTATTCAAAGCTTACCAGTAAGATTTGCAATTGATAGAGCAGGATTAGTGGGCGCTGACGGGCCAACACACGCAGGTTCTTTTGATATAACCTATCTAGCAACCTTACCAAATTTTGTTGTTATGGCAGCAAGCGATGAGGCAGAACTTGTGAGAATGATAAATACTTCAGTAGATATTAATGACAAACCTTCTGCTTTTAGATACCCAAGAGGAAACGGTATTGGAGTCGAAATACCAAATATTAGTGAAAAATTAGAAATTGGAAAAGGTAGAATTATTAAAGAAGGAAAACAGGTTGCAATTCTAAACTTTGGTGCAAGATTAAACGAATGTTTGATTGCATGTGAAAACTTAAAAAAAAAGGGTATTAACCTAACTTTATTTGATGCACGATTTGCCAAACCTTTAGATAAAAATACAATTTGGCAATTAGCAAGAGATCATGAAACAATCATTTCCATAGAAGAAGGTTCAATTGGTGGTTTTGGATCACATGTTTCACAGTATTTATTTGATAATAATTTAATCGATAATAATTTAAAATTTAGATCAATGATATTACCAGATAGATTTATAGATCATGATAAACCAGAACAAATGTATAAATATGCCGGTTTAGATGCTAGCAGCATTGAGTCAAAGATTCTTGATACTTTAAATTCTAAAATAGTAATTAAAAAATCAAATTAACTATTACATTGAGCAGCGTTCATTAAGTAGTGATCTAATAATACACAGTGCATCATTGCTTCTCCAATAGGCACTGCTCTAATGCCCACACATGGATCGTGTCTACCTCTAACAGAAATAGATGTATTCTTTCCAAATTTATCGATTGTTTTTCTTGATGAAAGAATAGATGAGGTTGGTTTAACAGCAAATGAAATAACTATATCTTGACCTGAAGAAATACCACCAAGAATTCCTCCTGCATTATTTGATTTAAAATTGGTTTTTTTTCCTTTTTGCATAATTTCATCAGAATTTTGTTCACCAGTAAGTTGGGCAGAGTTCATTCCTGATCCAATATTTACACCTTTGACCGCATTAATACTCATCATAGCTGCAGCTAAATCCATATCTAATTTAGAATAAATTGGAGCTCCCAAACCGATTGGAACACCCTTAGCTCTAACTTCTATAATTGCTCCACATGAAGATCCTGATTTTCTTATACTCAACAAATATTTTTCCCAAAGTTTAACAATTGATTTATCTGGACAAAAAAATGGATTTTTTGAAATAAATTTTTCATCCCATTTTTTAGTATCGCATCCTAGAATTCCTAGTTGAGTTACAGCTCCCACAACTTTGTATTTAATTCCTAATTTATTTTGTAATATTTTTTTTGCTATTGCACCAGCTGCAACTCTTGAAGCAGTTTCTCTAGCAGATTGTCTTCCACCACCTCTATAATCTCTTATTCCATATTTTTTGAAATATGTGTAATCAGCATGGCCAGGTCTAAATTTATTTTTAATTGTTTCATAATCTCTAGATCTCATATCTTTGTTATAAATTATCATTGAGATTGGAGTACCAGTTGTTTTTCCTTCAAACACTCCTGACAATATATTTACTTTATCGTCTTCTTTCCTTTGAGTTGTAAATTTTGATTGACCTGGTCTTCTCTTATTTAGTTCAATTTGGATGTCTTTTTCTGTAATTTTTATATTTGGAGGACAACCATCGACCACACATCCTATTGCAGGTCCATGAGATTCACCCCAAGTAGTGAAACGAAATATCTTTCCAAAAGTATTAAATGACATTAAATATATTATATAAGTTATTTTGTTGAAATTATGAATCAAAAAAACTCATTAGGTATAGATTTATGCTTCCAGGATTTAAATAATCCAATAGATCTATTTGGACAGTGGTTTAACGAAGCAAAAAAAACCGAAATTAATGATCCAAATGCTCTTAGTTTAGCAACTGTTGGAAAAAATGGAATTCCATCTGTAAGAATGGTTTTACTAAAAGATTTTAATAGTGATGGATTTGTTTTCTATACAAATCTTAATAGTCGAAAGAGTGAAGAGATAAAATCTAACGCAAATGCATCAATGTGTTTTCATTGGAAATCTTTATTAAGACAAGTTAGAATAACTGGAGAAATATCAAATGTTTCTGATACTGATGCTGATAAATATTATAATAGCAGATCATATGGAAGTAGAATAGGGGCATGGGCTTCAAACCAAAGTAGTATTTTAAAGTCTAGAGATGAGTTGTTAAAGTCTATTGAAGAATTTAAAAAAAAATATCCAAATGAAAATAATGTACCACGACCAAAACATTGGTCGGGATGGAATTTAACTCCGCACGAAATTGAATTTTGGTTAGACGGTAAAAACCGAATACACGAAAGATTGCGTTATACCAAAAAAAATAATAACGATTGGGAAAAAAATCTTTTAAATCCTTAATAAGATCTTTCTAAACTAAAAGAAGTAAGATTTTTTAAAATTTCTTTTTCTTTGGACTCATCAAAAATAATTAGAGAATTAGAAGCAAGATTTATAAAATATTCAGCTTTTGAGTAGCAGTCAGAAATAATATTATAATTTTTAATCATTAATAAAACTTTTTTTAATTCATCTTCATTTCTTTGATTTTTTTCAAACAATTTTTTTAATTCATTTCGCTCTTTTACGTTAGCTTTTTGATATAGAAGAATAATTGGCAATGTTATTTTTCCCTCATAAAAATCATTACCTATTTTTTTTCCAAAGAATTTAAGTTCTGAATTGTAATCCAAAGAATCATCTGCTATTTGAAAAGTAAGCCCAAGATTTTTTCCATAAAATTCTAAAGCTTCTTTGATTTTACTTTCTTTATTTGCTAAAATAGAACCAACTTTGGTTGCGGCCGCGAAAAGAGAAGCAGTCTTCGCAGAAATGATTTTTAAATATGTTTCTTCAAGCATATCTATTTCACCTTTATGTTGTAGTTGTAAAACTTCACCTTGTGAAATTTCCGCAGAGGTAGCGGACAGAAGTTTTAAAATTTCTAGATTTCCATCCTCAACCATCATTTCAAAACATCTACTTAACAAATAGTCTCCAACTAGAATTGATGATTGGTTTCCCCAAATACTATTTAAAGTTTTTTTCCCTCTTCTAATATCACTATTATCAATAACATCATCATGCATAAGTGTAGCTGCATGAATTAATTCAACACAAGCAGCTAAATTAACATCTCTACTACCTTTAGAATATCCACAAATTTTAGCTGACCCTAAAGTAAGAAGTGCCCTAAGTCTTTTTCCCCCTGTTCTTAGATGATAACTTGTCATCTCATCAACTAGACTAACTTTGCTGGATAACTTTGATTTAATCTTTTCTTCAACTAGTATTAATTTTTCATCAACTGAATTTTTGAGTTCTAAATATGAATTATTTATTCGTTTTTTTAAATGAACAACTGTTCCCATCCAGTTAAACTAGTATAATTAAAGGAATATCATACTTATCAATTGACGCACCTCAAACTTCAACTATAAGGAGACTTTATATTAAATCAAAAATTTTATAAGCAGTATTTATGTTTTCTTTTTTTAAAAAAAAAAAAATTGTTCCACATATTAAACTAAATGGAGTTATTGGGAATGTAGGCAAGTTCAAGCAAGGCATTGATTTTGCCGGCCAGGAAGAAATTATTAAAAAAGCTTTTTCAATAAAAAAATCTCCGGCTGTTGCTATATCTATTAATTCACCCGGCGGATCTCCTGTACAATCACACCTTATTCATGACTTTATAAGAAGCCAAGCTAAGAAGAACAAAAAGAAAGTAATTATTTTTATGGAAGACGTAGCTGCTTCTGGAGGGTATTTAATTGCGTGCGCTGGTGATGAAATCTATGCAAATCAAAGTTCAATAGTAGGCTCTATTGGAGTTATTTATTCTTCATTTGGTTTTAAAGAATTAATTCAAAAAATTGGAGTTCAAAGAAGAGTATACACCGCAGGAAAAAATAAAAGTACTTTAGATCCATTTATGGATGAAAAACAAGAGGATATTGAGAGACTTAAAAATATTCAATTAGAATTACATAAAGACTTTATAGATGTTGTAGAAAAAAGTAGATCAAAGAAATTAAAAAAAGACAAAGGTATAGAATTATTTTCTGGTGAGTTTTGGTCGGGTAGAAAATCTTTAGAATTAGGTTTGATAGATGGAATTGGAACAGCTGATCAAATTTTAAGAGAAAAATTTGGTGATGATGTAAATATTAAAAAATTTGAAAAATCGAAAGGTTGGCTAGCAAAAAAACTTTCATCAGAAAGCCACGCAGATCAAGTAATTAGTATTTTAGAGGAAAGATCTATCTGGCAAAGATATGGCTTCTAAAATAAAAACTAAAAAACCTAAATTTCAGTCTTTTCAAGATACAATTTTTAATCTGCAGAAATATTGGAGCAAGCAAGGATGTGTAGTTTTACAACCTTATGATATAGAAGTTGGAGCTGGAACTTTTCACCCCGCAACTACATTAAGATCTTTAGGAGCCAAACCATGGAAGGCTGCATACGTGCAACCATCAAGAAGACCAACGGATGGAAGGTATGGAGATAATCCAAATAGACTTCAACATTATTATCAATTTCAAGTTTTAATTAAACCTTCACCAAAAAATATAAAAAAACTTTATTTAAACAGTTTGGCAAAAATTGGAATTAATCACAAAGATCACGATATTAGATTTGTTGAAGATGATTGGGAAAGTCCTACTTTAGGTGCAGCTGGATTAGGTTGGGAAGTATGGTGTGATGGTATGGAAATTACTCAATTTACTTATTTTCAACAAATGGCTGGATTCGAATGTAAACCAGTTTCAGTTGAACTTACTTATGGTCTTGAGAGAATTTGTATGTTTACACAGCAAAAGAAAAATGTGTTTGATCTTTCGTGGAACAATGAAGGAATAAAATACAAAGATGTTTTTCACCAAGCAGAAAAAGAATTTTCAGCATATAATTTTGAACATGCGAATACAGATAATTTATTTAAAATTTTTGACATGTTAGAATTAGAAGCAAAATCTTTAACAGAAAAAAAGATATCTTTACCTGCATACGATCAATGTTTAAAGGCAAGTCATGTTTTTAATATTTTAGATGCTAGGGGAGTAATAAGTGTTGCTCAAAGAGCAGAATATATTGGAAGAATAAGAGATATAACCAAGGGTGTTGCCGAGGTTTGGTTGAACAATCAAACAGAATAATGTCTGAATTTTTTTTAGAGATTTTTAGTGAAGAAATACCAGCAAATTTACAAAGAGCAGCTCGTATAAGTCTTTTAGAAAATTTTACTAAATTATTTGAGGAAAAAAAAATTTCTTTTAAAAAAAACTTATCCTATTCTGTACCTAATAGATTAATTATCTTTTTTGATGGTTTGCAAAAAGAAATAATTCAAGACAAAGAAGAAATTAGAGGACCTAGCACAAATGCTCCAGAAAAAGCTCTCGAGGGTTTTTTAAGATCTAATCAACTTAGCAAAGATCAGATTTTCAAAAAACAAATCGAAAAAGGTGAATTTTATTTTTTTAACAAACCAGAAAAAAAAATAAAAACCTGTGATGTTTTGAAGGAAAATACTGAATTTTTGCTTGATAAAATTCAATGGAAAAAATCGATGAGATGGGGAGAGCATGATCTTAGTTGGGCAAGGCCATTAAAGTCCATAATGGCAATTTTTGATAATAAAACAGTAGTTTTTAAATATCATCATCTTGAAAGCTCAAACACTACTTATATAGACAAAGAATTTGAGGATAAAAAAAAGATATTTAAAACTTTCAAAATTTATAAAAACTATTTTAAAAGTCTAGGCATTATAATAGATAATAATCAAAGAAAAGATTTTATTGAAAATGAACTTATAAAAATTTCTAAAAGAAAAAATATTAAAATAGAAATTAATAAAAAACTTTTGCAAGAAGTTACCGATTTAGTTGAACAGCCAAATATTTTATCTTGCAAATTTGATAAAAAATTTTTAGATATTCCTCAAGAAATATTGATTATTACAATGCAACATCACCAAAAATATTTTCATACATTTGACAAGAAGGGAAATATTACGAATGAATTTTTTGTAGTAGCAAATAATAAAGATAAAAGAGGTTATATCAAATCTGGAAACGAGAGAGTTATAGAAGCAAGACTAAGTGATGCTGCCTTTTTCTGGAAGAAAAATAAGGGATATAATTTAGTTAAGCAAATATCAAAACTTAAAACAATGAAGTACTTTAAAGGACTTGGAACATACTTTGATAAAATTCAGAGAATGAGAAAACTTTCTGGAATGATTTCTGATGAATTGTTAATTAGCAAAGAGAAGATAGAATTATCAAGTTCAATTTGTAAAGTTGACTTAACTTCAGACTTAGTAGGAGAATTTCCAGAACTACAAGGAACTATGGGTGGATATTTTGCAGAGGCTCAAGGATTTGAAAAGGATATTGCCTTAGCAATAAGTGAACATTATTTACCGAATGGCCTAGAAAGTAAAGTTCCAAAAAAACCATACAGCATAGCTTTATCTCTTACTGATAAATTAGATACAGTAGTTGGATTTTTTGGAATAAATGAAAAACCTACCAGCTCGAAAGATCCATTTGCTCTGAGAAGAGCAGCGCTTGGAATAATTAGATTGATAATTGAAAATAATAAAGAACTTAAATTAGTAGATTTAATTAATTATTCGCTTTTATTATATCATGAACAAGATTTTAAACTTGAAAATCATTTAGCAAAAAAAGAATTGATTCATTTTTTATTAGATAGATTAAAATATTATATGAAAGAGAAAAATATTAGGTCAGATATTATAAGTGCAAGCCTTGATTCATTTAGCATAGATCACATAACTAAAATTTATAAAAAATCTTTTGCATTAAATAAAATTATAAATAAAGAAGCTGGAATAAATATAATTAGTAGTTATAAGCGTGCGTCTAATATTTTAGAAAGTGAAATAAAAGATCAAGAACTAGAACTTTCAGAATCAACTGATCCTGCAATATTTAAAAATGATTATGAAAAAAACTTATATAAAAAAATTAAAGAATTAAGTAAATATTTTGCCAAAATCAATAAAGATGAAAATTATGATCAAACCTTAAATAATTTAACTTCTGCAAAAGGACCAATATTTGATTTTTTTGACAATATTATTGTTAATGATGAAGATAAAGTAATTAGAAAAAATCGATTGGAACTTCTTCAAATGTTATGTAAAACGTTCGAAAATTATATAAATTTTTCAAAAATTGAGAGCATTTAGTGAGTAAACTAATTTTAAATTTTAAATCTAAAAAATCAAAGAAAATAAAAAACCCTAAAAACTTTTTAGGAGGCAAAGGTGCTAACCTTTCTCAGATGGGCAGAATGGGCTTGCCAGTTCCACCTGGATTTACAATTTCAACAAAAGTTTGCGATTTATTTTATAAAAATAAAAAAAAATTAAGCCCTAAAATTTTGAATGATATTAAAAAAGAGTTAAAAAATCTCGAAAAAGAAACTGGTAATAAATTTGGAGATTTAAAAAAACCTTTATTGATATCAGTAAGATCTGGAGCAAGAGTTTCTATGCCAGGAATGATGGATACAATTTTAAATCTTGGTTTAAATGACAAAACTGTTCTAGCTTTAGCAGGCAAAACATCAAATATGAGATTTGCTAAAGATAGCTATAGAAGATTTATTCAGATGTATAGTAGTGTAGTTATGGGTGTGGATAATTACAATTTTGAAGAATTGATTGAAAATTATAAATTATCAAAAGAAGTATTACTTGACACAGAGTTAGATGAAAATGATTGGGACGCTTTAATTCGAGATTTTAAAAATGTAGTTAAAAATAAAACAAAAAAAAATTTTCCACAGAATGTTTTTGACCAATTGTATGGAGCTATTAGTGCTGTATTTTTATCATGGGAAAGTCATAGAGCTAAAGTTTATAGAAAATTAAACCAGATACCATCTGAATGGGGTACAGCTGTTAATATTCAATCAATGGTATTTGGTAATATGGGAAATGATTGTGCTACAGGTGTTGTATTTACAAGAAATCCTTCAGATGGAAAAAAAGAAATTTATGGTGAGTATTTAATAAATGCACAAGGTGAAGACGTAGTAGCAGGAATTAGAACACCACAAAATATTACTAAAAAAGCAAGATTAAAATCTGGAGCAAAAGAATTATCATTGGAAGAGTCTATGCCAAAGGTATTTAAAGAGCTTAAAAAAATATTACAAACTTTAGAAAGTCATTATAAAGATATGCAAGATGTAGAATTTACTGTAGAAAAAAAAAAATTATGGATGTTGCAAACAAGGTCAGGAAAAAGAACATCTAAATCAGCAGTAAAAATAGCTGTTGATATGGTGAAAGAAAAATTAATTTCAAAAAAAGAAGCGATTTTAAAAATTGATCCAAATTCACTAGATACTTTACTCCATCCAACCTTGAATGAAAAAAGTAACATTAAAGTAATAGCAAAAGGCCTTCCTGCTTCTCCAGGAGCAGTAAGTGGTAAAGTTGTTTTTTCTTCTAATGAAGCTGAAAGATTAAATGGTATGATGCAGAATACTATTTTGGTCAGAATTGAAACTTCTCCAGAGGATATACACGGTATGCACGCAGCAAAAGGAATTTTAACCTCAAGGGGTGGAATGACAAGTCATGCTGCTGTAGTTGCCAGAGGCATGGGCCGACCATGCGTTTCTGGATCAAGCGAAATTGAGATTAATTATGAAAAAAAAATATTTAAAGCTTCAAAAGTTGAAATTAAAGAAGGAGATATAATTACAATTGATGGATCAACGGGTAGAATTATTTTAGGAGAAGTGCCGACTGTTAAACCAGAAATTTCTGGAGATTTTTCAAAGTTAATGGTATGGGCAGACAATTATAGAAAACTCAAAGTAAGAACTAACTCTGAAACACCACTTGATACAAAAACAGCAAGAGACTTTGGTGCAGAAGGTATAGGTCTTTGTAGAACAGAGCATATGTTTTTTGATGAAGACAGAATTCTGTCAGTAAGAGAAATGATTTTATCTAAAACAATAGAAGATAGAAGCCAAGCACTTGCAAAACTTTTACCACATCAAAAAAACGATTTTATTGAAATTTTTAAAATTATGAATGGTTTACCAGTTACTGTAAGGTTATTAGACCCACCATTGCATGAATTTTTGCCTAAAAATGCAAAAGAAATAAAAAGTGTATCTGATGCTCTAGAGCTCTCTGCTAACGAAGTAGAATTAAGAATTGGAGAACTTCATGAGCATAATCCTATGCTTGGCCACAGGGGATGCAGATTAGGAATTTCTTTTCCAGAAATTTATGAAATGCAATGCAGAGCAATTTTTGAAGCATTAGTTGAATGTAAGAAAAAAAAATATAAATCAATAATACCAGAAATAATGATTCCTTTAGTTTCAACAGAGGCAGAGATTGAAATAATGAAAAATTTGGTAAATCGAATTGCTAATAAAGTCCAAAAAGAAAATAAAATCAAAATTGACTATTTGGTTGGAACAATGATTGAATTACCTAGAGCAGCTCTTAAGGCAGGAGATATTGCAAAACATGCTGATTTCTTTAGCTTTGGAACAAATGATTTAACACAAACTACATTTGGAATTAGCAGGGACGACAGTGGAAAATTTTTAAATGATTATATTGAAAATAAGATATTTGACGTTGATCCATTCATTTCTATTGATGAAGGAGTAGGAGATTTAATAGAAATTGCGACACTAAAAGGCAAAAAACAAAATAAAAAAATAAAACTAGGAATTTGTGGTGAACATGGTGGAGATCCAAAAAGTATTAGTTTTTGTTCTAAGACAGGATTGGATTATGTTTCTTGTTCTCCTTATAGAGTTCCAGTTGCAAGATTAGCAGCAGCTCAAGCTCAACTTAAGAAATAAAAACACGGGGTATCAGGTTCAAATCTTGGGACTTTCTAAGTTTTAAATCTCCAAACTGAGGTCAACAGCTGTAACACTATGAGTTAATTCGCCTATAGAGATTCTCCTTACACCTGTTGAAGCTATTTTTTTAATATTAAAAATATTTATATTTCCAGATGCTTCAGTTTGATATTTTTTTCCAACCAATTTTAAACCTTTTTTTAAATTCTTAATATTCATATTATCAAATAAAATTGCATCAAATTTTAAATCCATTATTTTTTTTAATTGATTTAAATTGTCAATCTCAACAGTAATTCTTTTTCTATTCTTTTTTGCACTTGTAATTAATTTTCTTAAATTAGAACTTGCGATATGATTATCTTTTATCAAATATTCATCACTTAAATTAAATCTATGATTTAAACCCCCTCCCAAACTAACAGAATATTTTTGAAGCACTCTAAGACCAGGTATAGTTTTTCTAGTGCAACAAATTTTAGTTTTTTTTCCTACTTTTTGGACAAAATTATTTGTTTTAGTTGCTATTCCTGAAACGTGAGACAGAAAATTTAAAGCTACTCTTTCGCCAATCAATATATTTTTAATATTTCCTTCTATAACTGCAATAAGATCTCTTTTTTTTATTTTAGATCCTTCTCTTTTTTTAATTTTAAAAGATATTTTTTTATCAATTAATTTAAAAGTTTGTTTAGCTAAATCTAATCCTCCAATAATTCCTGTTGAATTTGATATTATTTTCACTTTTAGTATTTTATTATTTTTTAAAAGTTTAGAGGTAATATCTCCATTTGGAAAAAGATCTTCCCTTAAGGCATCTTTGCAAACTTTTAAAATATATTTTTTTGATAATTTGACTTGAGTCACAGATTTTATCTGCCTATTTCTGCCATTCTCTCAACTGATTTTCTAGCTTTTTCTATTGTTTCATCGCTCATTAAAATTTCATTAGTTTCATTTTCTAAACATTCTAAAATTTTTGGAAGAGTAATTTTTTTCATATGAGGACATAGATTGCAGGGTCTAATAAATTTTACTTTTGGATTATCAATTTGAACATTATCACTCATTGAACATTCAGTAACCATCATTACTTTTTCTGGCTGATTATCTTTTACATATTTAATCATCCCACTTGTGGATCCAGCAAAATCACTGGCTTTAATTACATCTGGTGGGCACTCTGGATGTGCAATAATTTTAATTCCTGGATTATTTTTTCTGATTTCATTTATTTCCTGATCATTAAATTGTTCATGCACTTCACATGTGCCTTTCCATGAAATTATCTCTACATCAGTTTGTGAAGCAACATATTTTGCTAAAAAATCATCAGGTAAAAATATAACTTTTTTAACACCTAAAGACTTTACAATTTTTACTGCATTAGCTGATGTGCAACAAACATCTGTTTCAGCTTTTACATCGGCTGATGTATTTACATAGGATACTACAGGTACACCTGGATATTTTTTTTTTAAATTTCTAACATCTTCACCATTAATTGAGGATGATAATGAACAACCAGCTCTCATATCTGGAAGCAAAACTTTTTTTTCTGGACTCATCAATTTTGCAGTTTCAGCCATAAAATGAACACCACACATAACAATTATATCAGCTTTTGTTTTTGCAGCTTCAACAGCTAATGCAAGTGAATCAGCAGAAAAATCAGAAATTCCATGATAAATTTCTGGAGTTTGGTAATTGTGAGCAAGTATTACAGCATTTTTTTCTTTTTTTAATTTATTGATTTTATGAATATATGGAGCGTGAGTTGACCATTCAATTTCAGGCATAACTTGAGAAATTTTTTGATAAATAGGGTCAGTTGCTTTTCTTATTTCAGCAGTAAATTCCATAACTTAAATCTATCAACTTGAAAGATAATTGTCATTCAATTAATCTGTCGCATAAGCGGCCATGCTGAAACTGGTAGACAGGCACGGTTGAGGGCCGTGTGGGCCTAGCCCATGAGAGTTCGAGTCTCTCTGGCCGCACCAAAAATACTATTTTTTTGGTTTTGGTGAATAAATATTTTTTAAAATATTTTTTATAGTAAATAATCGATTTTTAATTTTATTTTCTTCATTTAGTTGATTATTTTTCTTCCTAAGAATAGCCATACCTGAACCTAAAAAATCTATGTTAAGAGAAAGATTTTCTTTATTAGAATTATAAATTTCTAATAATTTGTTAAAAGTTAGCCTATTAATTCTTTCAACAAAATCATTATCCTTTTCACCACCTTTCACGTATGGCAACCAAACCACATCATCTATGATAATAATACCATTAAGCTTTAAAAATTTAAAATAATGATAAAAAACTTTTCTTACATGGTTTGGCTCATGAAGTGAATCGATAAATAAAACATCAAAATTAAACTTTAAGTATTTATCTACGTATTCAAAATTGTCATCAGATGAATGTATAAAAGTCCATCTGGGATTTTTTATGACTTTAGAACAGTCATCTATATCAATTGAGGTTAAATGTCCATCATTCTTCTCACAAATATTAATAAACATTTTTGTTGAATTTCCTTTTTGAACCCCAAGTTCTAAGATATTAAGCTTGGGTATATTAAATATGATTTCTTTTATCTTATTTAATTTTTCTTGTTCGTAAGGTTTCATTATTTTTCTTCAAATCTATTATATTTTTTGGTTAAAAAAAAATCAAAACATCCTAAACTAAATCCAAAAACTTTATTCTTTTCTCTTTTTCTAAAAATCATTAGTATAAAAAAGAATGGTATTCTTAAAATAAAATAAGGATATCCAATTAATTTATCATAAAAAGAACCTATTTTTTTTATTAATAATAAAAAACCAATTGTTTCATTATAACTTCTTCTATACCAACCAGATATATTTGAGCTAGTAGCTATTTTATGGAATGTATAAATATCTAAATTAACGGCAAGTTTTCCAAATTTTTTAAGCCTAAATGATAGTTCCGTATCTTCTGGCCCTAAAAAAAATTCTTCATCTCCATAACCTGACAATTTAAGAATATTAGCTCTATAAAACGAACAACAACCACTTATTGCATCAGTATTTATAATTCCTTTTAAATTTTTATTATCTAAAATTCTTTTTTTTTTAAGATTCATAGTTTTTTGAAATTTCAAATAAGACCAATTAATTTTCATTCCAGCCCACCAGACTGTATTTCTTAAATAGGCGTGTTTAATTTTTGGAGACGCGGCCACTATATTTTTATTATTTTCTAAAATTTCAACCATGCCTTTAAAATAATTTTTTGTAATTATGAAGTCACAGTCTACACGAGCTATATAATCATAATTTTGCTCCTCAGAGAATTTATAACCGATGTTTAATCCCGCGGTAAGACCAAGATTAGTTTTATTTTTGATTAAATAAATTTTTTTTTCTCCAATACTTGGAATTTTAAAGTTTTTATCTACCTCCAAAATATCAATTTTTTTATTAGAATTAAATTCAAATTCATCATCTTCAATTTTAATTTTATTTTTTGACCAATTATAAATTTTTTCTAGATGAGATTTATCAGAGTTATTGTCAATTAAAATTATATCAAAATTTTTATAGTCATTTTGGTAGATACTTTCTAGACACCCAATAGTGCTTTCCCAATCGTTCCAAGTAAGAACGTTTACAGCTATATTTTTACTCATTATTTTATTTTATTAGTATAGCAAATTAAGATAAATAAAAATTAATATATGATATTTTACATAGTATTTGATATGTGTTAACCCGATATTTTATGAAGACGAAAAATAAACTAATTTCAGTTGTGGTTTTAGTTGGAGGCTCTGGTTCAAGATTTTCGTCAATAAATGAATTTCCCAAACAATTATCAAAATTAAATAATGAATTTATACTTATGCATATCATAAATAACTTTAGAAAATATGGTCTAAATCATTTTATTTTTCCTTTAGGTTTTAAAAAAAATTTTTTTTCTAAATTTTTCTATTCAAAAAAAAATATATCTAAATACAAATTTAATATTTTAAAGAAAAAATTTAAAATTAAAGATTTAAATTCAAACAAAATTAATATTTCCTTATTTGATGCAGGAAAAAGCACAAATAAATTATCAAGAATTTATAAATCTTTGAATTATATTATCAATAATGATTTTTTAGTTGCTTATGGTGATGATTTATCAAATATAAATCTTAACCAAACATTTAAAAAATTTTATAAATATAAAAGAAAAAAAGCAATTGTTTCAATTTTTAGAAAAAAATCTCAGTATGGACATGTAATTGTTGATAGAAAAGGAATAGTAAAAAAATTTTTAGAAAAACCTCCTCATCAATACCCAGTTAATATTGGAAATTATTTACTTACATCAAGCTTAATTCGAAAATATAGAAAAACAAAACATGAACTTGAAAATAATTTTTTACCAATTTTGGCTAAGCGTAAACTTTTACTTAGCTATGAGCATAAAGGTTATTTTTATAGCATAAATGACAAGAAAGAATTAATAATTGCCAAAAAAAAACTAAAAAAATTTTAATGAAAAAGAATATACTTATTACCGGAGGCATGGGGTTATTAGGAAAACCTTTAGTAAAATTCTTAAGTAAAAAAAAATTTAAAATATTCGTTTTAGATAAATCAAAAAATAAGAAACGAAATAAATTAATAAGCAAAAATATTGCTAGTTTTGTTTATGGTAACTTTCAAAACAAAATTTTATTAAAAAAAATAATTAAAAATAAAAAAATAAAAATTATTTTTCACACAGGTGCAATAACTCAAGTCCTTCAAGGACTTAGAGATCCTTATGGCACTTATAAAAATAATATCATGGGTACTGTCAATATATTAGAGTGCATAAGGGAAATAGATCCATCAATCCTCTTTGTTTACAGTTCATCTGATAAGGCTTATGGTGAAGTTAAAGATAAAAACTATCTAGAAAATGATAATTTATCATCGATATATCCTTACGATTTATCTAAAACATGTTCTGACTTAATTTGCCAATCTTATTTTACTGTTTATAAATTAAATGTTGCAATCGTAAGATGTGGAAATTTATTTGGCCCTGGAGATTTTAATTTAAACAGGATAATTCCAGAAACAATTATTTCATTAATTAATAACAAAAGAATAAAAATTCGATCTTCAGGAAAACTAGTAAGAGATTATTTGTATGTAGATGATGCTGTTAATGCATACTATATGATTATGAAAACTTTGGAAAAGTATAAAAATAAAAAGTTACTGATTTATAATGTTGGCTCAAAATATAACTTATCAGTTCTTCAATTAGTTAATTTAATCTTAGATTTGATGAAAAAAAAACATTTAAAACCTATTATTATGAATAAATCAAAACAAGAAATTAATTTTCAAAAATTAAACGATACTAAGATTAAAAGAGACCTTGGTTGGAAGCAAAAAGTATCTTTGAAAAGTGGGTTATTTAAGACGATTAGATGGTACCAAGATAATTATAAGTTATTTAAAAAATAATTTTCTAATTTTTAATCCAGCTTGGTTTTATTATTTTTATTTTAGAAGAACCACATGTGTATTCTTTTGAAAAATCAATACTATCATTTTTAAATTTAATTAATCCAAAAGGATAATTATTATTAATTAAAATTTTGCCAATATCTTCATCATTTATGTAAATATTTTCATCGACTTCAACTTTTCCTTGAACTGTCTGTATAGGCATTATTCTTTTCGTAAGTTTGTTTCTAAGTTTAATTCTTGCTGTATTTTCTTGTCCAACATAACATCCTTTTTTAAAATCTAAACCATTCAGTTCATCAAAATTACATTCAATTCCAAAAAGTTTATTTTGTAGTTTGTTTGTATCAAGCTGAGGAATTCCTAACTTATGACTGAAATTATAATATTCATCACTTTCAGATGATTTTAATTCTAGTTTTTTTACTGATAGATAAAGCTTTTCTAAATTAACAACTAATCTTGCTCCCAATTCTTTGTTTCTTGGGTCTAAAAATATTGGATCTTCCCTATACTTAATTGTAAATCCAGCTTCATCTCTAGAACTTGCTATCGATAAAAATTTTTCTCTACTTATTGCAGCGACAACAAATTCATTACTTAAATTTAAAATTTCAACCTTAGATCTTAATTTATACAAATTTAAGTGTTCGTATAATTGATTTATTTGTTTTTTATTACAATCTATAAAATAACCTTTTTTATGTTTTAATACGATAAAATCAAAAAGGTATTTTCCTTGAGGTGTAAGCAAAGAAGCATAACAGCTAAAAATATCCGTTACCTTGTGGATATCATTTGAAATGATATTTTGTAAAAATTCTTTAACATCATCGCCTTGAATGTAAAGTAAACCTCTATCTTCAAGAATATATATTTTATTTTTTTTCATAATTGATTATTAATTATTTATAATATAATTACTTTTTTAATAAATGTTAGATTTAATAATTAAAAACGGCTCATGTTACATAGATAAAGATCTTAAGAATCAAGATATTGCAGTCAAAGATGGTAAAATAGTTGAAATAGGAAAAATAAGTGATGAGGTAAAAGAAATTTTCGACGCAAAAAACTTAACAGTTTTACCTGGATGTATAGACACTCAGACTCATTTTCGGGAGCCAGGATCAACTGATACTGAAGATCTTCACTCAGGCAGTAGAGCAGCTATTGCAGGTGGAATAACTGGTGTTTTTGAGATGCCTAATACCAATCCTCCAACTTCTAATAAGGTAGAATTTCAAAAAAAATTAGATCTTGCAAAAAATAGAATGTATTGCAATTATGCTTTTTATTTTGGTGCAACAGCGGATAATGGAGATGAATTAGCTAATATTAAAAGTTTAGAGGGCTGTTGTGGAATTAAACTTTTTGCAGGTTCTTCGACAGGCAACCTACTAGTTGCAAAAGAAGAAGATATTGAAAAAGTATTTCAAAGCAGTTCTAAAGTTGTTGCAGTTCATTCAGAAGATGAGGCAATTTTAATTAAGAATAAAAAATTGATTAAAGATGGAGATGTTCATTCTCATCCAATTTGGAGAAGTGAAGAATGTGCAATTTCTTCAACTAGAAGGATTGTAAAAATAGCTGAGCGATATAAAAAAAAAGCACACATCCTTCATATTACAACAAAGCAAGAAATCGATTTTTTATCACAACATAAAGGTGACATTACATTTGAAATAACTCCTCAACATTTAACTATATATGCACCTGATTGTTATAATAAACTTGGCACATATTCTCAAATGAATCCTCCAATAAGAGACAAGTCTCATTATGATAGATTATGGTATGCAGTTAAAAATAATTATAATGATACAATTGGTTCTGATCACGCTCCTCATTTAAAAAAAAATAAAGAAAAGATTTATCCAAATTCACCATCAGGAATGCCTGGGGTTCAAACTCTTGTACCAGTTATGTTAAATCATATTAATGAGGGAAGATTATCTCTAGAACAATTTATGAATTTTGTTTGTGAAAATCCAGTGAGAATTTTTGGCATAAAAAATAAAGGTTTTATTAAAAAGGGCTTTGATGCAGATTTCACAATCGTAGATTTAAATAAAGTTATTGAAATTAAAAATGAGAATATTCAAAGCAAATGTGGGTGGTCTCCATTTAATGGATACAAATTCAAAGGTAAACCTGTTGCAACAATTGTTAATGGTGAAGTTAAAATGAAAGATGGAAAAATATTAGGAGAGCCAAAAGGTCAGCCAATAGTTTTTAAATAAGTTTTGAAGAATAGGCATTAACTAAAATTACACCAATAACAATTAAGAATAATCCCAAAATAGCTTGCCAACTTAGACTTTGTTTGAAAAAAATATAGCCGAGTATTGCAATTGTAAATACACCAAGCCCACTCCAGGTAGCATAAACAATAGCTATAGGAAGTTTATGCACTACAAATGTTAACAAATAAAATGCAGATAAATAGCAAATAGCAAGTATTGATGTAGGAATTAATTTAGTAAAATTTTGTGTTACAGGCAGCAACATTGTGCCCGTTACTTCAAAAATTATTGCACCAAACAAAAATAAATATGTTTTAATCATTAATATTTTTTACAAAAAAATATATCTTGCTCAATTTATAAACTATCCTTTTAAAATATTATTTTTAATTAAATCTTCCTTTATTTCAACCAGTATAGCTGGATCATCAATTGTTGCTGGCATTTTATATTCTTCTTTATCAGCTATTTTTCTAACAGTTCCTCTTAAAATTTTTCCTGATCTTGTTTTTGGTAATCTTTTTACAACAATAGCAGTTTTAAAAGCTGCAACTGGGCCAACTTTATCTCTGACCATTTGAATACATTCTTTAGATATTGTTTCATTGTCCTTTTTAACACCAGCTTTGAGTGCTATTAAACCAATTGGCAATTGTCCTTTTAATTTATCAGCAATACCAATAACAGCACATTCTGCAACTGACTGATGTTCTGACAAAACTTCTTCAATAGCTCCAGTAGACAATCTGTGTCCTGCAACATTAATTATATCATCTGTTCTAGACATGATCCAAACATAACCATCATCATCTATGTGCCCCGCATCGTAGGTTTGGTAATAACCCTCATAGTTTGACATGTATGTTTTTTTGTATCTTTCATCAGCATTCCATAGTGTTGGAAAAGTTCCTGGAGGCAAAGGTAGTTTAACTACAATATCACCCATTTCATTTGGTTTAGCTAAAGTTTGATCTGGTTTAATAATTTTTACATCATAACCAGGAACAGCTTTGCAAGCTGAACCATATTTGGTTTTCATCATTTCTATTCCTGTGCAATTTGAACTAATTGCCCAGCTAGTTTCAGTTTGCCACCAATGATCAATTACAGGAACTTTAAGTAAAGACTCCGCCCACTTAATTGTATCTGGATCTGCTCTTTCACCTGCGAGGAATAATGACTCAAATTTGCTAAGATCATATTTTGTAAAAAATTTTCCTTCGGGATCTTCTTTTTTAATTGCTCTAAATGCTGTTGGGGCAGTAAAAAGAGATTTTACTTTATAGTCTGATATTATTTTCCAGAATGCACCTGCATCGGGTGTGCCAACAGGTTTTCCTTCAAATAAAACTGTAGTACATCCTTTGAACAATGGAGCATAAACAATATATGAGTGACCTACTATCCAACCAATATCACTAGCAGACCACCAAACATCATCAATATCAATATTGTAAATATTTTTCATTGTCCATTTAAGAGCAACTATATGTCCCCCCACATCCCTAACAATACCTTTTGGGATTCCTGTGGTACCTGAGGTATATAAGATATAAGAAAATTCATTTGAATTAATTTCTATACAATCAACATCGTTTGCATTAGACAATGATTCATCCCAGCTAATTTCTTTTGGAGGATTCAGCTTAACTTCATTACCAGATCTTTGAAAAAGTATAACCTTTTCTGGTTTGTGCAAAGCAAGCTGAAGTGCTTTATCTACTAATGGTTTATACTCTACTGTTCTTCCTGGTTCGAATCCACATGATGCAGTGATTAAAAGTTTTGCTTTACTATCATCAATTCTGCTTGCAAGTTCATTTGATGCAAAGCCTCCAAATACTACAGAATGTATCGCTCCAATTCTTCCACATGCAAGCATCGCAATTACAGCCTCAGGTATCATAGGCATGTATATAATAACTCGATCTCCTTTGTTTATGCCTTGATTTTTTAGAGCACCTGCAAATTTTGATACTTTGTCTCTTAGTTCTTTATAAGTGAATTTTTTTTTATTACCTGTGATAGGACTATCGTATATTAGAGCAAGCTTCTCGCCTCTACCCTCATCTATATGGAGGTCTAAAGCATTATAACAAGTGTTTGTCACACCATCGGAAAACCATTTGTAAAATGGTGGCTTATCTTTTTTTAATATTTGTGTTGGTTTTTTAAACCAAAATATATCTTCAGATATTTTTTGCCAAAACTCTTCAGGTTTTTTAATTGATTCTTCGTATATTTTCTCAAAATCATTTTTCATAAATTCGACTCGATTTTTTTGCTTTTTTCGGCTTTGAAGGATCATTAAATTTCAAAAAGTAAGTAAAATCAATACTTATTAAGCGAAAAAAACTCTTCAATTAACTATCTATATTTGGTAATTAACCGCTTAACTTAGCAGTAGGTAATTACTGCTATAGTTTATATAAACTATAAAAGAGACTAACTTAAAGAGGGAGTTTTTTATGAGAACACTAAAAACGTTAGCTTTAGCTTTATTTGCTCTTATTGGAGTAACTACAGCGGCTAATGCAGCAACAGCCTTTTTAGCTACGGATGATTTCGTTGGTATTTCGTTCTGGCTAATATCAATGGGTATGTTAGCGGCTACAGCGTTTTTCTTTATGGAGCAAGCCAATGTAGGCACTCAGTGGAGAAAATCAGTAAATGTAGCTGGACTTGTAACTGGTATTGCATTTATCCATTACATGTATATGAGAGCAGTTTGGGTTGAAACAGGAGATACACCAACTGTTTACAGATACATTGACTGGTTAATAACTGTACCACTTCAGTTAATAGAATTTTATTTAATTCTAGCGGCAGTCAAGAAAGTTCCAACTGGAATATTCTGGAGAATCTTAATGGGTTCTTTAGTAATGTTAGTAGGTGGATATTGTGGAGAAGCTGGATTTATCGCGCCAATGCTTGGTTTCATTATCGGTATGGCAGGATGGATTTACATTCTTTATGAAATCTTTTCAGGTGAGGCAGGTAAAACTGTTGCGAGATCTGGAAACAAATCACTTGCAACAGCGTTTGGTGCTTTAAGAATGATCGTTACAGTTGGTTGGGCAATTTACCCACTAGGTTATGTATTTGGTTACTTAACAGGTGGAATAGATGCTAACTCACTTAACGTAATTTACAACTTAGCAGACTTTGTTAATAAGATCGCATTCGGTGTTATAATTTGGTCTTGCGCAGTTGCTAACTCTTCTAGAAGATAATTTTAAAAGAGTTTAAAATAATTAATAGGGCAAGTATTAATTTACTTGCCCTATTTTTTTTTGTACCTATATAAACTTCATGGCAAAAATAACTTACATTGAACATAATGGAAAATCTCATACAGTTGAGGTGAAAAAAGGCTTATCAGTAATGGAAGGAGCTGTTCAAAATAATATACCAGGTATTGATGCTGATTGTGGAGGAAGCATGGCTTGTGCTACTTGCCATGTTTATGTCAAAGAAGAATGGTTTGATAAAATAAATATAAAATCAGAAGGTGAGGATGATATGCTTGATCAAGCTTATGAACCAAATAAACATAGCAGACTAAGCTGTCAAATTTCAGTAACTGATGATATTGATGGATTGATTGTAAACTTACCTGAAAAACAATGATTAAAACTGATGCATTAATAATTGGAGCTGGTCCGACAGGATTATTTACAGCTCATCAATTAAAATTGATAGGATTAAATTGTGAGATAGTTGACAATCTTGATAAGATAGGTGGACAATGTATAGAACTTTATCCAGATAAACCGATTTATGATATTCCAGCAATACCTGAGTGTACTGGGGAAGAGTTAACTAAAAATTTAATTGATCAATTAAAACCTTTTAATATTAAATTTTATTTAAATGAAAGAGTGGAAGAAGTAAAAAGTAATAATGGAAATTGGCAAGTTAAAACAAATAAAGGAACAGAATTTACAACTCCAAACATAATTATAGCTGGTGGTGTTGGATCGTTTGAGCCAAGAAAATTTGCACCGAAAGAATGTGAAAAATTCGAAAATAAATCAATATTTTATTCCATAAAAGATAAATCAATTTTTAAAGGAAAAACTGTTTCAATTTTTGGAGGTGGAGATAGTGCATTAGATTGGGCAATAGAATTATCAAAAAGTTCAAAAATAAATTTAATTCACAGAAGAGATGAGTTTAGAGGAGCACAATCTACTGTGCAAAAAGTTCAAGACTTAGCAAAAGAAGGCAAGATTAATCTATTTACCAAGTATCAACTAAATGATGCTAAAGGGTCAGATGGTCTTGAAAGCATCGATATAATTCATGAAAATAAAGAAGTTAAAAACTTGAAAACTGATTATGTTTTAGGTTTTTTTGGTTTAATAATGCAGCTTGGTCCAATAGCCAAATGGGGACTTAATTTAAATAAAAAAACGATCAATGTTGATACAGAAAAATTTGAAACAAATCAAAAAGGAATTTATGCAGTAGGAGATATTTGTAATTATCCAGGAAAATTAAAATTAATTTTATCAGGATTCCATGAAGGTGCGCTAGCTGCTAGAGCATGTTTTAAACTAGCAAAACCTAACGAACAATATAAATTTGAGTTTACAACTTCATCAAAAGCTATAAAAAATAGGCTTGGAGTTAAAGGTGATTGAACTTTTTACTGCTGATACTCCAAATGGTAAAAAAATCTCAATTATGCTGGAAGAAATTGGTTATGAATATAAAGTAACTAAAATTGATCTTTCTAAAGACGAACAATTTAAACCTGATTTTAAAAAAATTAGTCCTTTTAGTAAAATCCCAGTGATTACTGATCATGAAAATAAAGAAAGTGTATTTGAGTCTGGAGCTATACTTATTTATTTGGGTGAAAAAAGTAATAAATTTTATGAAAAAAATAATAGATTAATAATTAATCAATGGTTGATGGCGCAAATGGGTTTAATAGGCCCACTGATTGGACAGCATCATCAATTTCACCATTTTAATCCCGGCAAAAGTAAATTTGGCGAAGAAAGATATTTTAAGATAGCTATAAAACTTTACGAGGACCTTGATAAAAGACTAAGTGATTCAAAATTTCTAGCTGGAGAAAATTATACAATTGCAGATATTGCTACCTGGCCTTGGATTGCTAGACATGAGTGGCATGACATAGGTCTTAAAAATTTCAAAAATTTAACAAAATGGTATTTAGAAATAGCCAAACGAGATGCTGTAATTAAAGGATATGATTTAATGAATAGTGGATCAGTTATTCCTAAACCTTAATCGTCAGCATAAACTCTTTCCTCTTTTTCATGTTTTTCTTGTGCTGCGATACATAAAGTGGCAATCGGTCTTGCCATTAATCTTTTAAGACCAATTGGTTCGGCGGTCTCTTCACAAAAACCATACGTTCCATCTTTAATTCTTGTTAATGCGGATTCAATTTTAGAAATTAATTTAATTTGTCTATTAATAGCTCTCATTTCAACATTTTTTTCAGTGTAAGAGCTTGCTTGGTCTACAATATCAGCAGAAGTACTATTGTCATCTAATGAACTATTATAAAGAGCTTCATTATTTGTTCTAACTAAATCTTTTTTCCATTCGGTAAGTTTTTTTTTAAAATAAACTTTATGTTTTTCACACATATACTTTTCAGATTCTTTTGGTACGTAAGTTTTTGATATCTTGACCATATCTTTGATTTTTTGCGTCCGGAGTATATTCAGCAAATAGATAGTGTCAAGTAAGCTTTAATTGTATAAATTCAGAGAAATGCTATTTTATAAAAAAAAAATATTAAATATTTTTTACATTTTTTTGACAACCCATCTGGTCGTATGGACAATTGTTCCATCATTAACTAATCATAATTTGCCCCTAGATACTATCGAAGCTTTAGCATGGGGAAGCAATTTAGATTGGGGATTTAATAAACATCCACCAATGAGTGCATTTGTAGCTGGTATCTTTTTTTACTTTTTTGGAGCTCAAGATTGGGCTTATTATTTATTAAGCCAAATTTGTGTTATTATTTCTTTTATTGCAGTTTTTAAGTTTGCGGAAGATTTTTTTAAAAACAAAACTCTTTGTTTATTATCAGTTCTATTACTTGAAGGGATTTATTTTTATAATTTCACCACTCCTGAATTTAACGTGAATGTTTGTTTGATGCCTTTCTGGTCATTAACAGTTTTATATATATGGAAAGCATATAAAGATAATAAAATTATCGATTGGTTTTTGGCAGGATTATTTTCTGGATTTGGTTTTTTATCAAAATACCTATTTATTTATTTAGGAGTAGGAGTAGATATTTTTTTAATTTATATGATTTATAAAAAGAAACTTGATCTTAAATGTTTAGTATCGTTGGTTCCTTTTCTAATAGTTTTGTTTCCACATTTAATTTGGTTAGCTGAAAATAATTATATGACTATTACATATGGAATAGACAGAACAGGAACAGGTGACCAAAATTTTTTAGATCATATATCTCATCCATTAATCTTTTTTGGAAAACAAATTGGAATATTAATACCTTTCTTTTTAATGTTTTTGTTTTTAAACAATAAAATAAAAAAAAAATTTAATTTTAAAGATAATAAGCTTTTATTTTTATTAGCAATAAATATTGTTCCAATTACTTTAATGTTTTTAACTTCTATGATTATGGGTGTTAAAATTAGAACAATGTGGATGACACCTTTTTATTTGTTTATAGGAACTTTATTAATCTATATTTTTCAAAAAAAAATAAATATTAATAAACTTCAAAATTTTTTTACAATTTTTGCTGTATTGTTTTTGTTATCACCAATAACTTATGCTTATATATCAATTTCAAAAACAGACAAAAGAACTGATTATCCAGGAAAAAAGATTGCTGAAAAAGTTCAAAAAAAATGGGATTTAGAATTTAATGATCCACTTAATGTTGTTTTAGGCAATGAGTGGAATGCTGGAAATTTATCTTATCATTTAAAATCCAGACCAGTTTGGGATGGAGTAGTAGATAAAAATAAGTTAGATAGTTATAATAAGTTTATTTGTATAGATGATATTTGCGTAGGGAATAAATGAACGAATTTTTAAACACAAAATTAAAAAAAATACTATTTATTATTGCAATAGTTGCAATTATTGAATTTTCAGGGCATGGAATATTTGCATCTTTATTTAGATTTTTAAACTCATTAAATTAATGAAAATTAAAATTTTGATTCCAGTTTATAATGATTGGCAATCTGTTGTTAAACTTTTAGAAAATATTAATTCTGAAGTTTCAAGTTTATCGCATGAATTTTCTGTAATTATTATAAATGATGCTTCTACAGAAAATAGGCCAGAAATTTCTTTAAATTTAGATAGTTTAAAATCTATACAAATTATTAATATGAATAAAAATCTTGGACACGCAAGATGTAATGCGACTGGTTTAAAATATATTCTTGAAAAAGAAGAATTCGATTATGTTATTCCAATGGACGGAGATGGTGAAGATAGACCAGAAGAAATAAAACAAATTGTAGATAATTTAAATTATAACCCCCATAAACCAATTGTAGGTGAAAGAATTAAAAGATCAGAAGGAATTTTTTTTAAATTTTGTTATTTCGCACACAAGTTAATTCTTTTTACTTTTGCAGGAGAATCTATCAAGTATGGAAACTATACATGTTTACCTAAAACAGTAGTTGAAAAAATGGTTAATGAGAAAGCTACTTGGAGTAGTTTTTCAGGATCACTTGCCAAAGTTGCTAAGGATAGAGCAGGAGTTCCATCCGAAAGAGGAACCAGATATTTCGGCCCGTCTAAAATGAGTTTTAAAAATTTAATTGTACATTCCTTGTCAATTATTAGTGTTTTTAAAATAAATGTTTTAATAAGATCTATATTATTTATTTTAGTATATATGTTTTTAATTCATCAAAAAATTTCGATTATTATGATTGTTCCTGTCATACTAGTTTTAATATTACTAGTCTCAGTATTTACAGTATCGAAAAGGGAAAATTTGGAAGAACTTAATAATTCATTGAAAAATATTTTAAATATTAATAATTTTTAAAATTATGAGTAATAATATGGCTCAAAAAGTAATAGACACACTAACTAGCAATATAGATACCTTATGGGTTATTGATTGTGCAATTTTAGTTTTCATAATGCAAGCGGGTTTTATGTGTATGGAAACTGGTTTATCTAGATATAAAAATAGTATTAATGTTGCACTTAAAAATGCGGCAGACTTTGGCGTTTCCGTAGTTATTTTTTGGATTTTCGGATTTGGAATTATGTTCGGTACTTCTTATAACGGTTTCTTTGGTACTGATTTATTTTTCTTCAAAACAGATAAAGCTGAGTACATGACTTATTTTGTGTTCCAAGCAATGTTTGTAGCAACCGCTGCTACAATAATTTCAGGTGCTGTCGCTGAGAGAATGAAGTTTAATGGTTATCTAATAATGACTGTATTAGCTACTGGAATAATTTATCCAATAGTTGGTCATTGGGCTTGGTCTTCGAGCTATCTCTCAAAATATGATGCGGTTGACCAATTGTTAGCTGTAACAGGTTCAATAAAAACTACTGGATGGCTTTCAGATTTGGGTTTTATAGATTTTGCTGGAAGTACAATTGTTCATTCAGTTGGAGGATGGATTGCTTTAGCTGCAGTTATTATATTGGGACCAAGGATAGGCAAATATTCAGAGGCAAACAAAGGAAAGTTTACTGGATCTAGTTTTCCTTTAGCAGTTTTAGGAACTCTTATTTTATGGTTTGGCTGGTTTGGTTTTAATGGAGGAAGTAACGGTGCAATGGATGAAGCAGTTCCATTAATTCTAATCAACACATTTTTAGCAGCTGCATTTGGTCTGCTAACAGGCTTAACTATTTCCTACTTTAAGTATAAAAAACCTGATCCTTTTTATATTATTCTAGGTCCATTAGCAGGATTAGTTGCAATCACAGCTGGGTGTAATTCAATGACATCAGTTACTTCAATTTTTGTTGGAATAATAGGTGCAATAATTGCAATCATTGTAAATGAAACTTTAAATAATTTTGAAATTGATGACGTAGTTGGTGCAGTTCCAGTCCATTTAGCTGCTGGTATTTGGGGAACTTTAGCAGTCGGCCTTTTTTCAGATTTAACAATTTTAGATACTGGTTTAGATAGATTTTCACAAATCAAAATTCAATTAGTTGGTATTTCATCGGTTGGTTTATTTACGTTTATTTCATCTTACGCTGTCTTAAGTTTATTTAATAAATTTTATCCTTTAAGAGTAAGTCCAGTACAGGAGGAGTTAGGATTAAACATTGCTGAGCATAATGCAGTTTCAGTTGAGCATGATCTAATTTCAATTTTAGACAAACAATCTGAGTCGGGAGACCTTAAAATTAGAGGTCCTCAAGATCCATTTACAGCAGGAGGTGTAATTGGTCTTTATTACAACAAACTAATGAGCAAGTTAGAGACCTCAGAAGAAGAAAGAAATAAGTGGCGTGAAAGAATTTCAAAAGAAGTTAAGTTAGCAGTAAAAGTTCAAGAAAATTTCTTACCAAAGAGAAATTTAAATAATTATCCAGTGCAAGGTATAAACATAGCTGCAAGAGAGGTTTCAGGAGATTTTTTTAGTTTTTATCCTCATAACGACAGTGTTTATTTTATTATTGCAGACGTTGCAGGCAAAGGAATACATGCAGGAATGGTTATGGCTAAAGCTTCAACTTTGTTTGAAATAATGTCTAGAGATAAAGTTGATGTAGATGAAATTGCATTTCATATGAATAATGATCTTTTTTTAACTAAAACAAGTGGAATGTTTGTAACTTCAATTATCGGAAATTATAACATTTCTACTGGTGAAATAGCTTGGGTAAATGCAGGTCATCAACCAGCTTTAGTAAGAGATAAAAACGGAAATTTTGAAGAATTTGAGAGCAAATCTCCCCCTCTAGGTGTGATTATACAAAAAACAAAATCGAATTATTTTGTTAATAAAATTAATTTAAACAGTAATAGACTATATGCATTTACGGATGGGCTATCTGAAAGTTTAGACAAAAATAATCAAGAAATCGGTATTGATGGCTCAAAAAAAATAATTAATAATAATTTTAACAAAAACATTAATGATGAACTTAATAATATTACCAAAGAAGTAACATTATCTTCTAAAGTTGAAAAATTGAGCGATGATTTGACTATAGTTGTTATAGGTAAATAACAATACTCAGGCTTTTATTGTCGGTAAACAATAGAAATCAGAAGTATCTATTTTTGAGTAATATTCTCTTTTTAAATTAGATTTTTTGTGAACACCAGCGGTCGCAAGACTTAAAGTAGATCTGCCATACTTGTAATTAGTAGTATCAATAGATTTCATTAAGTTATTTATTTTTTCATCCTTTTCAGAAGAAAATAAATTTTTGTTATTAGTGGCTTCAGATAAGTGAGATAAAATTATGCCTGCTTTTTGATAACGATAACCATTTTTAAAAATTGACTCTAATGCATTAAGAGCTACTTTAACTATTTCGATACTATTATTTGTAGCTATTGGTAAATCAATTGTTTTTGAATTTGAATAATAACCAAACCTACTTTGGAAAGGACTTGTTCTAACAAAAACAGTTATTGATTTTGCAATTAAAGACTCAGATCTAATTTTTTCTGAAGCATTTAATGAATAGCCTGCTATTGCTTCTTTTAATTCTTGAAAATTTTCTACTCTTTTTCCAAAAGATCTTGAAACTACACAACTTTTTCTTTTAGTACTTATTTTTTCTAAATCAATACAAGATATACCCCTAAGTTCCATTGCTGTTCTAGAGCTTAAAACGTTAGAATTTTTTTTAATCCAAGTATTAGATTTGTTCTTTAATTGTTTTGCATTATAGACTCCATTTTGATGATAAAATTTTGTTAGTTGTTTTCCAACTCCCCAAACATCATTAATTTCTACTTTTTCTAAAATTGGATCAATATTTTCAAATCCTATTAAGCTAACAAGACCAGATTGTTTTTTTTTGGCAATGTGATTTGCAACTTTACTCAAAGTTTTAGTTTTTGCGATACCTATACTTGTTGGTATACCAGTCCACTGCAATACTATATTTCTAATTTCTTTTCCAACATCTTCTATTTTGTCATCTGGATAATTTGATAAATCTAAAAATGCTTCATCAATTGAATATACTTCCATATCACAATTAAAACGTTTTAGAGTTCTCATCACTCTTCTTGATAGGTCTCCATACAAAGAATAATTTGATGAAAATACCTGAACATTATTTTTTACAATAATATCTTTTTCTTTAAAATAAGGTTCACCCATTTTAATTCCTAAAGCTTTTGCTTCATTAGATCTTGAAATAATGCAACCATCGTTATTTGATAAAACAACAACAGGTTTTTTTCTTATTTTAGGGTTAAATAATCTTTCACAAGAAACGTAAAAAGAATTACAATCAACCAGAGCTATTTTTTTAGTATACTGAATGGATGACATAAGTTACAACTCCCCAAATAAAAATATCTTCTTCTTCATTTATTAAAATTCTATCTTCAAAGTTTTTTGATCCTGATGTTAAAAATTGTTTATTTCCCTCTTTAACAAAACTTTTAACAACTAATTCATCATGAACATTTGCAATAACTGTTGAAAAGTTTTTAGGCTTTAAGCTTTTATCAACTACCAATATATCTCCATCATTAACTCCAACATCAGTCATTGATTTTCCTTGAACTCTGATAACAAAAGTAGCGGGAACATTTTTTATTAAATGTATATTTAAATCTATATCCTCTTCTATGTAGTCGGTCGCAGGCGATGGAAAACCAGCGCCAGCTTTGTGTAAATAGTAGGGCACAGTTAATTTCATAAATGTTCTCTTTTTGTTCTAATCAATACATCAGTTTTTAAACATAGTCAAATAGGTTGTATTTTGAGTCTGTAAGTGAATCGAAAAGGAATCAAAACGAGAACATTCAACCCTGCATTTTGTTACATTGTGGATAACTTCAACTAAAGGTAGTCTCAAAAAAATTATGAAAAAAAAACTCACATGTCATTGCGGCGGAATAGAAGCAGAAGTTAATGTTCCTGAAAATGGATTTGAAAAAATTATGCGTTGTAATTGTTCTATCTGTAAAAAAAAAGGATATATCATAGGAGTTCTTGGATCAGATGATTTTAAATTAAATAAAGGAGAAGATCTTTTAACACTTTATCAATTTAAAACAAAAACTGCTCAACATTATTTTTGTAAAGTTTGTGGCATTCATACTCATAATAGACCAAGAATAAATCCAAAAATATATGGGATCAATATAGCTTGCGTTGAAGGTGTTAAGCCATTTGAAATAGAAAACGTTCCAGTTAACGATGGAGAAAACCATCCTTTAGATCAAAAAAAATAATATTTATATGATATCTGTTAGTGATTGTTTCTTTAAGGTAAAAAAAGACTGCTACAAATTTATTTCATCTGAAGAGACAAAAAAAGAAAAATTTAGAAACAAAGATAAAATGATTAGATCTTATTTGATTCCAGTATCTTTTTGGATTGCTAACAAAGTTAATAAAAAAAAACCTATTATTGTTGGCCTGGCTGGTGGTCAAGGAACTGGTAAAACTACAATTTCATCAATAATTAATTTAATTTTAGTTAAATATTTCAAACTGAAAGTTTTTAAAATTTCTATAGATGATTTTTATAAAACAAGGAAAGAAAGGTATAAATTATCTAAAAAAGTTCACCCTTTATTAATGACCAGAGGAGTTCCAGGAACACACAATATTGACTTAATTTTAAAATTTTTTAGAATTATAAAAAAAGGGAATTTTAAATCCTTAAGTTTGCCAAAATTTGACAAATCTATTGATGACAGATTTAATAAAAATCAATGGTACAAAATAAAATCAAAACCTGATGTAATAATTTTTGAAGGTTGGTGCGTAGGTGCAAAATCTCAAAAAAATATTGAATTAAAAAAACCAATAAATTCTTTAGAAAAAATGGAGGATAAATCAATGAAATGGAGAAAATATGTAAATTTTCAATTAGCTGGGAAATACAAAACATTTCATAATATGCTTGATTGTCTTTTGTATTTGAAAGCTAAAAATTTTAGTTTATTAAGAAGATGGAGATTGAAACAAGAAAAAAAATTATTTTTAAAATCAAAGAATAAAAAAAATTTAAAAATAATGAATGAAAATGAAGTTATAAATTTTATGATGACATACCAAAGAATTACTGAACAAATGTTTAAAACAGCAACAAAATTTTCTTCGATAGTTATGACATTAAATAGCCAACATCAAATTATAAATATTAAATTTAAATAATGAAAAAATTATTAATAATTTTTAGTTTAACATTTTTTTTGCAAACAAATTCATTTGGAATTACTTTATCAAAAGCTTTATTTGAAGCTTATAAAAACAATCCTGAATTAAATGCTGAAAGAGAAAACATAAGTGTATCTAAGCAAAATCTTAATATTTCTAAAAGTGAATTTTTACCATCCATTACCGTTTCTGGATCTAAAAGTAGTGAAGAAACAACCAAACTAACAGAACAAAATGGAAGTGATGCTAGGATTGGTGATAGAAATCCTCAAACAAAATCAATTAAAATTGAACAAAAAATTTTTCAAGGTTTTGGTGGTATTGCCGATTATAAAAAAAGTAAAATTGGTTTAGTTTTAGCTGATGCCAAACTTTTACAAACTGAACAAAAAACTCTTTTAAAAGCGGTAGAAGCTTTTTCAGGTTTAATTTTTGCAAACGAAAAGTTTTCTATAAATAAAAAAAATGTCAGTTTATCTGAAAGACAAGTAGAAACTGATAGAATTAGAGTGGACAGAGGCCAAGTAAGTGTTGCAGACCTGGCTCAATCCGAGTCTTCTTTAGCTGAAGCTCAAGCTAAATTCATTCAGGCTAAAAATGATGTAATTACAGCTAAACTAAATTATGAAAATATTATTGGGCCTATACAAGATTCTTTTGATCTAAATAGAGATATTGATCTAGACTTAAAAATTCCATTGAATTTGAAAAATGCTATTCAGTTATCAAAGAATAATAATCCTGATTTAATAATTGCAAAACTAGAATATGAACAATCTGAAAAAGATGTTCAAATAGCAAAATCAGATCTATCACCATCTGCTACACTTTCTTTTGAAACCAAGGAAACAGATGATTTAAGTTCGACATACGATCAACAAGACAAAGAAACTGTACAAGCAACTATTACATGGCCAATATTTTCTGGCGGAAAAAATTATGCTGGCTTAGGCAAATCAAAAAATCTTAGAAATAGAAAAAAATTATTACTTGATAATGCAATAAAAGTTAATGACACTAATGTTGCAAGCGCATGGTCAAATATGAGGTCAAATGGAAGTTTGCTTGAGTCAGTAAAATTACAAGTTAAGGCAGCAGAGATTGCTAACGAAGGAATTACAGCTGAGTATGAAAGTGGAAAAGGGAGATCAACACTTGACGTTATTCAATCAAACTCAATATTGTTGAATTCTAAAATTAGTTTGGCTAATTCAGAAAGAGAATATCTGTTATCTCAATTTAAGCTTTTGCAATCAATTGGAATTTTAAGTGCTAACTATCTAGGATTTAGCAAGTAAATACCTCTTATATTTATTGGTTTTTTAAATAATAAATTAATTTCTTGCCAATGAGAACAAAATGTGTACATTTATTAACATGATTCGAATGGTAAAAAACATAAAAAAAAGAGGCAAAAATGACTAAAAACAACTTAAAAGTAGTAAAATCTACTAAAGAGAAAGATTTAGAAAATAAAGAAAAGAATAAAGCACTAGAAGCAGCAATAAGCCAGATTACAGATAGCTTTGGAAAAGGTTCTGTGATGAAGCTAGGACAGCAAAAAGCAATGGACATTGAGTCAATTTCAACAGGCTCTCTAAGTTTAGACCTTGCTCTAGGAATTGGAGGACTTCCAAAAGGAAGAATTATTGAAATTTATGGCCCAGAGTCTTCTGGAAAAACGACACTTGCTTTACAAGTTGTTGCCGAAGCACAAAAAGCTGGTGGTATTTGTGGATTTGTTGATGCAGAACATGCATTAGATCCGGTTTATGCTAAAAAACTAGGTGTAAATACTGAAGAATTACTGATTTCCCAACCAGATACTGGTGAACAAGCTTTAGAAATTACTGACACATTAATTAAATCTGGCTCAATGTCGGTTCTTGTAATTGACTCTGTTGCAGCTTTAACACCTAGAGCTGAAATAGAAGGTGATATGGGAGATCATCATGTCGGCCTGCAAGCAAGACTAATGTCTCAAGCGCTAAGAAAATTAACAGGATCTATTTCTAGAACAAACACAATGGTTATTTTTATTAATCAAATTAGAATGAAAATTGGAGTTATGTTTGGAAGTCCAGAAACAACATCAGGCGGTAATTCATTAAAATTTTATTCATCAGTTAGAATGGATATAAGAAGAATAGGTGCTATCAAAGATAAAGAGCAAATTATTGGAAATTCTACCAGAGTAAAAGTAGTTAAAAATAAAGTTGCTCCTCCATTTAAAGTTGTTGAATTTGACTTAATGTATGGCAAAGGAATTAGTAAAACTGGCGAGCTGATAGATCTTGGAGCAAAAGCTGAGATTGTAGAAAAAGCTGGTGCTTGGTATGCTTATAAAGGTGAAAAAATTGGACAAGGAAAAGAAAATGCAAAACTTTATCTTGAAGAAAATCCAAAAGCCGCTGCTGAAATAGAGATGGCTATAAGAGAAAAAGCTGGCCTTATCTCAAAAAAGATTGAAGGAAATCCTATCGATCAAGAAAAAATAAAAGCAGATACAAAAGAAGAAATACCACCTAAAAAGAATTAACTTTTAGTTATCTAAAAAGGCGCTTATTTAAGCGCCTTTTTTCCCTATAGCACCTAGACATCAAAAAAAAAAGCTGTATTTTAAAAGTATGGCTGACAAATCACTAAATCAAATAAGAACAGCTTTTCTCAAATATTTTGAGAAAAATGATCATAGGATTGTTGAGTCAAGTAATTTAGTACCAAACAACGATCCAACATTAATGTTTGCTAATTCAGGAATGGTACAATTTAAAAATGTATTTACAGGTTTAGAAAAAAGAGATTACAAAAGAGCCACTACTTCTCAAAAATGTGTAAGAGCAGGTGGAAAACATAACGATTTAGAAAATGTTGGTTATACGCCAAGACATCATACTTTTTTTGAAATGTTGGGTAATTTTTCTTTTGGAGACTACTTTAAAGATAGAGGAATTGAATTAGCCTGGAATTTGATAACAAAGGATTTTGGATTAGATAAAAGTAAACTTTATTTTACAGTTTTTAATGAAGATGAAGAAGCTTTTAATCTTTGGAAAAAAATTACTGGGTTTGGTGAAGATAGAATAATTAAAATTTCTACATCAGATAATTTTTGGTCCATGGGTGAAACTGGTCCTTGTGGTCCTTGTTCAGAGATATTTTATGACCATGGTAATCATTTAAAAGGAGGATTACCAGGCACAAAAGATCAAGATGGTGATAGATATATAGAAATTTGGAATTTGGTATTTATGCAATTTGAACAACTTTCTAAAGATAAAAGAATAAATCTTCCCAAACCCTCTGTTGATACTGGTATGGGTTTAGAGCGTATAACTGCACTATTACAAGGAACTCATGATAATTACAAAACAGATCATTTCATTAGAATAATAAATTCAATTTCTGAAGAAGTTAAAACAAAAACAAATGAAAAAAATTTATCAAGTTTCAGAGTAATAGCTGACCATTTAAGAGCGAGCTCTTTTTTAATTGCCGAAGGAGTTTTACCTTCTAATGAAGGTCGTGGATATGTATTAAGAAGAATTATGAGAAGAGGTATGAGGCATTCTCATCTTTTAGGATCAAAGAAACCAATATTTTTTAATATTTTCAAAACGCTTATAAATGAAATGTCAGGAAATTATCCTGAGCTTAAAAGAGCAGAGTCTTTAATAAAAGAAACATTAAAAGCAGAAGAAGAAAAGTTTTTAGTTCTGCTAGAAAGAGGCATGAAGATCCTAAATGATGAAATCTTAAAAGTAGATAAAGTTTTGCCAGGTGAAGTTGCTTTTAAACTTTACGATACTTACGGTTTTCCTTTAGATCTAACAGAAGATATTTTAAAAAATAAGTCTATTACTATTGATCACAAAAAAGTTAAAGCATTAATGAAAGAAAGCAGAGAACTTGCTAAGAAAAATTGGAAAGGTTCAGGTGACAGTTCAGTAGAAGAAATTTGGTTTGGTATTAAAGAAAAATTAGGTCCAACTGAATTTTTAGGTTATGAATCAAATCAAGCTGAAGGAATTGTCCTTTCATTGATTAAAGATAACAAAGAAGTAGAAAGTTTAAACAAAGATGATGAAGCAATCATAATTGTAAATCAAACACCTTTTTATGGTGAGTCAGGTGGTCAGATCGGTGACACTGGTTTTATATCATCTGGAAATTTTAAATTTACAGTAAGTGATGTTCAAAAAAAAATAGGCGATTTATTTGTTCATTATGGAAAGGTTGAAAGCGGATCTATTAAATTGAATGATAATGTAGAAATGAAAATAGATCTTCAAAGAAGAGAAAGCATAAGAGCTTATCATTCAGCAACACATCTACTTCATGAATCTTTAAGAAGAGTTTTAGGAACCCATGTTACGCAGAAAGGTTCTTTAGTTGCTCCTGATAGATTAAGATTTGATTTTAGTCATATGAAACCAATTTCAAATGAAGAGATAAATAAAATTGAAAATTTTGTTAATAAAATGATTGAAACAAAATCAGAGGTAAAAACTAGATTAATGACACCAAAAGAAGCAGTAGAAAATGGAGCATTGGCTTTATTTGGTGAAAAATATGGTGAAGAAGTAAGAGTTCTTTCAATGGGAGATGAAAAAAATCGATTTTTTTCAACAGAACTTTGTGGTGGAACCCATGTTAGAAATACAGGAGATATTGGTAAATTTAAGATTGTAAGCCAGTCTTCAATTGCGGCTGGCATTAGAAGAGTTGAAGCTCTTAGAGATAAACAGTTAGATGAATTTTTAACCAAAAAAGAAAAATTATCTGACTTATCAGCACAAAGAAATGAGGAAATTATCAAAAATCTTTCAGAAAAAATAATTAAAATTGGCGGAAAGCCAAATCTAGATAATAAAAATGAAAAAGATTTAATAAAAGAATTAAATAAACAATTTGAACAACTTTCAGTAAAAAAAGTTTTAAGCGATAAGACAAAAAATATTATTAGTGATGAAACAATAAAAAATAT
>CACLYO010000002.1 GCA_902611145.1 uncultured Pelagibacteraceae bacterium
TAAAACTAAAACCTGATGGTATTTTTTTATCCAATGGTCCAGGAGACCCAGCTGCAACAGGAAAGTATGCAATAAAAATTATTCAAAATTTAATTAGATCTAATATTCCAATATTTGGTATATGTCTTGGCCATCAATTATTGGCTTTAGCATTAAAAGCAAAAACAAAAAAAATGAAAATAGGACATAGAGGTGCAAATCATCCTGTTAAAAATTTAGTAAATGATAGAGTTGAAATAACCAGTCAAAATCATGGGTTTGAAGTAGTTAAAGAAAGCTTACCGAAAAATGTTGAAATGACTCACAAATCTTTATTTGATAATTCTGTAGAAGGAATAAAATTAAAAAATAAACCTGTTTTTTCTGTTCAATATCATCCAGAGTCAAATCCTGGCCCTCAAGATAGTCATTATTTATTTAATCAATTTATTAACTTAGTAAAAAATGCCAAAAAGAAAAGATATTAAAAAAATTTTAGTTGTTGGGGCTGGACCTATAATAATTGGGCAAGCGTGTGAATTTGATTATTCTGGAACCCAAGCCTGTAAAGCACTAAAAGATGAAGGTTATAAAGTTATTTTAATTAATTCCAACCCTGCAACCATTATGACTGATCCAAACGTTGCAGATAAAACTTATATTGAACCTATTACTATAAAAATTTTAGAAAAAATTATTCAAAAAGAAAAACCTAATGCAATTCTTCCAACTATGGGAGGACAAACTGCCTTAAATTTAGCAATGGAAGCTGAAAAAAAAGGTATTTTAAAAAAATATAAAATAGAGCTTATTGGAGCAAATTCTAAAGCTATTTCAAACGCTGAAGATAGAAAAAAATTTAGAAAAAATATGCTGGATATTGGTTTAGATCTACCAAAATCAAAAGTTATTAACCGTTATAATGATGCAGTTAAAGTTTTAAGAAAGATTGGCTTACCTGCAATAATCAGACCTGCATTTACATTGGGAGGACTAGGCGGTGGTATTGCAAAGAATAAAAAAGATTTTCTTAAGATAGTTAAAAATGGTTTACACGAGTCTCCTGTTGGGCAAGTTCTAATAGAGGAATGTCTTGAAGGATGGAAAGAATTTGAAATGGAAGTTGTAAGAGACAAGAAAGATAACTGTATAATAGTTTGTTCAATAGAAAATGTAGATCCAATGGGAATTCACACGGGAGACTCTATTACCGTTGCACCCGCTTTAACTCTTACAGATAAAGAATATCAAGTTATGAGAAATGCATCTATTGCATGTTTAAGAAAAATTGGTGTTGAAACTGGAGGATCAAATGTTCAATTTGCGATCAATCCTAAAAATGGCAGAATGGTTATAATTGAAATGAATCCAAGAGTTTCAAGATCATCAGCTTTAGCATCGAAAGCAACAGGATTTCCAATCGCAAAAGTTGCTGCAAAATTAGCAGTTGGATACACTCTTGATGAACTAAAAAATGAAATAACTAAAACAACTCCTGCTTCATTTGAACCAACAATAGATTATGTTGTAACTAAAATACCAAGATTTACTTTCGAAAAATTTTCTCAATCCCCTGCCATTTTGGGAACCTCAATGAAATCCGTTGGGGAAGCAATGGCAATTGGAAGGAACTTTAAAGAATCTTTTCAAAAAGCACTATCATCTTTAGAAATTGGCTTTTCTGGATTAGATAGAATTTTTGATTTAAATAAAAAAGAAATTGAAAAAAAACTAAAAATAAATATCCCAAATAAGCTGCTTTTAGTTGCAGAAGCTATAAGAAAAAAAATAAATTTAAAAAAAATACAAAAATTATCTGGAATTGACCCATGGTTTTTAGAACAAATTAAAGAAATTATAGAAGCAGAAAATCAAATAAAGAAAAAAGGAATACCAAAAGAATTCAATGAATTTAATAGGTTAAAATCTATTGGTTTTTCAGATAAAAAAATTGCTCAACTTTCTAAAACTAATGAAAAAATTATTAGGTCAAGAAGAATAGCTCTAAATGTGTTTCCTGTTTATAAGAAAGTGGATACTTGTGCGGCTGAATTTAAATCATTTACTCCTTATATGTACTCCACATATCAAAGAAATTTTTCATTAAAAACTGAATGTGAAGCTAATCCTTCTTCAAGAAAAAAAATTATAATTCTAGGAGGTGGACCAAACAGAATAGGTCAAGGAATTGAGTTTGATTACTGTTGCTGTCAAGCTAGCTATGCTTTGAAAGAAGCTAATTTTGAAACAATAATGATAAATTGTAACCCTGAAACTGTCTCAACTGATTATGATACAAGTGATAGATTATACTTTGAGCCATTAATTGAAGAGTATGTTCATAACATAATATTAAAAGAAAAATCAAAGGGCAACTTGGTAGGAATAATTGCACAATTTGGAGGTCAAACTCCTATTAAATTAGCAAAATTTCTTCATGAAAATTCATTACCAATAATAGGAACACAGTATTCTTCCATCGACCTAGCTGAAGATAGGGATAGATTTAGAAAACTTTTAATTAAATTAAAATTAAAACAAGCAGAAAGCGGTATTGCAAAAACATACAATGAAGCAATTAAAATTGCCCAAAAAATTGGATTACCTTTAATGGTTAGACCATCATATGTACTAGGAGGAAGAGCAATGGAAATAGTTTACGAAAAAAGCCAACTAAAAGATTTTGTCGAAGAAGCATTTAAAGCTGGAGAAAATAATCCTGTTTTAATTGATAAATTTATAAATAACGCAATGGAAGTTGATGTAGATGCTATATCGGATGGCAAAGAAGTTTTTGTTGCAGGTATAATGCAACACATAGAAGAAGCAGGTATACATTCGGGAGACTCTGCGTGCTGTCTTCCACCAGTTGCTATTAAAAAAGAATTAATTGAGGAAATTAAGAATCAAACTAAAAAATTAGCCTTGGCATTAAAAGTAAAAGGTTTCATGAATGTCCAGTTTGCAATAAAAAAAGATCAAATTTTTATTATTGAAGTTAATCCAAGAGCTAGCAGAACTGTACCATTTGTATCAAAAGCTAAAGGAATTCCATTAGCTAAGATTGCTTCAAGAGTAATGACTGGAGAAAAATTGTCCAAATTTAATTTAAAAAATAAAAATAAAAAAATGTATGCAGTCAAAGAAGCTGTTTTTCCATTTAATAAATTTCCAAATGTAGATGTTTTACTTGGACCCGAAATGAAGTCTACAGGAGAAGTTATGGGAATAGATAAAGATTTTGGTCTTGCTTATGCGAAAAGCCAAATTGCTGCGTCCAATTCATTACCTACAAAAGGATTGGCATTTATTTCCTTAAAAAATAGTCATAAAGAGGAAGGAATAGGTTTAGCTAAACAATTATTAAAATTAAATTTTACTCTTTCTGCTACAGAAGGAACAGCAAATTTCATACGAAAATATGGGATGAAATGTAAAAAAATAAATAAAGTCAGTGGAGGCTCACCACATATTGTTGATGTATTGAATTCTAAAAAAATTGCTTTAGTAATTAATACAGGAGGTGGAAAAAGTGAGCACCGTCTTAGTGATGCAATCGCTTTAAGAAGGGGAACTTTAATAAACAAAGTGCCTTATTGTACAAATATGTCAACTGCTCAGGCTTGTTTAAAAGGAATAAAATCCTTAAAAACAAAAGCAATTACAGCAACTTCTCTTCAAGATATTTAATTATTCCACTTTCCAATCAGTTGGAAAAGTAACATAGTTTACTTGTAAGCAGCGTCTTTCTTTAACTATTTCTTTTTTTTCCATGCCGTGCCAAGTATTAGGACCGCTAGAAAAAAAATATCCATAATTATCTTTATAAGGAAGAGTTTTAATTTTTTTTAATTTACTATCATAAAAATCTGTTCCTAGATCTTCACTTTCATTTGTCTTATTAACGAATAGTAAGCATGAAATAAGCTTTTCTTTAATATCGCAGTGCGGCTTAAGCCAAAAGCCTTTCCTATCACATATTACTTCAACTCTAACATAAGAGTTTGATAAATCTTTTCCAATTAAACTTGAAATTTTTTCGTAAGTTTTTTTATTTTGAAGTTCATTTATAAAATTTGTTAAATTTGGAAAATCATTTGAGTTTTCTCTTGTTATAAAACATCTAAATTTTAAAGCTTTTCCACCATCAGAAATCCCTTCTCTAAAATTACCTTCTCCGCCATCAATAGCTCTTGTTCCATCATAATTAAGATTATGTTCAGTCGGATTATCAATGTCAGCATTTATAATTTCAGCAATTTGCTCTTTAGTTAAAGGTTCATTTAATTCCCAATGCGTAAAAGGGCTTTCAAATTTTTTTGATTTTTTTTCTATTGAATTTAAAAATGACATTACGATATATATTTTTTAATTTTTTCAGCTATTCTAGTAGTTTCATTTAAACTTTTATAAGACCAAATTTCAAGTTTTTCATTTAAATTTTTCGTTATATTTAATTCACTAAACAAATCTCTAAATTTTTTAAACCTTTCATCTTTTCTTTTAGCAGGTATATCTGCAATATAAATAGGTTTTCCAGTTAAAGCTGCTTCTGATATCATTGAAGTGGAGTCGCAGGTAACAACAATATATTTTGCCAAGGATAATCCAGAAAGATAGGCTTTTTTATCAACATTATTAATTACAAGATTTTCTAATCCTAAATGTTCATTTGCCAAGTTAATAGTTTTTTTAGGTGTTCGCATAGAAGGAATTACAATCGCTTGCAAATTATTCTTATTCAAAATTTTTTTAATTATGCCAAAAATATTTATTAAATTTTGATCTTCATAATCATAGTATTTATTTGGCCCACCTAAAACTAATAATATATATTCATGATTTTTCTTTAACTTGTCTGCTAGATAATTATGATTATTTTTAATTTCATCTAAAGTTAAATAATGTATTGCGCCTTTTGAGGTTATAACATTTTTTCCTATTAAATTGTCATGTTCTGGAGCAATTACTAAGTCAAAATTACCTAGAGAAACCTTTGGATCTTGAATATGAATGTTAAAAATTTTTTTTTTCGAACTTTTCTTTAGGTATATTGAAGGAATTACGCTTTTTCTTCCGCAAGAAATAATTATATCAAAATCCAAAGTATCAATTTTTTTAAAAACTAACTTTGAAACAGGAGTTAAATTTGGAGGAATTAATTTCCAAAAACTATTTAGTTCAACTTTTTGGTGTATAAATTCAATGTCTAACGCTTTAGCTAAACCTTCAACTTGGCTTATCATGCCATGCATTCCTTCAGTCAGTAATAACCCTTTTAATTTGCTCATTAATTACTATATAGCTTTGATATGAATCAGAATCCATCTAAACACACAAAAGTGTTAATAATTGGATCTGGGCCTGCCGGATACACCGCTGCAGTTTATGCTGCAAGAGCGATGCTTAAACCTATAATGATTTCTGGTATGGAACCAGGAGGACAATTAACAACTACTACTGATGTAGAAAATTATCCTGGATTTGCAAAAGTAATTCAAGGTCCTTGGTTAATGGAAGAAATGCGAGACCAAGCTAAAGCTGTTGGAACTGAGATAATTGAGGATCATGTTTCATCTGTAAATTTAAAATCTAAACCATTTGAAGCTATTGCGGAAAGCGGCCAAAAATATACGGCAGACTCAATTATTATTTCAACTGGGGCTCAAGCAAGATGGTTAAATATTGAATCTGAACAGAAATATAGAGGATTTGGAGTATCTGCGTGCGCAACATGTGATGGTTTTTTCTTTAAAGAAAAAACAGTTGCAGTTGTCGGCGGTGGGAATGCTGCAGTAGAAGAGGCTATGTTTCTTACAAAATTTGCATCAAAAGTAAAATTAATTCATAGAAGAAATTCTTTAAGAGCTGAAAAAATGCTTCAAGCCAAATTAATGGCTAACAAAAAAATTGAAATTATTTGGGATAGTGTTGTTGAAGAAGTCATCGGAGATAACGAACCAAAAAATGTTAAAGGATTAAAAATCAAAAATGTAAAAACAAATAAAATTGAAGAGTTAAAAATTGATGGTCTTTTTATTGCTATCGGTCATGATCCAGCAACCCAACTATTTAAAAATCAATTAGATATGGACAAAGAAGGGTATTTAACAACAAAACCAGACTCTACAGAAACTAATATACCTGGTGTTTTTGCTGCAGGAGATGTTAAAGATAAGATATTTAGACAAGCTGTAACAGCTGCAGGAATGGGGTGTATGGCTGCGCTTGAAGCTGAAAAATTTTTATCTCATTAGCAAAACATGCATAGCAGAAATCCAATATTAACCATTGCTAATATAACTGTAATATTAAATAATAAATTATGAGTGATAAAGTCTTATTAACTGGTATCAGTGGATGGATTGCAAAGCATACTGCGATAGAATTATTGAATTCTGGTTATGAAGTTTTAGGAACAGTTAGAAATAAAAATTTAATTGAACAAACCAAAGAAACTATAAGCAAATACACTTCTACAGATAAATTGTCATTCGTTGAATTAGATCTTTTAAAAGATGATGGATGGAATGAAGCAGCAAAAGGATTCAAATATATAATGCACGTTGCTTATCCTTTTCCTATGAAAGTTTCAAATAATAGAGATAGTTTATTGCCAGTTGCTGTAGATGGAACTTTAAGAGTTTTAAATGCTGGTTTGAATGCTGATGTAGAGCAAATAATTATAACTTCCTCTATCGTAGCAATGTTTAGAAAACCTAATAGAAGTAATCCTTACACATTTGGAGAAAATGATTGGACAGATGTTAATTGGGTTGAGGGTGTGAGTGATTACTTTTTATCGAAAACAAAAGCTGAAAGAGCTGCTTGGGATTTTATGGAAAGCAAAGGATTAAAAAATAAATTAACAGCAATTAATCCTGGTGGGGTATTTGGTGATGCATTGGATAAAAAAGGTGGTACATCAATCGAATACGTAAGACAATTTATGAAGGGTAAATTTCCAGGAGCACCTAAATTTGCAGTTTTAATTTCTGATGTAAAAGATATAGCAAAAGCACATGTTGCCTGCATTGGAAATAATAAAGTTGGCGGAAGAAGATTAATTGTTGGTAAAGAAGTAAAAAAACTAGTTGAATTATCTCAATTGATGGCTGAAGCGATGCCTGAGTATGCAAAAAAACTTCCCAAAAAAGAACTGCCAAATTTTATGGTTAAATTAATAAGTTATTTAGACTCAAGTGCTAAAACAATGATACCTGACCTTGGAATTATAATGCAAACTGACACAACATATGCTGAAGAATTATTAGGTTTTAAATTTAAACCTGCAAAAGGTTGCATATATGAAAATGCTAAATCAGTAGTTAGATTAGGATTAGTTTAGTGTGTCCAATATGTTGGATTAGTGGATTTATTGCAGCATTATTTGGCGGATCCCTTATTGCGGTTGTTAACCATCCAATATCTTGGATCCTAAGTATATTTTTGATCTCTTACGCTGCCTATAAATTTTATGAAGCTAAAAGAAAAGGAAAGCAAATGAATCAAGATACAAAAGCTAGAAATAAAAAAACAATATTTAGATTTGTACAAGGTGTATTTGTTGGCTCAATCGTTACTGTAATTGTTTTTTATGGATTAACTTATAAAGAACATCAAAGAATGCATGATTTGTTAGAAAAACATGGAATAGAAAAGCACGAACACTAAATTATACTATTCTAAACTTTCACAAAAAGATTTTATTCTTTCCATTGCAATTTTTAATTTTTCCATTGAAGTGGCATAAGAAATTCTAAAATATCCATCTAAGCCAAAAGCGGATCCTTGAACAACGGCAACATTGGCTTTCTCTAATAATTTTTCAACAAAATCAGAATCTGTCTTTAATTTTGTTTTTTTTCCTAATAGCTGCTTGCAACTTGGAAATACATAAAATGCACCGTTAGGAGTTAAACAATTAATGCCTTTAATATTATTTAAGCTTTTAACTACAAAGTTTCTTCTTTCTTTAAATGCATCTGATCTTTCTTTAATAAAATCTTGAGAACCATTTAAAGCTTCAACCGCAGCAGCTTGACTTACTGAAGAAGGATTTGATGTCGATTGAGATTGAATTTTTCCAATTGCTTTAATTATATCTTTTGGACCAGCAGCATAACCTATTCTCCAACCAGTCATTGCATATGATTTACTAACACCGTTCATTGTTAATGTTCTATCTTTTAATTTAGAAACTTGTGCAATCGTGAAAAAGTTAAAATTATCATATTTAATATGTTCATAAATATCATCACTCAAAATATGAATTTTTTTATTTTTTATTAATATTTTTGCTAAACTTTCAATTTCATCTTTTGTGTAGCCTGCTCCTGTTGGATTTGAAGGTGAATTTAAAATTAACCATTTAGTGTTTTTTGAAATAGCTTTCTGAAGTTTTTTAGGAGTTAATTTAAAACCATCTTTTTCTTCACATTTAACTATTTTTGGTTTTCCTCCTGCAAGCAATACCATGTCTGGATATGAAACCCAAAAAGGTGCTGGAATTATTACTTCATCACCTTTATTTAAAGTTGCCATAAATGCATTATAGAGAACTTGTTTTCCACCAGTTCCAACCGTTATTTGGTCAGTTGTATAATCTAGTTTATTTTCTCTCTTAAACTTATCTACAATTGCTTTTTTTAATTCTGGAGTTCCATCAACGGCTGTATATTTTGTATCACCTCCTCTAATGGCTTTAATAGCTGCATCTTTGATATTGTCTGGTGTGTCAAAATCTGGCTCGCCTGCACCTAAGCCAATGACATCTTTCCCAGCAGCTCTTAATTCTCTAGCTTTTTGAGTAACTGCTATAGTTGGAGATGGTTTTATTCTTTTTAAATTGTTAGATATTATGCTCATTGAAATATATTTCTTATTTTATTACTTTGTTTAATATATGCAAAACACTTATCAAGATTTAATTACTGATATACAAAGCAAAAACCCTGAAATTAGCGGAAAACTTGAAGGTGGTAAAAAGTTTAAAATTAAATCTGATTTTAAACCAGCTGGCGATCAACCGGAAGCAATAAAGAAGTTAGTTCAAAGTGCAAAAAAAGGTAACTTTAGTCAAGTCCTACTAGGTGTTACCGGTTCTGGAAAAACTTTTACTATGGCAAAAGTTATTGAACAAACCAACAGACCTGCTTTAATTTTAGCACCTAATAAAACACTGGCTGCCCAACTTTATGGAGAGATGAAATCTTTCTTTCCAGATAATGCTGTAGAATATTTTGTTTCATATTATGACTATTATACACCTGAAGCTTATGTCCCAAGATCAGATACATACATCGAAAAGGAAGCTTCGATCAACGAACAAATAGATAGAATGAGACACTCTGCTACTAGATCTCTTCTTGAAAGAGATGATGTTTTAATTGTTGCAAGTGTATCTTGTATCTATGGCTTAGGTTCCGTTGAGGCTTATAGTAAAATGACATTAACTCTACAAAAAAATTATCAATATAATAGAGAACAAATAATAAAATCACTTGTAAATTTGCAATACAAAAGAAATGACCAAAATTTTTATAGAGGAACCTTTAGGGCTAGAGGAGAATATTTAGAAATTTTTCCTTCTCACTTAGAAGATAGAGCTTGGAGATTAAGTTTGTTTGGAGATAAATTGGAAAATATTGAAGAATTTGATCCATTAACTGGAGATCAAGTAAAAGAATTAAATTTAATAAAAATATATGCAAATAGTCACTACATCACACCAAAACCAACTATAGAACAAGCAATAATAAATATTAAAAAAGAACTAGAAGTAACTTTAAAAAAACATAAAGCTGAAAATAAATTATTAGAAGCTCAAAGATTGGAAGAAAGAACAAAATTTGATTTAGAGATGATTGAGGCAACAGGTTCTTGTGCTGGGATTGAAAACTACTCAAGATTTTTATCTGGCAGAAAACCTGGCGAGCCACCGCCTACTTTATTTGAATATTTTCCTGACAATACTTTAATATTTGTTGACGAGTCTCATGTTACTGTTCCTCAACTTAATGGTATGTTTAAAGGTGATAGATCAAGAAAAAGTACTCTAGCTGAATATGGATTTAGACTTCCTTCATGTATGGATAATCGTCCTCTTAAATTTGAAGAATGGAATTTAATGAGAACTCAAACTATATTTGTATCCGCAACACCCGGCCCATGGGAACTGGGACAAACAAAAGGAAAATTTATAGATCAAGTCATAAGGCCAACAGGATTAATTGATCCACCAGTTGAAATAAAGCCTGCAAAAAATCAAGTTGATGACTTAATGCACGAGTGTAAAAAAACTGTAGAAAAAAATTATAGAGTATTAGTTACAACTTTAACAAAAAGAATGGCTGAAGATTTAACAGAGTATTTACATGAAAATGGAATTAAAGTTAGGTATCTTCATTCTGACATAGATACTCTCGAAAGAATTGAAATCATGAGAGACTTGAGACTCGGTGTCTTTGATGTGCTAGTTGGAATCAATCTTTTGAGAGAAGGATTAGATATACCCGAATGTGCTCTAGTTGGAATTTTAGATGCTGACAAAGAAGGTTTTTTAAGATCTGAAACTTCGCTAATACAAACAATTGGAAGAGCTGCAAGAAATTTAGATGGCAAAGTTATATTGTATGCCGATAAAGAAACAAAAAGTATAAAAAAAGCGATTGAAGAAACAAACAGAAGGAGATCAATACAGTTAGATTATAATAAAAAAAATAAGATAAGCGCTACAACGGTTAAAAAAGAAATTAGTGATATACTGGAAAGTGTTTATGAAAAGGACTATGTAAAAATTGGAACAGGTGAAAATATTGGAGGAAATCTTAAAAAACACTTAAAAGCTCTGAATAAAAAAATGAAAGAAGCTGCAACAAACCTGGAGTTTGAAGAAGCAGCAAAAATTAGAGATGAAATAAGAAAACTTGAAAGTACTGAACTAGAGATTACACTAAACCCAAAAGTAAAACGATACAGTTTAAAAAATAAAAAGTACCCAGAAGGAAGATCCAAAATGGGAATGCCAGGAACAAGGGCTCAAAAAGGTAAAAAAAAGTGGAAGCAAATAAAATAATTATAACTGGAGGTGCGACAAGAATCGGATCTGCGATAGCAAAAAGTCTTTCTGGCCCAGGTGTAGAAATAGTTATTCATTTTAATAAATCAAAAATTGATGCTGAAAAATTAAAAAAAGATTTGATCATAAAGCAAACAAAAGTTTATTTAGTTAAGGGTGACTTAAGTAAAGAAACTGATGTAAAAAAAATAGTAAAATTTGCTAAATCTAAATTAAAATATTTTGATTGTTTAATTAATAATGCCTCATTATTTGAAAATGATAAACTTGAAAATTTTACAACAGATAGCTGGGAACATCATTTAAGAGTCAATTTAAGAGCCCCTGCTCTTCTATCTAAAGAATTTTCAAAAAATACTAGAGGAAAAAATAACAATATTATTAATATAATAGACCAAAGAGTATTTAAACTAACCCCATATTTCTTCTCCTATACAATTAGTAAAACTGGTCTTTATACTTTAACTAAAACTAGCGCTATGAGTCTGGCACCAAATATAAGAGTCAATGGTATAGCACCTGGGCCTACTTTAAAAAATAAAAGGCAAAGCAAAAAACACTTTAGAAAACAATACATGGCTACCCCACTTAAAAGACAAGTAGATGTTGAACAAATATGCAATGCAGTTGACTTTTTTATTAGAAATAGATCTATTACTGGACAGGTTATTTCTGTTGATAGCGGACAAAGTTTAAATTGGCAAACTCCAGATATAATGGGGGGAAAAGAATGAAAAAAAATAATCTTAAAGTTGTAAAAATAGGCAGGAATAAAACTTTATTTAATTATGAAAAAAAGGTTCTTATAAAAGAACTTATTTTAAATCTTAAACTTGGATACTATGATTTTGAAAAAGCGACACCACAGAAAGTTAAATTCAGTTTAGAGGCAAACTACGAAGATAAAAAACCAACAAATGACAAAGATTTAAAGTCAATAGTCAATTACTCTAAACTTGTAAAATTGATAAAAAAATTAGTTAAAAATAAACACTATAACTTTCTAGAAACATTAGCAGAAGATGTTTTTGATGAACTATTTAAAGATAAAAGAATAGATAAAATATCACTTAAAATTGAAAAATTGGAAATTATGAAAGATTGTTCATCAGTTGGAATTCAAATTTCTAAAAAAAGAAGTCATGACAAGCCCTGATAACGGAAAAGATGTAATTAAAAAAGAACTACCACTGATACCAAAACTCCCTGGTGTTTATAAGATGTTAAATTACAAAAATGAGATTTTATACGTAGGCAAGGCTAAAAACTTACCTAATAGATTACAAAGTTATGTTTCAGAAAAAAATCATATTATAAGAACTGAAAGAATGTTATCTCAAACTAAAAAGCTTGAAATAACAACTACCTCTAATGAAAGTGAAGCTTTGTTGTTAGAAGCTAATTTAATAAAAAAACATAAACCGCGATTTAATATTCTTTTAAGAGATGACAAATCTTTTCCTTTCATATTTATTGGCAAAGAAGATAAGTGGCCTCAAATTAAAAGACATAGAGGAAAAAAAGATAAAAAAGGATTTTTTTTTGGCCCATTCGCATCTGCAGGTTCTGCAAATTGGACAATTAAAATGATACAAAAAATTTTTCATCTTAGAGTTTGTGATGATACTGTTTTTAAAAATAGAAAAAGACCATGTATTTTATATCAAATAAAAAGATGTTCAGCGCCATGTGTTGGCTACATAAAAGAAAATGATTATAAACAAACAGTAGAAGATGCAATTGAATTTGTCTCTGGCAAATCAAGACGAATTCAAAAAAATCTTTCAAGTCAAATGGAAAAAGCTAGTGAAGAACTTGACTTTGAAAAAGCTGTAATTTTGAGAGATAGAATAAAATCATTAAATATAATTCAATCATCTCAAAGAATTAATGAATCAAACTTAGTAGAGGCAGATGTAATAGCTGGTTATAAAGAGTCGGGTAAGACATGTATTCAGGTTTTTTTTTATAGATCAAAACAAAATTGGGGAAATCAAGCTTTTTTTCCAAAGCATGATCCTGATGAAAGCCTTGGTGAAATTTTAAATTCATTTGTATCTCAATTTTATGAAAATAAAAGTGTTCCATCTTCAATAATTTTATCAACAGAAATAAAAGAAAAAAATTTAATTGAAAAAACACTTACAAAAAAAGAAAATAAACAAATAAACATATCTATTGCAAAAAAAGGATCTAAATTAAAAGTAATAAGCCAAGCAATAAAAAACGCAAAAGACAGTTTAAATAGAAAACTCTATGAAAGTCAGAATAATAAAGAGTTATTTGATGCAGTTGCTAAAAAATTTAATTTAGAAACAAATATAAATTTAATTGAAGTTTATGATAACAGCCATATTCAAGGAACAAATAGTGTTGGTGCCTTAATTACTTATAGTGAGGAGGGTTTCATTAAAAAAAGATATAGAAAATTTAATATTAAAATACAGAAAAATAAACAAGATGATTATGGTATGATAAGAGAAGTTTTAAATAGAAGATTTAAAAGAGCCGTTCAAGAAAAAGGGGATTATTTAACTTTTCCAGATTTAGTTTTAATTGATGGTGGTAAAGGACAGTATTCTGTAGCAAGAGAGAGTTTAAACGAGCTTGGGCTTCATGACATTCCAATAATTGCAATTGCAAAAGGGAAGTTTAGAAATAGCGGTAACGAAACTTTCTTTCACAATGGCAAAGAATTTAAATTTACTAAAAATGACCCTACTCTCTTCTTTTTACAAAGATTAAGAGATGAATCGCACAGATTTGCTATTAGTGCTCATAGAGCAAAAAGAAAAAAAGGTATTAACAAATCTCTTCTTGATCAAATTGATGGTATTGGATCTATTAGAAAAAGGGCACTATTAAACCATTTTGGATCAAGTAAAGCTGTGGAATCGGCAAGTATAGATGAAATTCAGTCAGTAGAAGGAGTAGAAGAAAAAGTAGCAAAAAAAATATATAACTTTTTCCACGAATGAAAATTAAAATTCCAAATTATCTAACAATAGGCAGAATTATTATTGTGCCAGTTTTTGTTTTTGCTTTTTATTTACCGGGATTCTATGGTGATGTAATTCCATTTGCTCTATTTTTAATTGCATCATTTACAGATTTTTTAGATGGTTTGTTAGCAAGAATGTATAAAGAAGAATCAAAATTAGGAGAATTATTAGACCCTATAGCTGATAAAATAATTGTGGCTACAGCATTAATATTACTAGTAATGAATGAAACAATTAAAAATTATGAAGTAATTGCTGCAATAATTATTTTAACAAGAGAAATCCTTATTTCTGGATTAAGAGAATTTTTAGCAAAAGGAAAAATAAAACTGCCTGTTTCAAATCTCGCAAAATTGAAAACATTTTTACAAATGTTTTCTATCTCTATCTTGTTAACAGGTGAAACGGGCAACAAAATTATTAACTTTCAAGATTATAATGCACAGACTATTGGTATAATTTTATTATGGCTCTCGGCATTTTTAACACTTTACACTGGTTATGAATACTTAAGAAAAGGTATTGATCACGCTATTTCTGAAGATAGTAAAAATTAAGCTGCTATTTTTTTTCTTACTAATGCTTGATAACTTTCTGATAATTCAATTATTGTATTACAAACTTTAAATTTATATTTATCAATTGAAGCTACAGGAGTTACTTCCGCAGCTGTCCCTGTAAGAAAGCATCCTACAAAATTTTCTAACTCACTGGGTTTTATTTTTCTTTCTATAATCTTAATATTTTTTGTTTTAGCTATATCAATAACTGTTCTTCTTGTTATACCATCTAAAAAAGAGTCTGGAATTGGCGTATGTAGAGATCCGTCTTTATCTTTAAAAAAAATATTAGCTCCAGTTGCTTCTGCAACTTTTCCTTCGTGATCTAACATTAAAGAATCAGTATATCCCTGACTTTCAGCTTCATGTTTTGACAAAGTGCAAATCATATAAAGTCCTGCGGCTTTTGTATCCCAAGGAATAGATTCGGGAGAAGGTCTTTTCCACTTAGATATATTTAATTTTATTCCTTCAGTTTTTAATTTTGGATCAAAATACGAACCCCATTCCCAAGTTGCGATCGCAACATGAATTTTTGTTTGTTGTGCAGATATTGCCATCATTTCACTTCCACGCCATGCAACTGGTCTTACATAACCATTTTTAACTTTTTGAATTGAAACAGTTTTTTTGCAAGCTTCATTTATTTCTTCTTGGCTGTAAGGAATTTTAAAACCCATTCTATTTGCAGAATGAAAAAATCTCTCTGTATGTTCTTCCAATTTAAAAATTGAACCATCATATACCCTCTCACCTTCAAATACACAACTCCCATAATGTAAACCATGACTTAAAACATGAAGTTTTACATCTCCCCAGTCAACAAGGTCATTATTGTACCAAATTTTTCCTGAGCGTTTATCGTAAGGTATCATAAAGAAATTTAATTTTTTAAAAAAATATCTTTCTAAATATAATATGTCAATATAACTTACCCATATGAAAGATCTTTTATATTTAAAAGATGATTATTTAAAAGAATTCATCGAAAAGCTGTTCATTGGCTATAGAGAATCTTTCAATGATCCTAAAAAAATATTAAATAAGTACTCTTTGGGTATTGCCCACCATAAGGCTATTCATTTAATTTCACTTCATCAAGGTATAACAATTTCTCAACTTCTTAGAAAATTAAAAGTCACAAAACAAAGTCTAAATAGAGTTTTAAAAGATTTAATTAGTTTGAACACAATTGAATTTAAAAAAGGTGAAAAAGACACGAGATTAAAACATGTTTTTTTAACAAAAAAAGGAAATCAAATATTTAATGAAATTTTTTTAGCACAAAAAAAAAGAATTTACAAAGCTCTTATAAATTCTAGTTCAATAGAAATAAATAGTTTTAACAATGTATTAAAAAAAATAATTAATGAATAAATATGAAGCACATATAATGGTTGTTGATGATGATGATGGAATCAGAAATTTAGTAAAAAAATATCTTAATGAAAATAATTTCTTAGTTACAACTGCTAATAATGCAGAAGATGCAGAGGAAAAGGTTAAAGTTATAAAGTTTGATTTGATTGTATTAGATATTATGATGCCAGGAGAAAGCGGATTAGATTTTATTTCAAAAAATAAGAATAAATTTAATACACCTATTATATTACTTACAGCTAAAGGTGAAGCTAGTGAAAGAGTTGAAGGGCTTGAAGTTGGAGCAGATGACTATCTACCAAAACCTTTTGAACCAAAAGAATTAACCCTAAGAATAAAAAATATTTTAAATAAAACAAAGTCAAAAAATATTAAAAGAATTATTGAATTTGATAATATAAAAATAAATTTAAATAAATTCATAATACATAAAGGTAGTAAGGAGTTTAAAATAAATAATACAGAAAAAATTATTTTAGAAAAAATGATAAACTCGCCTGGTGAAACTTTTTCAAGAAATTATATTGGAAATTTGATTAGTATAGATAAAGAAAGATCTGTAGATGTGATAATCACAAGACTTAGAAAAAAAATAGAATTAGATCCAAAAAATCCTAAATATCTTCAAACTATAAGGGGTACGGGTTATGTTTTATGGATTGAATAAACTTTTAAAAAAATTATTACCAAAACAATTATTTTATAGAGCTTTATTAATTGTTGCAGCTCCTATAATAATTCTACAAATAACTATTTCAATAGTTTTCTTTGATAGCCTTTGGATAAAAACAAACAAAGGTATGACTAGAGCGCTTGTTAATGAAATAATGTTTTTTATAAACGCCTATGAAAATGAACAACATAATAAAGACTCACTAACAAAACTTTTCTCGGAAAATCATGATGTTAAAGTTATTTATGTTCCTGAAAAAATATTACCTAAGAATAACCAAGAAAGATGGTTTAGCCCAATGGACAGAACTTTGAGGCGAGAACTTAAATCAAAAATGTTAAATTATTGGTTTGATGCAACAAAGTTTAAAGAATCAATTGATTTAAAAATACAATATTCAAATGGATATTTTCAATTTTTAGTTCCTAAAGAAAGAGTAACAAATACATCTGCTAGAATTTTTGCATTATGGATTACACTACCAGCATTTTTATTAATTACAGTAGCTCTAATATTTTTAAAAAATCAAACAAGACCAATAATTAATTTAGCTAGAGCTTCAGAAAAATTTGGTAAAGGTGAGGACATTGGTGAATATAGACCTTCTGGTGCCTTAGAAATTAGACAAGCTGGATATGAATTTGAAAGAATGAGAAAAAGAATCATTCGTCATTTAAACCAAAGATCTGAAATGTTATCTGGAATTAGTCATGATTTAAGAACACCACTAACACGAATAAAATTACAACTAGCTTTTATAAAAGATAAAGAAATATCTAATAAACTATCTGAAGATGTAACAGAAATGGAAAAAATGCTTAATGAGTATCTGCAATTTGCAAGTAAACGATCTAATGAAAAAAATGAAAAATTTGATATCTCTGAACTTATTTTTGATACAGTAAATAAATATGAAAATAAAAATATTATTTTTAATTCAAACTCAAAAATAGTTTTCAGTGGTAGAAAAAATTTAATTCGTAGATGTTTAAATAATTTAATAGACAATTCTATTAAATATGGAAAAAACGTAGTTATAAATCTCAAAAAAGGCTCAAATAATCTTTCAATAACAATTGATGATGATGGACCAGGTATAGAAGAAAAGCAGTATGAAAATGTATTTAAACCTTTCTATAAAATTGACAAAAGTCGTGGTGATTCTAAATCGAGTGTAGGGTTAGGAATGTCAATTGCCTCAGACATTGTTCAGTCTCATGGTGGAAATATAAAATTAGAAAAATCTCACTTAAATGGTTTAAGAGTTAAGATTTCTTTGCCTTTTTAGTTTTTTTTTTATTTTTACCTAATAATTCAATTTTTTTTTCTAAAGAATCTATTCTTTTTTTTAAAACCTCAAACTCTTCCTTAGTGGATAAATCTAATTTAAATACAATTTCATCTTTTTTTGATTTAAGAATATTTAAAATTTCATTATTTAAATCCTTATATGAAATAAGGCCTTGTTCAAATAACTTGGCAAGTTTATCAATTACAAATTTTGATTTTGACATATAAAGCTTATTAAAAGTACTATATCTTAATATTATTTTTTAAAAATGTTTATTAACAATTTTGACCCAGTTGCTTTTCATTTTTTTTCCTTAGAAATAAGGTGGTACTCTCTAGCATATGTATTTGGAATACTTATTGGCTGGTTTTATTGCAAAAAATATCTAATAAAAGATAAGTCAATTTTAAATATTTTTGATGATCTTATAGCCTATTTAATAGTTGGTATAATTGTAGGTGGAAGACTCGGATATATTTTTATTTATAATTTTGACTATTACTTAAATAATTTAAGTGAAATTTTAATGATATGGCAAGGAGGAATGTCTTTCCATGGTGCTTTGATTGGAATTATTATAGCAAGTTATTTTTTCTCTAAAAAAAATAAACAAGAACTTTTTGTTTTTTTAGATTTAATAGCAATAGCTTCTCCAATAGGAATATTTTTTGGAAGAATTACCAATTTCATTAATGGGGAACTGATAGGCAAAGCAACAAATGCATCTTGGGGAATAATTTACCCAATGATAGATGATATTCCAAGGCATCCTTCACAATTATATGAGGCATTTTTAGAAGGTATAATTCTTTTTATCTTGATGAATTTAATTTATTTTAAAAAAAATTATAAGATTGGAACCTGCTCATATATGTTTTTAATTTACTATGGGATTTTAAGAATAATCTCTGAGTTTTTTAGAGAACCTGATGTTCAATTGGGATATTTATTTGGATCAATTTCAATGGGAATATTATTAAGTTCATTTATGATTTTAATTGGTGCAATTCTTTTATATAAAAAAAATGACTTATAATCCCGGATATTTTAATATTAAATCGGACAAATTAATTCCAGTTGATGAATTTGTTGAAAAAGTTCTTTATGAACCAAATATAGGTTATTATACAAAAAAAATCCCTTTTGGTAGTCAAGGAGATTTTGTTACAGCCCCAACTATTTCTAACTTATTTTCTGAAATAATTGGAATATGGATTGTTTCCACATGGGAAAAATTAGGAAAGCCAAAAAATTTTAATTTTGTAGAACTTGGTCCAGGAGATGGAAGTCTTGCAAGAGTTTTGGTAGACACATTCAAAAAGTTTCCTGAAGTCAATAAATCAATACATATTTATTTGTATGAAAAAAGTGATTTACTTAAAAATGTACAAAAAAAAAAATTAAAAGGCTCAAAAGTTAAATGGATTCAAAACTTTAACAAAATTAAAAAGGGACCAATTATTTTTTTTGGTAATGAGTTTTTTGACGCAATACCAATTAAGCAATTTTCATATGAAAAAAATTCATTATATGAAAAATGCTACATAATTAATCCTACCTCAGGGCTAAATGAGGCTTATCAAAAAGCATCCCTTGGGGATGTTGCAAAAATAAAAACATTTAAAGTTTTTAAAGGATTAAAATTTATAGAATATCCTAAATTAGGACTAATCGAACTAGACAAAATGATTAAAAAGATTAAAGAACTTTCAGGAGGAATTTTACTTATTGATTATGGTTATTTAAATATTGTTAAAAGGAGCACTTTGCAAACTGTTATGAAAAATAAGAAAATGGATATGGATAGTCTATTTAAAAATCTTGGTAGGGCAGACATTACTTCTTTAGTTAATTTTAGCCTTTTAAAAGAATATTTCATAAAAAAAAAATTAAAAGTAAAGAAAATTGTATCTCAAAAGTTTTTTTTGGAAAAAATGGGAATAATTGAAAGAGCTAAAATTTTAGAAAAAAACATGAATATCAAGCAACTAGATTATATGTCTCTTACACTTACGAGGCTTTTACATAAAAACTTAATGGGTGGTTTGTTCAAAGTAATGTTTGGTTTTAAAACTAAAAAAAGTGACTTTTTAGGATTTAAATAATGTATTGCTCAAAAAGATTATCAAAATATAAATCAATAAGTCATTGTTTTCTAAACAAAAAAGGAGGCAAATCAAAAGGTATATATAAAAGTTTAAATTGTGGAAAAGGATCATTAGACGACCAAAAAAATATAAATAAAAATTTGAGAATTGCTTGTAAAAAAATTGACACTTCTTATAAAAAGCTAATTTTGGTAAATCAAATACATAGTAATAAATTTTATTTTTTTGATAAGAAAAATATAAATCATAAAAATAAAAAAAAAGGTGATGCTTTGATAACAAAAGAAAAAAAGATTATTTTAGGTGTTTTGACTGCTGATTGTGTACCAATACTAATTTATGATAATAAGCTCAAAATTATATCTGCCATTCATGCGGGATGGAAAGGTGCTTATAAAGGAATTATTAGAAAAGTAGTAAAATTTCTATTGAAAAACGGAAGCGAATCAAAAAATCTAATTGCAGCGATTGGACCATGTATATCTCAAAAAAATTATGAGATTAAAAAAGATTTTAAAACTAAATTTTTAAAACAAAGCAAATATAACAAAATTTTTTTCAAAAAAATTAAAAAAAAAACATATTTTAGCCTAAATAAGTATATTTATTATCAATTGAGTAATTTAGGACTAAAAAAAATTGACATTATTGAAAGGGATACTTACAACCCAAAAAACAACTTTTTCAGTGCAAGAAGGTCTTTGGCAAAAAAAGAAAATGATTATGGTAGAAATATTTCATTAATTATGATTAATTAGGATATCCCAATGAAATTATTAGCAGGAAATAGTAATAAAAATTTAAGTCAAAAAATTTCAAAATATCTTAAAACTAGAATAGTAAACTCAAAAATTAAAAAATTTGCTGATGGGGAAATTTATGTAGAAATAAATGAAAATATTAGGGGAAATAATATTTTTATAATTCAATCTATATCATCACCTGCAAATGATAATCTTTTGGAAATGTTGCTTTGTATAGATGCTTTAAAAAGATCTTCTGCTAAAAATATTACAGCAGTGATTCCATATTTTGGTTATGCACGACAAGACAGGAAAGTTGTTCCAAGAACTTCTATTTCTGCAAAACTTGTTTCAAACCTTATAACGAAAGCAGGTGCTGATAGAGTTGTCACAGTTGATTTGCATGCAGGACAAATACAGGGTTTTTTTGATATTCCAGTAGACAACCTCTATGCAACTCCAATTTTTTATAGACATATTAAAAAAAGACTTAAATTAAATAATATAGTTTGTGTTTCTCCTGATGTTGGTGGTGTTGCAAGAACAAGGGGTTTGAGCAAACTTCTAGATGTAGGTTTAGCTATTGTAGATAAAAGAAGACCATCGCCCGGAAAATCGGAAGTTATGAATATAATTGGTAATGTTAAAAATAAAGTTTGTATAATTGTTGATGATATAATTGACTCAGGAGGAACAATAGTTAATGCAGCAAAAATGCTAAAAAATAAAGGAGCAAAAGAAATTCATGTATATATAACTCACGGAGTTCTAAGTGGTGAAGCGGTGAAAAAAATTAAACACTCACCAATAAAAAATTTAGTTATTACCGACACAATAGATAATTCTAAAAAAATTAATGGTGCTAAAAATATTGAAATATTAAGTATTTCTAATTTATTAGGAGAGGCATTAAAAAGAATTTCTAATTCGACATCTGTATCAGATTTATTCAAATAATTTACTTGTTTTATTAAATAACTTGGGTTAAATACGCTAGTTTTTATGAATTCAATTGAAGCAAACATTAGAGATACAAAAACAAAGGGCCAGTTAAATTCTTTAAGATCTAAAGGTATAGTGCCAGGTATTGTTTATGGAGGAAAGGAACAAAATCAAAATGTTTCTTTTTCAAAAAAAAATTTAAAAACTCTTTTGGAAAAAGAAAATTTTTTATCTAATATAATTAATCTTAAAATTGATGGAAAAGATCAAAATGTACTACCAAGAGAAGTTATTTTTGATGTATTGTCCGATGAACCAATTCATGTAGACTTTTTAAGAATTGTAAAAGGTGGAAATGTAATCTTAGAAATACCTGTAAAATTTATTAATAGTGAAAATTCACCAGGATTAAAAAGAGGTGGGGTTCTTAACATTGTTAGAAGAAAAGTAGAACTGAAATGTCCAACAGATAATATTCCAACAGAGTTAATAGTTGATTTGGATGGTGTGGATATTGGCCAAAGTTTTAAAATTTCATCAATTAAACTTCCAGAAAATGTTCATCCAACAATTCAAGGAAGAGATTTTGTCGTTGCAACTCTTGCCGCTCCAACAATAATTAAAGAACCGGAGAAACCAGCTGAGACTGCAGAAGGAGCTGAAGGTACCGCTGAAGGAGACACTCCTCCAGCCGAGGGAGGAGCAGAAGGAGAAGCTAAAACTGCATCTCCTGAAGCAGAAAAGGGAGATAAAAAAGAAGAAACTAAAAAAGGTAAAGGCGAAGAAAAAAAATCTCCAACTGAAAAAAAATAAATCTCGTATTGAAAATATTGTTTTAAATTAAAATTATGCTTTTATTTGTAGGCCTAGGTAATCCAACACCCAACTCTGAAAACAATAGACATAATATTGGATTTAAAATTATTGATGCAATTAATCAAAAATTTGGGCTCTCAAAACAAAAACCTAAATTCAAGGGTCTTTTAACTACTGGAACAATTAATGGAAAAAAAGTTTATGCAATTAAACCATTAACATTCATGAACAATTCTGGAGTTTGTATTAGGGAGCTTATTGAATATTTTAAAATTGATGCAGATAATGTAATAGTTTTTCATGATGATTTAGATATTGATTTTGGAAAAATTAAAACAAAATTTGGAGGATCTAGCGCTGGTCACAATGGAATAGAATCAATTGATAAATTTATTGGAAAAGATTATTCAAGAGTAAGAATTGGCATTGGTCATCCAAAGAGTAAAGTAGAAGTAGCCGATCATGTGCTGAATGATTTTAATGATGAGGAAAAAATAGAACTTAATACGATAACAAAAAGTATTACTGAATCTCTACCAATTTTATTAGATAAAAAATTAGATCTTTTTTCAAGCACAGTAAATAATAAATAAATGGGATTTAAGTGTGGAATAGTTGGCTTGCCAAATGTTGGTAAATCAACATTATTCAATGCATTAACAAACTCAAGTAAGGCACAAGCAGAAAATTTTCCATTTTGTACAATTGATCCAAATATTGGAATTGTTCCAGTTCCTGATAAAAGATTAGATGAGTTAGCAAAAATTTCTTCTTCAAAAAGAAAAATAAATACTTCAATATCATTTGTAGATATTGCTGGTTTAGTTAAGGGAGCATCTAAAGGAGAAGGTTTAGGAAATAAATTTTTATCACATATACGAGAAGTTGATGCAATAATACATATGATTAGATGTTTTGATTCTGATGATATACAAAATGTTAATCCTACCGTAGATCCAATTAGAGATTTGGAAATCATAGAAACTGAAATGATGTTGGCGGATCTAGAGTCTATTCAAAAAAGATTAGATAAAAAAAACAAAAAAAATTTGGATAAAGAACAATTAAATATTTTAGAAATTGGGTTAGACTGTTTGAATAATAACAAAGATATATCAATACTTTTTGATAAATTTGAACGAAAAATTTTAAATCAAACAGGTTTATTATCAATTAAACCCAAAATATTTGTATGCAATGTTGATGAAAAAAGTATTAAAAATGGCAACAATTACACTGATTTATTTATTAAGAAATTTGGAATTGATAATACATTAATAATTTCAGCAGATATAGAAAATCAGATTAACCTATTAGGACTAGAAGAGAGAAAAAACTATATGAAAATAATTGGAATAGATGAAACTGGTTTAAATTTACTTATTAGAAAAGGTTATAGCATTTTAGAATTGGAAACTTATTTTACATCAGGCCCAGAAGAGTCAAGAGCTTGGACAATCAAAAAAAACTGTACTGCTCCTAAAGCAGCAGGTGAAATACACACGGATTTTGAAAAAGGCTTTATCAAAGCTGAGGCTGTATCTTACGATGACTTTGTTAAAAACCAAGGGTGGTTAAACTCAAAAAATAATGGAAAAATGAGATTAGAAGGAAAAGATTATATTGTTAAAGATGGGGATATTTTAAATTTTAGATTCAACACGTGACCAAATTTTTTTCATACTGAAGTAAACGAGTATACTTAAGATTATTAAATAAATAATAGCTCTAAATCCTATTTTATGTCTTGCTTCTAAATGAGGTTCGGCAGCCCAAACTAAAAAAGTTGTTACGTCCTTAGCCATTTGTTCTGGTGTTGCTGAGGTGCCATCACCATATTCAACTAATCCGTCAGAAAGTGGATTTGACATTTTTATTTTATTTCCAGCCATATATTTATTATAATAAACCCCATCATCTAAGGATAATCCTGAAGGTGGATCTTCATAACCTAGTAATAGCGAATAAATATAATCTGCCCCACCCTTTCTAGCTTTGACTAAAACAGACATATCTGGTGGATAAGCTCCTCCATTTGCTGCAATGGCAGCTTTTTCATTTGGATAAGGTGATACAAAATTATCTGCTGGTCTAGCAGGTCTTGTAAACATTTCGCCATCATCATTTGGACCATCATTTACCTCAAATTGTGAAGCAATTGCTTTAACTTGATCCTTTGTAAATTCAGGGCCGCCCGTTTCTGATAAATTTCTATAACTTAAATATTTCATTGAATGGCAAGCAGCGCAAACTTCTGTATAAACCTGGTATCCTCTTTGCAGAGAACCTCTGTCAAATTTTCCAAAAAAACCCTTAAAACCCCACCCTGGATTTAAAAGTTTCTCAGTTTGTTCAGCGGCTGATATAAAAGATACTTTTAAACAAAAAAATGAAATAATTAAAAAAAATTTAAGAAAACTTTTCATATTTTATTTTTATCTAAATTATTTCTTGTCATTGAAGTTGTTGCTGATCCTCCAAGAACAGGTTCTGTGATACTCAATGGTACTTCCAAAGTTTTTTCTTTTGCACCTAAAATTGGCAAGATAACTAGAAAATGCAAGAAATAATAAGCTGTTGCTACTCTAGCAACCAACAAATATACTCCTTCAGCTGGCATGGCCCCCATATATCCAAGAATTAAAACATCCGCCACCAAAAACCAATAGAACTGTTTATACAAAGGTCTGAAAATTGCAGATCTTATTTTAGAAGTGTCGAGCCATGGAAGAATAACCAATATAAATAATGCTGCAAACATTGCAATAACTCCAAGTAATTTATCTGGTACTGATCTTAAAATTGCATAAAAAGGTAAAAGATACCATTCTGGAACAATATGAGCAGGCGTAACTAATGGATTTGCTTCAATGTAATTGTCTGCATGTCCTAAAATATTAGGTGAATAAAAAACAAAAAAAGCAAATACAATTAAAAATATTAAAAGAGCAAATAAATCTTTAATTACAATATATGGATGAAATGAAACAGTGTCATTTGATGGTTTTTTAACATCTATTCCTATAGGATTATTATTTCCTGGAACATGAAGTGCCCAAATATGCAGAACTACAAGACCAAGAATTAAAAATGGAAATAGATAATGCAAACTAAAAAAACGAGTTAGAGTCGGATTATCAACTGAATAGCCGCCCCATAACCATGTGACTATGCTTTCGCCAACTAAAGGAATTGCACTAAAAAGATTTGTAATAACTGTAGCTCCCCAGAAGCTCATTTGTCCCCATGGTAAAACATATCCCATAAAAGCAGTAGCCATCATAAGGATATAAATTATCATTCCTAAAATCCAAATTATTTCTCGAGGCGATTTATATGAACCATAATATAAAGATCTAAATATATGGATATAAACAGCTAAAAAAAACATTGATGCACCATTTGCATGAACATATCTTATTAACCATCCATAATTTACGTTTCTCATAATATGCTCTACACTTCCAAATGCTAAATCTGCATGAGCAACATAATGCATTGCTAAAATTAAGCCTGTTACAATTTGAGTAATCAAACAAAAAGTTAATATTCCCCCAAAGGTCCACCAGTAGTTAAGATTTTTTGGTGTGGGATATTCAGTTAAATGATTTGCTAAAGTTAAGATTGGCAATCTATCGTTAAACCATTTTCCTAGTTTAGATTTAGGTATATATTCGTGATCACTCATTATTTATCATCCAATTTTAATTATATCCGTATTAACAAACTCATATTTTGGAATTTCCATATTTGTTGGTGCTGGTCCTTTTCTAATTCTTCCCGATGTATCATAATGTGAGCCATGGCAAGGACAAAACCAACCACCATATTCACCTTTGTCTCCTAAAGGAACACATCCTAAATGAGTGCAAACACCTAGCATCACTAACCATTCTGGATTTTTTGCTCTATCTTCATCTTTTTCTGGATGTTTTAAATTTTTTATATCTACTGCTCTTGCTTTATCTATTTCTTCTTGAGTTCTTCTTTTTATAAAAACTGGTTTACCTCTCCACAAAACAGTAATTGACTGGCCAGGTTCAACTGAACTAACATCCACCTCAGTGCTAGCTAAAGCTTTAACAGATGCATCAGGGTTCATTTGATCAATTAATGGCCAAACAGCCGCTCCAACTCCAACTGCTCCAAGTGCATAACTCGTGGTAAAAATGAAATCCCTTCTTTTGACTTTTTTATCTGACATTTATCAATTTACTTATTTGTATCTATTATATGATTTCATATAATAAAAAACTATAATTTCTATGGATACAATGACACATAACAAACGCTTTTTTGCTCCAAAAATAGCCTTATATGAGCCAGATATACCTCAAAATACCGCAGCAATAATTAGAACTTGTTCCTGTCTAGGTGCAACTCTAGAAATTATAGAACCTTGTGGTTTTCTGTTTAGCGATAAAAGATTTAAAAGAGTAGTTATGGATTATATGAATTTAAAAAAAATAAAGTTCTACGTTAGTGCAGATGATTTTTTTAAATCGAAAATTAATAAAAGAGTAATTTTGATTACAACAAAAGCAAAAAAATTATATACTGACTTTAAATTTAAAAAGGAAGATACATTACTTTTTGGAAAAGAAAGTGCTGGTGTACCAGATATGGTTCATAATCTGCTTAAAAATAAACTAAAAATTCCAATGATAAATAAAAAAAGATCTTTAAATTTATCAACATCGGTAGCAATTGTGCTTGCGGAAAGTTTAAGACAGATAAATTAATTTATGGATACTAAAATAAAAAAGAAACTTGTAAGAAATTGGTTTAAATTATTACAAGATATAATTTGTAGAGATATTGAAGAACTTGAAGGTAGAAAAAATATCTTTAAATCAAAAACATGGTTAAGAAACAAAAATAAAAATGAAGGTGGAGGAGAATTTAGAATTCTTGAAAATGGAAAAATATTTGAGAAAGTTGGTGTAAACTTCTCGGAAGTTTATGGAAAATTATCAAAGAAATTTAAAAAAAAAATTCCTGGAACAAGTAAAAACTCAAATTTTTGGGCTTCCGGTATTTCTGTAGTAATGCATATGAAAAATCCACATATCCCAGCAATGCATTTTAATACTAGATATATTTACACCTCACATGGATGGTTTGGGGGTGGTATGGATATAACACCTTGTATAAAAGATAATATTTTAAAAAAATGGTTTCACAATGAATTAAAAAAAACCTGCAATAAACACGATAAGAATTACTACAAAAAATATAAGAAATGGTGTGATAATTATTTTTACCTACCACACAGAAACGAACCAAGAGGCATTGGTGGTATATTTTTTGACTATAAAAAAAATAATTGGGAAAAAGATTTTTCTTTTGTTAGAGATGTTGGAATTGCTTTTAAAAATATATCAAAAAACGTTGTACTTAAAAAAAAGAAGAAGAAATGGACAAAAAAACAAAAAAACATTCAGTATTTTAAAAGAGGTCGATATGTGGAGTTTAATTTATTATATGATAGAGGAACAAAATTTGGATTACAAACAGGTGGAAATGTTGAAGGCATACTAATGTCACTACCTCCTTTAGCTAAGTGGAAGTAATTATGGATAAAGAACCAATTACAATACAAGGATTAGAAAAACTTAAAGAAGAGTTAGTTTTTTTAAAAGAAAAAAAACGACCTGAAATTGTTTCTGCAATAGCCGAAGCAAGATCACATGGTGACTTAAAAGAAAACGCAGAATACCATGCTGCAAAAGAACAACAATCTCATAATGAAGGAAGAATCCAAGAGATTAATGACATTATTGCAAGAGCAAATGTTATTGATGTAACGAAAATTTCAAATGATGGAAAAATTATTTTTGGATCATCAGTCTATCTTATTAATTTGGATACTGATGAAAAAATAGATTATAAAATTGTTGGAAAAGATGAAGCAGATCTTAAAAAAAAATTAATTTATTTCAAGTCTCCAATAGGAAAAGGGCTAATTGGAAAAAATAAAGGAGACTTGGTGGAAGTTAATACTCCCTCTGGTGTGAAAAATTTTGAAATTAAAGATGTTAAATATATTTAATTTTTAACAATTTTTTCTAACTCTTTATCAGAAATTTTAAAATTATTATTTATCCAATAATCTTCGACCAGTTTAAGATTTTCACCTACTTTCTTCCCCTGAGGAATGTCAAATTTTTTCATCAAGTCTTCTCCTTTTATTGGAAAAACAGGAATACTTTTTTCATCAAAGAATTTTAAATAATCAATAATTTTTTTATCTGTTTTTTTTGAAATAAAAAGCTTGTAATTCAAAATATCTTTTAAACTTTCCTTGCCAAATTTATACAAAATTTTCCACAAGTTTTGCGTATTTATTTTTTGATTTTCTTTATTTTTATAAAAAAAATCTTTTATAATTAAAATTCTCTTTTGGTACTTTTTTGAAATATTAAACTTATAAATAAAATAATCTGAATTATCAGTATCATCAATGATAAGCAAAGATAATAAAAAACAAAAATCTATATTTTTTAAGTTATTTTTTCCAAAATTATTTAAATTTTTAAGAACCTCAAGATTCTTAAACTGCGGAAAAATAAGCCTTATAACTTCTAAAGAAAAATCATCTTCACATAATTTTTTAATACTATTTGAATCAAAAATTTTTTTAAATTCATCTAATAATCTTTCTGAAGAAACATTTAAAATTCCATTAATATTTTTTTTTATTATTCTTTTAAGCTCTAAATCATGATGTAATTTACTATAATTTGAAAAAAATCTTATATATCTTAAAATTCTAAGGTAATCTTCTTTAATTCTTTTTTCAGCATCACCTACAAATTTAACTTTACCCTCTTCAAGATCTTTTTTCCCATCAAATGGATCAAATAAATTTCCATTAATATCACTATAAATTGAATTAATAGTAAAATCTCTTCGTCCTGCGTCTTGAAGCCAATTGCTAGTAAATTCTACTTTGGCATGTCTTCCATCTGTTGATACATCACTCCTCAAAGAAGTTATCTCATATTTTTCATTTTCAATTGATGCGGTAATCGTTCCATGTGCTATTCCAGTTTCATAAAAATTTATTCCATTTTTTTGTAAGGCACTTTTTACTTTTATTGGTTCAATATTTGTCGCTAGATCAATATCTTCAACTTTTTCATTATTTAAAATTTTTCTTATACATCCTCCAACGTATCTTACCTCGGCTTCTTCTGAATAATTTTCTATAGCTTTAAATATTTTTTGTATGCTAGTTTCTTTTTTCAATATTGAAAACTTTGAACTAACAACATTTAAGTTTTTTGATAAATAAAAGATTTTATTTAATAAATTAAACATATTTGGCTGGGGCGCTAGGATTCGAACCTAGGAATGGCGGTACCAAAAACCGCTGCCTTACCACTTGGCTACGCCCCAAAATTAAATTATTACTTCCTAACAAGTAAATTTTTATATAATTTTTGATAAAATACACCAACATTTATTTAATTTTCTTTTATACATTTTCAACGCTTTTTTCGCTGACACTTTTGACTTAAAATACATAACTAATGTAGATCCAGAGCCTGTCATACGAACAAATTCAGCTTTTTGGTTCTCCAAAAGCTTATTTTTTAATATTTTTAATTTGGGATATTTTTTAAATGCACTTATTTCTAGGTCATTTTTACCCTGAACTATCATATGCTCATGAATATTTGCTTTTTTATTAAAAAAATATTGTTTTTTTGAAAAGGTTTTATTCATAGCAAAAATTTCTTTTGTAGAGCATCCATAATATGGCTTAACTAATAAAACAGTATATTTTATTTTTCTTTTAATTTCTTTTACATTGCCATCAGTGTGTAAAATTTTTGATTTATTGGTCAATCCCAATATTACATCTGAACTAATTTTTTTTGCACAAATCTTTGTTTGTTTTAAGTTTAATAATCCTTTTTTAAAGAAAAAACTTAAAATAGTCGCTGCATTCATTGATCCACCACCCATTCCGGACTTTTGAGGTATATTTTTTTTTATTACAATTTTATATTTTTTTTTAGCTAATAGTTTTTTTTTATCTAATAAATTTAATAATTTAATCACAGTATTTTTTTTTGGAATTCCTTTAAAAAATCTTCCCTTAAAAATTACTTCGTGTGATTTATTACTAGTTTCTTGAATATTAATTAAATCTGACAAAGCAATAAAAACAACAAGACTTTCTATAGAATGGATTTTTTTTGATATTGATTTACCAATAATATTTAAATTGATATTGATTTTAGCATTAGATTTTAATTTATGAGTTTTCATTAATTATTTTTGGTCCTTTAAGTAATTTGGTCTTAATTTTTATTTTTGTTTCATCATCTACATCTTTTGATTTCAAAACATTGTTCCAAAAATACTTTGCTTGAATTTTTCTATTTAAACTCCATAGGATATCTCCGTAATGATCATTAACGATTGGGTCATTTGGCATTAGCTCTAAAGCTCTACGCATAAAAATTTCGGCTTCTTCAAATTTTTCAGTAAGATAATAACCCCATCCAACCGAGTCGATTATGTAAGGATCATTTTCATTTTGTTCGTAAGCTAACTCTAACATTTCAATTGCTTTCGAAATTTTATAATTTCGTTCAAGCCAAGAATAAGCTAAGTAATTTAAAATATATGAATTATCAGGAATAATTTTTAACGCAGCCAATAAATCAATATCGGACTTTTCATGTTTGCCCAACCTTTCATAGCTTCCACCTCTCTTGTAAAGTAAATCTGCATATATGGACGTATCTTTTTTAAGGCTTTGCATAACTTCGGAGTATAATTTAATCGCTTTATCATATTTCTTAAAACTTTTATAAATATTAGCCATATCAAATAAAATTTTTGTAGATGGATTATTAATTTTATTAAAATTTTTTTCTAAATATTTTATTGATTCATAATCATTTTGTTTTTTAGATATTATTTTTGAATTGGTTTTTATTTTATACCAATAATATATGCCGTCCTTTTTATCAAAATTCTTTAGAATATTGATACTTTCTTTAAATTTTTCATTAATAAAATAATTTTCTGCCATCAAAGATAAATTGAATTTAAATTTTTTGTTTAAAAAATTTGATATACTTAAATAAAAATTTGATTTTTCAAAATCTTCTTGGGTAGAATACAAATTTGAAACTAAAAAAAAGAATTCACCTAAAATATCTGTTTCATTTTTGCATGAAAATATTTTTTCAAAATTACTAGTTTTATTTTCATCAATCCATAATTTAGTTTGTAAAATAATTAAACTGTTACTAAGATTATCAAAATTTGATAATAAATTTTTTGCATCAATTAATTTATTTTTTTGGATTAAATAGTTTGTATAAAAAAATAGATATCTTGAATAATCTACTGATGAAGAATTAAGTAAATTCTCAAAATAAACTATAGTTTTTGGATCATCCAAATAACATCTTAGGAAAGCATCATTAATTAAAGTCAAATTACCAAAATTGGATTTTGTATTGTTTATTTTTTTTTTTTCAAATGTAAACAAATAGCTTCTTAAAGTTTCATAAATTACTTGTTCAAATGTGCCTAGATCCTTGTAGTTTGAAATTTCATTTAAATACAAATTACTTTTTTTATAATCCTTTTTTTTTATACTATCTAAAAATAATAAAAGGTAAGACTCAAAAAAATTTGAATTTTTTTTATTTTCTGAAAATTTTATCTCTTGTATGGCTCTACTTACATTTTGATTTAATACTAATGAAAAAATATACTGTCTTAAATATTCATTATGTTTATCTATTAAATTTCTTGATGATTTAAAATATTTAAGTGATTGTTCATTATTTTGATTACCGTAAGCCACAACTGCTGAAAAATAATTAGATAATTCACTAACCCTAAATCCAATATTTTCATTATTTTTCGATTTCGCTTCATTCGAGAAAATAAATAAAAATAGAATAAAGAAAACTTTGAAATAATTTGATATCATTAATTTAAATTATGATTAAAAAACAAATAATAAATGAAGAGATTTTAAAATCAATAGAATCAAACTATGTTTATAACAATGAGCCAATTAATCGCTTTAATAAGTTAAACGAACCAGAGAATATTAAATTACAACTAGAAAATCTTAAAAACAAAATATCACTAGTAGATAATTGTGACCTTAAAAATAATGCAAAAAAAATGGTGTTTAGTGATGGAAATATTAATAGTCAAATAATGATTGTTGGAGAAGGCCCTGGAGAAAAAGAGGATGAAATTGGAAAACCATTTGTTGGTGATGCAGGTAATTTGTTAAATAAAATGCTGTCAGCAATAAATATAAATAGAGAAAGTGTATATATTACTAACGTAGTTAATTTTAGACCTCCCAATAATCGAAAGCCTACTTCTGCAGAAATTAACCGCTACTCTACATTTTTAAGAGAACATATCTTAATTGTTAATCCAAAAATTTTGATAATTATGGGCAGTACCGCAATGGAAGCACTTGTTGGTAATAACATCAAGATTTCAAAAGATAGGGGCAAATGGAAAGAAATAATAATTAAAAATAAAACTTTTACATCAATTGTCACATTTCATCCTGCATATCTTTTAAGACAGCCGGATCAAAAGAAATATTCCTGGTCTGATTTAAAAGAAATAAAAAAAAAAATTGATGAATTAAATATATATATATAGTTATGCAAAAATTATTGGCAGGAGTAGATGAAGTGGGGAGAGGAAGTCTTATAGGTCCTGTTTATGCTGCTGCTGTAATTTTAAAAAGAAAAATTGATAGAAAAAAATTAAAAGATTCAAAAAAACTATCTAAGGAAAATCGCGAAATTTTAGAAAAATATATAAAAAAAAATTCTATATGGGCAATTGGTTCTGCGTCAAAAATTGAAATTGAAAAGTACAATATATTAAATGCCAGTTTAATTGCAATGAAAAGAGCTATTAAAAAATTAAAAAAAAAACCTAAATTAGTTTTAATTGATGGAAATAAAATACCAATAATTAAAAATTATAAATTAAAAAATATAATCAAAGGAGATGAAAAAATTCCTGAAATTTCAGCAGCATCAATAATTGCTAAAGTTTCAAGAGATCGTTTGGTTAATAAAATGTCTAAAAAATTTACAAAATATTCCTGGCATAAAAATGCTGGTTACGGCACCAAGGATCATTTAAGAGCAATTAAAAAATTTGGAATTACAAAACATCATAGAAAAACATTTAATCCCATACACAATATATTGAGTCTAAAATAATTTAGATAACTATTAGAGACTCAATTCAATTCAATCTCAGGTTGACTACAGCTTCAAGCTAGAGTCTAATTGTTTTTTAAAAAATGATTAACTTAAATTTAAAAAATAAAATTATTAACGGAGATAGCCTCAAAGAATTAAAAAAAATTCCAAGTGAAAGCTTTGATCTAATTTTTGCAGATCCTCCATATAATTTACAGTTAAGAAATAAATTAGTTAGACCTGATAGATCAAAAGTTAATGCAGTTAATGATAAATGGGATCAATTCGAAAGTTTTAAAACTTATGATATTTTTACTACTAATTGGCTAACGGAGTGTAAACGAATTTTAAAAAAGAATGGAAGTATTTGGGTAATAGGAAGTTATCACAATATTTTTAGAGTTGGTTCTATAATTCAAAATTTAGGATTCTGGATATTAAATGATGTTATATGGAATAAAAATAATCCAATGCCTAATTTTAGAGGTACAAGATTTACTAACGCTCATGAAACATTAATCTGGGCATCAAAAGATAAAAATTCAAAATACACATTTAATTATCAGTCTTTAAAATGTTTAAATGATGATTTACAAATGAGATCTACATGGAACTTGCCTATTTGCAATGGTAGTGAAAGGCTAAAAGAAAAAGGTAAAAAGGTTCATTCTACCCAGAAACCTGAATCATTACTACATAGAATACTATTAGCTTCATCGAACAAAAATGATTTAGTTTTAGATCCTTTTTTGGGATCTGGAACAACTGCTGTGGTCGCAAAAAAACTAGGAAGAATTTTTTATGGCATTGAAAAAGAAAAATCATATTTTGATGCAGCAAACAAAAGATTAAAAAATACAAAAATAATTAAAGATGAATATCTAGATACGGTTCAAAATAATAGATCAAAACCAAGAATTCCATTTGGCTCATTAGTTGAATTGGGCGTAATTAAACCTGGCACTGAGATTTATGATCAAAAGAAAAAAGTAAATGCAAAAATAATGGCTGATGGTAGTATTAAATATCAAAAATCGGAAGGCTCCATTCACAAAGTTGCGGCAAAAATATTAGGTGCTGAAAGTTGTAATGGGTGGACCTATTGGCATTATCAGTCAGGAAATTCATTAAAACCTATAGATGAATTAAGACAAAGGTTGAGACCTGGCGCTTAATTTCGATATATTTTTCCCAAATAAAGTTCTAAAAATTTTTTATTTTTAACCAATATTTTTAAAATTATATTTCTAAAAAAAACTATTATTGGATTAGAAAGATGAAAAATAAAATGATTTAACCTAGATCTTAAATTGACTAATTTTATTTTTTTTATTCGTTTATTATAATAACCATTACCATTATTTTTAATCTCTTCAAAAACTTCTGTCGAGGCTTCAATAGACTGAGATGCTCCTTGGGCAAATGATGGTGGATATGCATATAAAGCATCTCCTACAAAATAAGTATTTTTTTTACTAGAAATTTTTAAACTTCTACTTACAAAAATTGGAAATGATTTGATATTTTCAATTTTTCCCTCTAATTGAACAGATGTTTTATTATAAATTTCATTAGTTAAAGATTTTAAAAAATTATCATCATTAAACAAACTTACATCGAAAACCTCTGCATTTTTAAGATTTTTTTTAATGATCGATATAAAATTAAATTCTTTATTTTGATTTACAGGATAAATAACAAAATGAAAATCTTTACCAAGATATAAGGAAATATCTTCTTTTTCATAATTTTTAATATTACCTCTTAGTGCAACTGAGTTATTAAATTCTATGTTTTTTTCTTCTGGTAAAATAATAGATTTAGTCTTAGAAAAAACTCCATCAGCAACTACTAAATAATCGAATTCTTCACTCTGATTATTTGATAAATTTATCTTAATTTTTGCTAAATATTCAATATCTCGTACTTCAATGTTAAATTTAATTTTTTCTTCTGGAATATTTTTTAGCAAAAATTTTATTAAATTAGATCTTTTTAGAGTTGTATAATAATTTTTATCATGATTAAATTTTGTAATATCTATTTTGCAAATTTTTTTAACAGTTTTTGCATCAAAAAAACTTATTTCTTTTGGATTAAAAACCTCATAACTATTAATCTTATTAAAACCTATTTTATTAAGTAGTTTAATACTATTAACTGAAAGTTGTATACCATACCCATCTTCGTAATCTAAATTTGGTCTTTTTTCAAAAATTGTATAATCATATTCTAAATTTTTTTGTAATAAATTTGCAAAATACAAACCTGATATTCCACAACCTATTATAGCAATTTTTTTCATTAATATTTAGAAACAGATTTAAAGATTCTTTTTGTAAACGAAGGTAAAATAAAAGAGTTGATATTTGATTCATCTAGCAAAAAACTATTTTTAATTTTTGTTTTTTTTATTTTTTTGTTTAAAGCTATTTTCATTTCCATATTTGACATTTTAATATTTATTTTTTTACCTTGTGTAGATTTAAACTTTTTCTTTTCAACTTCTCTCATTGGAAAAATTAATAAATTTCTCAAGAACTTAAATTTATCATTTTTTACTAGCAAATATTTATCCTTATCTTTATAAATTTCTGCCTCAAAATATTTTATTTTGTTAAATTTATTTTTTGAAAAAATTTCAAAATCATTTTTTTTATAAGAAAGACAGCTTTTAGATATTGGACAAGACTCACATAAAGGTTTTACAGGTTTGCATATTAAAGCTCCAATTTCCATAATTGCTTGCGCATAATCACTGGATCTTTGAGAGGTGCCAAAAAATGATATTTTTTTGTTTAAATTATTTTTTGAATTTTCAATCTCTTTTTTAAGATAAAAAACTCTTTTTAATATTCTCTCAACATTTCCGTCTAGTGGAACTATTGGTTTATTAAAACCTATAGCCATTATTGCTTTTGAGGTGTATTCACCTATTCCCGGTAATGTTTTTAAATCATCTATATTACTAGGCAAAACTCCTCCAAAATTAGAAATAATTTTTCTCGCTGTTTTTTTCAAATTCCTAGCTCTAGAATAATAACCCAGTCCTTCCCAACACTTCATTAATTTCGCATCATTAACTTTGGAAAGATTGTTTAAATCTGGAATTTTTTTAATAAAATTTATAAAATAAGGTATTACAGTTTTAACTTGTGTTTGCTGCAACATAAATTCACTCACTAATGTAAAATATTGTTTTTGTTTTTTTGAAACATTCTTTCTCCAGGGTAATATTCTTTTATTATTATCGTACCAATGTAGAATTTTATTTGATATGTTTCTGTTGTTCATATGGAATTTAAATATAATACTAAGCAGAGAATTAGAACCATTCAAGGATTAAGATCTTTTAAAGATGCTTTGCCCACAAATGTTAGAAAAATTATTAAAAAAAAAGGGTATATCTACTCGGAAACACTGGATAACTGGAGATATATAGTTGGGGATGATCTTTTTAAGGTTTGTTATCCAAAATCTTTTAAAAGTTCCAATAAATTAAGTGCAAGCATATTAAATATAATGGTCAAAAGAGGTCATGAGGTAGATACAGAATATTCTAAAAACTTAATTATTCAAAAAATGAATAAATTCTTTGGTTATAAAGTTGTTGAAAAGGTTAAACTAATTACTTTTGAAGGAGATCAAAAAAAATTTAAAAAAAAAATTAAAAAAGATGCGACAAAAAGCGAGTATCTAGAAAAAATATCTAACATTAAAAATGATAAAATAAAAAATTCTTTAATAAAACTAGATAAAGTTTTTAAAAAAAAATGAAAAAAATACTTATAAAATTATTATTCTTTTTCTTGGTATGTTTTCAGGTCAATTCAGAAATAAAAATATTACCCATTACCGAAGGAAACATTGATGCAAAAATAAAGTTAATTGTTTTTGAGTCATTAACTTGTAGTCATTGTGCTGAGTTTCATGAAAACGTTTATCCAGAATTAAAAGAGAAATATATAGACACAGGTCTAGCGTCAATAGAATTTAAAAGCTTTCCATTAGATATAGCTGCCCTAAATGCATCAAAAGTTGCACATTGCAAAAATGATGGAAAATCAGAAATTTTACATTTTCTTTTTAATAACCAAGGTAAATGGGTTAAGGGGAATTCTGTAGAAGAGTTTAATAAAAATTTAAAAAAAGTTTTAGATGGCCAAAAGTTTAATGTGGACTTTAACAAGTGTATTGATAATAAAAAAATTGAGGACTATGTTCTTGAAAATCGAATCGAAGGTGTAAAAAAATTTAAGATAAATGCTACTCCTACGATAATAATAAATGGTGAAAAGTTCAATAAACCTTTAACCTTTAAAAATTTAAAAAAATTCTTAGAAAAACTGATATAAGTTTTAAATGGAGTTTAAAAAAATCCAGTTAAATGGTTTTAAATCATTTGCTGAAAAGACTACTTTTATAATTGATAAAGGTTTAACCGGAATCGTGGGTCCGAACGGTTGTGGTAAATCAAATATCGTTGAATCTTTAAGATGGTGCATGGGAGAAACGTCTGCAAAAAGTATGAGGGGATCAGGTATGGAAGATGTGATTTTCTCGGGAACTTCTAATAAACCATCAAAAAATATTGCTGAAGTTTCAATAGCTATATCTAATGAAAATAAAGATGGTCCTATTCAATACAAAAATTTAGACAATATTGAAATAAGACGTAAAATTGAAAAAGATAAAGGCTCAAAATTTTATATTAATGATAAAGAAGTAAGAGCAAAAGATGCTCAAATGTTTTTTGCAGATTTATCTACTGGGGCACACTCACCATCTATAATTAGCCAAGGAAGAATAGGTGCTTTAGTAACAGCTAAACCAACTGATAGAAGAGCAGTTTTAGAAGAGGCCGCGGGTATTGCTGGATTGCACGTTAGAAGACATGAAGCAGAATTAAGATTAGGTGCAGCTGAAAATAATTTAAAACGAGCTGATGAATTAAGAAGACAACAAGAAAAACAATTAATAAATTTACAAAAACAAGCAGAAGAAGCAACAAAATATAAAATTATCTCTGAAGAAATAAAAAAAATTGAAGCAGGTCTTTATTTTTTAAGACTTAAAGACATTGATAACGAGATAAAATTAGAAAATGAAATAAATAATGAAGCAGAAAATGAGGTAAAAAAATTCAATGTGCAATTAGAAGAAATTGAAAAAAAAATTAAAGTTGAAAGTGATAAAGTTGACCCTATACGTGATAAAAATATTGAAAATATATCAAAGATCCAAAGGCTTAATTTAGAATTAAAAAGTCTTGATGAGGAAAGTGATAGAATTAAAAAAGAAATTGAAGATATAAAATCTTCTCTCAAAACAATTGGTGATGACATTGATAGAGAAAAAAGCATTGTTATTGATGCAAATTCAAATGAAAAAAGACTTAAAGAAGAAAAACATGAATTAATTGAAATTGACTCAAAATACTATGAAACTGAAAAACAATCTAACGAGGACTTAGATAGTACAAAAAATAAATTAAAAATAGAAATAGAAAGAGTTAAAGAATTAATAAATGCTCAAAAAAATGATGAAGCAATAAATGTCCTTGATAACTGTAAAATAATTATAGAAGCATACGCAGATAGTTATAGTAAAAATCAAAACATAAAAAAAGAATCTGTAAAAAGAAATGAAAGAATAAAAATTATAGAAACAGAAGTAGAAAGCTGGAAAAATCTTTTGGCAAATTCAGAAAAAATGATAAATGAACTTAATGAAAGAAAACAAAAATTAACAAATAAGTTAGAAGAATTAGAAAGACAGCCACAATCTCAAGCTGAGAAAAAAGGTCAAATTTCAGAAAATTTAAGACTTTCAGAAAAAGAAAAAAATGAACATGAAACTTTTATAGAAGAGATTGATAAAAAAATTGCTGAACTAAGAAATGAATTAAATTTAACAAAGGAAAGTTCAATAGAAATAAGAGAAAGAAAAGCAAGTTCTGGTGCAACTATTGAAGGTTTAAATAAAAGAAGAAATGATTTACTTGAAAGAGTAGATACTGAATTAAATTTAAATGAGAAAAATATTCTTGAATTTTCAAATTTAGAAAAAGAAGAAGAATTTCCTGATGCAGTGACTCAGGAAGAATTATTAGATTCAAAAAAAAGAGAAAGAGATAAATTAGGATCAGTAAATTTAAGAGCAGATGAAGAAACAAATAAATATGAAGTTGAAATAAAAAAAATGGAACAAGACCGACAGGACCTTGTTCAAGCAATTACAAAACTTAAAGAAAGTATTAATGAATTAAATCAAAAAGGAAGGGAAAGACTTTTAGAAGCATTCGAAAAAGTAAATAGAAAATTTAATGAAGTTTACACAAAATTATTTAATGGTGGAAATGCAAAGTTAGAATTAATTGACTCCGACGATCCTTTGGAAGCTGGACTTGAATTGTTAGTCAGCCCTCCAGGAAAAAGATTGCAATCAATAACTTTATTGTCTGGTGGTGAACAAGCACTTACCGCCTTATCATTAATTTTTGCTGTGTTCCTTACTAACCCCTCTCCTATTTGTGTTTTAGATGAAGTTGATGCACCATTGGACGATGCTAATGTTACTAGATTTTGTAATCTACTAGATGAACTTACAAAAATTACACAAACAAGATTTATTATTGTTACACATCATGCACTTACAATGTCAAAAATGAATAAATTATATGGAGTGACAATGCCTGAAAAAGGAATTAGCCAGCTCGTTGCTGTTGATTTAGAAAAAGCTGAAAGCATGGTCGCTTAACACCTTAAGATGACCGACAATAAGTTTAAAACTCGCCTAGAAATTGCAAAAAAAAGGATTTCTGAAAGAACTAATAAAAATAGTATTAATAGATCATCATTATTAGGTATTGCTTTTAAAATGAGCACAGAACTTGTCGCCGCAGTCTTAGTTGGGACCATTATAGGGTTTATTTTTGATAATTGGTTTGGTACTAAACCATGGTTAATTTTAACTTTTTTTTTCGTAGGAGTTATTGCTGGAGTTTTAAATGTAATAAGATCTGCAAAAAATATGCAAAAGTAAATAATTTATGGCAACAAACCCAATGCACCAGTTCAACGTCTATAGAATTGGACCACAAATAAAAATTGATCAAGTTGATATATCTTTTACAAACGCAAGTCTATTTATGATTATTAGCTGTATTAGTATATTATTTATCTTTAATCTAGGATCTTCAAAAAGAAATATCGTACCAAATAAAATCCAACTTTTAGCTGAGCTAAGCTATACGTTTATATCAAAAATGATCAATGACACTGCAGGATCAAAAGGTAAGCCATATTTTGGATTTATATTTTCTCTTTTTATGTTTGTTTTATTTTGTAATATGTTGGGAATGTTACCCTACGCTTTTACTGTAACAAGTCATATAATAGTTACTTTTGTTCTGGCAGCATTTATTTTTATTGGTGTAACAGTCATAGGATTTATCAAACATGGACTTGGATATCTAAAATTATTTGTTCCAAGTGGTGTTCCTATAGTACTGTTGCCATTAATAGTTGTTATTGAAATTATATCATATTTAAGCCGTCCTATAAGTCTTTCGGTTCGTTTGTTTGCAAACATGATGGCTGGACACACTATGATGAAAGTTTTCGGAGGCTTTGTTATAAGTCTCGGAATTGTTGGTGGATGGCTTCCACTGAGTTTTTCTGTTGCATTAACAGGTTTGGAGATACTAGTTGCTTTTCTTCAAGCTTATGTTTTTGCAATTTTAACATGCATCTATTTAAATGATGCATTAAATTTACACCATTAAACACAAAAGGAGGAATAATGGAATTAGAAGCAGCAAAAATGATCGGAGCAGGATTGGCAGCAATAGCACTTGCAGGTGCTGGAGTAGGTATTGGTATTATATTTGGTAATTACCTTTCTGGCGCTATGAGAAATCCATCTGCGGCACAAAAACAATTTCCTAATTTGCTTTTAGGATTTGCCTTGGCCGAAGCTACAGGATTATTTGGATTAGTAGTTGCGTTAATTATCTTGTTTGCATTTTAATTAATGTTCAGAAGATTTATTTTCTACTATTTAATCTTAAACTTTGTACTCTTTACAAATGTAAATAGTGCTGAAAGTGGAGGTATGCCTCAATTAAATCCAGAGTTTTGGATTTCACAAATATTTTGGCTAACACTGTCTTTCGGATTTTTATTTATAATACTATCTAAGTTTATTTTACCCAAAATTAGTAATAATCTTGAATTAAGAAAGTCTCAAATTTTAGAAAATATTGAAACAGCTGAAAAACAAAAAAAAGAAAGTGAAAACAAAATTAAAGAGTATGAGACTTTAATATTAAATAGTAAAAATCAGGCCAGAAATTATTTTAATGATGCTAGAAAAAAAATTCAGCAAGATATTAATAAAAAAAGAGAAAAATTAGAAAATGAAATTAATGAAGAAATAAATAGCGCTGAAAAAGAAATAATTGATCTTAAAAATAAAGCTCCGGAAAAAATAAACAACATTGCCATAGAAACATCTGCTGATTTAATTAAACACTTAATTGGAGAAGAAATGAACAATAGTAGTATCTCGGCAATAGTTGAAGATTTAGCTAGAAAAAATAAGGATAAATATTATGGTAATTGATTCAACATTTTGGGTAGCGGTTTCTTTTATAATTTTTATTTCGGTATTAGTTTATTTTAAGATTCCTCAGAAAATTAATGAGACATTAAATAAAATAATTTTTGATATTAAAAGCGAAATTGGTGAAAGTGAAAAATTGAGAAATGAGTCAAAAATCCTTTTAGACAAAGCTCAAAGCAAATTAGATAGTGCAACTTTGGATACTAAAAAAATTACTGAACAAGCAAAAGATGATAGTGAAAAACTTGTAATTGAAATGAATGATAAATTTCACAAAATGTCAGAAATTAAAAAAAATCTAGCTCAAACAAAAATTTCTCAAATGAAAGAATCTGCAATTAAGGAAATAAAAAATGCATCAGTTAGAATAGCTACTGATTCTGTTAAAAAAATTATTTCAACATCTGTTGATAAATCTAAATTAGACAATCTATTCACAAAAGATCTTGAAGAGACAAAAGCACTATTAAAAAAAGTCAATTCATAAAAGTAAACGATAATTTCGTTACTTTTTTAAAAAATAATATAAATTATAAGGAATGAATTCAGTAGTAATAGGTTCTGGTTTTGGTGGTATCGCTGCCGCATTAAGACTAAGAGCAAAAAAACATAATGTTACCTTGATTGAAAAGCACAACGATCTTGGCGGTAGAGCAAGAGTATTTAAAAAAAATGGATTTATCTTTGATGGAGGTCCAACTGTAATTACTGCACCATATTTAATTTATGAGTTGTTTGAAATATTTAATAAAAAACCAGAAGATTATATTAAAATTAAGTCTCTAGATATTTGGTATAGATTTCTTTTTGAGGATGGAACAAGTTTTGATTATTCGGGAAATGAAGCTTCAATGAAAAACCAAATAGAAAAAATAAGTAAAAATGACGTAAAAGGTTATGAAAATTTATTAAAATTTACACAAAAAATATTTGATAAAGGATTTTCAGAATTAGCAGATGTACCCTTTGACCGACCTTTTTTTATGATGAAACAACTTCCAGCTTTAATTAATCTAAAAAGCTATAAATCTGTATATTCATTAGTCTCCTCTCATATTAAAAATGAAAAATTAAGGCGTATGTTTAGTATGCATCCGCTTCTAGTTGGTGGCAATCCATTTACGACTACGTCAATATATGGATTAATTTTGTTCTTAGAAAAAAAATGGGGGATACATTATTCAATGGGTGGAACAGGAAATATTATTAAGGGCCTTGAAAAATTAATGTTAGAAGAAAATATAAAAATTTTAAAAGGTTCTGAGGTTACAAAAATTAACTTAGAAGATGGAAAAATTAAAAGTATAAAGATTAAAAATCAAAAAGAAATTGATGCGGATAACGTTATCTGTAATGCAGACCCACCGGCAGTTTATGAGGAATTATTAGATAACAAAAAATCAAATTTTATTTTTAAATGGAAAAAAGAAAGAATGGAATATTCAATGGGTTTGTTTGTTTACTACTTTGGAACTAAAAAAGTTTATGAAAATGTTGCACATCATACAATTAAATTTGGTGATAAGTATAAGGAACATCTAGAAGATATTTTTGAAAAAAAGAAACTCAATGAAGATATAAGTTTTTATTTACACAGACCCTCAGCTACAGATAAATCAATGGCTCCAGAAAACCATGATTGTTTTTATGTTTTAGTACCAGTTCCTAATAACCAGTCAAAAATTAATTGGTCAATAGAAGGTGAAAAATTAAAAGAACTTGTTATAAAAAAGATGGAGAAAAGTTTGCTCCCAGATCTTAAAAATAATATTGTTGAAGACTTTTATTTAACACCCGATTACTTTGAGAGAGAATTGAATACTAAATATGGATCAGGATTTTCTATACAGCCTAAATTTAGTCAATCTGCATACTTTAGATTCCATAATAAATCTGAAGTTTGTGATGGTTTATATTTTGTGGGAGCTGGTACTCATCCAGGTGCTGGAGTCCCTGGGGTATTATCCTCAGCAAAAGTCCTAGATAAAATTTTGTAATGACGCAAAACTTTCTATCAATTTATGCAAAATCTTTTAATTGGGCAGGCTTTTTTTTAACTAAAACAATATATCAAAATAGTTCTAATTTATATGACTTTTGTAGAACACTGGATGATATTGCTGACCAAGATCTTGAATTGGAAATTAAAAAAAAAAATTTCGAAGAATTTAAAAATGATTTTTTAAATAAAAATTTAGGAAATGTTACGATAAAAAAAATATATAACTTAATTGAAAATTTTGATATTTCAAAAAGTATAATACTTGACTTATTTGACGGAGTTGAGTCAGATTTAAAAGAAAATGTAAAGTTTAATTCAAATAAAGAACTAATTATTTATTCATATAGAGTTGCTGGCACTGTTGGTTTAATGATGGCAAAAATTTTGAAAGTTAGTTCAAAAAATTCTCTTAAAGCGGCAATAGACCTTGGTATTGCAATGCAACTAACAAATATTGCTAGAGATGTAATTGAAGATGGCAAAAGGAATAGGAGTTACATAAATTCTAATTTTGAAAGTATTACTAAAACTTTAAAATTGGCAGATAGTTTTTATGAAAGTTCATTTAAATCAATAAAAGAAATACCTTTGAATAGTAGATTTGGAATTTTAGTGGCTAGAAGAGTATATAGAGAAATAGGAAACAAGATTCTAAACAAAAAAAACATGGATAATTATAAAAATTCGGGAAAAATTTATGTTTCTAATTTTGGCAAAATAAACCAAACTTTGCTTTCTATTTCTGATTTAATTAAATTACTGTTCACCAAACAAGGTGAACATTTAACAAAAAATGAGCACAGTATTATAAATGAGCAGATAAATTTAAATGAGAGAATTTGATTATATTATTATCGGTGGAGGATGTGCTGGATTATCTTTAGCTTATGAACTTGACCTGCATAAAAAACTAGAAAACAAAACTCTAGCAATTATTGAGCCGAGAGATGAATATAGGAAGGATAAAACTTGGTCTTTTTGGAAAGTAATAAATCATAACTTTGATGATTGTGTTAAAAAGAGTTGGAAAAACTTTTCTATAAATTCATCAACAGGAACTAAACACTTACAATGTAATAATTACCCCTATCAAAGCATAGACAGTGGATTATTTTATAAAAAAACAATTACCAAATTAAAAGAAAACAAAAATGTAAGTTTTTTTAAAAACATTAAGGATGTAAATCAGAATAAATCATTTATTTTTAATAGTGTACCTACACTGGAAAATAATAAAAATAATCTTTGGCAACATTTTTGTGGATTCGAAATAAAAACAAAAGAAAATATCTTTGATGACAGTATAATGAATTTGATGGATTTTAACTGTGAACAAAAAGAAAGTGTACATTTTTTTTATACATTACCTTTTCAAAAAAACAGAGCATTAATTGAAACTACCTGGTTATCAAAAATGAATGATAATTCATTAAGGGACTATGATAATCAAATAAGAAACTATGTAGAACAAAATTTAAGAATAAAAGACTATGAAATTGTTTATAAAGAGGAAGGTGCAATACCTCTTTTTTATCCTATGGATATTAAAGAAAAAAATAAAATAAATATTGGCACTGCTGGAGGTATGACAAGGCTAAGTACTGGTTATACATTTCTTAATATTCAAGAACATAGTAAATATATAAGAATGAATATTAATAATATTCAAAATATAAAGCATTTTAAAATAGAAAAAAAGTACAGACTATTAGATAAAATATTTTTAAAAGTTTTGGACAAACATCCAGAAAAGATGCCAGAAATATTTTTTAAAATGTTTAATAGTTCTCCAAATACAATTGTAAAATTCTTATCAAATAAAAGTAATTTATTTGAAGACTTTTCTATTATTTTTAAAATGCCTAAATGGATTTTTATAAAAGCGCTTTTAAAATCATGAAGATAAATTACTACCACTCTTTAATTTTTTTTAATTTATGTATATTTTTATCTGCTGTTGAATACTTAAAAAGTAATAGTTTATTAATATTATGTTTATTTTTAATTTTATGTATTGGTATATCGCATGGTTCGCTAGACCACATTAAAGGAAAAAAACTAATAAAAATTTTAGGTTTCAAATCATACTATTTTTTTTATTTAGGGTATATTTCTGTCGGACTAACAACAATACTTATGTGGATTTTATTTCCCAAATTTTTATTGTTTTTATTTTTAATTGTTGCTGCTTTTCACTTTGGTAAGGAAGACTCAGAATTCATAAATAAAAATAAAAATTTTGAATTGATCTACTTTTTTAAAGGTTCTCTAGTAATAGTTTCCCCATTATTATTTCATGAATATGAAACTTTAAATATTTTCAAATCATTAAATTTTGATATTTCAGAAAGTATTTTTCTTAATAATGAGATTTTATATTTATTTATTTTTGTAAGTTTTCTTTCAAACATTGTTTTATCTTTAAATAAAAATTTAGACTCAAAGTCATTATTATTGATGGATTTTTTATCAATATTAATTCTTAATTATTTTCTCAGCCCGATAATAGCATTTACAATTTATTTTTGCTTTTTACATTCAATTAGACATTCAATTTCATTAATAAAAGGCATAAACAAAAATATTAAAAAGGGTTTTCCAATATTTTTAAAAAAAGCTATACCACTAACAATTATAACAGCTCTAGCTTATTTATTTTCTTTATTTTTTTTAAATAATTACTATGGGTTTAATGAAGCGGTATATAAAGTGATTTTTATTGGTTTGGCGTCATTAACATTTCCACATATATTGCTCGAATATTTGATTGAAAAAAATGAAAAATAAAGAAATCAAAATTTTATTAGCAGCACCACGAGGTTTTTGCGCCGGTGTTGATAGAGCAATCGAAATTGTTAAAAAAAGTATCGATAGATATGGTGCTCCTGTATATGTCAGACATGAGATTGTACATAATAAACATGTTGTCGAAAGTTTAAAAAAAATTGGAGCTATTTTTGTAGAAGAATTATCTGAAATTAAAGATAAAACGCGTCCAGTAATTTTTTCAGCCCACGGGGTTCCTAAATCTGTACCGATGGAAGCTAATAATTTAAAGATGGAGTATGTTGATGCAACATGTCCATTAGTATCTAAAGTGCATAGAGAAGCTGAAAATTTATACAAAAATGGTTGTCATATAATTTTAATAGGACATAAAAATCACCCCGAAGTAATTGGCACGATGGGTCAAATTCCAAAAGATGGTATTAGTTTAATTGAAAATATTGGTGATGTAAAAAAGTATGAAATTAAAGATAGCAAAAATTTAGCTTTTGTTACGCAAACAACTCTTTCGGTTGATGATACAAAAGAAATAATATCAGCTTTAAAAAAAAAATTTCCAGAAATAAAAGAACCAAAGAAAGAAGACATTTGTTATGCAACAACAAATAGACAGGCTGCTGTTAAAAAAATTGCAAAAAAATGCGATATGTTTTTTGTTATTGGAAGTAGAAATTCATCTAACTCTTTAAGATTGGTAGAAGTTGCAAAAAACTCTGGATGTGAAAATTCAAGACTAATTCATTCGGAAAGTACAATTCCTTTAAATGAAATTGAAAATTATAAAACGATAGGAATTTCCTCTGGAGCCTCTGCTCCTGAAATATTAGTTGATAATTTTATAAATAGTTTAAAAAAACAATTTACGATAGAAATAAAAGAAGTAGAAATAGTTAAGGAAGATATAACATTTAAAATTCCAGGGAAATTAAACTAGATGGCAATATATACAAAAATTTCTTTAAAACATATTCGATTAATCGAAAAAAATTATAATTTAGGAAAAATAATTCATTTTAAAGGTATTAAAAAAGGAATTGAAAATACTAATTATCTTTTAAAAACAAATAATAAAAAATTCATACTAACACTTTTTGAAAAAAGAGTTCAAAAGAAAGATTTACCTTTCTTTATGAATTTAATGGATAAATTAAGTAAATATAAAGTTAACTGTCCAAAACCTCAAAAAAATAAAAAAGGAGGCTTTTTGATAAAAATTAAAAATAAAATTGGTTCTATTGTTTCTTTTGTTGAAGGAAAAGATAAATTAAAACTAAATGAAAAAAACTGTTATGAAATTGGTAAAAATATAGCAAAACTTCATAAAGCATCAAAAAAAATAAAACTTTATAGAAAAAATTCTTTATCTTTAAAAGATTGGCCAAAATTATTAAATAAAATTGGAAATAAATCCAAAATTATTAGTCCTAATTTAAATACTTTAATGAAGACTACTTTTTTACAAATAAAAAATGAATGGCCAAAAAATTTACCTTATGGAATTATTCATGCCGATTTGTTTATTGATAATATTTTTTTTAAGAAAAGTAAATTTCATGGATATATAGACTTCTATTTTGCATGTAATGATTTTTTAATGTACGAAATTGCTATCTGCATTAATGCATTATGCTTTAATAAAAAAAATAATAAATTTATATTTAATAAGAGAAAATCAACAAATCTCATTAGAGGCTATTCAAAAATAAGAAAGTTTTCTAATAAAGAAAAAAAATCTTTAAATGTTTTATGTAGAGGTGCAGCTCTTAGATATTTACTAACAAGAACTTATGATTACTTAAATACTCCAAAAAGTGCCGTTATCAAGATAAAGAATCCAAGGGAATATATTCAAAAACTTAAAGTGCATAATCAATTTAGCAATTTTAAAAATTATTATAATTAAATGATTAAAATTTATACTGATGGTTCTTGTTTAGAAAATCCAGGAAATGGTGGATGGGCAGCAATAATCATTGACGAAGGGAAAAAAGCTGAGATTAAGGGAAGTAAAAAAAATACTACAAATAATCAAATGGAATTGCTTGCTCCAATTCAAGCTTTAAAAAAAATTCCAAAAGGTAGTAATGTTCAAATTTTTACAGACTCTAAATATGTCAAGTCAGGAATAACTGAGTGGATCCATAATTGGAAAAAAAATGGATGGAAAACTGCAAATAAAGAGCCAGTTAAAAATAAAGAACTTTGGGAAGAGTTAGATCTTTTAGCTAATGAATTTGAAATAAGTTGGAATTGGGTAAAGGCACATTCAACAGATAAATTAAATAACGAAGTTGATTTACTTGCTAGAGAAGCTGCAAATTTATAATCGGAGTAAGTTGCAACGGAACGACTTTTATCTAATTTAAATCTTTAAGATAAATTCTTTTTTTTTTTCTTCACTTAAAAATGAAGATTTAAAAGAGTTAATTAATAAAGTTTTTATATCTTCAAAAGAAAGATTTAATGCCACTTGAGTTTCAATTAAATTTTGATTTAGATAACCTCCAAAATAAGCTGGATCATCTGAGTTAATCGTCACCATTAATTTTTTATCCAACATTTTCTTTAAATTATGATCGTTTAATTTATCAAAAACTTTTAATTTTATATTTGAGAGAGGACAGACTGTTAGAGGAACTTGATTTTTCAACAGTTTTTCTACCAATTTTTTATCTTTAAGACATTGAACACCATGATCAATTCTTTTTACATTAAGAAGATTTAACGCTTCCCACATATATTCTGGTGGTCCTTCCTCACCTGCATGAGCAACGGTTATAAAGTTGTTTTCAGCTGCCTTTTTAAATAATTTTTCAAACTTTTTTGGAGGATTACCCATTTCTGAAGAGTCTAATCCAATTCCAAATATCTTATCTTTATGAATAATAGCTTGATCTAAAATTTTAAAACACTCATCCTCACTTAAATGTCTTAAAAAACACATAATAATTTTAAAACTTAAGCCAAATTCTTTTTCTGCTTTTTTAAGAGCTTTGTAAATTCCATTTATAATAATATCAAAACTAATTCCTCTATTTGTATGAGTTTGAGGATCAAAAAAAATTTCTGTATGAACAATATTATCTTCTTTACATTTTAATGCATAAGCCCATGTAAGTTCGAAGAAATCTTTTTCTTTTAATAATACTTTTGCTCCTTCATAATATATTTTCAGAAAAGATTCTAAGTTACTAAAATTATATGCTTTTTTTGCTTCATCAATATTTTTAAATGGAATTTGAACATTATTCCTTTTAGCTAATGAAAACATTTGTTCAGGCTCAAGAGTTCCTTCTATATGTAAATGCAATTCAGCTTTTGGTGATTTTTTTATAAATTTTTGTATACTAATATTATTCATTACTTTTAACGAATTTTTTTACCTCTTCTGTATTATTTTTTAATACTTGAAAATTTTCGTCTTTATCAAGTACATGCTGAAGTTCTTCTGGCAATTTTTCATGTTTATTTATTGCATTTTTTGTAGCATCTGGAAATTTACATGGATGTGCAGTTGATAAAACAACACAATCATTAAAAGATAGTTTTTTTGCAGCCCCTACTCCAACCGCTGTATGAGGATCTAATATTATATTATTTTCTTCATAATTTTTTTTAATAATCTCTAAAGTTTCTTGTTCATTGCAACTTTCAGATAAAAAATCCTTTTGAATTATATCTAAATTGTTTTTTTCAATTTGATAAGAATTTTGTTTAATTTTTTTCATTATGTCTGCAGTTATTTTAGAGTTAGAATTATTTACATAATAAATTAATCTTTCAAAGTTACTGGCTAATTGAATATCCATACTAGGTGAGGATGTTTCTTTAACTTCTTTTGAAATATAATCTCCTTTTGAAATAGCTCTATGCAAAATATCATTTTCGTTTGTTGCAACAATTAGTTTATCAATTGGTAATCCCATTTTCTTTGCAAGGTAGCCTGCAAAGACATCACCAAAATTTCCTGTTGGAACTGAAAAAGAAATATTTTCTTTGCCTAATTTAAAATATGAGTAAAAATAATACACTGCTTGAGCAATAATTCTTGCCCAATTTATTGAATTCACACCTGACATATTTATAGATTTAGAAAACTCAAGATCAGAGAACATTTGTTTTACAATATTTTGACAATCATCAAAATTTCCATCTATAGCGATATTAAAAACATTTTTTTCTTCCACAGTAGTCATTATTTTTCTTTGAACAGAAGAAATTTTGTTGTTTGGATGTAAGACAAATATATTTAAATTAGATTTTCCTTTAATTGCATCAATAGCTGCTGCACCAGTATCTCCAGAAGTTGCAACAACTATATTTATTTTTTTGTCATTTTTATTTAAATAATATTCATACAGATTACCAATAAATTGCATTGCAACATCTTTAAATGCTAGTGTTGGACCATGAAATAATTCTAATAATTTTATTTCTCCAACATTTGAAAGTTTAATAACTTCTTTTTCTCTAAATGTTGAGTATGATTTTTTAATTAAAGGTGAAAGTTCTTCTTTAGAGATAAAATCTGATGAAAATAGATTTATTATTTCAGTAGATAGTTCATTATAATTTAAATTTTTAAGTTCTAATAATTCTGCTGAACTATATTTTTTTAATAATTTTGGTACATAAAGTCCTCCATCATCAGCCAAACCTTTTACAAAAACATCCTCAAAACTATACTCTTTAGAATTGTCTCTGGTACTTACATATCTCATGAATTTTTTTTACCATTTTCTTACAAAATAAATAGAATTATTTATCTTATAATCTGGTCTATCAAAAATAGTACAAATAGCAAAAATAAGTAGAAAATTGAGTAAGAAAATACCTTTTGGGCCTTTTTTAATTCAAATTTATTCTTTTTATATTTGAATAAATCATAACAAATATAATTGTAATAAAGCGTCATTGATAAAGAGGTAATTAAAAATATTTCACCTACAAAACCTATATAATAAGGAATTATAACTATTGGCAGCATAAAAAGAGAATAAACAAATATTCTTTTCTTAGTTTCCTCAATTCCATTAGTAATTGGCAACATTGGAATTTTTGCTTTCTCATAATCTTTAGCTTTATAAAGGCTCAAAGCCCAGAAATGGGATGGTGTCCAATAAAATATAATTAAAAAGAAAGTGATTGGTTCAAAAGTTAAAGAGTTTGTTGCTATGGTCCAACCTATTACTGGAGGCAAAGCACCTGATGCTCCTCCTATTACAATGTTTTGTGGAGTTTTTCTTTTTAACCAAATTGTGTAAACAAATAAATAAAATGCAATTGTTATAAATAGTAATAAAGCGGATAAAAAATTTGAAAAATAATATAATCCGGTAATTGAAATTATTGACAAAATAATTCCAAATATTAAAGCTTGGTCTTTGCTAATTTTTCCTGTTGGTATTGGTCTAAGACATGTTCTTGTCATTAACTTATCTAAATCAGCCTCATACCACATATTCAAAGTACCAGCTGCTCCCGCTCCTATAGTCACAAAAAAAATGCTAATTAATGAATCAAATAAAGGAATTGTATTTGGAGATGTTAATAGTCCAACTGCACAAGTAAAAATGACCAAAGACATAACCCTTGGCTTCATAAGTAATAATAAAGATTTTAGATATGATAAAATATTAAAAGAAACAGTTTTTTTATTAATTATATTTACAGTCACTTTTAATCAACATTAAGTGATATAAATATTACTATTAATATTAAACCAATAATAAGCACATGGTTTCCAAGATCAAACAAACCTACCTTAGGATTTTTTTTATCAATAATTTTTCTATGCAAAGGAAGTTGGTCATATGGATTCATTTTAATTTCTGATCCCTCATTTTTTTCATTTTCAACTTTTATTGAAAAACCAAACCAAGTTATATAAATAAAAAATAAAAAAAATAATAAAAATCCAGCTAATATAGTGTATCCATCCATAAATTCTTATCCTCCTGTAACAAAATAAAATATTCTGGTAAAAACAGTATACTCAAACTCTGCAACCATAAGAAATATAAAACATGCAATTGCGGTCATTGGCCACAAAAGAACGTTAACCAGTGCATAACGTTCCCAAAACAAATGCATAAAAAAAGCCATAATTAATCCTGCTTTTAAAAACATAAATATTAATATTAAAGACCATCTCAACATCCCTTGAAAATTATACCAGTCAACCATGTATGAAAAAAAACTTAGAACGAATAAAAGGCCCCATATCCAAAGATAGATCCCTATCTTGTGAGTTGTTGCTTGTTCTTTTTTTTTTGTTTCATCCATAAATCAAATTACCATAAATAAAAAAATGCAAAAATAAATACCCATACTAAATCAACAAAGTGCCAATACAATCCAAGAATTTCGATTTCAACATAATCACCCTTCATTGTAGTAAACCAGCCTCTTTTCCTCTCGTCATAGTGTCCGGCAAAAGTTTTATATGCATAAATAAATAAAAAAATTACACCTATTGAAACGTGTGTTCCGTGAAAACCAGTTATCATAAAGAAAAATGAACCAAATTGTGGAGCTCCAAATGGGTTTTCCCAAGGTCTTACTCCCTCATGAATAAGTTTTGACCATTCAAACGCCTGCATACCAACAAAAGTAAGTCCACCTATAGCAGTAGCTAATATTAACCACCCGCACATTTTTCTATTTTTTTCATATCCATATTTGACAGCAAGCGCCATTGTTCCACTGCTTGTGATCAAAACAAATGTCATAATAGCAATAAGTAATAGAGGGACATCAACACCAAATACATGCAATCCAAATACTTCACTAGGATAAGGCCAATCCACTAATGTTGAGCCTCTTCCTTTCATGTAAGAAATTAAAAAACAGCTAAATATAAATGTGTCACTTAATAAAAAGATCCACATCATTGCTTTACCCCAATGAACACCTTTGAACATAGTTTGGTCAGAACCAGTATCCTTGGCCATTCCGCTAAACCCAGGTTTAAATACGTAGCCTTCTATTTTTGGATCAGACATTTTTTTTTAAGTTTTTTCTACTCCTGTGTCCACAACTTCACTTGGTGCTGTGGTTTGAGTAATAAAATCTTCCTTTGCTCCAGGAACACTATAGTCATAAGCCCATCTATGAACTACTGGAAGTCTATCACCCCAATTACCATGTTCAGGAGGAACTTTTGGAGTAAGCCATTCCAAAGAACAAGCTTGCCAAGGATTATGTCCAGCAGGTTTTCCTACTTTTAATGCTCTTATAATATTATAAATTAATATGAATTGTGCAGCGCCAACTAAGAAAGCTGCAAGGCTTATAAACTCGTTCATTCCTACCGCTGAAGTCATGTATGGACTATCATACATTTCAAAATATCTTCTAGGTACTCCAATAAATCCTAAGTAGTGCATTGGGAAATAAATTGAATAAGCTCCTAAAAAAGTAAGCCAGAAGTGCCATTTTCCTAATTTTTCATCTAAAAATTTTCCCGCTACTAGAGGGAACCAATGATAAACTGCTCCCATAATTACCATAAGAGGTGCAATACCCATTACCATATGAAAGTGTGCAATAACAAAATATGTATCTGATAATGGTACATCAACAGAAACATTTCCTAAGAAAATACCTGTAATACCTCCGTTTACAAAAGTGACGATAAAACCAAGACACCAAAGCATAACAGTATTCATTCTAATATTTCCTCTCCAAAGAGTTAAAATCCAATTGTAAACCTTCATTGCTGTAGGAACTGCTATAATAAGAGTTGTAGTTGCAAAGAAAAATCCAAACCAAGGATTCATTCCGCTAACATACATATGGTGCGCCCAAACAAAAAAGCTTAGACCTCCAATACCAACGATAGCCCAAACCATCATTCTATAACCAAATATATTTTTTCTTGAATGAACTGAAATTAAATCTGAAATTATCCCAAACGCAGGCAATGCAACAATGTAAACTTCTGGATGTCCAAAAAACCAAAATAAGTGTTGAAAAAGAATTGGACTTCCGCCTCCATATTCTAAAACTTCACCAGCTTTTAATATTGTTGGCATAAAAAAACTTGTCCCAAGTACCTTATCTAAACTCATCATTAGCGCTCCTACTAATAACGCTGGAAAAGCTAACATTGCTAGAACAGTTGCTGTAAAAATACCCCAAACCGTTAAAGGCATTCTCATTAATGTCATTCCTCTAGTACGAGCTTGTAAAACAGTAATTAAATAATTTAGTCCTCCCATAGTAAATCCAGCTACAAATAAAATTAAAGATAAGCACATTAATAATATTCCTGCACCAGATCCTGGAGTTCCCTCTAAAATGGTTTGTGGTGGATAAAGTGTCCATCCGGCTCCTGTTGGTCCACCTGGAACAAAAAAGCTTGATAATAAAACTAAAACTGCAATAAAAAACATCCAAAAACTAACCATGTTAAGATAAGGGAAAACCATATCTCTAGCTCCAACCATTAATGGAATTAAGTAGTTTCCAAAGCCTCCAAGAAAAAGTGCAGTTAAAAAGTAAACTACCATTATCATTCCATGCATAGTAACAAACTGGTAATAGTGCTCTGCAGTCATAAAACCAGCTGCTCCTGGAAATCCTAACTGTAAACGCATTAACCAAGAAAGAATAAGTCCAATTATTCCTGTAAATGTTGCTAAAAGAAAATATTGTACTCCAATAACTTTTGCATCCTGGCAAAAAACCCATTTAGTAATAAAGCTATGTCCATGATACAGATCTTGTTCAGGTATTTCAGCCGGTCTTACATAGTCTATATCAGGTGCAACACCTGATGTTCCCCCAGAAATAGTTTCTGAAGATTGCGCATGAACTGTTTTATTATCGTTATACTCTTCTGACATTTTTTTCCTATGTATATATTAAAATGTTTATCATTTAATTAATTTTTTTTGCTAATTTTTTTTTATTAATCTCTTTATTTTGTTGTTTTGCTATTAAATCTGAATAAGTCTCCTGCTGTTCTAGCCAATTTTTATAATCTTGGTCACTTTGTACTATAACTCCACCTCTCATTGCATAATGTCCAACTCCACAATATTCAACACACAAAACTTCATACTCTCCTACTTTATTAGGTTCGAACCAGTAATAAGTTACAATTCCTGGGACTGCATCCATTTTTGCTCTAAATTGAGGAACATACCAATTATGAAGCACGTCAACTGACCTTAATAATATTTTAACTGGCTTATTATTTTCTAGATTTAATACATCGCTTTGTATCATTACATCGTCTTTTCCATAAGGATCGTCCGTGTTAATTCCAAAAGGATTATTGTCATTTATATTAACCACTTGAGTTGTACCCAATTTTCCATCTTTTCCTGGAAGTCTATATTGCCATCCCCACTGCCAAGCCATCACATCAACCTCAATTGCATTTTTAGGAACATTAACATAATTATTCCAGATCACGAGTCCTGGCGCTAAAAGAGCAACAACACCTATTGTGGTTGCCCACGTAAGTATTTTTTCTAATTTTTTATCTTCAGGCTTATACTCAGCTCTGCGCCCTTCTTTATAGGAAAACTTAAAAACACAGTAAACCATGAAAAGGCATACAGCTATAAAAACACCTCCACCAATCCAAAATGTTAAAGTTATAGTGTCATCCATACCTCCCCAATTAGAAGCAACGTCAGTCCAATACCATGGGGTAAAAATATGAAATAGGATTGACCCTAAAATGACTAAAAAAAATATTATACCTGGATGCATATACGTTTATATAGAATAAATATCATATAATTACCTATGACAAAATGTCATGAAAATTATTCAAATAAACTAATATAATCAACAATAATATGCTTAACAAATTTGGAATTTTAGTAGTAATACTCGTTTTAGTTTTACTTTTCTTCTTTGTAATTTCTTTTGGAGCAGGAGCATTTTCAAAAGACAAAATTAGGCCCGAAACAAAAAAATATTTAAAGTCCGTAAATATTCTATTGATTATAATTGCTGTTGTTGGAGCTATTTTAGTTTTATTTCTTTAAACTTTAAGCGACTAATGATTTACACCAATCTATAAAGGTATCGTTAAAAGTATAAATCATAAGAAAAAATACTAACCATACAACTAATAAAAAAGTCCAATACCAGGAAAGTGCTGAAATATTTTTTTCCTCATCTAAAATTTTATTTTGTTCTAATTTAAATACTCTTGAAGAAACTTTACCCCAAAAAAACAATCCTCCTAAAAGGTGCAATGCATGAATTGCTGTAAATATATAAAATGATGAAAAATAGGTATTAGTTGTTACGTAATTTCCACTTTTCATCAATTGAGTCCAAAAAATTAATTGACCAAAAAGAAATAAATAACTTAATGCACCAACAATAATTAGATTTTTTTTAATTTTTAAAGTTTCTTTTTTTTCTAAATCTTTAATAATTCTACTAAAAAAATATGTAACAAAAAAAAGAATTAAAGTATTTATCCAGAGTAAATTTGGTTTTAATAAATACATTGTGTCCTGTTCTGGAGGTATAGAATAAATGTATGCAGTAAAAATCAAACTGAATAAAACTGTTGCAATACCAAAAATTATTATTACTGCAGATTTTTGCAACGAAATATCAAAAGTTTTGCCTGGATGAGATGTGTCCAATACCATCTGATCTTTTTCCCAAGGTTTTTGCAACAATGTGCCAAAAAGTTTCTTTATTAAATTACTCATAAATTTTATATAATCACAAATATAATTTTATCAATAATGAAATTAAAAACATCTATAATAGTAATCAGTGGTTGTTTGGCAATCTTTCTATTTATTATGCTTCCTATATTCTTATCTACGCAAGGTAAAAAAGATGATTATGTCGCATCTCTTAAAGGTTCGTCATTTTCACTTAAAGATGTTAACAATAATATAGTTACTGAAAAATCATTTGAAGGACCTTTGACTGCAATTTTTTTTGGATTTACTAATTGTCCTGATGTTTGTCCAATGACATTGAATAATTTAAACTTGGTAATAAATAATTTAGATAAAAAAAAGAAAGAAAAGTTTAAAGTTTTCTTTGTGAGCATTGACCCAGAAAGAGACACTCCTGAAATTATTAAAGATTACTTAGGTTCATTTGAAAATAAAATTTATGGAATCACTGGTGATCCTAAAAAAATATTTGTTTTATCCAAATCATGGGGAGTACTTTCAGAAAAAATTTTTACAGAAGATGGCAACTATCTAATAAATCATAGTTCATCTGTAATGTTGTTAGAAAATGGTAAATATTTAGATCGAATTAATCATCATGCAACTTATAAAGACATGTTTAAAGCTATAAACAAATATTTAAGATAATAAATTAAAAGTTACTATTGATATAATTGACATTGCAGCAGTTTCAGATCTTAAGATATTTTCATTAATTTTTAATGGAATTATATTTTTAAGCTTTAAAATTTTTTCTCTCTCTTGTGTTGTAAAATCACCCTCTGGTCCAATTAATATACATAAAGGTTCCGTGCTCTTGATGTTTAATTTGTTATTGTTTGTATTAAGATCTCCAAAAATAATATTTGTTTTTTGATTAAATTTTAAAAAATCATCTAATTTAATTATTTCATCTAATTGTGGAACTTTTAATCTATTGCTTTGTTCTGATGCTTCTACAATAATTTTATTGACTCTTTTTTCATTTATCTTTCTAACAATTGTTCTATTAGTTAAAATTGGGGTAAATCTAGTAACTCCAAGTTCAGTTGCTTTTTGTATCATTAAATTTAAATAATTTAATTTAATAGGTGCAAATGCTAACCAAATTTCTTTTTCATTAGTATTTGATCTAATTTTTTTAGTAATAGAAAATTCTACAACTCCTTTTATAATTTTGGCAATTTTTGCTTCCCATTCTCCACTTTGATTAAATAATGAAAATTTTTCTCCTATATTCACTCTCATTACTTTAGACAAATAATGTGATTGTGATTTATCAAGTTTTGAGGACAAATTAATTGATAAACTTTCTGGGAAAAATAATCTAATATTGCTCATAATTCTAAGATTAATTTATGAAAAATGTTAAAGCAATAATTTTTGATGCTTATGGCACATTATTCGATGTCAACTCTGCAGCTGAAAAATGTAAAGATAAAATTGGTGATAAGTGGGAAGGTTTTGCAAACTATTGGAGAACTACTCAATTAGAATATACTTGGCTTAGAAGTTTAATGAAAAGACACAAAAACTTTTGGCAAATTACTGAGGACAGTTTAGATAAATCAATGAATGCATTTAATATAGATAAATCAATGAGAAATGAACTTTTAGATCTATATAAAACATTAAATACGTTTCCAGAAGTAAGAAATGTTTTAAACAAATTAAAAGAAAAAAATTATAAACTCGCTATTCTTTCAAATGGAACACCATCTCTTCTAAATGAATTAGTTAAAAGCAATAATATAGAAAATATTTTTGATGACATATTTTCAATCGAAGATGTAGGAGTTTATAAACCTGATTCGAGAGTTTATGACATTCCTACTAAAAAATACCAATTACAAAAAAACGAAGTAGCATTTTTAAGTGCAAATACTTGGGACGTATCTGGTGGTGGAAATTATGGATACCATGCAATCTGGGTTAATAGAAACAACAATATTTTTGACAATCTCGATTATAAAGCAAAAAATGAAGTAAAAAATTTGAATCATTTGCTTGATATTATTTAATTAGATCTCTAAACAGTTTTCAAAAATGAAAGCAATACAAATATCAAAAAATGGGGGCCCAGAAGTATTAGAATTAAAAGATATAACTCTAGATAAACCAGGTGCTGACGAAGTTACAATAGAACATAAAGCAATAGGCCTAAATTATATCGATACTTACCATAGATCAGGTCTTTACCCTTTAAAACTTCCTTCGGGCATAGGTGCCGAAGGTGCTGGAATTATCAAAGAAGTAGGTTCTAATATAAAAGAATTTAATGTTGGAGATAAAGTTTCTTACGCTGGTATACCGCTAGGTGCTTATTCAACACACAGAAACTATCCAACTAAAAATATTGTAAAAGTTCCAAATAGTATAGACTTAGAAGTTGCCGCAACTCTAATGACAAAAGGACTAACTACATTTTATCTATTACATAAAACTTACCCTGTTAAATCTGGGCAAACAATATTATTTCATGCTGCCGCAGGTGGTGTGGGACAAATATTTGGTCAGTGGGCCAAAAGTCTTGGTTGCACTGTGATTGGAACAGTTGGATCTGATGAAAAAATCGAGAAAGCAAAGAGCTATGGATATGACCATGTTATTAACTACAATAAAGAAAAGTTTTCAAAAAAAGTTTTAGAAGTTACTCATGGAAAAGGTGTTCCGGTTGTTTATGATGGAGTTGGAAAAAGTACCCTTGAAGGTTCGCTAGAGTGTTTAAGTATAAGAGGAATGATGGTATCTTTCGGTAATGCATCAGGACCATTAGCAGAAATAAATGTTCCAAAATTGCTTCAACCTAAAGGTTTATATTTTATAAGGCCTTCTATGCAACACTATTTAAGCACAAGAGAAGAAATTGATGAAGCAGCTAAAATTTTATTTGAAAAGGTAGAGTCTGGAAAAATAAAAATTCAAATTTTTAAAAAATATAAATTAGAAAATGCTATAGAGGCTCATCAAGATTTAGAAAATAGAAAAATTTTAGGACCAGCTATAATAATTCCTTAATCTACCTTTACATCCATATCGGACATATGGAGTTTTAGTGCACTTGTTGAAATATGAATCTCTCTAATAAAAAACATAATTGAAATAATCATAGATAGACAACATGACCCAAATATTACTCTAGCCAAAAAAATTGTGTCTAAATAAAGAGCAAAGACTGTCAGCATATTAAATAAAAAACCAAATGCAGCAAACATAATCGCCCATCTTGATATTGTTATCCTATTACTTAAGTTAATAAACTGTTTTTTCCACTCAGGTGGTATATGTTTTTCATACACATGCTCATCATGAAGCTCCCTAATCAATTTACTAAGAGTATGAAATCTATTGCTATATACACTCATTAACAATGGAATAGCAGGAAACATTAAAGCAGTTACTGTATAATCTATATTCATACGAATCAGTTTGATTATGAATCTAGGCTTTGTTATTTACAAGTAAATTCTGATGAAACAATTAAATCTTTTTTTAGAAGTTACACGACTTAAAAGACCAATAGGTTATATGCTTTTATTTTGGCCATGTATTTGGGGTCTTACAATAGCTTATAACTTTTCAAGTAATATTCAATTTTTTATCAAATATGCACTGTTATTTTTTTTAGGAGCCATTTTAATGAGATCAGCTGGATGTATTCTTAATGATATTGTTGATAAAAATTTTGACTCCAAAGTTGAAAGAACTAAAAATAGGCCTATAGCTTCTGGTGATGTCTCAATTAAATTAGGTTTTTTTTATGTGTTAATTCTTTGTGGTATAGCTTTCATCGTGCTAATACAATTTAATTTGTTTACAATTATTTTGGCACTTGGCTCAATGCCTCTAGCATTCACATATCCATTAATGAAAAGATTTACATATTGGCCTCAACTATTCTTAGGGGTTACGTTCAATTATGGGTTAATTTTAGGCTGGACCTCAATAAATTCAGAAATAAATATTATTGCTATGATTTTTTATATAGGAGCCATATTTTGGACATTAGGGTACGACACTATATACGGATTTCAAGATATTAAAGATGATGAAATTATAGGAGTTAAATCTACATCAATAAAATTTAAAAAAAATCCAAAACTATTTATTTTTTTATGTTATTTAATTTTTATTGTTGTTTTAATTTATTTAGGAATTCTAATGAATTTTAATAAAATTTATTTTGGAGGTTTAATATTAATTGCAATGCATTTATTTTTTTTTCAAGTAAAGAATTTAGATATTAACTTAAATTCAAATTGTTTAAAAATTTTTAAATCAAATAATTTCTTAGGATTATTAATTTTCCTAAACTTATTAATTGGAAAAATTATAGCATAATGAATAATACTGATATTTTAAAAAGACTATATAATGATTATACAAAAATCTTTTTAGGTAAAATAGTATTATCAATTTTTTTCTCATTAATTGTTGCAGCCTCAACATCGTCAATTGCATGGTTGCTCGATCCAGCAATAAAAAAAATATTTGTTCTAAAAGATCAATCTTTAATTTTTTTAATTCCTGGATTAATTATTGTTGCTTTCGCTGCTAAAGGAATTTCTCTTTATTTAGCAAAAATAATAATGATAGGAGTAGCTGAAGATGTAAGAAAAAATATTCAAGGTGATATGCTTAAATCTTTAATAAAAGCTGACACGAGCATAATTGATAATAAACATTCAGGAAAATTTGTTTCACATTTAACTTTCGATACAGGTTTAATTACTAATTTACTTAGTACTGCTATATTAAATCTCTTTAAAGATTCTCTTACTCTTATTGGATTGATGTCTGTTATGTTCTACCAGAACTGGAAATTATCGTTGATTGCAATTATTATGATACCATTAGCTACATTAGCCGCAAGAACACTTGGAAAAAGGATAGGAAAAGTCTCTTCAGAAGCTCAGGCAAAATCTGGTGAACTTACAGCCTACTTAATGGAAATTTTTAAAAATCATAAATTAATAAAAATATTTCAAAAAGAAGATTATGAAACAAGTAGATCTGAAAAATTTATTAATAATCTTAAAGAAAGAACAAAAAAAATTGCAATAGTTTTTGTTAGAGCTTCACCGATAATGGAAACTCTTACGGGTATTATGATTGCAGCATTAATTTTTTTCGCTGGAAAAATGATAATTAATAATGAACTAGATATAAATAATTTTTTTTCTTTTTTAGCAGCAATGATGCTTGCTTACCAGCCAGTTAGATCCCTTGCCACTCTAAATATGAGCGTAAGTCAAGGCTTATCAGCTGCAAAAAGAATATTACCAATAATAGATATAGAAAATGAGATAATGGATAAAAAAGAAACGGCCGATTTAAACTTAAGTGATTGTGAAATTAAATTTATTGATTGTAATTTTAAATATAATAAATCAGAAAATTTAATTTTAAAAAATCTTAATATGAAAATCTCAGGAGGAAAAATGACTGCTTTAGTAGGTCATAGTGGTGCTGGAAAATCATCTATTTTAAATTTAATTCCAAGATTTTACGATTGTAATTCAGGAGATATAATTATTGATGGTAAATCAATATATTCAGTAAAATTAAAAGAACTAAGAAACAATATTTCAATTGTAACTCAAGATACAACACTTTTTGATGATACTATAAAAAATAATATTTTATACGCAAATATGAGCGCAACAGAAGATGAAATTAAAGAGGCATCCAAAAAATCTTTTGCTGACGAATTTATAAAAAAACTTCCAAAGAAATATGAAACTTTAATTGGTGAAAATGGCATTCGATTATCAGGTGGTGAAAAACAAAGGATATCTATAGCTAGAGCAATGTTAAAAAAAGCACCAATAATTCTTCTAGATGAAGCAACATCTTCTCTAGATGCAGAAACGGAAGATAAAATACAGGAAGCAATAAGTTTATTAACAAAAAATAAAACTACAATAGTAATTGCCCACAGATTGTCTACAATTTTAAATTCAAATAAAATTTTTGTAGTCGATGGTGGTGAGATATCTGATGAAGGAACGCATGAAGAGCTTTTAAAAAAATCTTCTACCTATAAAAATTTTTACGAAAAACAAATCAGAAAAGATTAATGTTAATATATTTATATAGATTTTTAATAAATATAGTTTTCATTCTTTCTCCAATAATAATTATTTTAAGATTAATAAAAAAAAAGGAAAATTTTAAAAGATTTAAAGAAAAATTTTGTTTTTTTTCTCATAAAAAAAAGGTGGGGAAATTAATTTGGTTTCATGGGGCAAGTGTTGGTGAACTACTTAGTGTAATACCATTAATTAAGCAACTTGAAAAAGATAAAAAGGTGGATCAAATTTTAGTTACTACAACAACTTTGAGTTCTTCTAAAGTTTTTAATAATTTTAAATTTAAAAAAACATTTCATCAATTTTTTCCTATTGATACTAATTTTCTTTCGAAAAAATTTTTAAACTATTGGAGGCCTTCTTTGGTAGTATTTATTGACTCTGAAATATGGCCTAATATGCTTTTAAATATTAAAGAAAAGTCAATTCCAACAATATTACTTAATGCAAGAATCACAAAAAAATCTTTTAAGCGATGGAAATTATTTAAAAATTTTTCTAATAAATTATTTCAATGTTTTACAAAAACTTTTCCATGCAATATGGAAACTTGGAAATATCTAAATTATTTTGGAGTAAAAAAAATAAAATTTATAGGTAATATAAAATTTTCACAAAATAATTTAAAAAATTTAGTTATACCAAAAAAACTTAAAAAATTTTTATATAATAGAAAGTTTTGGTGTGCCAGCAGTACTCATGACACGGAAGAGATTTTGTGTTCACAAGTACATAAAAATTTAAAAAGAAAATATAAAAAATTTTTGACTATCATAATTCCAAGACATGTTAATAGGTGTGAAAATTTACTTAATTCTTTTCAAAATTTAGGTTTTAAAGTTCATTGTCATAGTTGGTCAAAAAATATAAACAATCAAACTGATATTTATCTAGTTGATACTTATGGCGAAACAAATTTATTTTTTAGTTTTAATAAAATTGTTTTTGTTGGAGGATCTATAATCAAACATGGAGGTCAAAATCCACTTGAACCAGCCAGATATGGTAACTCAGTGCTACATGGGCCAAATGTAAGTAATTTTAAAGAAATATATGAATTACTAAAAAAATTTGGAATATCAAAAAAAGTTAATTCCATAAAAAGTTTGACAAATAACGTGCATAAATTAATAAAACACAAACCCAATTCAAACTTATTAACAAAGAAAATTGAACAAACTGGAACTCAAATACTTAATGCAACTTTAAAAGAAATAAGGCTTATAATAAGAAATAATGAAATTAAATAAACCAAATTTTTGGGATTATAAAAAACCTAATTTTCTTACATATATTTTATTACCATTAACATTTCCAATTTTAATAAGAAATTTTTTTACTAAAAGCTTTTCAAAAGAAAAATTTCATAAAATTAAAACTATTTGTGTTGGTAATATTTATGTTGGAGGGACTGGAAAAACTCCATTATCCATCGAAATAATTAAAATTTTAAATAATTTAAATTACAAAACTTGTTTTATAAAAAAAAAATATCCCAATCAACTTGATGAACAAAAATTATTAAAATCTAGTGGAAAACTTTTTTGTGAAAAAGATAGGAAAAATGCAGTAAATAAGGCAATAAACGAAAATTTTAATGTGGCAATTTTTGATGATGGTCTCCAAGATAAAAAAATAAAATATGATATTAGCATTGTGTGCTTTAATGAAAAAATTGGATTTGGAAATGGTTTTTTACTGCCATCTGGACCATTAAGAGAAAATGCAAAAAGTTTAAAAGAATATGATGTGGTTTTTTTGAATGGAAATAATTTAAATAATGAAGATCTTGAAAATAAAATTAAAAAAGAATTTGCACATTTAAAAGTTTTTAAATCAGTCTACTCTCTCACAAATTTAAATGAACTTGATATTAATGAAAGATATTTAGCTTTTGCAGGTATAGGAAATTTTGATAATTTTTGCGATATGCTTAAAAGAAATAATTTAAATATTGTTAATGCTATTCTTTATCCTGATCATTATAATTACAAAGATACAGATATAAAAAAAATTAGAGATTTAGCAAAATTTAGTAAAGCGAAAATTATTACTACCGAAAAAGACTACTTAAGATTAAATGATGAAAATAAAAAAAATATCAACGTTGCCAAGATTAAATTAAATATTAAAAATAAAGATAATTTTATAAATTTACTTAAAGATTATTTATGAAAATAATAAAATATTTTTTTCAATTTATTTCAATAAAATTATTTTTTTTTATATTTAAATTAGTTGGTTATAAAAATGCTTCAAATATAGGTGGATTAATTGGTTCTAAAATTGGACCACTTTTTAAATCAAAGAAAATTACAGAAAACAATTTAAAAAATTATTCTCCAAATATAGATAGCCAATCAGTTAAAAATATTATGAATAAGATGTGGAAAAATTATGGAAGAATTTTTGCAGAATATATTTTCATAAAAGACTTTAGGTCAGGTAAACTCGAAAAAAACTTGAAAGTTAATGGTTTAGAATACTTAGATCAAATAAAGAAAAGTAAAAAACCCGTTATATTTGTTTCTGGTCATTTTAACAATTTTGAGCTTATGGCTATGCAAATTGAAAAATACGGGATTAATTTGGCAGCAGTGTATAGGCCCCTAAATAATATATTTTTAAACAAAACTATGGAAAAAATAAGAAAAAATTTTATTTGTAAAAACCAAATTAAAAAAGGAATTTCTGGTCTAAGAGAAATTTTAATTTTTTTTAAAAAAAACACATCTATAGCTATGATGATAGACCAAAGAGTGACGGAAGGTATCAAATGTAATTTGTTTAATAAGCCCGCATATACAACAACTATTCCTGCTCAAATTATTAAAAAATTTAATTGCCCCGTCGTTACTGTATACATAGAAAGAAAAAATGAAGTAAACTTTGAAATGACAGTCGATAAACCTATTTATTTTGAAGAAAATGATAATTTAGAAAAAATAACCAAAAATCTAAATTTATGGCTAGAAAAAATGATATCAAAAAATCCGGAACAATGGATTTGGACTCATAATAGATGGAAATTATAAATTACTTATTTTCTTCCTCTTTTTTTATAGCTGCTTCTAAATAAGAGTAATAAGGCTCTTGAAGTTTAACATTCCAATAATTCAATTTTTCAAGAGTTATTTTTTTACCAGATATTGCGCATATTACATGGTCTCCATTTTCAATTATTTGAAAATTATTGGGTAAATATTTTAATTTAGCTAATTTATTTTTCATTATTAGGATATATAAAATATATATGAACATTGGAATTATTGGAAGTGGTGGTCGAGAACACGCTTTGTGCTTTAAGCTTAGGCAATCTAAAATAGTTGATAAAATTTACTGTATTCCTGGAAATGCCGGTACAAATTTAATTGCAGAAAATATCGATATTAAAATAGATGATTTTGAAAAAATAAAGAAATTCTCGATTAAGAAAAAAATTGAACTTCTTGTAATTGGTCCAGAAAAACCTTTGGTTGACGGTATTTCAGATTATTTTAAAAATAGTAATATTAAAATATTTGGACCTAATAAAATAGCATCCAAATTAGAAGGGTCTAAAACTTTTACAAAAAAAATATGTAAAAAATATAATATTCCAACTTCAAAATTTGATATTTTTGAAAATAAAGATAATGCAAAAAAATTTTTAACTAATTCAATTTTTCCATTAGTAATAAAAGCTGATGGGTTGGCCGCAGGAAAAGGAGTTTACATCTGCAATACTATCTCTGAAGCCTTAACTGCTGTAGAGGAGATTTTTGACGGTCGTTTTGGAAAAGCTGATTGTATTTTAGTTGAAGAATTTCTGAAGGGAGAAGAAATGAGTTATTTTATAGTTACTGATGGAAAAACTTTTAAACCATTTCAAACTGCTCAAGATCATAAAAGAGTCGGCGAAGGCGATGTTGGAAAGAATACAGGTGGCATGGGTGCGTACTCACCATCAAGATTAATTAATAATGAACTACAAAAAAAAATTGATGAAAAAATTATTAAACCAACATTAAAAGGTTTAAAAGATCTAAATTGTGATTATGTTGGTTTTTTATATGTTGGATTAATGATAATTAAAAATGAGCCGTTTTTAATTGAATTTAATGTTAGAATGGGAGACCCTGAATGTCAGACCATTCTACCTTTGTTAAATTCTGATTTAGGAGAAATAATTGATGCGTGCTGTATAAAAAAATTATCATCAACAGAAATTAACTGGTTAAACAAGAAAAGCCTTTGTATTGTACTTTGTTCTAATGGATATCCAGACAATTATAATAAAGATATTAAAATAAAAAATTTAAATAAAATAAAGTTGGATGAAAGTAGTTTAATTTTTCATGCAGGAACAAAATTAGTTAATGAAGATATTTTTGCAATAGGTGGTAGAGTATTAAATATTGTTAACGTATCAAATAATTTTAGTGAAAGTAAAAAACAAGCTTTAAATATACTTAAAGATATAAATTGGACCAAGGGTTTTTACCGTAAAGATATAGGCTATAAAGTTATTTCCAAATGAGAATAATATCTGGCAATTTTAAAAATAAAAAATTATTTCAACCTAATGATAATTGCACAAGGCCATTAAAAGATTTAGTAAAAGAATCTATTTTTAATATTATAGAACATTCCAAATTAATAAAATTTAAAATTGAAAACTGTGAAGTTTTAGACTTATTTTCTGGTTCAGGATCTTTTGGACTTGAATGCATTTCAAGAGAAGCCAAAAAAGTTTTATTTTGTGAAAACTATATTCCTGCAACAAAAATTTTGAGTAAAAATATAGCTAATTTAAAATGCAAAAAAAATACAAATGTATACATTGAGGATGTTTTCAAACTTTTGAATAATAAATTATTTTTAAAAAATAAATTTCAAATCATTTTTCTAGATCCTCCTTTTAAAGAAAAAAAAATTAAAAAGCTTTTAGAAGATTTAAATAAATCAAATATTTTAGATAAAGAAGGAATAGTTATTTTACATAGAAATAAAAAATATAAAGATGCCCTACCAGAAAAATTTAAAGTTGTGATAGAAAAAACTTACGGATTATCAAAGATAATATTTGGATCTTTTTAATTTTTTTTTAAAATTTTATTTGTTTCAGTTTTTATCAGCTCAACTGATGGCTGATCGAAAGGGTTAACTTTTAAAGCATGGCCTAATAAAATAGTTTCAAGCATAAAAAAAGTAAATATTTCTCCTAAAGAATTTTCAGATCTATTAAGCACATTAAAAGATCTAAAAGGTATTTTTTTATTTTTAAAAACATTCTGAGTAGCTTTTTTTTGAGCAGTTTTTATATCTAACAAATTTTTATTTTTTAGGTAATTATGAGAGTTTAAAATTAATGAATTATTAATTTTTGGAGATTTTTTTTCAATAACATCAAAAAAAGTATAAAAACTATTTTTTGGTCCATCTAAATATAATTGCATTAAACTGTGATTATCTTTGGGCATAGTTGAGACCATTGGCAACAACCCCTTTGATTTTTTACCTAAACTTTCTGCAATTAATTGTTGATACCATTTAAATAATTCTTCAGATCGTTCATCATAATTTAGTATTATAGAGTTAAATTTTTTATTTTTTATGTAAAAAATAGTTGATGAAACACTATCAATTAATCCATCTATAAATTTTGCATTTTTTATTAAATTATCAAAATTTTTAAATTTTTCTTCTTTCAAGCCCATCAAAATAGAAGGCAACATTCCAACTTCAGATAGCACTGAATATCTTCCACCAATATAATTTCTGTGCTCTAAAATTTCACATTTAAGATTATTTGCTAATTTTTTTAAATAATTATTAGATTTTTCAGAAATAAATAAGTTATTTTTTTTATTATTTAAAATATTAAAATTAGAAATTGTTTCTAAAGTATTACCAGATTTTGAAATTATAATATTTAGTGTTTTAATTTTTTTTTTTTCTAAAAATTTATTTGAGTCAATATTATTATAAAAATAAAATTTTTTTTTAATCTTAAAACTTAAAAAATTATAAATTGCTTCAATACCCAATGAAGACCCACCCATTCCAATAATATTAAAATTATTAAATTTTTTATATTTTAAAATTTTTTTTTTAGAAAAACTATAAATGTACTTATTTGATAAACTTTGAAAAAATTTATCCTTTGAATATTTTTTTAAATTTTTTTTTACAAATATTTTTGTTTTAAAATAATTTTTTTTTATACCATATTTGGAAAAACTTATATTTTGAGTTAGCATTAATTATTATTAATTTTTTTCAATACAAAATCTTCGGCAGATTGGTTGGAATCAGTTGCATCATCTGATGAGTTAGTTTCATCAGAATTTTTAAATAAATTTTCTATTTCTTCATCAATTTCTTCTGATTGATTAGTATTTTCTTTATCTTTTTTTGGAACTGGCAATTCATTAAAGTCAGGAGGTAGCTCTAATGGATTTTTTTTTTTAACTAGGAATTCGTCACTGTTGTCATTTTTTTTTCCAGTTAAACCATCTTTTATTGTCTGGCATGAAGTAATTAGCACTAAAAGTAATAGAAGTAATTTAATTTTTATTTTCATCATTTAGTTCATCTTTATTAAAAAATAATTCAACCAAAATAAGGCATATTATACCTGTCGTAATAAATATATCAGCAACATTAAAAACAAACCAATGAAAATTATTATAATTTAAATCAATAAAGTCGGGAACTGCAGAATAATAAATTCTATCAAATAAATTTCCTAATGATCCTCCTAAAATTATAATAAACAAATAACCTTTTAAGTTATTAGATTTTAAAGCTAAATATAAAATTACTATATTAATCAAAACTATTAACATAGTTACAAAATTATATATTACGCTACTATCAAAAGAAAGTAGCCCAAAACCAATTCCACTATTCCAGATTAAGATAATATTCAAAAAATTATTTACGTAAATATCTACAACATTTTCTTTTTCAAAAATATTTAAAATATATAATTTAGAGACTCTATCTAAAAAAAAAATTGTAACTAATATTGAAAAATAGATGATTATTTTTTTAATGGGCATCTTTGTCTTTCACATTTGTCTTTTCTTATTTTCCAACAAACATTACACTTTTCCCCTTCTGCCTTAAATGTTTCCACTGATATTTCTTCTTTAGATGTTTTATCCAAAAGTATATTGGCACCTGATGTTATACAAATTTCTGAAAAATCATATTTATTTGCTAAATTATAATAGTCATTATCTAGTTTAACTTTAATTACTGCCTCAAGGCTGGAGCCGATTAATTTTTCTGCTCTTTTTGTTTCTATGCTTGCATTAACTGCATTTCTTATTTTAATTAATTTATCCCAATTTTTTTCGATAATTTCATTGTTCCAATTATTGGGAATCTTTGGAAATTTCTTAAGATGAATACTGCTCACTTGGTTTTCATTTAATAATTTAAAAATTTCTTCAGTTGTAAAAGATAAAATTGGGGCAAACCATTTTAATAAGCAATCAAGAATAATATTTAGAACGATAATACAGTCTTTTCTTTTTTTTGTTTCTTTGCTATCGCAATAAAGAGAGTCTTTTCTGATATCAAAATAAAAAGAAGATAAATCAACCGTACAAAAAATTAATAACTCCTTATATAAAGTATGAAAATTGTAAGATTTAAAGTTCTTTTGAAATTTATTGTTTAAAGCAGAAACCTTATGCAGCATATACTGTTCTAATTCTGGAAGTTTAGCTATATCTACATTTTTAAAATCAATTTCTGAAAATTTATCATTTAGATTGCCCATCAAATATCTAAATGTATTTCTTATCTTTCTATAAGCTTCAGCATGCTGTTCTAGTATAGAATAATCAATTCTTAAATCCTCAGCATAATCAGAAGAAGATACCCAAATTCTTAAAATATCTGCACCATATTTTTTTAAAATATCATCTGGAGAAATTACATTTCCTGTAGACTTTGACATTTTAAGACCCTTACCATCAACTACAAATCCATGAGATAAAATTGATTCAAATGGTGCTTTTCCTCTAGTCCCACATGATTCCAAAAGAGAAGAATGAAACCATCCTCTATGTTGATCTGAACCTTCAAGATACATAGAGGCAGGCCATTTTAAATCTTTTCTTTTTTCAAGTACGTAGGCATGGGTTGAACCACTATCAAACCAAACTTCTACAATATCAGTCATTTTTTTATAATCTTCACTTTTATATTTTTTTCCTAAAAATTTTTGTGTATCTCCTTCAAACCAACAATCAGCTCCTTCTTTTTCAAATATATTTGCAATATTATTTGTAACTTCATCATCAATTAAAACTTCGTTTGTTTTTTTAGATAGAAAAACAGGAATAGGCACGCCCCATACTCTTTGCCTTGAAACACACCAGTCAGGTCTAAGTTCAATCATTGATCTTAGCCTTTCTTTTCCTTTATTTGGGTAAAAATTAGTATCATCAATTGCTTTTAAAGCTTTTTTTCTCAAACTATGGCTTTCCATGGATATAAACCATTGGGGTGTCGCTCTATGAACTAAAGGAGCTTTTGAGCGCCAAGAATGAGGATAAGAATGAATTAACTCTCCATTAGATAATAATTTATTTTGCTCTTTTAATTTTTCTATAACCATTTTATTCGCTTTAAAAATATGTATTCCTTCAAACATTGGAACGTGCTTTGTGTATTTTCCATCATCATCAACTGTTTCTTCCGCTTTAATATTATTTTTTAAACATAAGTTAAAATCATCAGGTCCATGGCTAGGCGCACAATGAACAATACCAGAGCCTTGTTCTATAGTTACAAAATTTGCATCTAGCATAGGTATATCATAATCAAAACCAATTTTTGATAATGGATGACTACATATAGTTCCTTTAAAATCTTTTCCTGAAAAAGTTAAAACTTTACTGAACTTCTTAATATTACAATCCTCTAATAAAGGCTTAAGCAAATCCTCTGCTACTATTATCTTTTTATCTTTAAAATCTGTTTGATCTTCTATTTTAATAATTACATATTTTAAGTTTTCATTATAAGCTAAAGCTCTATTAGCTGGTATTGTCCAAGGAGTTGTTGTCCAAATTATAACTTCACTATTTAAAAGTTTTTCATTTTTTGATTTTTTGATACTAAATGCTGCATAAATTGTATCAGATTTATGATCCTTATATTCAACTTCTGCATCTGCTAAAGCTGTTTTTTCTACTGTTGACCAAAGTACAGGTTTATAACCTCTATAAAGACTGCCTTCTTTTAAAAATTTTCCTAACTCTCTAACTATTTGAGCTTCCGCATCAAAGGTCATTGTAGAATAATAATTTTCCCAATCTCCTATTACTCCAAGTCTTTTAAACTGTTTTTTATGCACCTCTATCCATTTAGTTGCAAATTCTCTACATTCTTTTCTAAATTCATTTACAGGAACTTCATTTTTATTTTTTTTATTTTTTTTATATTGTTCTTCAATCTTCCACTCAATTGGTAAACCATGGCAGTCCCAACCTGGAACATATGCAGAATCTTCTCCATTCATTTGATGAAATTTTGTAACTATATCTTTTAAAATTTTATTTAAAGCAGTGCCCATATGAATGTTTCCATTTGCATATGGTGGACCATCATGAAGAACGAATTTTTTATTTCCTTTATTTTCTTCTCTCAGTTTTTTATATAAATTAATTTTATCCCAATAATCAACTAAACTAGGCTCTTTAGTTGGGAGGTTAGCCTTCATTGAAAAAGCAGTTTTTGGAAGATTTATATGTTCCTTGCTCATAAAATATTATGTTCTTTTTGCACTTTTTATATCCAATTTAATTTGTTTTTTTAACTGATCCATTCCTTTAAATTTTTTTTCACCTCTAATAAATTTTATAAATTCTACTGTCAATTTCTTATTATAAAGATTTCTAGAAAAATTAAATATATTTACTTCTAAAAGAATTTTTTTTTGTTTAAAAGTTGGCCTGTAACCCAAATTAGCAATACCTTTTAAGATTTTGTTGTTATTTGGAATATTCACTTTGACAGCATATACACCTGGTCTTGCAATAATATAATTTTTAATATCAATATTACACGTTGGGAAACCAATTTTTTTTCCCATATTTCTACCTTTCTCAACAACTCCTTCTATAGACCAGCTTCTATTTAAATAATTATTCGCTAAATTTAATTTTCCGACTGCCAAAAGTTTTCTTATTAAAGTTGATGATATTGTTTTATTTTTTTTCTTTAATGTGGGTGGATTAATTATTTTATAGTTATATTTTTTTTCTAATAATTTTAATAATTTCACATCTCCTTCTCTTTTATTGCCGAATTTGAAATTATTGCTAACAAAAATAATTTTAGGATTTAACTTTTTATAAATTATTTCACTAACAAACTTATTACATTTAATTTTAGAAAATTTTTTATCAAATTTCTTATTTATTACAAAATCTACTTTGAATTTCTTAAATATATTTAGCTTTTGATTTAAATTTGAAATTCTATAATTTTTAAGTTTTTTATTAAAAAACATTTTTGGAATTGGATCAAAGGTAACTACACCAATTTTTAATTTTTTTTTTTTTTTATATTTTTTTGCTTTATCAAATAATTTTTGATGCCCTAGGTGAACACCATCAAAATTTCCTATAAGTATTATAGATTTCTGATGTTTTTTTTTTATATTAAAATTTTTATAATAAGTTAATTTTTTTACCATTTTAATTTTGACTGAATATAATCAACCTTCACATTATAACTTTCAAATAAATTATTTAAATTATTCTTTGCTTCATTTTTATGAATTCCACTGGATATAAACAAGGAATTAAAATTTTGAATATTTGCCCCTTTTATATCTGTATTTAAATTATCACCTACACATAAAATTTTTTTATTTTTAATTGTCCTTGCTTGCGTGTAGACTAAGGGATAAGGTTTACCAAAATAATCAACCTTCCCACCTAATTCCTCAAATATTTTAGCGATAGAGCCAGCGCAAAATTCTGTTTCATTACCTCTATCAACTATTAAATCTGGATTTGTACAAACCATTTTTTTGGATATTTTATTTTCAAATAATTTTTTATAATAATCTAATTGATCTTCATGATCATCAAATAATCCTGTACACAACAAAAAATCTGAGTCTTCTATTTTTTCAACTTTGTTTTTTTCAAATAATTTAAACAAATCAAAATCTCTAGGTGGTCCAATGTGAAAAAATTTTAAATCTTTACAATTGTTATGCAAATAATTTAGTGCAGCCTCTCCAGAAGTATAAACATTTTTACATTTCTCATTATCAAGTCCCATTTTTTTTAAAAATTTTACAACAGTACTATTGGGTCTTGGTGCATTAGTTAATAAAACATATTCCTTATTTATTTCCTTAAGCTCATCTAGAGCTTGAATTGAATCTTCAAATAATCTAATTCCGTTATGAACTACCCCCCATATATCTATAAAAAAAAGATCAAATTTGTAAGCTATAGATTTAAGTCCTTTATCATCTAAATTAGTGGTCATCATGAACATATAACTTAAAAATATCAATATTTCTTAGTTTTTTTGCACCTTATAAATTTTATTAAGTACCTTGAAATAATACATTTCTGTCTTTATATGATCACCATATTTATAGGAGTTTTATATGAAATTTAAACCGCTACACGATAGAGTTTTAATAGAAGTTTTAGACAGCAGTGAAAAAACTGCTGGAGGAATCATAATTCCAGATACAGCACAAGAAAAACCTCAAGAAGGAAAAGTAGTTGCTGTTGGAGGTGGAGCAAAAACTGAAGATGGTAAAATTATTCCAATGGATGTTAAAGTAGGTGACAAAGTTCTTTTTGGAAAATGGTCTGGTACAGAAATCAAAATTGATGGCAAAGAATACAGCATAATGAAAGAATCTGACATTATGGGTATTTCAACTAAAAAATAACAATTAAAAATAAGGAGATTTTATAATGGCTAAAATAGTAAAGTTCGACTCAGAAGCAAGAGCGGCTATGTTAAAGGGTGTTGATATACTTGCCAATACAGTCAAAACAACACTTGGTCCAAAAGGAAGAAATGTTGTTATCGATAAATCTTATGGAGCACCAAGAACAACAAAAGATGGCGTAACTGTTGCAAAAGAAATCGATCTTGAAGATAAATTTGAAAACATGGGTGCACAAATGGTTAAAGAAGTTGCTAGTAAAACAAATGATGAAGCGGGCGATGGAACTACAACTGCAACTATCTTAGCACAAGCAATAGTAAAAGAGGGCTGTAAATATGTTACTGCAGGCATGAATCCAATGGATGTTAAAAGAGGTATCGAGGCTGCAGTAGATCAAGTTAAACAAAAACTAATTTCTTCTGCAAAAAAAGTAAAAGATAGTGATGAAATTGCACAGGTTGGTACAATTTCAGCCAATGGAGATAAAGAAATTGGAAATATGATTTCTAAAGCTATGCAAAAAGTTGGTAACGAAGGCGTAATAACTGTTGAAGAGGCAAAAGGAATTGAAACTGAACTCGATGTAGTTGAAGGTATGCAATTTGACAGAGGATATCTATCTCCTTATTTTATTACAAATGGGGACAAAATGACAACTGAATTGGAGAATCCTTTAATTCTTTTGCATGAAAAAAAATTAACAAACTTACAACCAATGGTTCCACTATTAGAAGCTGTTGTTCAAGCTGGAAGACCATTAATGATAATTTCTGAAGATGTTGAGGGAGAAGCTTTAGCAACTTTAGTTGTAAATAAATTAAGAGGTGGATTAAAAGTTGTAGCAGTTAAAGCTCCAGGTTTTGGAGATAGAAGAAAAGCTATGTTAGAAGATATAGCGATCTTAACTGGTGGACAAGTTATCTCAGAAGACTTAGGAATTAAACTAGAAAATGTTAAATTGAATGATCTAGGTTCAGCTAAGAGAGTTAAAGTAGATAAAGAAAATTCTACAATTGTGAGTGGATCTGGTAAAAAATCAGATATTGAAGCAAGATGTAATCAAATTAAACAACAAATAGATGAAACAACATCTGATTATGATAAGGAAAAACTTCAAGAAAGATTAGCTAAACTTGCTGGTGGAGTTGCAGTCATTAAAGTAGGCGGTGCAACTGAAGTTGAGGTTAAAGAGAGAAAAGATAGAGTGGAAGATGCATTAAATGCAACAAGAGCTGCTGTTGAAGAAGGTATAGTAGTTGGTGGTGGATGTGCACTTCTTTATGCCGCTCAAGATCTTGACAAAGCGGTTAAGGTAAAAGGTGATGATCAAAAAGCTGGTGTTGAAATAGTGAAAAGTGCATTGCAAGCACCAATTAGACAAATCACAAAAAATGCTGGTGTTGATGGTTCTGTAATAGTTGGAAAACTTTTAGAACAAAATAAAGGTACTCATGGGTACGATGCACAAACTGAACAATACGTTGATATGTTTAAAGAAGGTATTATTGATCCTGTAAAAGTTGTAAGAACAGCTTTACAAGATGCAGCTTCTATTGCTGGATTATTAGTAACAACAGAAGCAATGGTAGCCGACAAACCTGAAGAAAAAGACTCTGGTCCTGCTATGCCTCCTGGTGGAATGGGTGGAATGGGTGGAATGGGTGGAATGGGAATGTAATACCTCTCATATAATCAAAATTCAAAAGCCCCCAATTAATGGGGGCTTTTTTTTTACTTTTAAAATATAACAATTTAAGGAGAATAATATTAAATTAATTAATTATTTTTTTTTCAAGGTGGATGAAAGGTTAATCTTACAAATTTGTGCAATCTTTTTCTTAGAAACCACATATGATTCTTTGTATCAATTTAAATAAGTTGTAAAAATCACTTAATTGTTGAAATACAATTGAATTATTTTTAATAACAATTTAACTAAATATTCTTGCAACTAAAAATAAACCAAGGGCAACTGATGGACCAATGCCAAATGCAAATAATAATGTGCCCACACCTACTGTTCCGCCCAAATACCAACCGATAGAAACTACTGTAATTTCTAAAAATGCCCTTACTAATGCAATTGGCAAGTTAGTTTTTTCTTGAAGTCCTGTCATTAAGCCGTCTCTTGGTCCCGGTCCTAGATTGGCAATTAAGTAAAAACCACTTCCAAGTCCTACTAACAAAACTGCAACTATAGCTAGTAAAATTTTTGATAAGAAAGCTTCTGGCGTTTCCACATAGGTTAAACAAGTATCTATCATTAAGGCAATTATTACTGCATTTAAAATGGTTCCAATTCCTGGTTTTTGACTTAAAAAAATCCAAAGAAAAATAACAAATAAACTTATAAAAAAAGTTATTAAACCAATTGAAAAATCTACTTTAAGAGATATTCCCTGAGCTAAAACACTCCATGGAGAGGCACCCATATAAGATACGAGTAACAAACCCTCGCCTATTCCAAATAAAGTCAATCCAAAACATAAAAATAAAAAAGTTAATAATTTGGGTTTAAAGTTCAGTGGCTTATTTGAACTCCAAGATGTTCTAGGGATATTTTTAATAGTTAAAAACATTATTTAATAATAATACTTTCCCATTTCAATTAAGTCTAATAGTTTAAAAAAATGAGAAAATTTTCTATTTTTTTGATCCTATTAATATTTCCTTTTAAAACATTATCTCATAACGATCATTACAAAAATATCAACAAAATTGAAATGGAAATAGTAAAAGATGGAAAAGTAATTGGTTATTGTAATTATGAATTTTTTCATAAAGATAAATCTTTAGAAGTTAAAAATATTACCGAATTCGAAGTAAAAATATTTGGGGTAAAAGTTTTTTCAATTTCTAGCCATGCCGTAGAGAAATATGAAAATGATCAATTAATATATTTTAAATCCAAAACTATGCAGAATGATAAAAAAAAATTTGTTGATTTGAAATATGAAAAAAATAAAAATAATTTTTTAATACATGGTTCTTCATACAAAGGGAATGCTAGCTTAAATAATGTAATTGGAAGTTGGTGGAATCATAAAATTCTAGAAAGTGACAGTCAGATTAGCCCATTATCTGGAAGTATAAAAACACAAACAGTTACATTTATAGCTAAAGAAAAAATAGATCTTTATGGAAAAGAATATTTAGCTCATAGATTTAAACTAAAATCTAAAGATTTAGATATATCTGAAGACAAGAAATTAGATTTTGACATATGGTTTGAGCCAAAAAGCAATTTAATTTTAAAAGTTGGGTATAACAAAATGGGTTATTGGGAATATAAACTAAAAAATTTGAAATAATAATTATTTCTAATCTTCTTTTTTCTTTCTTATTTTTGCTATTAATTGAGTTAATGAGTCGACCATTAAATCCGATGCTTTAAAAATTTCTGTTGATTTAAATTCATGAGATAAATTTTTTTCTAGATTTGTTTTATCTTCAATTACAATTCCTTCATCAGGTGAATTATTTTTTATATAAATTAATAATAACCATTTATCATCATCACTCTCGTCCCATTTAACAAAAATCTCTCCAGTTTCAAATCTTCGATCTATACATCTCAAAATTGACATGTGTCTCGTAATGTAACGTTTATTTAATTGAAAAACTAAACTACTTGAACTTCTATAAAAACTTTCAAGTGCAAACTCAATTTTTTGTCTTGAAATTGTATAATCTCTTTCTTTTTGAAGGAGGGTTTCTCTATCTTCATCACCTTGAATTTTTACTCCTAATGCCTCTACTCTCTCTCTAATTTTCTGGTCTCTTATTATTCGATATTTTTCTTTTAATTTATCTATTCTTTCTTGTAAGCTTGAATAATCTTCTCTCTGTTCTCGTAATGAAACTTTTTCTAGTTGCTCGAGCTCTTTAATTTCTCTAATTCTAAATTTCTCAATTTGTTTTTCAATTTTTAATTGCTCAAGAAATTTTCTTTGTTTTTCAGCTTGTTCTTGACGAATGATAGCTTGTTCTTTTCTTAAAAATATTTTTATATCTTTGGTTCTTTCTTTTTCCAACCTTATTTCATCTTTAAGCATTTGTTCTTTAAGCTTTATTTTTAATTCCTTTTCAGTTTTTATTTTATTTTGTCTTTCTATTTTTTCATTTTCAATTCTCTCTAGCTCATTCAGCTTTCTTATTCTTTTTTGTTCATCTTTTAAAACCTCATATTTACTGATTGTATCGGATACTTTTTGAAAAAATTTTTGTAAAAAATTGTCAATAGCTACAAAAGGATTAAACTTAATTTTAAATTCTGGCTTTAATGAGTTTTGCAATTCAATGATTTTTAGTAAAAATTTATCGCTTTTTTTTGCTATTTTTATTGGCTTTTTTTTCTTTGTTTTTATTTTTTTTTGTTTTTTTATAGATTTTTTTTTTCTTATTATTCTATTTTTTTTATACTTTCTTTTTCTTATTTTTTTCTGAACTTTTTTTTTCTTTTTTTTCATATCGCTGGAAACTCAAGATTTATCAATTTATTTTTGATAAATATAGTCTCTTGTGCTAGATACAGTTGTAAATTTTTTACTTAATTGAAATTGAAATACAACCTGGTCTCCCCATTTAAAAGCCATTTCACAGCCAGTTAAATAAAATTCCCACATTCTAAAAAATTTTTCATCAAACATTTGTAAAACCTCCGTCTTTTTACTAAAAAATCTTTCTTTCCAATGTCTTAACGTATGAGAATAATGCATTCTTAAAACTTCCATATCAGAAATTATTAGTCCAGACTTTTCAATGGGATTCGCTACTTCACTCAAGCTAGGTGTGTAACCTCCAGGGAAAATATATTTTGTAACCCATGGATGTGGATTTCTAGGAGGATGAACCGAACCAATTGTATGAATAAGTGCAACTCCATCTTCATTAAGTAGTTTTGAAACAGTATTAAAATAGGTTTTATAAAATTTTCTTCCTACATGCTCTAACATCCCAACACTCACTATTCTGTCAAACTTTTCATTAAGCTCCCTATAATCCATCAATCTAAATTGAACTTGATTTTCTAAATTTAGTTCTTTTGCTTTTTGTCTGCTGTATTGTAATTGATTTTCAGAAAGTGTAATTCCAATGACTTCGCATTTAGTTTTTTGTGCAATATCGATTGCAAGAGTTCCCCAGCCACTTCCGATGTCTAAAACTTTTTGGTTAGATTTTAAATTAAGTTTTTTAATAATATGATCTATTTTATTATTTTGAGCATCTTCTAATGTATCATTTTCACTTTTAAAATATGCGCAAGAGTACTGTCTTTTTTTATCTAAAAATAAATCATATAATTTTTCAGAAATATCATAATGATGAGCTACATTTTTTTTCGATTTTTCTGCTAAATTAAAACTAGTTAAAAACCTATAAGTTCCTCTAACTTTATTTAGAATTTTACTAAATTTATTTATTTCCCCTCTTCTGCCAAGATTTTCCATAGTCAAATCTAAAAAGTCAGTCAAAGTTCCATTTTCAATTACCAAAGATCCATTTGTGTATGCTTCACCGAAATGTAAATCTGGATGAAGTAGTAATTTATAATGTAATTTTTTATCTAATAGTTTTAATGTAATTGGATTTTCTTTTTTTGGTTCACCAATATTGTATTTATTTTTATTTGCATCTATTAGTACAAAGCCATTTTTTTTAATTAAACTATCTAAGAATTTTGCAAGATACATTGTTATGCTACTTTTAAAAATTTTGAGTTAAAATCTAATTTATTTAGTTCTTCAAATAATTTTTCTTTCTCTCCTAAATCTAATAATGATAGAGGAGGCAAGATATTTTTAAAACAATTATCAGAATCTGATAAAAAAGAATGCATTCCAGAAATTAAATTGTATTTGTCAAATGCCGCTCTAACATTACAAAGTTTTTCATTATATTTTTGGTCTTTTTTGTTTTTGTAATCATCATAAACTCTTCGAGACAAATTAGCAGTAACATTGCAAGTTGCAGTTATAATTCCTGAACAACCAAGCTCAAGCCCTTTTAATAGTTTTAATTCCGAACCAGGTAAAATTGAAAAATTATCTATATTCAAATTTTCATATAAATTATATGTACTATCTTTTACTCCAATAATCTGTTCAGGATATTTTTTTACTAAAGTTTCAACACATTCTATACTAAATTTGTATCCACATAATTTTTCAAAATTATATAAAATTATTTTACAGTCTGATATATTTTCAATAAGTTTATTATAAAAATTTATAACGTCTTTATCTTTATAAAAATAATATGCTGGAGGCATAATTAGAAATTTTTTCATATCCAATAATTGGCTAGTCTTCATTAAAAGAATTGTGTCATTTAAAGAGTTAAAACCAGTTCCAACAATAAAATTTTCTTTATATTTACTTTTTGATAATTGTTCGATTAATTTAATTTTTTCCTCTAAAGAAATTAGTTGTGCCTGGCCAGTGCTGCCTAGTATAGCCACACCATGACATCCTTGATCAATCAAATTTTCTGCATGCTTTATAGTTTTGCTTATATCTAATCTTAAATTTTTATCTAGAATAGATACTGAAGCCGCATAAATGCCATTAATTTCGCTCATAAATAAAACTTATATAAAAAAAAAAATTTAGTAAAGATTATAAGATATTTTATGAAAATATTAACTATCCAAAATAGAATAGGAATCGGCGATATGGTAATTTTTTTACCTTTTATAGAAGCAATAGCGAAAAAATTTGCAACTCCTGTTTATCTTCTTATTAAAGAAAGTTCTAAAGCTTCACAAATTTTAAAATCAAATAAAAATATAAAAGAAATTATAATTCTTGATCGAACTAATAATAAAAATGGGTACCACGATGGATTACTGGGTTCATTAAATTTAATCAAACAACTAAAGACCTATAATTTTGATAAAGTATTCGTTTTTAATTCATCATTAAGATATAATTTAATTACAAGACTTGCATTGATAAAAAATATTTATCAATATCCATTATTTAAAAAAAAAAATCAGCATATAATTTTTGCAGCACAAAATTTTTTACAATCAAATCTTGGAATAAAAGTAGATAGCAATCCTAATATTTTAGTCGATGAAAAAGAATCTAAATTGGTTCAATCCAGATATAATATTCTAAGCAATCAAAAAAATATACTTTTAGGAATTGGAGGATCTGGTCCCACAAAAAGAATTTCTCCTGAAACTTTTTTGAAATTTATGGAGGATTGTTCAAATAAATATAGTTGTAAATTTTTTTTAGCTACTGGAAAAAATGAAGAGGAACAAAAAATACTTAAAAAAATTTTAGATTCTAAATTTAAAGTTCAATGCATTGCGCTTGATGAACTAAAACTATCTGAAACTTTGCCTGTTATAAAAAATTGTACTATTGCAATTTGCAACGACTCTAGTTTTAGCCACTTATCAGCTGCAGTTGGAATTCCAACTATTGTGTTGATGGCGGATACACCACTACTATATGGTAGCTATAGTCCACAAATGTATCCAATACTTCCTGATGGAGAGGAAACAGTTACACATGATACTTTAGGAAAAGATAAGATTAATCCAAAAAAAATTTTTGAAAAATTTCAGGATATTTTAAATTAAACTGAATCTTTTAAAACAATTTCTTTAGCTTCATTAACAATTGATGCGAGTCGTGCTAACTCAGGACTTATATCTGGATGAATTTTTTTCATAATTTTTTTATATGAACTTAACACCTGGTCTTTATTATATTTTTTTTTAGGATTTAAATTTAAAATTCTATATGCCTCATCAATTGACATACTTTGTGTATTCAAACTACTATTGATGTTATTAAAATTAAATCTACCTGAATTTTTCAATATTTTAAGTAAACCCCAAATTCTAAATATTTGCATTAAAGTTAATCCTGCTTTTGTTTTAATTAAAGGAAGAATCATTAATACAAAAGGTAAAGAAAATATAAATCTACCTGCATATACCATCACAATTGCCAGAATTATAGATAAAATTATTGTAAAAGTTCTTATACTCTTTGAAATTTTTGCACTAGAGGTTTTTACAAACCAATTAAGAATTAAATAAAGTATGACAAAAATAACTAGTGTTAACAAAAAAATATTCATGTAATAGATATCCTTTATATGAAAATACCACAATTAACTAAAAAACCTGAGAAAAAAACTTGTCATAATGTAACATGGGAAGATGATTATAGCTGGATACATCAAAAAAATATTTTAGAAGTGTTAAAAGATAGTTCAAAGCTTCTTCCTGAAGTTAAAAATTATTTAGTTGAAGAAAATACATATACTGAACACCATCTTAAAAATACTAAAAATTTACAAAAAAAATTATTTAATGAAATAAAAGGAAGAATCAAATTAGATGATGAATCTTTGCACTACATAGATAAAGAATATGAGTATTGGACAAAAACTACTTCACACGGAAATTACTCTATCAAATTAAGAAAAAAAATTGGAACTAATGATGTGGAAGAAATATGGAATGGAGATCTTGAAAAAGAAAAAATAAAAACAGAATATTTTGGTGTTGGTGATCTTGAGGTTAGTTTTAATGATAAGTACCTAGCTTACTCATTAGACCTTAAAGGTTCTGAGTATTATACAATCTATGTAAGAGATATAAAAACCAATAATTTAATAACTGAAAAAATCGAAGATACTTCTGGTGGAATAACATTTAGCCTGGATGATAAATATATTTTTTATTCTAAATTAGATAAACATCATAGACCAAGGAAAATATATAGACACAAAATAGGAACATCAACTAAAAATGATATTTTAATATTTGAGGAAAAAACTGAGGCTTTTACAGTTGGAATAAGCCTAAGCTCAGATGAAAAATATTTTTTTATTAATACATCCGACCACAATACATCTGAAAAATATTATTTTTCTGTAAACGAAGAAACCCCAAAACCAAAGCTTATAAGATCAAGAGAAAAAGGTATTATTTATAGTATAAATTCTTGGGATAATTATTTTTACATGCATACAAATAAAGATGCCGAAGATTTTAAAATAGAAAGATGTAAGGATATCAATGCACAGAAATGGGAAACATTTATTGCTCCTAAAGAAGAAACATTAATTGGTAGTTTGTTATTTTTAAATAAGTGGATTGTTCGTTCTGAAGTAACAAATGCTCTTGATAAAATATTTGTTAAAAATATTGAAACCAATAAAGAAGAAGAGCTCATCTTTACAGATGAAAGTGTTTACGAAGCTGCTGTATCTCATATTCAAAAAGATAAAAATACAGATCTAATTTACATCGCTTACTCAACCCCTAAAACTCAATCTCGCGCTTATTTATACAATTTAAAAACTAAAGAAAAAAAGTTAGTAAAAGAACAAATAATACCTTCGGGTCATGATTCAAAAAATTATATTGTTGAAAGACTTGAATGTAAATCCCATGATGGAAGAAAAGTTCCTATTACAATAACAAGACACAAGGATACACCTGTTGATGGATCAGCACATCTTCTTTTGTATGGATATGGTTCATATGGAGCTTCTATGGCAGCATCTTTTTCTTCAACAAGATTAAGTTTAATAAACAGAAATATTATTTGGGCTACCGCACATATTCGAGGTGGTATGGAAAGAGGAATGAAATGGTGGAAAGAAGGAAAATTATTACACAAAAAAAATACATTTAAAGATTATATTTATTCTGCAAATTTTTTAATTAATGAGAAATATACTTCAAAAGGAAAAATTATTGGAATGGGTGGGTCTGCTGGTGGGCTTCTTATGGGCGCTGTTGTAAATGAAGTACCAGATATATTTCTTGGAATGGTAATGGCCGTTCCATTTGTTGACTGCTTAACAACAAATCTAGATCATTCATTGCCATTAACAGTTGGGGAATTTGATGAGTTTGGAAATGCAAAAAATAACAAAGAACATTTTGATTATATATATTCTTATGCACCTTATAATAATATTAAAAAAATAGATTATCCTCATATTTTAATAACAACAAGTTTAAGCGATAATAGAGTTTTATTTGATGAGCCAGCAAAGTTTACTGCCAAGTTAAGAGAATACAAAACTGATAATAATCTTCTTTTGCTTAAAACAGAAATGAATGCTGGTCATGGAGGAAAATCTGGAAGAGATGGTGCTATAGAAGAAATTGCTTTTGACTATGCATTTATTTTAAAAATTTCTGAAAAAAATTAATTTCTAGTTCTTGAAAACAAATAAATAATTATTACATAACTTATGAAAGTTGCCTAATGGGGCTTTCAATAAACCTTGCTAACAAAGGAGGATATATGACAAGTAAGGATCTATCTATATTTAACTCACTAAGGCCTTTTTCGGTTGGTTTTGACGATATGTTTGACCAATTTGAAAGTATGTTGGGAAATGGAGGTTTGAGCACACAATCAAACTATCCACCATACAACATAAGAAAAACTGGAAAAGACAACTACTCAATTGAAGTTGCTCTTGCTGGTTTTAGTAAAAAAGATGTTGAAGTTGAGTTTGAAGATAATTTATTAACTATAAGAACAAAACAAGTTAATAAATCTGAAAATAAAAATGAGGATGGTGAAATTATTCATAAGGGTATTTCTCAAAGACAATTTGCTAGATCATTTACGATTGCAGATGATGTAAAAGTAGGTGGTGCAGAGCTAAAAGATGGTCTTTTGACAATAGCTTGTGAAAGAGTCGTACCAGAACAAAAGAAAAAGAAACTTATTGAAATTAAATAAGTTCTAACCTTGCTTGTGGGGATTTTTCCCCACAAGTTTCAAAAACCATTTTGAATTTAAAAACATCCTTTAGAAACAAATCCAATTACCATTTCATTATTATCAATTTCAAATTTTCTCACACAAGAAATTCCGTATTTCTTTGTTTCATAAATTAAGAGTTTTGAACCTGTCTCACTTTTTCCTTCATCATCAGGTAAACCCATTACAATCTTTAGTTCTGAAACTGGTTGGCCAATAAATTTACTTAGTTTTGCATTCTCTTTTTTTACAATTTCATCAGATTTTTTTTTTACCGTTTCACAACTTGATGTGAAAATAAGTAAAAAAATAAATTTTATTAGTAAGATTTTTTTCATTGTTAAAATTAGATAGTATCACTTAAATAATATGCAAAATATTAACTTTAAAGTTGTATTAAGTGAATAACATCGTTTTTTCATCAAATAAATGAAGATTTTATTTATCGAATCAAATAAATTGCCAGTTAACTAGATTGGAGGTCAAAATGATGGATAAATATTTTGATTATAAAAAACATAAGACAAATTTTGAGACAGAGGTAATTGCTGGGGTATCGACATTTCTTACCATGGCATACATCATGTTCTTAAATCCCGTGATACTCGCAGATGGCGGGTTTGATTTTGGCGGAGTTTTCACAGCAACAGCTCTTGCAGCAGCATTAGCTTGTTTTATAGCTGCGTTTTACGCTAAAACTTGGCCGGTAGGTCTTGCGCCAGGTATGGGAATAAATGCATTTATAGCATATGGAGTTTGTCTGGGTATGAAGTATACACCTGCTGAAGCATTAGGTGCCGTATTGGTTGCCGGGGTAGTCTTCTTAATAATTTCATTAACACCGATAAGAGCTTGGTTAATAAACTCAATTCCGAAAAGTTTAAAGCTTGGAATTGGAGCAGGTATAGGTTTATTTTTAGGAGTAATTGGTTTCGAAATTATGGGACTAACTGCTGACCATCCTGTCACTCTTGTTACATTAGGTGACCTAAGCAATCCTTTACTTCTTTTAGGTGCTGGAGCTTTTATATCAATGATCGTAATGGAGAAAATGAAAATTAAAGGAAACATAATTATAGGAATTGTTGCCTTTAGTGCAATCGCTTGGATAACTGGACTGGGCAAATTTAATGGAGTTGTTTCTGCTCCACCACCAATGACACACCTGATGACGTTTGACTTGGGTGCCGCATTATCAGCTTCGATGGTAACAGTAATTTTTACTCTGTTCTTCATTGACTTTTTTGATACTGCAGGAACTTTAACAAGTGTTGCAAACGTTTCTGGTAAAATTGGTAAGGATGGAAAAATCCAAGACGTTGATAAAGCAATGCTTTCAGATAGTGTTTCTACTGTAGCAGGTGCCGTTATGGGTACTTCAACAGTAACAACTTATGTTGAAAGTGCTGCTGGTGTTAAAGCTGGTGGACGAACAGGAATGACTTCGCTTGTTATAGGAATTCTATTCTTGTTATGTCTATTCTTTTCACCATTAGCAACAAGTCTTCCAAAAGAAATAGATGGGGCTGCTTTAATTTATATTGCAACTCTATTTGTTCGTAACATAGTAGATATTGAATGGGATGATATTGCAGAATCAGGACCAGCTGTTTTGGCCATGATTGCGATGCCTTTTACTTACTCTATATCACATGGAATTGCATTAGCATTTATTTCTTATGCAGCTATTAAAATCTGTACAGGAAAATTCGATAGTACTAGCCCTGCGATTTGGGTAATAGCGATAGCGAGTGTAGTGAGTTTTTGGGTAGCTTAAAAATTTAAATTTTTTACTAAAAGGGCCAGATTTGTTCTGGCCCTTTTTTTATTTACTATGTTTTTTTTTTATTTCTTCTATTCTAATTTCTTCGTAAATCTCAAAAGGCTGAACAATCCAAGGATTTGAATCTAATTTGACTGCACAAAAGTCAGGCTCAAAAGTTGATTTTTTTTTCTTCCAAAGTGTTGCTGTCTTAATTTCTTCAATTTTCCCTTTTATAGGTCCATATTTATTGAGCCAATCAATACTTTTATTAAATGTAATTCCAGTATCAGATAGATCATCACATAACAAAATTCTACCTCCCATATTTGGTGCTATAGAACTCATTTCCCTAGAAAAAACTATATCCCCTTGTTCATCTTCTATTCCTTTTCCACTATAAGATTCAACAGCAAGATATGCACATTTTAACTTAAATACTCTACTCAAGACATCTATCATTGGGGCTGCACCTCTCATTATTCCAACTAATATAGTTGGTTTATAACCACTCTGGTCTATTTGGATTGCTAATTTTTCAACAGTTCTATTATATTCTTCCCAGCTAACAATTAATTTTTCAGACATTTTATTTATTAGATTAATTTTTGAATATAAAAATTATAGCTGCTAGAATTATCAAAGCAACTATTGAAGTAAATAAAATATTCAACCTATGAATGTTTCTACCCCTTAAGTTAAAGTAATGTCTTGCTATTCCTGAAATTATTCCAATCATTACTAGAATTAACCAATTATATTTGTGGTAGACTAAAAAACTATAGTGACCTGAAAGCATTATAAATAAAACTAAAAATGTAGAATAGTTATTATGAATTGATCTTTGTTTTGCTGCTAATGATAAACTCATATCAAACTTTTTTGATTTTTTACTACTATTTATAATATTCATTTGGTTTGGAATTATTACTGTAAATACATTAGCAAACATATTTGTACCAATTATTAATCCAACACTTAAAATGGCAAATTTTGGACCAAATATTTTTGTTAGTCCAAAAGATAATATAGTTAATAAAATAATTATGGTTGAAACAAATAAGAAATCATTTTTAATAAGATCAGACTTACATAGAAAATCGTAAATTAACCAAGCTATTAATAATGATAAAACTGAATATACAATTGCTACAGATGGAGATAATAAAAGTACTCTTTTATCTACCATTAAAACACCAGCGTTATAATAATAAATCACAAATAAAAGTAAAACTCCTGTAATAAATGTTAAGTAGCTTTGCCATTTAAATATAACTAATTGCTTAAGATACATTTTTTCAGGAGATTTCTTTAGTCTGGTTAATTTATAAAAAAAACCTGAATGCATCAAATAACCTTCACCATCTATGTCTCTACTTGTAATTCTTTTATTAAGTTTGTTGTCTAAATAGTTGAATAGGAAGCTATTACCAACCCACAGAATTGCGAATAGCACATGTCCCCATCTTAAAATTACTTCTGACCATTTTAATGTGTAAGCTAGTATATCCATTTAATATTTAATTTTATCTTCTTTATCTTCCCAAATTTTAAATGCTTTTAAAGCTTCATCTCGATGCATTTGATGCATTTTTATCTTTCTATTTTCAATATCTTTGTTTATTTCAGAATAAATAAATGAATCATCAAAGTCTATGTTCTTAGCATCCAACCTGGTGTTAGCATAAAAAATATTATCTATACGTGACCAATAGATTGCTGATAAACACATAGGGCATGGCTCACAAGAAGTATATAGTTCACAACCTTTTAGAAAAAAATTATTTTGATTTTTGCATGCTTTTCTAATAGCAACTATTTCTGCATGTGCTGTCGGATCATTGTTTGCAGTAACCTGGTTAAAACCTTCTGCAATAATTTTATTATCTTTTACAATTACACAGCCAAAAGGTCCGCCTTTTGATTTTGCACTTTGAATCGATAATTCAATCGCTCTTAACATAAATTTTGATTTTTCTGCCATAATATTAAGTTGTATTTTTTAATTTGTTTATACTCATTAATATTTTTTCAGGTGTTGCAGGAGCGTCTAATTTGGGGGTTTTCTCATATTTTGAAACAGATGCTATCGCATCTTTAATTGCAAAAAATACACTCATCGCAAGCATTAACGGAGGTTCGCCGGTAGTTTTTTGTTTATTCACAACATTTTCAACGTTAGATCCTTTTTTAAAAATCTCTACATTAAATTTTTTTGGTGTATCGCTAATTGCTGGAATTTTATAAGTTGATGGAGAGAAAGTTTTTAACTTTCCAAATTTATCCCAAACTAACTCCTCCATTGTGAGCCATCCTTGACCTTGTACAAAACCTCCTTCAATCTGTCCAAACTCTAAAGCTGGGTTAATAGCATTTCCTGCATCATGAACTATATCAACTCTATCCACTATATTTTCCCCTGTAAGTATATCAATTGTAACTTCTGTCACAGCTGCTCCATAACAAAAATAATAGAAAGGTCTACCTTTAAATTTCTTTTTATCAAAATTAATTTTTGGAGTTGAATAAAATCCTGAAGAAGATAATGAAATTCTATTTAAATAAGCTTCTTGTATTATTTTTTTAAAGTTAAAAGATCTATTGCCAAAATAAATATTTTCATTTTTATAAATAGGCTCAATTTTGGAAAAAATATTATATTTTTTTTTAATAAAATTATTTAAATTTGACTTTATTTTTATAGCTGCATTTAATGTAGCTGCGCCATTTAAATCAGTTGTAGAAGATGCAGCGCTAGCAGATGTATTAGGAACTTTAGAAGTATTTGTAGATGAAATTTGTACTTTTTCAAAAGGCAGTCCAAACGAATTCGCTACAATTTGAGCAATTTTGGTATGTGTACCTTGTCCCATTTCTATACCCCCATGATTTAGATGTACGCTTCCGTCAGTATATATATGAACTAAAGCACCAGCTTGATTTAAATGAATTGTAGTAAAAGATATACCAAATTTGACTGGTGTTAATGCTATTCCTTTTTTTTTAAATTTATTTTTTAAATTAAACTTTCTAATTTCTTTAAATCTTTTTTTATAATTAGATTTACTTAATAAACTTTTAAAAATATCTTGAATTACATTATCATTAATTTTCATTCCATAATGAGTAATATTCCTTTTATTTTTCCCATAAAAATTTATTTTTCTTACTTCGCTTGGATCTTTTTTCAGAAACCTTGCAACGTTATCAATAATATTTTCAATAGCCATCATTCCTTGATTGCCACCAAAACCTCTAAATGCTGTTGATGATGAAGTATTTGTTTTACAAAGATAATTTTTGACTTCTAAATCTGATAAATAATAGGCGTTGTCTATATGTAGCAAAGCTCTCTCATTAATCGCATATGATAGATCTGGCGACATTCCACATCTTGAAGCTAACTTTAGTTTTAAACCATTTATTTTTCCTTCATCATTAAATCCAACCTCATACTCAGAATAAAAATCATGTCTCTTTCCAGTTATTATAATATCGTCATCTCTATCTAGTCTTAGCTTAATAGGTTGTTTTGTTTTGTGAGATAACAGTGCACAAATAGCTGATGTCATAAAATTTGTTTCTTTACCGCCAAATCCACCACCAATTCTTCTAACCATAACTGTAATTGAATTACTTTTTTGTTTAAGAATCTTAGCAATAATCTGCTGAGTTTCTGAAGGATGTTGAGTTGAGCTGTATACTAATAAACTATTATCCTCTTTAGGAACAACTAAACAAACCTGTCCTTCTAAATAAAAATGTTCTTGGCTTCCAGTATTAAAGCTACCTTTTAATTTATTTTTTGATTTATTTATTTTATTTTGTGGCTCCCCCTTTTTAATTATTCTTGGGTCAAAAAGAAGATTATTTTTTTTTAATGCCTCTTCGATAGTTATAATTGGTGTTAAATCTTGATAAGTTACTTTTGCTTTTAAAACTGCCTTTCTCGCAAATTCAGTTGAAGTTGCTGCTACTGCAAATAGTGGCTGTCCAAAATATTCAACTTTTGTTTTTGGAAATATTGGATCTCCATCAAATACAGGTCCTACATCATTGCGGCCAGGAATGTCATTATAAGTTATAACTGATATTACCCCTTCACTTTTTTTTACATCTTTGAGATCAATTTTTTTTATCTTTGCATGAGCCTTTTTGCTCCATCCGATTGCTCCATATAAAGTATTTACTGGTTCACTGATATCATCTGTATACTGAGCAAATCCAGATACATGTTTGCTTGCACTATCATGTGGTATACTTTGTCCTTTTATTAATTGTTCATTTCTCATCAGATTATTCTAATTATTTTTTTATTATTTATTTCGTGAAAAGCTTTAAGTAATAAGTTTTTCGCAATACTTAATCTATAATTTCTACTAGCCCTCATGTCGTCTATAGGAGAAAAATCTTTATTTATAAGATTCACTGCTTTGCTAAATGTATTTTCCGAAAAATCAGAATTTATTAATTTTTTTTCGATTATTGATGCTCTTTTAGGAATTTCAGACATTCCACCATAAGCAATTGTAGCTTTTTTAATTTTATTTTTTTTAATTAAAAAACTAAATGAACCACAAACTGAGGAAATATCATCATCAAATCTTTTTGAAATTTTATATGCTTTAAAAATATTTTCTTTATTTATAGGTATTTTAATTGAATATATAAATTCACCTTTTTTTAACTTTGTTTTTCTATAAGAAATAAAAAAATCATTTAAAGGAAAAATTTTTTTTTTATTTATTCCTTGAACAATAACCTTTGCATCTAATGTTAATAATATTGGGAGCGTATCTCCAATTGGAGAGGCTGTTGCAATATTTCCAGCAATTGTACCTACATTTCTTATTTGAAGTGATCCATATCTTTTTAAAATATTATAAAAATCTACGAAATATTTTTTAATAAAGTTTTGAAAATCAAAAAGTGAAGTAATAGCTCCAATTTCTATAGTACTTTTAGTTTTTTTAATAAAATTTAGTTTTTCAATAGAATTAAGAGAAATAATTGTTTTAAGTTGTTTTCTTAATTTTATTACTTCAAGAGAAAGATCTGTTCCACCACTTAAAATTTTTGCATTAGGATATTTTTTTAATATTTTTTTCAAATTAACAATTGTTTTTGGTGCAAAATATATTTTTCCTCTATTATTTATCTCAACATCAACATTTTTAATCTTTTTTAATAAATTGATAGTTTTGTTTTGATTTTTTTTAAATTTGTCTTCATCTTTTTTATTATTTAAACTTTTTGCAGCATCAATTATTGGTCTATAACCAGTACATCTGCATAAATTGCCTGACAACGCCTCTTCAACAACCTCATTATTAATTGTTGAATAATTTTTGTACATTGAAAATAAAGACATTGCGAAACCTGGAGTACAAAATCCACATTGTGAACCATGAAATTTAACCATAGCTTCTTGTACTGGGTGAAGTTTATTATCTTTCTCAATTAAATCTTCGACTAAAATTAATTGTTTACCATTTAAATTTGGTAAAAAACTTATGCAGGCATTTATAGATTTATAAACTAGTTTATTTTTATTTAACTCACCTAAAACTATTGTACATGCTCCGCAACCTCCTTCTGCACAGCCTTCTTTTGTTCCAGTTTTTTTTAAATCATCACGAACATAATCTAAAATTGTTTTATTAGGATCAGGATTTTTTATTTTGCAAACTTTATTTTCAAAAACAAATTGGATTGTATTGGAAACCATCAGCTTCCTCTATATGTTGAATAACTCCAAGGCGATACTAATAATGGAACATGGTAATGTTCGTTATTTTTTGAAATTCCAAATCTAATAACTACATCATCTAAAAATGGAGAAGTTTCTGATTTAAGAATATTTTTAAAATAGTCACCTATATAAAAAACTAATTCATACTTACCATTTTTAAATTTATCTTTTTCAACAAGTGGTCCATCTGATCTTCCATCAGAATTTAAGACTATAGAATTCAATTTTAATCTCTCTTGACCATTTATATAAAATAATTCGACTTTTATTCCTTTTCCAGGCTTGCCAGAATATATATCTAAAACATGTGTAGTTAATTTAGTCATATTGGTTGTTGTATATTACACAAAAACGAATAATTAATATATTAAAACTTAAAAAACGTCCACTATGAGGCTAGAAAACAATTTAAATAATTTAAATCGAGATCAATTTGTATCTTTGTTTAGAGTTATTTTTGAAAAAACACTATGGATAGCTGAAAAACTTTTCGAATTAAAACCATTTAAGGATAAAAATGATCTAATTTATAAAATGATTCAAATATATGATTCATCATCTAATAATGAAGTTTTAAATATTTTAAGAGCTCATCCAAAATTAGCCGTAGATAAAAATTTAACCGAACATTCTAGTAAAGAACAATCTAAGGCAAATCTTAAAAATTGTACTAAAGAACAATTTGACGAATTTATAAATTTAAATAATGAATATGAAAAAAAATTTGGTTTTCCATTTATTATAGCTGTAAAAGGTAAAGACAAACTTGAGATATTAAATAATTTTAGACAAAGAATTAATAATGATGTAGAATTTGAATTCGAAGAGTCAAAAAGGCAGGTTAAAAAAATTGCATTATTCCGACTGAACGAATTATTTACAAAATGAAAAAAATAAAATTTAGAAATACTGTAAATTTAGCTGAACCAAAATTTGGTTCTAGAGTTATATACAAAACTGATCAATTTTTTGGAGCAGCAAATAAAATATTGAATTCCCAAAAGCCAATTTTTAAAGAAGGTGTTTATGATAATCATGGAAAATGGATGGATGGATGGGAAACAAAAAGAAAAAGAAAAAATGGTCATGATTTTTTAATCATCAAATTAGGTAGACCAGGAAAAATTTATAATGTAGATATTGACACATCTTTTTTCTCTGGAAACCAACCTGCACAAGCTTCATTACAAGCATGTTTTTTAAAAAAAAATCCTACAAAAAACACAAATTGGAAAACTATATTGAAAAAAAAAAGATTAGGTCCAGATCAAAACCATAATTTTAAAATTAAAAATCACTCAACATTCAATTTTGTAAAATTAAATATTTTTCCTGATGGTGGGGTTGCAAGATTAAGACTTAATGGAAAAGTGGATCTGGAAAAAATTAATCTTAAAGGAAAAAACGTAAATTTAAGCTCTATATTAAACGGATCTACAATTGTTGGTTGTAATAACGAGCATTTTGGTAAAGCTGAAAATGTTCTTAGTCCTGGAGTTGGTGTTAATATGGGTGATGGATGGGAAACAAGAAGAAGTAGAGGAAAAAATTTTGATTGGATTATTATTAAATTTGGTATGCCAGGAATAATTAAGAAATTAGAGATTGATACTCATCATTTTAAAGGAAATTATCCAGACTCTCTTACAGTCCAATCAGCTCTAATACCAAATAAAGTAAAATCAAAAAAAATTTTAGGTAGTTCAAAAAAATGGAAGCTTCTTCTAGGAAAAACTAAATTAAAACCACATAAAAAGCACTCATTTAAAAATAAAACATCTAATAAAAATAAAGTAAATTGCTTAAGGATAAATATTTTTCCTGACGGCGGTATTTCTAGAATAAGGGCATTTGGTAAAGTAGTTAAATGAAAATAAAAATAAAACCGAAGAAAATTAATAAGAAAAATTTTAATAAATTTGGACAAATCATAGACACTAGTAAGAAAAAATATTTTAGAATTAATAATGGTTATGCAAAAAGATATGATAATCTAGGGAAAATAGCCACTTCTATAAAGAAGGGAAAAACTATAATTAGTATTTTCTCTGCAAAAACAAGAAAGTTTCCTATGAAAATTGATATGATGGAAAAACACCCCTTAGGAAGTCAAGCATTTATACCTATGAAAGAAACTTCTTTTTTAGTTTTTGTAGCCCCTAGAGGAAGTAAACCAAATTTAAAAAAAATAGAATCATTTAAAATTCCAAAACAAACAGGAATAAATTTAAATCCAGGAATTTGGCATTTTCCATTAATATCTACTAAAAATATGAATTTTTTAGTTGTGGATAGAAAAGGTAAAGGAAAAAATTTAGTTATTCACAAATTTAAAAAAGAAAAAATTTATCTTTCAAGATGAAAAAAAAATATCCACGAAATATGCTGGGGTATGGATCAAAGCCACCAGAAGTTAAATGGCCAAATAATTCAAAAATAGCAGTTCAGTTTGTATTAAATTATGAAGAAGGTGGAGAAAATTGTGTTTTACATGGAGATAAATATTCTGAAACCTTTTTATCTGAAATAATTGGAGCTAAGCTGATAAAAGGAAGAAATCTCAACATAGAATCACTTTATGAGTATGGATCAAGAGTAGGATTTTGGAGAGTACACAATTTGTTTAAAAAATATAAAATACCTTTAACAATTTTTGGCGTTGGGATGGCTTTAGAAAGAAATTTAGAAATTTGCAAGGAAATAAAAAAATCTAATTATGAAATTGCTTCACACGGCTGGCGATGGATAGATTATCAAAATATTTCTAAATCAATCGAAAAAAAACATATGCAAAAAGCAATAACTACTATAAAAAAAAAATTTGGCAAAAGACCTGTTGGTTGGTACACGGGCAGATGTAGCCCTAATACTTTAGATCTAGTAATTGATGAAGGTGGTTTTTTATATTGTAGTGATACTTATAACGATGATCTACCGTATTGGAAAAAAAAAGGAAAGAAAAAGCAATTAATGATTCCATATAGTTTAGATAATAATGATATGAGATTTCTAACAAATCAGGGTTTTAATTCTGGTGATCAATTTTTTAATTATTTGAAAGATAGTTTTGATACTTTGTATGAAGAAGGTAAAGAGAAACCTAAAATGATGTCAATTGGTTTACATTGCAGAATAATTGGAAAACCTGGAAGAATTCAATCTCTCAAAAAATTCTTAAACTATGTAACTGGTTTTGATAGAGTATGGATTTGTAAAAGAGAGGATATTGCAAGATACTGGATTAAAAACCATAATATATAATTTAATTTTTTGAACTTTCAGAAACGTAATAAGCAACAGCATTTATCTCTTCCTTGGAAAGTATTTGAATAAATGATGGCATTACGCCAATACCATTAGTAACTGAATTAACAACTCTTCCTAAATCTGGTTTTATTTCATTTAAATTTGGTCCGATATTACCAACTGCATTTGCGTCTTTAAGAGAGTGACATGCGCCACAATTTCCAGCATTTAAAAAAATATCCTTTCCTAAATCAAATTTTTCATCAGAAAATGTTTTATTAAACAATAATAAATTGAATATTAATAAAAAAATAAGTTTTATTTTCATAAATCTAAAATACTATTTTATTTATTCTTCGATTTATTTCAAAAATTATATTAAAACAATCTTTTATTATGAAAATATTTGATTGTTTTTTGTATTTTGATGAAGAAATAGTCCTGGATACAAGGCTAAATTACCTAAATCCATACGTGGATTATTTCATAATAATTGAGTCTTGTTTCACTCACCGTGGAGATAGAAGAGAATTAAATTTTGATATTAATAGATATAATAAATTCAAAGATAAAATTATTTATAAAGTCTATGACCAAATTCCAAATAAAATTGATAAGATTTTTGAAAATGATGATGAAATTACAAAATCTACTAAATATATTATGAATGCTCTTTATAGAGAAAATGGTCAAAGAAATTTCATAAGTGAAGGAATTAAAGAAGCTAATAATCAAGATTTGATATTAATTTCAGATGTAGACGAAATACCTAATTTATCAAATATTGATCTTAAAACAGTTAGTCAAAAAATAATCTGCTTTAAACAAGATATGTTTTATTACAAATTTAATTTAAAAATTCCAAATTTTAAATGGACTGGAACAAAAGCATGTAGAAAAAAAGATTTGATAAATCCACAATGGTTAAGAAATATTAAAGATCGTAAATACCCTTTCTATAGACTTGATATTTTTTTTTCCAAAACGAAATATATGGATATAAAGTTCGTAGAAAAAGGAGGATGGCACTTTTCAAATATTAAGACAGCTGAAGAAATAGAACATAAATTAAAATCTTACCTTCATCACAGAGAATTCGATATTAAATCATTAACAACTGAAGAAATAAAAAAAATAATGAAAAATAAACAAGCTATTTATGATTTAACTGTTGATAAAAGGCAAAATAAAATAGGAACCGGAAGTAAATTAGTCAAACTTGGATTTGATGATTTGCCAGAGTACATTAAAAATAATAGAGAAAATTATAAAAATTGGTTAGATTAAAAAAGTATCTAATACTGTATCGGCTTATCATCAATAGATCTCCATAGGTACCATGTAGCAACTGAACAATATGGGGAAAATCTTTTATATAATTTATTTACAAAAGTTTTTGGTGGAAAATATTTTTTTTTATAGTTTTTAGATATAGCTCTTAATAAACCTATATCCTGAATGGGCCATATATTTTCTCTATTAAAAGTAAAAAGCAATATCATCTCTGCAGACCATCTACCAATTTGTCTTAAACTCGAAAGATAAATAATTGCTTCTTCATCAGTCATATTTTTTATTAATTTTGGATTAAATGATTTGTTAGCAAATTTAATTGAAAGTTCTTTTATTCCTTTTACTTTTTGTCTGCTCAACCCACACATTTTAAGTTTTTGAGTAGTAATTTTTCTTACAATTTTAGGATTAATTTTTCCATTACAAGTCTTATAAAATTTTTTAAATACTGAGCTAGCAGCAGAAATACTAATTTGCTGACCTATAATACTTTTGCATAAAGAAAAGAAAATATCTTTTCTGGTAGTTAAAGTCTTATCTCTATATTTTTTTATTAAAATTTTCATTCTATTATCTTTTTTTGATAGATAATTCTTTGCCTTATTCCAATACTTAGGAGAATTAGTCATGCCTAGGAATTGAAACTTGTTTTTTCAAAATAATTTCCCTTCTAAAGATAATTATTGAGGATATAATAACTAATAAGGCACCTGATAAAGTTTTAATTGTAGGTACTTCATTCCAAATAAAATAACCAAAAATTATTGCAAAAACTAATGCTAAATATTTTAAAGGTGTCACAAGAGAAACTTCAGAAAATTTATAAGATTGACTTAACCATAAGTTTGCGACACCTCCAAAAACTCCTATTAAAGATAGTAAAAAAAAATCTTGTACAGTAGGCATTATCCATCCAAAAGGTATTGTGAATAAACTTGCAATTATTATTGCACCTGAAAAATTAAGAGAAATAAGCCATACAGGTTCAGTTGTTGAAAGTTGTCTAATTGCTATAGCCACATACGACAATCCTAGACAAAAAATTATTGGATAAATATAATATATGTTCAGAGAACTAAATCCTGGCTCTGTAATAATTATAATACCAAAAAAACCAACAAACACTGCAAGCCATCTATAAAAACCAACTCTCTCGCTTAAAAAAAATATTGAAAAAATTGTAGTAAAAATAGGTGCTGCAAATGAAATACTAACAACAGTAGCTAATGGCAAATTTCTCAATGCAATAAAAATAGCTATAAGGGCTATCAATCCAAATAAACACCTTAAAAAATGTAAACCAGCTCTTTTCGTATAATAAAAATTTTTAACTCTTTGTTTTGGAATTATAAAAAAATAAAATAATACTCCAAAAAAACCTCTAAAAAATAATACTTCACCTAAAGGATAGGTATGAGACCATTTAACAATTAAATCCATTATAGAAAACGCACAAACAGATAGAAACATGTATAAAAAGCCCAATTGATTTTTGGAAAGCATAAGAATAACTTTAGTTTAATTAAAACAATAATCAATGGAAATAGCAATTTTAGCATTAGGATGTTTTTGGGGGCCAGAAATAAAATTTAGTAAACTTAAAGGTATAATAAAAACTGAAGTAGGTTATTGTGGTGGAAATAACAAAATCACTACTTATGAAGAAGTATGTTTAGGTAATACAAATCATGCTGAAGTTGTTAAATTAGACTTTGATTCTAATTTAATTTCTTACGAAATAATTTTAGATTATTTTTTTGAAATTCATGATCCAACAACATTAAATTCTCAAGGTCCCGATTTTGGAACTCAATACAGAAGTGAAATATTTTATTTAAATAATAATCAAAAAAATATTGCCGAAAAGGTTTTAGAAAGAAATAATAAAAAATTGCTAGGTAAAATTGTTACACAATTATCATTGGCCAAAAATTACTGTCGAGCTGAAGAATATCACCAAAAATATTTAGAAAAAAAATAATATGTCTTTAGTTTCAACTGATTGGTTAGAAAAAAATTTAAAAAAAATTAAATTAATTGATTGTTCTTGGCATTTGCCAAGTTCCAAAAGGGATCCTTATAAAGAGTATATTTATGAACATATACCTAATGCAATATTTTTTGATTTAGATAAAAATTCAGATCAAAACTCTGATTTACCTCATATGTTGCCAAACAAAAATTCTTGGGAAAAAATTTTATCTTCAATGGGAATTTCCAATGAAGATAACCTAATCATTTATGACAATTCCGATCTTATTAGTTCTTGCAGGTGTTGGTATAGTTTTATTTATTTTGGACATAACCCAAAACTTGTTAGCATATTAAATGGAGGTTTAAAAAAATGGAAACTAGAAAATAGATCAATTAGTAATAATAAAATAAGAACTAATAAATCAAATTATATTGCGAAAGAGAATAAAGAATTAGTTAAGGATAAAAAACAAATAGATGAAAATATTTTAAAAAAAAAATTTAAAGTTATAGATGCTAGAAGTAAAGCAAGGTTTGAAGGCAAAGAAAAAGAGCCTAGAGAAGGTGTACGTAGCGGATCAATACCAAATTCTTATTGTTTGCCCTTTAAAGAATTAATAAATAAAAATTATACATTTAAAGAAAAAAACGAAATCTCAAAAAAATTTAAAAACATTTTAAAATCTGAAATTTCTAGTAATGTCGTTTTTTCGTGTGGTTCTGGTGTAACGGCGGCAGTTTTAGCTCTTGCATATTCTTTAATTGATAATACATATAGACCAGTTATTTATGATGGATCATGGGCGGAGTACGGAAAAGATTAATATATGAAAGCGTCAAAAAAAATTTTATCTTTAATCATTGTTTTTTTCTTAATTATTGCAATCGTAATTATTGCAAGAACAATGATTGGAAATCATTTTAAAAAGAAATTTAGTAAAAAACCACCTCCAGGAATTATAGTTTTTAAAGTTGCTGAAAAATATTTTTCAGAAAATATTGAAAGTTTTGGTACTGCTATTCCAAAAAAAACAGAATCTTTTAGAATTCAAAAAAATAACTTAGCATCTGAATTGAAATTACAAAACTATGTTGATAAGGGTGCTGTGATTGTTAAACTTAAAGATAAAAATATAATAGCCCCTTTTAGCGGTATATTAGGTTATAGAGGTCTTACAGAAGATGTATTGGGATCAGATAATTCAATAATCATCACTTTAGACGATAGTTCAATAATATACGCTGACCTTAAAATTCCTGAAGCTTTTGCTTCAGTTATTAAAAAAGGTTTACCCATAGACGCAAAGTTTTCTGGATATAAAAATAAAATTTATAAAGGTGAAGTAGATGGTTTTTCAAGTAGAATTAATGCAGATACTAGGAGCCTTTTAACTCGAATTAAGATTGATAATGAAAAATTTGAATTAATTCCAGGTTCACTATTGGAAGTTACAGTAAAATATAATGAACGCAGTTCTTTGGGAATTCCAGATACTAGTGTTATGCTAGAGGGAGATAATGCCTACGTTTACAAAGTAATTGAAAATAATAATGTAAATAAAACTAAAATTGAAACTGGAATCAGAAATAAAGGATCAGTTGAAGTTATATCTGGACTAAATGAAGGAGATATAATTGTTGCTGAAGGTTTAAAAAAAATAAATCCTAAAGGCAAAATCAAACCAATAAATAAATAATGTTTATAACTGATATAAGTATAAGAAGACCAGTAGTTGCATGGGTTATGTCTCTTATATTGATCGTATTTGGAATTTTTGTTTTTTGGAAATTACCTGTTAGAGAGTTACCATCTGGAATACAGCCGCCAGTAGTACAAATAAAAGTTGACTATAAATCTGCATCTGCTCCAATAATAAATCAGGAAGTAACACAAGTTATCGAAGATGTTATAGGTGGCGCAGAAGGTATTAAAAATATTGATTCTGTATCTGAAAATGGAAGAAGTACAATTAGTATTGAATTTGATACAGATATCAATTTAGATAATGCAGCCAATGATATAAGGGAAAGAGTGGCAAGAGTTGTAGATAATTTACCAGACGAAGCTAATGCTCCACAAATACTAAAACAAGCTGCTGGTTTTACAACAACAATGTGGCTAGCTTTATCATCATCAACTTGGACTGACTTAGAGCTTGGAGATTATGCTGAAAGATACTTAGTTGATGATTTTTCAAGTGTTAAAAATGTTGGAAGAATTTTAGTTGGAGGTTTGAGAGAATTAAGTGTCAGAGTTTGGATTGATCCAATAAAATTAGCTGCTAATAATTTAACTGTTCAGGAAGTTGAGTTAGCTTTAAGAAATGAAAATGTAAGTTTACCAGCAGGAACTTTAGAAGCAAACAATATAGATTTAACTTTAAATCTTGATAAATCTTATACCAATATAAATCAATTAAAGAATCTTCCTGTAAAAAAAAATAAAAATAACATAGTTAGATTATCTGATGTCGCAAATATTGAGCTTGGTCCAGTATCTGAAAAGACTCTTTTTAAAGCTCAAAAAAAAAATAAACTTGATTTAAAAACTGTTGGTATTGGAATATATGCTAGAAGTGGTGCATCAACAGTAGAACTATCAAAAGATATTAAAAAAAAAATTACCGAAGTAAAAAAAAAATTACCAGAAGGATTAAACTTAGAAATTGCTTTTAATAGAGCAACTTATGTTGGTGAGGCTATTGAAGAAGTTTATAAAACTTTATTTATAGCTTTTATTTTAGTTGTAATAATTATTTATTTATTTTTAGGAAATTTAAAAGCTGTAATTGTACCAGCAATTGCTTTACCTGTAAGTCTTATTGCTTCTTTTCTTGGAATTTATCTATTTGGTTTATCAATAAATATATTTGTTTTACTAAGTTTTATTTTAGCAATTGGTATTATAACCGACGACTCCGTCATAATGACTGATGCAATTTATAGAAGAATTGAAAATGGAGATAAGCCCCTTGTAGCTGCACATAAAGGTTCAAGGCAGATTACTTTTGCAATTATAGCAACCACTTTAATACTTATTGCAGTATTTATTCCATTAATTTTTATTGAAGGTATTGCAGGAACTTTATTTAGAGAGACTGCAATTGCTTTGTCTTTTTCGATTGTTGTATCATCTTTTGTCGCACTAACTTTGTCCCCAATGTTAGGCAGTAAATTCTTAAACATTAAAACTAAAAAAACAAAAGTTGCAGAAAAATTTTATAATTTTTTTAAATCATTTTCAAAATTTTATAATCAAACACTGCTTTATTGGCTACCTAAACAAAAAATGATAATTTCTTTTATTTTAATAATTATAATTTCATCAGTATTTCTATTTAATTTTTCTAAAAAAGAACTTCTACCCATGGAAGATAGAGGTGCTTATCTTATCATAGGATTTACAGATGAAGGTAGCTCTTTTGAATATACTCAAGAAAGAGCTCAAGATATCGAAAAAAAATTAATACCTTTATTACAAGAAGATAATAGTCCTTACAGAAGATTTATAATGAGAGTGCCAGGATTTGGTCGATCAAGCAATTCCTTCAACAGTTTTATAATTATAGCTTTATTAAATCATTGGGAAGATAGAGATAAAAATTCTCAAACAATTATGCGAGAGGCTATTGGAAAAATAGTAACTAATCCACAGGCTATTGCCTTTCCAATTTCTCCACAATCAATTAGAGTTTCAAATTATAATAAACCAGTACAAATGGTTATTTTAGGAAGTACATATGAAGAATTACAAAAAGTACAAAATGAAGTAATTGCTAAACTAAGACGAAACAAAAACTTATCTAGAATAGAATCTGATTATTCAAAAAATAAACCTGAAGTTAAATTAATTATTAATAAAAATAAAGCTAAAGATCTTGGTATATCTACTGAGCAAATAGGAAAAACTCTTGAAATACTTTATGGAGGAAAAACTGTTACGACATTTAACAAATTAGGTAGAGAATATCCAATAATTTTACAACAGTATCTAGATGATAGAAGAAATAAAGAAAGTTTAGCTAAAATTTTTGTCAGATCTGAAAATAATTCTAAATTAATCTCTTTAGCAAATTTAGTTGATTTTAAGGAAGAAGGATCAGCAAAAGTTCTTTCTAGATATAATAGACAAAATGCGGTTACTATTTCTGCAAATATTAATGAAAACTATTCTCTTGCAGAAGCAATTAAGTTTTTAGAAAAAACTATGCAAGAAGTAGCACCTGAAAAACAAATTACCTGGAAAGGAAAGTCGGAAGAATTAAAAGAAACTACAAATGAATTGTATATTATATTTGCACTAGCTTTATTGACGGCATATTTGGTTATGGCTGCAACCTTTAATTCATTTATACACCCATTTATAATAATAATGACTGTGCCACTTGCTGTATTTGGAGGTTTAGTATTTATTTTATTCTTAAATAGTTCAATAAATATTTTTTCCCAAATAGCACTAGTAATTCTAATAGGAATATCAACAAAGAATAGCATCTTAATAGTAGATTATGCTAATCAACTAAGAGCAACCGGGAAGAATATTGAAAATGCTATTAAAGAATCTTGTGAATTAAGATTTAGACCAATTATGATGACTTCATTAAGTACAATGATTGCAATGCTACCATTAGTTATTGGAAATCTAGGACCTGGAGCTGGTGAAGGATCAAGACTAGCTGTTGGATCAACTATATTAGGAGGAATGATAATTTCTACATTTTTTACCTTATATATAACACCAACAATGTACTTGCTGCTTGCAAAAAATACAAAAAGAATTGACTCAATAGATATTGAGCTAAAAAAACAATTAAATTAAAAAATAATATATTTTCTAGTAGTTAAATATTTTCCACATTTTGAAAGTTGTCTCTTGTATTTATCTGACTGATTTTTAACTTTTTTTGCTAGTAAAATCACCTTTTGATTTTTTTTATAATTTTTATAATTACCCCACCCTTCATGATAAGCAATATACTGCCTGAAAGAGTCTTCTTTAGATATTTTTAATATTTTCTCAGTTTTATCTGTATACCAGCCTATAAAATCAACACTATCCTTAAATCTAGATCTGGTGGCCAGAGGTTTGTTTGTTTCTTTTTTATATTGCTTCCAAGTTCCTTTAACTGCTTGAGAATATCCAAATGAGCTTGAAGGTCTTTTATAGGGAATTACTTTAAATATTTTTTGTCTATTAGGTTTTGCAAGCCAATCAAAATCTGACTCCATTTTAATTATAGCGAGCTGTAAGTGTATTGGAGTTCCCCATTTTTTTTCAGCTTTCTTTGCATGTTTATACCAAAGGTATCTTTCTGAAAAAATTGAGCACCCATCAGCTGTATTTTTAGGGATAGATGAACACGATACAAGGGTAAAGAATATTAAAATTAAAAAAATATTTTTATTTTTTGGCATTCTTTCTCCAATCCCATGGCATTTCAAATTCTCCTTGCCATATTCCTTTTTTATCTTTTTTTGCTTCAATCTCTTCACTTAAATATTTTTTAGAATATTTTTGATATGATACAGCATATCCATTTCTCACCAGCCATGAATTAATATTTAATTTATCCCTAAAACAAATGGCTAATTTTCTTTGATATCTATCTTTTCCCTCAACATGGCATTTGATAATATTTTTATTTATAAGTTTTTTTAATTTTTCTGTTGAAATTTCTCCACACGGATATTTTTTTTTAAATGAAAAAAATGAAATAGTAAAAAAATTTTTCTCACACATTTGTTTTTTTTCAGGTGCATCAATTCCGAAAAGTCTAATTTTATTATTATTAATTTTAATAGTATCTCCGTCTGTAACAACTGCTGATCCTGAAATTATTTCACTTTGAGAATTTTGTAAAAAAAAAAAAATAAAAAATACAGTACTAAAAAAATATTTTTTTTGCATAATATATAATATACGTAATTAATAACGATATAAAGACACCAATAATATTCCCGTATAAATCTGAAATCTGAAAACTCCTTTCAGGAATTATTATATGTAATAATTCCAAAAATATTGAAATCGAAAATAAATAAAAAATTATTAAATTTCTTTTATTTTTAAAATAACAAAAAAAACCCAATAAAGATAAAAATATAAAAGCGTAAATATGATTTGATGAAATTTCTGAAAAACTAAAAATAAAATCTTTTGTTAACTGAGGTTGTTTACTAACATTTCCATATAATAGCAAACCTAATATGCTACCTGGATATAAGTAAATAATAAAAAATAATATATTTAATATGTGAAAAAATAATTTTGCCATATACTAAATAATCTTATAAATAAAATTTAGTAATGAGTCATTTAATTTTAGTAAGGCATGGACAAAGTGAGTGGAATTTACAAAAAAAATTCACTGGTTGGGTGGATGTTGATCTAACTCCACAGGGTAAATTAGAAGCATGTAAATCGGGTGAAGTTATAAAAGATCAAAATATAAAAATAGATTATTTTTTTTCATCATTTCAACTCAGAGCTATAAATACATTAAAGCTTATACAGAACACTTTAAGAAATAATGATCAATCAATTAAGGCATGGCAGCTCAATGAAAGACATTATGGAGCACTCACAGGTTTAAATAAAGATGAAATGAAAAAAAAATTTGGAGAAAAAAAGATACTTGAATTTCGAAGATCCTGGAATATAAAACCTGATCCATTGAATAAAAACAGCCCATATCATCCAAGTAACATTGAGGTATACAAAAATTTGCCAAAAGAAAATATTCCTGACACAGAGTCCTTGGAAGATACTTATAATCGAGTAGTTAATTATTTTATAAAAAATATACAAAAAAAATTACATGAGAAAAATAATATTTTAATTTCAGCTCATGGAAATTCTCTTAGAGCATTATGTAAATTTTTATTTAAACTTGATGAAATTCAAATAACAAAACTTGAAATTCCAACTGGCAATCCTCTTATGATTACATTTGTTGAAAAAAATAAAATTTCAAAATGTAGATATTTGGATCAAGAAAGAGCTCAAGATTTATTAGTTTTTTAGCAATTCTTTATAAATTCTTAAATCAGTTACATGGTAAAATTTATTCTTACTTTCATGACCAAATAGTTTATTTTGTAGAAGTAAATTATTCCATATATCTAAGATTGAAAAACTCTGATTACTTAATTTTAAAAATAAATTTTTGTTTACCATTTGGCAACCTGTATAGATAAAATTATTATTATTCTCCTTTTTTAAAATATTATTATTCAAATTAAAATCTCCTCTAAGTTTTTGATCAAAACTTAAAACTTTATTTACAACAAGTAAGATATTTTCTAATTTTTCTTTAAAGTAAAATTTTTCCATATCTTTTATAAAAGGTACATATTCATTACTCCATATAGTATCAGGATTAAAAACTATAAAATTCTCTTCATTAGATTTTTTTATCATATTTAAAATACCTCCTCCTGTATTAAGAATTTGATTACCATCTTCAATTATTTCAATATCAAGATCTAAGTTTAAATCATTTACAAAATTTTTAATTTTTTCCTTTAAATAAAAAGTATTTAGCTTTACTTTTTTAATTCCTAAACTTTTAATTAAATTCAAAGTTTTTTCTAATAAAGTAATATTATTTAATTTTAGAAGTGGCTTTGGTAATTCTAATGTTAAAGGATTAAGTCTTTTGCCATATCCTGCGCATAATACTAATGCTGTTTTAATTTCCATTTTTATTCCTAATTTTTCTTGAAAAATTTTTATCTAAAAAATTTTTTAAATCTCCTAATAAAAAATTATCACTAATTCTTAATTCTATTAATTTCCAGGTATAAGGTATAAATTTGAGATAATTATATTTTTTATCTCTTTTTGCCAATCTTATAAAAATTCCTATAATTTTAAGATTTCTAAGAACTGACAAAATATCAAAATCATTTTTAAATTTTCTCAAATTTAATTCTCCTTTATTTACATTTACATAAAATTCAAAAACTTTTTTTTTTAATTTCGTGGGTGTTTTGAATCTTACATCATCTATTAATGATGCTAAATCATATGACCTATTACCTACTACAGCATCTTGGTTATCTATGACACCATATCGATTTTTAAATATCATTAAATTAGATACATGAAAATCTCTATGAACAAAGGTATCATTTTTTTGTTTTAATTTAGATAGTAAAAATTTAATTTTTTTTATTAATTCCCTATTTATTAATTTAGTTTTTTTTTTTGACATAATTGATGGAACATACCAATCACAAAAAAGTTTGGCTTCTTTAAGTAGCAAATTATTAGTGTAATTAGGGATTTTATAATTTTTTTTTTTAAAGTTTTTTACTCTTATTTTTTTAATTTTTTGAATTTTTCTTAATAATAAAATTATTTCTTTAAAAATTTTAAAATTATTTTTTTTTCTATTATTAAGAATATCAAAAACTGTATTTTCACCTAAATCTGTAACTTCAATATAATTTTTACTAAAATTTTCTTTATATAATTTTGGAGCCAGAATTTTATTTTTTATAAGTAATTTATTTACAGCGTCATATATTAATAGATTTTTTACTTTTTCTTTATTTGCATAAACTATGATTGAACTTTTAGAATTTAATTTTTTTCTATAAAATTGTCTGAATGAAGCATCGCCCGTTATTTTAGTTAATTTTTTTTTTTCTAAAATCATATAACTTGCTAAACTTCATTAAATTTTAATCTATTTTTATATATAGATATAAATCTTTTTTCAGACCTATGGTTATAATTAAAATAAAGTTCATATATTTTTTTTGGTTTATTAATTATTTTCTCAGGCCACTCAATTAATGTCAAAATATCTTTATAATTTTCAAATAAACCTATATTTTCAGTCTCATTTACATCTTTAATTCTAAACAAATCGAAATGATGAATAGTTAAATTTTTTATTTTATATTCATTTAAAAGACTAAAAGTAGGACTTGTTACTTCTGTTAAAGATATTTTTTTTTGCTTCTGAAGATTATTTATAAGATATTTTACAAAAGTAGTTTTTCCTACTCCTATTTCTCCATAAAGAAATATTATATCTCCTTTTTTAAAAATTTTTGAAAATTTTTTTGCTAAACTTGCTGTTAAGCTTTCTTTTGAAATGTCAAATTTGCTACTTTTAGTAGCGATAGGCATCTGGTTTGTAAGGTCCATCAGGAGTTACACTAATATAATCTGCCTGATCTTTGGACATTTTTGTTAGTTTTGCACCTACTTTTTCCAAGTGTAATCTTGCTACTTTTTCATCAAGATGTTTAGGTAAAACATAAACTTTCTTTTCATACTTGTCTGAATTATTCCATAGTTCTATCTGAGCAGTAACCTGGTTAGTAAATGAAGCACTCATTACAAAACTTGGATGCCCAGTAGCACAACCTAAGTTAACCAGTCTTCCTTCTGCTAATAATATAATTCTCTTGTTGCTTGGCAAAGTTATTTCATGAACTTGTGGCTTAATTTCATCCCATTTATAATTTTTTAATGCTTCGACTTGAATTTCGTTATCAAAATGTCCAATGTTGCAAAGTATTGCTCTATCTTTCATTTCTCTCATATGGTCTGCTGTAACTATATCTTTATTACCTGTAGCTGTTACTACAATATCAGCTTCTTTTATCATATCGTCCATCAAAACTACTTCATAACCTTCCATTGCAGCTTGTAGCGCACATATTGGATCTGTTTCAGTTACCATTACTCTTGCACCACTCTGCCTTAATGAGGCGGCACTACCTTTTCCAACATCACCAAATCCTGCTACAATTGCAACTTTGCCTGACATCATTACATCTGTCGCTCTTTTTATTCCATCAACTAAACTTTCTCTACAGCCATATAAATTATCAAACTTAGATTTTGTAACTGAGTCATTTACATTGATTGCTGGAACTAATAATGTTCCCTGAGCTTCCATCTTCTTAAGTGCTAATACACCAGTTGTTGTTTCTTCGGATAATCCTTTAATGTTTTTTAATAAATCTTTGTAATCTTTGTGCATTAGCGCAGTTAAATCGCCACCATCATCAAGTATCATATTTGGTTTCCAATCTTTTTTTCCCTCGATTGTTTGTTTAACACACCACCAATATTCCTCTTCCGTCTCACCTTTCCATGCAAATACCGGTATCCCTACTTTTGCAATAGCTGCTGCTGCATGATCCTGAGTTGAAAAAATATTACACGAAGACCATCTTACCTCTGCACCTAAATCCACAAGAGTTTCAATAAGAACCGCAGTTTGAATTGTCATATGCAGACATCCTAAAATTCTTGCACCTTTTAAAGGATTTTTACCTTTATACTCTTTTCTTAGTGCCATAAGACCAGGCATTTCCGTTTCGGCTAATGAGATTTCTTTTCTTCCAAATTCTGCTAGTGAAATATCTTTTACTTTAAAATCTTCCATAATCGGGAGTACTTAACAGTATAAATCTAAATAATCAACCTAACATTAAGTTCCAGGGAAAATAATTTCTATTTTTGCACCTTTTCCGCTTGGGTTATTAGTCGCATTAATAATGCCTCCATGTAAATCTATCAAATTTTTTACAATATTAAGTCCAAGTCCTGAGTGTTCACCAAATTTTTCTGGTCTATTACTATAAAATCTTTTAAAAATTTTATTAGTTTCTTTTTCTTTAAATCCAGAGCCTTCATCAATAACATTAAGTATCACTTGATTATTTTTGTTTTTGTCTAATTTTACTATAATTTTTTTATTGTCCTCACTAAATGAAATAGAGTTTTCTAAAAGATTAGCTAAAACTTGCTCTATTCGATTTTCTATACCAATAATTTCATATTTATTATATTTTTTATCAACATCTAATAATATTTGGATCCCTCTTTTAGATAAATATATACTATTAAAATCATCCACAACAGAATTTGTTATTAAATTTAAATCAATTTTTTTCATTTGTTCTTTTGTCAAAGCTAATTCGTCTTTTAGCATTTGAGAATAATCTGTAATTAATCTTTCAATTCTTTCAACATCATGACTTAAAATTTTAACAAGTTTATCTCGCTGGTTTTTATCTTCAGTTTCAGAAATAATCTCTGATGCACTCTTCAAAGAAGCTAACGGATTTCTTATTTCGTGCACAAGATCAGTTGAAAAATTTTCAGCAGTATTTGCTCTATTCTGAAGTTCACTTGTCATGTCATCTAAAGAGCTAGATAAAATACCAAGTTCATCACGACGTTTTTTTAAATTTTGAATATTGGTCTTCTTATCACTTTTATCTTTTATGATTTTTGTATAATCAACTAAATTCCTTATTGGTTTTAAAAAATATCTATTCAAAACAAAAGAAAATACTAGAATTACTATCGTTACTAATATTGCTGTTCTAATTATAAAATTTTTTCTTTCATCAATTGCAGTTTTTATTTCATTAGCATTTTCAGCTACCACTAAAAAACCTACATTCTTATCGTCAATAATTATATTTTTAATAGTATTTAAAAAAAATTGATCATAAAATTCTTGAGTAAATGTAAAAGGACGTCCAAAATCTTTTGATTTTGAATAATCAATAGTAATGTCTTTTAAACTTAAAATTTTTTTGCTTTCTTCTTTCTTATCTTTTTTAGTATCATTATTATCTTCGTTCAAATTATCAAATTGAATAATATCAATTCTTTGAGAAAAAGATCTAGGGTCTAAATCAAGAGTGTCCGTGTCTGCTATAATATTAAATTTATCATCTAATAAAATTACTCTATCCAAGTTTTGAAATAAAAATCTTGTAGAAAATAAAAATTTTCTTATATCATCTTCATTAAATTCAATTTTCAGTCTTTTTATATGATTAATTGTGTTGTCAATAACCTTAATATGATTAGATGTTTTTTTTTTAATTAAGTTTGGTTGAATACTTTTTAAATAAACAATTGTAAGTATTCCAATTATAATAAATACGATAAAATTGATAAATAAAAACTTTTTTAATATGGATAAATCTTTTAATAAAGATCCCATAATTAACTAACATTCCATCTATAACCACTGCCATAACGAGTCTCTATTGCAGAAAAATTTTGATCTACTTTTTTAAATTTTTTTCTTATCCTTTTAACATGACTATCGATTGTTCTATCTTCTATATCAGTATCCTCCCTGTAAGCTATATCCATTAGTTGAGATCTTTCTTTAATAATTCCTGGTCTTTTTGCAAGTTCTTGTACAATTAAAAATTCTGTAGTTGTAAGTTTATCGGGCAACTGTTTTCCACCCCATTCACATTCTAATTGTGAAGGATCAAGCCTAAGCTTACCATGGTTAATAACATTTTTAGTTTCTTCAATATTGTTTGCGTTTTTCTTCCTTAACTGAACTCTTATTCTTTCAATTAAAACTTTTATAGAAAATCCACCAGATTTTTTTACAAAATCATCTGCACCAAGTTTTAAACCCAATAGTTCATCAATTTCATCATCCTTTGATGTTAAAAAAATAACTGGTAAAGTAGTTTTCTTTCTAAGTTTCTTAAGTAATTCTTCTCCATCCATTTTTGGCATTTTAATATCTATAACGGCTAGATCAGGTGGTTGACGTGTCAAACCAATTAATGCGCTTTCACCATCCAAGTAAGTTTGAACATTAAAACCTTCTTTCTCTAAAGCTATACTTATGCTTGTAAGTATATTTCTATCATCATCTATCAATGCTATCGTTTCTTTCATATATTAATATTATTAAAAATACTAAATTGTTCTAATTTGGGCAAGAATTCTAAATTAATGAAGTAAGCCCCAATTGTCTCCAATATTTAAATCTACTGTTAAAGGAGTCGAAAATGAATGCAAATCACTATCTTTAACACTTGTCATTTCATCTTTAATAATTTTGGCTACTTTCTTTTCTTCAGACCTTGAAACTTCAAAAATTAATTCGTCATGAATTTGAAGTAACATTTTACATTTATCATGTTCTACATCTTCCAATTTTTTATTTAATCTTATCATTGCTAATCTCATGATTTCTGATGCAGAGCCTTGAATCGGTGCATTTATCGCAGCTCTTTCTTGAAAATTTCTAACATTAAAATTTTTATCATTAATCCCAGTAATATGACTTCTTCTACCAAAAATATTACTGACATATCCACTTTTTCTACAAAATTTAATTGTTGAGTCCATATAACTTTTTATTTCAGGAAACTTAAGAAAATACGATTTTAAAAATTCTTCTGCTTCTTGATTTGAAACCATTATTTGTTTTGCAAGACCATATTGCGAAATTCCATAAATTATTCCAAAATTTATTGCTTTTGCCTTTCTTCTCATATCAGAACTAACTTTTTTAATATCAATATTAAAAACCTGACTAGCTGTGAGTGAATGAATATCCTGATTATTATTAAACGCTTTCTTTAATTCTTTAACATCTGCTAAGTCAGCTAAAATTCTCATTTCAATTTGATTATAATCAGCTGAGATCAATACATTGCCTTTTTCTGCAATAAATGATTTTCTTATGTCTCTTCCATCTTCAGTTTTGATTGGAATATTTTGTAAATTTGGATCGCTAGATGCTAATCTACCTGTTGTTGTTGCTGCTAATAAAAAAGATGTATGAACTCTTTTTGTATTAGAGTTTATATGTTCTTGAAGAGAGTCGGAATATGTATTTTTTAACTTAGAAATTTGTCTCCAATCTAATACTAACTTTGGCAATTCATTTCCCTTAAAAGCTAAATCTTCAAGAACTGTTGCACTTGTTGCAAAACTTCCTTTTTTAGTTTTTTTTAAAGATGAAATTTTTAGCTCATTATACATTATTTCACCTAATTGTTTTGTTGAAGCAATATTAAATTCTTTTTTTGAAATCTTAAATATTTTTTTTTCAAGTTCCTGAATTTTTTTTTCAAATTTTTTTGATAAAATTTTTAAAAATTTGTAATCAACTTTTATTCCATTAATCTCCATTTTAGCTAATATTTTAATCAATGGTTTTTCAAAAAGTTCATAAATATTTTCTAATTTCTCAGAAAGTAAATTATTTTTTAAAACTCTATAAAGTCTTAGTGTTATATCTGCATCTTCAGATGCATATTCAGCAGCTTTTTTTATCTCAACGTCTCTAAAATTTATTTGTTTTTTTCCTGTGCCAACTAGTTCTTTATAAGAAATTGTTTTATGTCCCAAATGTAACTGGGATAAAGTATCCATATTATGTCTATTTTTTCCTGCATCCAATACATAAGAAATTAGCATTGTGTCTTCCATTGACGACATATTAATACCTAAATGATAAAAAATTATGTAATCAAATTTAATGTTTTGGCCAATTTTTTTTACTGATTTATCTTCAAGTAATGGCTTGATTTTATTAATAACTTCATCTTTTTTAAGACAATTGCCTGTATTATGATTTATAGGAATGTAACAAGCTTTACCAATTTCAGTAGATAAAGATATTCCTACCAAATCAGCTTGATGAGGATCCAATGAAGTTGTTTCAGTATCAACCGCAAATTCTCCTTTTTCTTCAGCTTCCTTAATCCATAAATCAAGTTCTTTAATATTGTTTATTAATTTATATTTTTTTGTATCTATTTTTATTTTATCTTTATCTTCTAAATTATTTTTTTCTTCAGAATAATTTGGTTCACCATATATTGAAATTACACTACTTAATAATCTATTAAATTCCATTTCTCTTAAAAAATTGAATAACTTATCTTTATCAATATTCTTCAAAATAAAGTCTTCCAAATTATCTTTTACTGGAACGTCTTTCTTCAAAGTAACTAACTTTTTACTAACTATAGCTTTATCTTTATTTTCTATAATAGTTTCTCTTCTTTTGTTTTGTTTTATTTCTTCTGCTTTCTCTAATAGTTTTTCTAATGTGCCATATTTGTTTATCAACTCTGCTGCTGTTTTAACTCCTATACCTGGTACGCCAGGAACATTGTCACTGCTATCACCAGCAAGTGATTGAACGTCAATAACTTTATTCGGTTTAACTCCAAATTTATTCTTTACATCATCTTCTGAAATAAATTTATTTTTCATAGGATCATAAATTCGAACATTTTTTTTATATAGTTGCATTAGATCTTTATCAGAAGAAACAATTGTTACCTTTGCTCCAGCTAATAATATTTGTTCAACATAAGTAGCTATAAGATCGTCAGCTTCATAATTTAATAATTCTATTGATGGTAAATTAAATGCTAAAACAGATTTTCTTATAAAATCGAATTGAGGTATAAGGTCTTCGGGTGCATCTGAACGATTTGCTTTGTAATCACTATAAATTTCATTTCGAAAATTTTTTCTAGCTGAGTCAAATATTACTGCAAAATGTGTTGGCTTTTGCAAATTTTCACTTGATTTAGAATCTTCCAATAATTTAAACAACATATTACAAAAACCACTTACAGCACCCGTTGGCATGCCATCACTTTTTCTAGTTAATGGAGGAAGTGCATAATATGCTCTAAATATATATCCAGAACCATCTATTAAGTAAAAATGATCAGTTTTTTTTATTTTGTTCATTAAAATGTTAACTTAATTTATACGAATGTTATAAATGTATAAATCATTATGGGAAAAAAAAACGTTTTATCGGTAAAAAACCTAAATAAAATTTATTCTAAAAATAAATCACAACCTATTAATGCACTTAATAATTTAAACTTAGAGGTGAAAGAGGGTGAAATATTTGGTCTTTTAGGTCCTAACGGAGCTGGAAAATCTACATTCATTAATATATTAGCTGGCACTGCTGTGAAAACATCAGGTGAAGTTAATGTTTGGGGTTTCGATTTAGACAAAAACCCAAGACAAGTAAGAGCTTCGATAGGAATAGTTCCACAAGAGGTTAATTTAGATCCTTTTTTTAATCCTAGAAAACTTCTTGAATTACATGCAGGAATGTATGGTGTTAAAAAAAAAGACAGAATTACTGACAGTATCCTTGAATTAGTATCGCTAGAAAAAAATGCTGATAGTTATGCAAGAAGTTTATCCGGAGGAATGAAAAGAAGACTACTTATTGCAAAAGCATTAGTACATCAACCACCTATTCTTATATTGGATGAGCCCACAGCAGGTGTAGATATAGAATTAAGACAGAATCTCTGGGAAAATGTTAAACTCTTAAACAAACAAGGAGTTACAATTATTTTAACAACGCATTATCTTATTGAAGCTGAAGAAATGTGTCATAGAATTGGAATTATTAGCAAGGGTAATTTGATTGCCTTAGATAGTACAAAAAATTTAATAGATAAAGTTCAAACTAAAAAAGTTACATTTTTAACTGATAAAGAAATTAATGTTGAAAAAATAAGTATGCCTTCATTAAAAATTATTTCAAATGTAAACCGTAAACTTACTATTTCCTACGAGAAAAGTAAGTTAAAAATAGATGAAATAATTTCTTGCCTATCAAAACAAGGGACAAAAATTTTAGATATTTCTACAGATGACGCAGATATTGAGGATGTTTATATAGAATTAATAAAAAACTAGATTAATTTAATTTAAAATAGTAAAATACGTTAATGGAAAACATTAAAGTTTTACAAAGTCAAAAAGTAATTAAATCTTTAATAATAGTAATTCTAAGCTCTATAATTCTTACAATTTCTGCAAAAATAAAAATACCTTTTTACCCAGTACCAATGACAATGCAAACTTTTGTAGTATTATTATTAGGAATCAGTTTTGGTTATAGAATTGCAATAGCTTCAGTTGGGCTATACCTTTTAGAGGGAATTTTAGGACTACCAGTATTTTCTAATTCACCTGAAAAAGGAATTGGAATAGTTTATTTTACAGGGCCAACGATGGGTTATTTAATAGGTTTTTTATTTGCATCTTTTTTTTCAGGTTATTTAAATTTTAGAACAAATATTTTTTTAATCTTTTTAAAACTTATTTTTTCAGTTTCATTTATTTATATTTTTGGAATAATTTGGCTAGGAACTCTGATAGGTTGGGATAAACCTATTATTCAATTAGGTGTTACACCTTTCTTATTAGCAGAATTATTTAAAATTCTTCTATTAACTTTTTTAGCAAAAAAAATTTTAAGTTTTAGAAAATTTATTTAGGTGACCTTTTAGACAAAATTCTTTGCAAAGTTCTTCTGTGCATTTTTAATCTTCTTGCAGTTTCAGAAACATTTCTATTACAAAGTTCAAAAACTCTGTGTATATGCTCCCACTTAATTCTATCTGCTGACATTGGATTTTCAGGTGGTTTAGCTTTTTCATTAGGATCGGCAAGTAATGCTTTTTCAATGTCCTCAGCATCGGCTGGTTTTGCAAGATAGTCTATTGCTCCTTGCTTAATTGCTTCAACTGCAGTTGGAATATTTCCATATCCAGTTAACATTATTATTTTGCAATCTGGATTAACAGATTGAAGCTCTTTAACAAATTCAAGGCCATTTCCATCATTCAACCTTAAGTCTACTACTGCAAAATCTGGTTTCTTTGTCTTAATTTGTACGATTGCTTTTTTTACACCCTCAGCTTGTGAAACTAAAAACCCTTTTTTTTCCATTGCTCTTGCGAGCCTATCCCTAAAAGGATTATCATCATCCACAATTAAAAGTGATTTATCCTTAAAATCACTTATTTTTTGCAAGCTATTATTCATAAATTCTATATGGGGTTGCTTAATAAGAATTTCAACAGGCCATGTGAAAAATTTATAATAAATACTTTACATTGCCGTTCATTTCTCATAATCAGGGGGTTAATTAACAAATTTGCATATTAGATATGCAAATTTTTTTTGTTAAATTTTTTTTGAGGGGCTAAAAAATGAAAAAATTTAAAAGTGTTGATGAGCTTGTAAATCAACTTAAGCCTTCTAATCCAGTTTACTGTATTAGAAAGCACACACTGGAAAAAGCATCTAAGTTCTTTCAAAAGAACTTTAAAGGGAAAATTCTTTACGCTGTAAAAACTAATCCAAATGAATTTATTTTAAAAACTCTGTTTAATTCAGGTATTAATAATTTTGATATAGCTTCAATAAAAGAAATAGAAATAATTAAAAAAATTGTACCAAAAGCTACTTGTCATTACATGAATACAGTTAAAAGTAGAGAAAATATAAGTGAAGCTTACTTTAAATATGGAATAAAATCTTTTTCACTAGATACAAAAGATGAACTAGTTAAAATTATTGATGCAACCAAGAATGCAAAAGATTTAGAATTGTTTGTAAGAATTTCTATATCTAATGAACATGCAGAAATTGACTTATCTAAAAAATTTGGTTCACTACCAAATGAAGCAGTTGGCCTATTAAGGCTTACTAAGCAATATGCAAAAAAAATTGGATTAAGTTTTCATGTTGGCTCTCAATGTATGCATCCAATTTCTTATGAAAAAGGAATTGCAGAAATTGGAACTATAATTAAAAAAACTAAAATTTCTCCTGATTACATAAATATTGGAGGTGGTTTTCCATCAATTTATCCAGATCTAATTCCACAATCCTTAAAAAAGTATTTTGAAAAAATTAAAAAAAGTCTTGCAAATTTAAGGCTTGAAAAAAAACCTGAAATTATTTGTGAACCAGGAAGAGCTTTAGTGGCGGAAAGTGGTTCTACAGTTGTGAAAGTAATTTTAAGAAAAAAACAAAAACTTTATATAAATGATGGAACTTATGGATCTTTATTTGATGGTGGCGTTCCTAATTTAGTTTACCCTTCAAAAATTATTACTAATGGAAGAATAATATCAAAAAAAATGACAGCTTATGATTTTTATGGTCCAACTTGCGATAGCATGGATTATATGAAAGGTCCTTTTGTTCTTCCAAATAATGTTAAAGAAGGTGATTATATTGAGCTAGGACAACTAGGTGGTTATGGTTTAACATTTAGAACTCAATTTAACGGATTCTACTCTAATGATATTTATGAGGTCGAAGATAAACCTATAATGTCTATGTATGATAATGACATAAGCAGTGAGTTCCTTGTTGCCTAAATGTCAGATAAAAAAAATCTAGGACATAATCGCAAAAAAGATTTTCTAAAAAAACCTGTCGAACATATTGATATCACTTCGTTTGATTCAAGAAATATTATTTCATCAATGGAAAAAATGTCATTTGTTGCTAGAGAAACAGCAAATGCGGCAAATATATTTAATGAAATGATAAAAGACAAAGATTGTACGGTTTTTTTAACTTTAGCAGGTTCCACATCTGCAGCAGGATGCATGGACGTATATAGAGATATGGTCAAATATAACATGGTTGATGCAATAGTTGCTACTGGAGCATCAATTATTGATATGGATTTCTTTGAGGCACTTGGCTTTAAACACTATCAAGGTTCTCAATTTCAAGATGATACTGAATTAAGAAAGAATTATATTGATAGAATTTATGACACTTATATTGATGAAGATGAATTACAAATGTGTGATAAAACCATATGTGATATTGCAGATAATTTAGAGCCCAAAAGTTACACGTCAAGAGAATTTATTAAAGAAATTGGGAAATATTTAAAATTAAATTCTAAAAAAAAAGGTTCGTTAATTGAGACTGCCTATGAAAATAATGTCCCTATCTTCTGTCCTGCTTTTACTGACTCAAGCGCTGGATTTGGCTTGGTTATACATCAAGAAAAAAATCCAAAAAAACATATTACGATAGACTCAATTAGAGAGTTTCGTGAACTAACTGAAATTAAAATTAAATCAAATGGTTCTGGTCTTCTAATGATTGGAGGAGGTGTTCCAAAAAACTTTATTCAAGATACTGTAATTTGTGCTGAACTTTTAGGAAAAGATGTAGAAATGCACAAATATGCTATTCAGATAACAGTTGCAGATTCAAGAGATGGTGCCTGTAGTAGTTCAACTTTAAAAGAGGCAAGCTCATGGGGTAAAGTTGATGTAACTAAGGAACAAATGGTTTTTGCAGAAGCAACAAGTGTATTACCTTTAATAGCTAGTGACGCGTATCATAGAGGTGAGTGGAAAAAAAGAAGTAGAAAAAATTTTTCAAAAATATTTGGATAAAAATTGAATTACTTATCAAATAAATCAGGATTTTTAGGGATTGATAATAAGTTCAGCTTTAAAGAAAAGGCTGTTGTAATCCCATTTGGCCTAGAAAAAACAGTTAGTTATGGTGGTGGTACTAAAAATGGACCCAAAGAAATTATTAAAGCATCTCACCAAGTAGAATTATACGATGAAGAATTAAATTGTGAACCATATAAAAAAATTGGAATCAAAACCTTAAAACCATTCAAAATTGATAAAAATATAAAATTAGCACTTAAAAAAATTTCAGATATTAATTCAAAAATCTTAGATAAAAAATTATTTCCTATAACTTTTGGAGGAGAGCACTCAATAACCCCAGGATGCATTGTTCCATTTGCTAAGAAATTTAAAAAAATTTGTTTATTGCACTTTGATGCACATGCAGATTTAAGAGAAAGTTATAATGGTGAAAAATTTTCACATGCATCTGCAATTAAAAGATGCTTGGATCATAAAAATGTTTCTGTAATATCCTTCGGCATTAGAAATATTTCTAGTAGTGAAATTCCATTTTTAAAAAAAAATTCTAAAAGAATTAATATTTTTTGGGCAAAAGATAAGGCTAAATGGAATTTAATAAAATTCAAAAAATTAATTAAAAATAAAACTGTATATTTAACTTTTGATGTAGATGGTTTCGATTCAAGCGTAATGCCAGCAACTGGTACTCCAGAACCAGGTGGGTTATTATGGGATGAAACCCTAGATATAATTAAAATAGCAGCTAAAAACTCAAATATAGTTGGAGCTGATATTAATGAACTTGCTCCTATAAAGGGTTTTAATTCTTACAATTTTTTAGTAGCTAAATTAGCTTACAAAATATTAACTTATAAATTTTTGTTTAAGCAGCTTTAAAAGTTCCTAATAATAATCTAAAAGGTATTAACATAAATAAGGCTACTAAAATTTTAACACTTAAATCCCCTAGGGACAATGAAATCCACGGCACTCCTGTTCCATAAAAAGAAATCGAAAAAAATATAAATGTATCAAAAGTCGAACCAACAAAAGATGATATTAATGGAGCAACATACCATTTTTTTTGTCTTAATTTATCAAATATTTGTACATCTAATAGTTGGGCAACAATAAATGCTGTGCCTGATCCAATAGCAATTCTTATTGAAATTAAATCTGAAAAATTTGTTGAAAAAAAAAATGTAAATAAAATTCCTATCGCAAAACCAAAATATACTATTTTTTTAGCTGCAACTTTACCATAAGATCTATTTGCCAAATCAGTTATTAGAAATGCTATAGGATAACTAAAGGCGCCATAAGTTAATATTTCTTCAAAACCATAATATTTAATTGGAAATTGAACTAGATAATTTGAAACTAAAACAATTACTCCCATTAAAAATGAGAGCAAAAGAAATAAACGATTCATTATGCAGATTTACTAAGTAATACCTTTTTAATTTTTTTTAGTCTTATAGATAAGTTTTTTGCTTTTGATGATTTAATAAACTGATCAAAACTTCCCTTCTTATCTACAGATCTTACTCCTGCGTTTGATACAGTTAATTTTAAATTTTTTTTCAAAATATCACTTTTAAATTTTACTTTTTTAAGATTTGGTAGAAATCTTCTTTTGGTTTTGTTGTTAGCATGACTAACTTTATGACCTTTAAGAGGTATTTTTCCAGTTAATTCACATTTTTTTGACATAAAAAATATGATTGTATAAGCGCTCTAAAGTTACCAGTCAAGATCATTTTTTAATACCCACAAGTTCTGAAATGTTCTTAACACTATGATTTTTCGTAATTTCAATTAGTTCTTTACTAATTTTATATGCAATATTTGGACCTTGATAAACCATCCCAGTATATAATTGAACTAGGCTAGCGCCATTAATTATTTTCTCATATGCACTTTTTCCTGAGTCAACTCCACCAACTCCAATTATTTTTATTTTACTTCCCAAAATTTTATAAAATTTATTAATTAAAAAGTTAGATTTAACTTCTAAAGGCTTACCTGATAAACCACCTTTCTCTAATTTATTTATATTTTTTAAATTTTCTCTATTACTATCTGTAGAATTTGAAATTATTACAGATGAAATATTATATTTTAAAAGTAATTCAGAAATTTTTTCTACATCATTATCATCAATATCAGGAGAAATTTTAACAATGATAGGTATATTTGATTTTAAAATTTTTTTCTGATTTTCAATTTCACTTAAAAGTTCACTAAGTTCATTTGAATTATGAAAACTCCTTAAATTTTCTGTATTAGGAGATGAAATATTTACTGTTAAGTAATCAGCTAAATTATAAAATTTTCGCAAATTAATTAAATAATCTTCAACTCTATTTTTTGTAGCTTTATTAGGTCCAATATTAATTCCCAATACTCCATTGGGTGGAGTAGATCTTATTCTAGAACTAACTACATCTGCCCCTGAGCTATTAAAGCCCAATCTATTTATTAAGGCTTCATCCTCTTCTAAACGGAAAACTCTTGGTTTTGGATTCCCGTACTGTTTTAAAGGTGTAATAGTCCCTACCTCAACAAAACCAAAACCAAGTTTGTACAAAGAATTATAAACTTCTGCATCTTTATCAAAACCCGCAGCAAGACCTATTGGGTTAGAAATTTTTTTTCCAAATATTTCTGTTTCTATCAAGCTATTTGCTGGAATTTTATTATTTGGAATATAATTATATTTTAAAGCTTTAATAGCCAAGTTATGAGCTAATTCAGGGTCGAGCTTAAATATTATCGATCTTAACTTATTAAACATTACTTGATTTTATTTTTAATCAATTCTTTTGTTTCACTTGTTCCAAAGAAACTTATAAAAAAACCCATCCTTGGGCCATTTTCATCTCCAAAAACTACTTCATAAATTAGTTTAAACCAGTCTCTTAAATTTTCTTTATAACCATTATCTTTACCAACTGCATATATTTTTGTTTGAATGTCTTCAGGTTTCATTTTATCAGTACACTCATCAAGAGTTTTAACTAATGCTTGAAGCGCTAATTTTTCCCCTTTATTTGGTTTTTTATATTTTTTGTTTGGTTTAATAACATCAATATAATACTTAATTGCATAACTTATTAAACTATCAAATATAGGTTGATCTTTTTCAGAAATATCTGCTTTATATTTTTTTACAAATTTCCATAAAAGATCTTTACTATCTGAATTGCTAGCTTCTACTAAATTAAGTAACATTGAAAAACTCATTATATTATTTTCTTTTGGAATCTTTCCATTATGTACATGCCAAACAGGGTTCATTAGTATTTGTAAATCATCTTGTGTTTTAGCTTTTTCTATAAAATCTAAATACTCATCAACTGCTTTTGGTACAATTTCTTTATAAAGTTTTTTAGCTCTCTTTGGATTTTGATACATAAATAAAGATAAACTTTCTGGAGAAGCATATTTAAGCCACTGATCAATAGTAATACCATTACCTTTTGATTTAGATATTTTTTCTCCTTTTTCATCTAAAAAAAGTTCGTAAGAAAATCCTGATGGATTAGCTTTACCAAGTAACTTTATAATTTTTGTTGATAAAATTGCACTTTCAATTAAATCTTTACCATACATCTCAAAATCAACATCAATAGCATACCACCTCATAGCCCAATCAACTTTCCATTGAAGTTTACAATTTCCATCTAAAATACTTTTTTCAAGTTTTTTTCCATTATTATCAAAAATTATTTTTGAATTTTTCTCATCAATTTCAAGTACTGGTATTTCTAATACTTTACCACTTTCTGGGCAAATCGGTAAAAAAGGTGAATATGTTTTTTGTCTTTCTTTTCCTATAGTTGGAATAATTATATTCATTATATTTTTATAATTTTTTAGAATTAATTTTAAAGTCTCATTAAAATAACCAGATTTATAAAGTTGAGTAGAACTTTTAAATGAATATATAAAGTTAAATTCATCTAAAAATTTTTTTAGCATCTCATTATTATGTTCGCCAAAACTACTATATTTATCAAATGGATCTGGTACTGATGTTAAAGGTTTATGAAGATTTTCTTCTAGTTTTTTAGAATTTGGAATATTATCAGGAATTTTTCTTAGTCCATCCATATCATCAGAAAAAGTAATTATTTCTTTTGGAATATCTGTCATTTTGTTTAGTGCATTAACAATCATTGAAGTCCTCGCTACTTCACCAAAAGTTCCAATATGAGGTAGCCCACTTGGACCATATCCTGTTTGCAGAACAATTTTTCCCTTCTTTTCTATAAAAGATTTTCTATCTCTTAGAAGCTTTTTTGCTTCTACAAAAGGCCAAGCATTAGTTTTATCCAAAATTACTTTATCAATCACAAACTTTTTAAAAAATTCATATATTTGGTTGTTTTATCAATTCTTATAGTGTTGAAATTTATTTACCATAAAATAATGTTCAAACAAAATGCCCAATTATAAAACAGTTTTTTTCACACTGGGAATGTTGCAAATAATACTTGGAATATTCATGATAATTCCAATTATTATTCAATACGTTTATGGTGAATTTGATTCTTCTTTTATTATTGCTTCAATAATAACGCTTATTTTTGGAATTTTATTTGTAATATCAAATTTAGATTATGATAAAAAAATAAATCTTCATCAAGCATTTTTACTTACATCTTTATCTTGGATTACTATTGCAATTTTTGGAGCTCTCCCAATTTTTTTCTCTAAACTAAATTTATCTTTTACCGATGCATTTTTTGAAAGCATATCGGGTATAACGACAACTGGATCAACTATTATTATAAATTTAGAAAATGCACCTAAGAGCATTTTACTTTGGAGAGCATTACTTCAGTGGTTAGGAGGAATTGGAATTATTGTAATGGCCATAACTTTAATGCCAATTATGAACGTGGGTGGTATGTTATTGTTTAAAGTTTTAAACACAGACTCCACGAATGAAATATTACCCTCATCAAAAGAAATTTCTATAAAATTGATTATTATATATGTAATTTTGACTTTGATTTGTGGCTTTTCATATAAAATTTTTGGAATGAATATTTTTGATAGTCTAACTCATTCTATGACAACTATTGCTACTGGTGGTTTTTCTAATTACAACGAATCAATAGGATATTTTGACAATTTTAAAATAGAGTCAGTCGCTATTTTCTTCATAATATTAGGAAGTATACCTTTCATAGCTTATATAAAATTTATGAGTGGTAATAAAAAAATATTTCTATCAGATTCTCAAATTAAAACTTTTATAAAGTTAATAATATTATCAATAGTAATTCTTTTTTGCTATTTATTAATAAAAGATAATAATTTTTCATTATCCAATATTAGATCAGTTAGTTTTAACGTTATATCTATTTTAACTGGAACAGGTTATGTGACGCAAGGATATGACAAATGGGGTAGTTTTCCATTATTTTATTTTTTGATATTAATGTTTATTGGTGGATGTGCTGGATCAACTACTTGTGGTGTAAAAATATTTAGAATTCAGATACTATATAAATTTATAATAAATCAGTTAAAAAAAGTAATTTATCCAAGAGGAATTTTTATTATCAAATATGAAAATAATACTGTAAATGATAAATTCTTAGCCTCAATTATTTCCTTTATTTTTCTTTATATAATTATTTTTTTTGTAATAACAGCACTGTTATCACTTACTGGTCTTGATTTTGTTACATCAATATCTGGTGCTGCAACTTCTATTTCAAATGTAGGGCCTGGTTTAGGATCTACTATAGGTCCAAATGGTAATTTCTATCAACTTCCTGATGTTTCAAAATGGATTTTAAGCACAGGGATGATTTTAGGAAGATTGGAATTATTTGCTATACTGGTATTATTCTTACCATCTTTTTGGAGAAGCTAATTATGATAGAATTTAAAAAACAATCTTTGTCAGAAACTTTTGCTGTATATTTTGATATAAGAATGCTTAGAATTTTATTACTTGGAGCTATTTCAGGTTTTCCATGGGTTTTAATAGGTAGTAGTTTAAGCTTATGGCTTAAAGAAGAAGGCTTAAGCAGATCAACAATCGGTTGGGCTGGCTTAATATTTGGTGTTTATGCTTTTAACTACTTATGGGCTCCGTTAATAGATAGACTTCAAATACCATTTTTAACAAAAAAAATAGGTCATAGAAGAAGCTGGATAGTTTTAATGCAAGTTGCAATTTTAATTAGCTTAGCTGTATGGAGTTTCATTAATCCAGTTGAAAATTTAGCATTATTAATTTCAGTTGGCTTAATTATTGCCATAGCATCTGCCACACAAGATATAACCGTAGATGCATTAAGAATTGAACAAATTGGAGAAAGTGAAAGTAAATCAATGGCAGCTGGTGCTGCAATGGCAGTAGTTGGTTGGTGGAGTGGTTATAAATTAGGTGGTGTAATAGCTTTATTTACTGCAGAATATTTGGAAAATATTGGTGTAATAAATTATTGGCAATCAACTTTTTTAATTTTAGGAATAGTAGTTATTTTGATGAACATTGGTTTAATGTTTGTTCACGAACCTGTCTCAATTGATAGACAACAAAAGCAAAAAGAGACTGATAATTTAATAGAAAACAAACTTGGATCAAAAAATATCATAACTAGCTTAGCTGCTTGGATTACAAGTACTTTAGGTGGCCCAATAATTAGCTTTTTTAAAAAAAATGGTTTTTCAATTGCAGTAGGAATTTTGGGTTTTGTTTTTTTATTTAAAATTGGAGAAGCTTTTCTAGGACGAATGTCGATAGTTTTTTACAAGGAAATAGGATTTTCTAAAGGTGATATAGCAATTTATTCTAAAACTTTAGGATGGATCACAACAGTTATTTTTACATTATTAGGTGGGTTATTTGTAATTAGATCTGGAGTTTTGAAAGCAATGTTTCTCGCTGGAATATTAATGGCTGGAACAAACCTACTATTTACTGCCTTAGCATGGACAGGAAAGTCTGAATTATTATTTGCAGTTGCCGTTATATTTGATGATATAGCTGCTGCGTTTGCAACAGTTGCATTTGTGGCGTTTATTTCGCTTTTAATTGATAGAACTTATACTGCAACTCAATATGCATTACTTGCTTCAATAGGAACAGCAGGAAGAACAACTCTTGCATCATCATCCGGTGCTTTAGTTGATTGGTTAAATGGTGATTGGGGAATATTTTTTATTTTAACAGCTATAATGGTTATTCCTTCTTTAATTTTATTGTGGGTAATAAAAGACAAATTAAATCTTCGTGAAAAATAATTTTTACAATAAAAATACATATATCAATTTATATGAGAAGCCATCTTATAAATCAAAAATAAGCTCTCAAATTATTTATGGTGAAAAATTTAAAATTTTATCTAAAAAAAAAGAGTGGTTAAAAATTAAAACAGCTTTTGACAAATATGTTGGCTACACTAAAAATATAAAATATTCGAATAAATTTACGCCAACACATAAAATAAGTGTTCAAAAAACAAATATTTTTAGTTTTCCAAAAAATTCTAATAAATATGTACAAAGAAAAAAATTACCATTTGCTAGTAGAATTGAAATTTTAAAAAAATATAAAAATTTTATTATGTTTGAAAAAAATAAATGGATTTATTTAAAAGATATAAAAAAAAATAACTTTAAAGAAAAAAACTTTATAAAAATTTTAAATCTATTTATTAATTGTAAATATAAGTGGGGTGGAAAAACATTTGATGGAATAGATTGCTCTGCATTAGTGCAGATGTATTATCTTTATAATAACGAGTATTTTCCAAGAGATACAAAAGACCAAATTAAAATTAGAAAAGGGCAAAAAAATTCAAATAATTTAAAAAAAGGGAATATAATTTACTGGAAAGGACATGTGGCTGTGTGTATTAATTCAAAAAAATTAATCCATGCTTATGGCCCCAGGAAAAAAGTTTTAACAATGAATATTAAAAATACAATTGAAATTATTGAAAAAACAGCAAACCTTAAAGTAAGAAAAATTACCAAAATTTAAAATGGATCTTGAACAAAAGTTAAAAATTTTAGTTAATAAATTAAGTACAGGTAATTTTGATGAAGTAATATTTGAAGCAACATATTTAAATAAAAAGTATCCTAAGCTAGAAATATTTTATAATTTATTATCTTTAGGATACCAAGGAAAAGGGGAGTATGAAAAATCAATTGATCTTTTAGAAAATGCGTTAAAAAAAAGCAAAAATAATATTAACTTTTTAAATAATTTAGGCTTAAGTTATTATAAAAAAAAAGAGTACGATCCTGCAGAAAAATACTTTCAGAAAGTTTTAGAAATAAAACCAAATTATATAAATACACTTAATAATCTAGCTGCTTTATATGAAGAAATTAATCATGTTGAAAAATCTGAGGATTTATTAAAAAAATCAATAAAAATAAATTCTGAAGTAATTGAAACAAATTACAATCTTGCTTCATTACTACAATCCATAGGTAAATTTGATGAAGCAAAAATTTATTATAAAAAAATATTAAAACTTGATGAAAGTTTCACCAAAGCTGACCGAGGTATTGCAATGCTAGAAAAATATAATTCTAGCAATGATCATATAAAAACAATGGAAAAAAAAATAAAAGACAAAAAATTACATAAAAGTAATATTATTGATTTAAGTTTTGCACTAGGAAAAGTTTATGAAGACATAAAAGATTACGAAAAATCTTTTTTTTATATTGAAAAAGCAAATAAATTAAAAAAAAGTCTTTTAAATTATGATATTGAAAATGATAAAAAACTTTTCCAAAAAATAAAAAATTTCTATCAGAACAATACATTACAAAAACTTCCTTTAGTTCAAAATGAAAAAAAAATTATATTTATTTTAGGTATGCCTAGAACTGGTACTTCACTGGTTGAACAGATAATTTCAAGTCATTCAGAAGTTTATGGAGGAGGTGAAATTTTATTATTATCAAATTATTTTCAAAAATTTTTTAGCCAAGTCGAAAATAAAAATGATTTAGAAAATTTATTTAAAAAATTTAAAAGCAATTATTTAAATTTTTTAAATAAAATGTCTAATGCCAATATTATTACCGATAAGGCTCCACTTAACTTTAGATGGGTAGGTTTTATTAAATCTATTTTTCCAAATTCAATAATTATTCACTGCTCAAGAGACTCATTTGAAAATAGTTGGTCAATTTATAAAAATGAATTTGAAGGAGGTATGTTTTTTTCAAACGACATTAAGGATATTGCAAATTATTATAAAATTTACCAAGATTTAATGGATTTTTGGAAAAAAAATTTAAATAACCAAATTTTTGATCTTAAATATGAAGATCTAATTAATAACCCAGCACAAAAAATAAAAGAATTAATAAAATTTTGTGATCTTAGTTGGCAGCAAAACTGTTTAGAATTTTACAAAAATAAAAAAATAATAAAAACTGTAAGCTTTAATCAAGCAAGAAAACCTATCTATAAAGATTCTATAAAGGGAGCATTAAACTTTAAAAAATATCTTGAAAACCTCGAATCAGAATTAAAAAACTAATTTCTTCCAAAATCAGGTAAATTTACATCTTGTTTCAACTGAATAATTTTTTTTCTAACTTTTTTTGTAAGAGTTAATTTTTTTATTATTTTATTACTATTTTTAATACTAATATCTCTTTTAAAAGCATTTAGATTTTTAACAAATAAATTAATCGCTAATATAATATTTTTTTTATTACTTAAAAATACATCTCTCCACATAATCTCATTACTTGCTGCAATACGTGAAAAATCACGTAGTCCTCCAGCACTAAATTTTATAAGATTTGATTTTCTTTTTTTTTCAAAATCTAATGCTGTTTTTACTATATTGTAAGCAATTAAGTGAGGTAGATGACTAGTTATTGCAAATATATGATCATGTTGTTGGGAATTCATCATAACTATTTTACATCCAACTTTTTTCCAAAATTTATTTAATTTTTTTAAATGTTTTTTATTTGAATTTTTTTCCTTAATGAGCACGCACCATTTATTTTTAAACAAATTAGAATGACCAAATTCTGGGCCACTTACTTCAGATCCAGCAATTGGGTGACTCGGCGTCCAAAAAACTCCTTTTTTAAGTTTTTTTCTTATTTTTTGTAATATTAAATTTTTTGTTGAACCAACATCTGTAATTATAGTTTTTTTATTTAAAAACTTGTTAATTTTTTTTAAAGCTTCTTCATAATTACTTAAATGCGTACAAAAAATTATCATATCCATCTTTGGAATTTCGTTTTTAAAATCTTTAATTATCTGACATTTAAGATTTAATTTTTTAATTTTAGAAATATTATTTTTTGATTTTTCTAAAATAAAAATTTTTTTAGCTATTTTTTTTTTATGTACAGCTCTTAAAACCGAAGAACCAATTAAGCCACAACCTATAATTAAAATTTTATTCATCATCTTAAAATATTTTTTATTTCTTTAATAAATTTTATATTCTGAGCAGTCGAACCAATCGTCATTCTTAGTTTATTTTTCATTTTATAGTTTTCCATAGATCTCAAAATTATACCTTTATTTTCTAATTTTTTTGCCACATACTTAGCAGATTTTTTACAACTATCAAAATCTAACAAAAAGAAATTGGCTGCAATTTTATTAGTTTTAATATTTTTATTTTCTAAAAATTTTTTAATCTTTACTGACCAGTTTAAATTGTGTTGAACAGATTTTTTTATAAATTTGTAATCTTTTAATGACTCAATCGCCGACAACTGGGCAATTTTATTAACATTAAAAGGTGGTTTAATTTTGTATAGTTCATCTACTATTTTTTTTGGTCCATATCCCCATCCTACTCTTAAAGATGCTAGCCCATATACTTTTGAAAAAGTTCTTAAAATAAAAACATTGGTTTTATTTTTAAACAATTTTAAACCAGATACATAATCTTTTTGTGTCATATATTCAAAGTAAGCATCATCTATAACTAAAAGAATTTTTTTATTTAGTTTTTTTCTAAGATTTTTCAATTCTTTAAAGTTTAAATAAGTTCCTGTTGGATTGTTTGGATTTGCTAAAAAAACAATTTTCGTTTTATTTGATGTTTTTGCAATAATATCATCAATGCAAATTTTAAAATTTTTTTCTTTAGAAAAAATTATTTTAGCACCAACTATTTTTGCATATATTCTGTACATTAAAAAACTATATTTTGGCAATATAACTTCGTCATTTTTATTAAGAAATAATTGGCAGATTATTTGTATTATTTCGTCAGATCCTGACCCACAAATAATTTTGTTAAAATCACATTTAAATTTTTTTGCAATTTGACCTCTTAATGCTTTGCATTTGCTGTCTGGATATTTTTCAATGTCTATATTTTTTAATTTTAATTTTTTTACTCGTGAACTCACTCCTAAAGCAGACTCATTGGCTGATAATTTAATTAAGTTTTTAATTTTGCCTAATATAGACTTACCAGGCCTATAGCTTTCTATGTTGATTTTCCTGAATTTTAATTGTGTCATTTTGATATTTATTTAATCTTTATAAATAAATTAATAAACTTTAATAGCAAAATTAACGTGATATTTTTAAAATTGACATTTTAAAAATGATTTAGTACATAAAAAGGGCGCTGATTTAACTGAATTGCGAGCGCTTTAAAAAAACCGCTAAATAAGTTTTTTTACCTCACAATTCAAAAAGAAAGAAAAATGAACAAAAGTGAAAAGGTAAAAAATTTAATTATCGACAAACCATTAAAGTTAGACTGTGGAAAAACTATTGTTAATTTTCCATTGGCTTATGAAACATATGGTCAACTCAATGAAAAAAGAGACAATGCTATTTTAGCATTTCATGCACTAACTGGAGATCAATTTGCGACTGGTATAAATCCCATAACTAAAAAAGAAGGCTGGTGGAGCTACGTTTTGGGTCCAGGAAAAGCAATCGATACAAACAAATATTTTGTAATTTGTGCAAATGTAATTGGTGGATGTATGGGGTCTTATGGTCCTAGCAATATCAATCCAGAAAACAGTAAACCATTTGGAACTAATTTTCCGGTTATTACTATTAATGATATGGTTAACGCTCAGTATCATCTATTAGAATTCTTTAAAATTGACAAATTATTTTCAGTAGTTGGTGGTTCAATGGGAGGTATGCAAGTACTACAATTCGTTTCTAATTTTCCAAATAAATCAAAAACTGCTATTCCAATAGCTTGTACAGCTAGTCACTCGGCACAAAACATTGCTTTAAATGAACTTGGAAGACAATCAATAATGGCAGATCATAATTGGTCAAATGGATTTTATGGAGAAAATAAAAAATTACCTGATAAAGGTTTAGCGGTTGCAAGAATGGCTGCTCATATTACCTATTTATCTAAAAAAGGTTTACAAGAAAAATTTGGAAGAAAACTTCAAGAAAGAGATGATCTAAAATTTAGTTTTGATGCTGATTTCCAAATCGAGAGTTATTTAAGGTATCAAGGATCAGTATTTGTAGATAGATTTGATGCAAATAGCTATTTATATATAACAAGAGCGATGGATTATTTCGATCTAACAAAACAGTTTAATGGTAATCTTTCAAAAGCATTTGAAAAAAGTGAAACAAAATTTTTTATAATTTCTTTTACTTCTGATTGGCTATACCCAACATCTGAAAATCGTGACATAGTAATTGCATTAAATGCTATTGGAAAAGATGTAGGTTTTGCCGAAATAACATCAGATAAAGGTCATGATTCATTTTTACTAGATGTTCCTGATTTTTTAAATGCTGTAAAAAATTTTTTAAATACTTCTTATTATAAAAAAATATGAAAAAAGAATTTAATATAATAGCAAACCTAATTAAAAAAGATTCAAAAGTTTTAGACGTAGGTTGCGGCGATGGTCAATTAATGAAATATATTTATGAAAATATTACTAAAGATATTAGAGGTTTAGAAATATCAAAAAAAAATGTTCAAAAATGTATTGAAAAAGGACTAACAGTAATTGAAGGAGATGCTGAAAAGGATTTAAAACAATTTCCTATATCGTCGTTTGACTATGTAATTTTGAGTCAAACACTGCAGGCATTTCTAGATCCAGAAAATGTAATAAACGAATTGCTAAGAATTGGCAAAAAAGCAATTGTTACAATTCCAAATTTTGGATACTGGAAAGTTAGGATGCATTTATTACTCAAAGGCACTATGCCAGTTACAAAAAATTTACCTGATGAATGGTATAATACTCCCAATCTTCATATGTGCACAATTAAAGATTTTGAAAATTATTGTAATAAAAAAAAAATAACAATAAATAGTTCAAACCTAAATTTTCAAAATATTTTTTCTGAACTTGGAATTTTTCTAATAGAAAAGTAATATGAAAGTAGAAATAATAAAATGTCTTCAAGATAATTACTCATACATAATCATAGATGAAAAATATAATCATGCATGCGTTGTAGATCCAAGCGAAGCAGAACCAATAATTAATTTTGTAGAAAGCAAAAACATTAAGCTAAAATTTGTATTAAATACACACCATCATTATGACCATGTTGGAGGAAATAATGATTTAAAAAAAAAATATAAAGTTAAAATTGTTGGTTATAAAAATGACAAAAAAAGAATCCCTAATATAGATATTTTATTAGAAAACAATGAAATTTGGAAAAGTGAAAATTTTCAAGCAAAAATAATTCATATACCTGGCCATACCTCTGGGCATATTTGTTTTTATTTTATTAAAGAAAAAATTGCATTTACTGGAGATACTCTTTTTTCATTAGGCTGTGGAAGAATTTTTGAGGGAACTTATGAAGAGATGTATAATTCATTAAATAAATTAAAAAAACTACCATCTGATACAAAAATTTATTGTGGACATGAATACACTCTTCAAAATTCATTATTTTGTTCTAAGTATGATAAAAATAATAAAAATCTAGAAAAAAAAATTCTTCAAATTAAAAATAAAATAGAAAAAAATTTACCTACAATACCATCTACTCTAAGAGAAGAATTAACCTGCAACATTTTTTTAAGAGCCAAAAATTTAAAAGACTTTTCAAAATTAAGAGATTTAAAGGATAATTTCTAACTTATTCAACTTGACTAAAGTAAGACTACAACTATATTTCAGCTTATAAAAAATAAGGATTTATAATGTCATTTGCAGTAATACAAACGGGTGGAAAACAGTATAAGGTTAAAGCTGGGGAGATACTAAAAATTGAAAAATTAGATAATTTAAAAGCTAATTCAAAAATTGAATTTAAAGAAATTTTAGCTTACGGTGATGATAAATCAGCTGAAATAGGTGCTCCAAAAATTGATGGGGCAAAAGTTGAGGCAAATTTACTTAAAAATGGAAAAAATAGAACGGTTTTAGTTTTTAAAAAAAGGAGAAGAAAAAACTCTAGAAGAAAAAATGGACATAGACAGGAATTTTCATTAATAAAAATTAATAAAATATTCTCAAAAGATGGAAAAATATTATCAGAGTCTTCAAAGGCACCCAAGGTAACAAAAACAGTTGAAAAAAAAGAGGAATTAAAATCTAAATAAACTAGGTAAGTTATGGCAACAAAAAAAGCAGGTGGATCATCAAGAAACGGAAGAGATAGTGCTGGTCGAAGACTCGGTGTAAAAAGATACGGTGGTCAGAAAGTAATCCCTGGAAATATAATAGTAAGACAAAGAGGAACAAAAATCTTTCCTGGCGAACATGTTGGTATGGGTAAAGATCACTCAATTTTTTCAAAAATTGAAGGGACTGTTGAGTTTAAAAAAACAAAGTCTGATAGAACATTTGTTTCTGTAAAACCCAATTAATATATACAACATAAAAAAAATTGTTGTATTATGAAATTCTTAGATCAAGTAAAAATATTTATTAAAGCTGGTGATGGTGGTTCTGGTTCTCCAAGTTTTAGAAGAGAAAAGTTTATTGAATTTGGAGGTCCTGATGGAGGAGATGGTGGAAAAGGTGGTTCAATAATTCTTAGATCAGAAAGAAATTTAAATACTTTAATAGATTATAGATATCAACAACATTTTAAAGCTAAAAAAGGTGATGACGGTAAGGGTAAAAATAAAACTGGAAGAGGTGGAGATAGTTTATATTTAAAAGTTCCAATCGGTACACAAGTTTTTGAACAAGATAACAAAACATTAATTTTTGATTTTAAAGAAGAAAATGAAGAATTTGTTGCCGCAACTGGAGGAAAAGGTGGCTTAGGAAATACAAGATTTAAATCTTCAACGAATAGAGCACCTAAAAAATTCACAAAAGGAATAAAGGGAGAAGAGTTTTGGATTTGGTTACAGCTAAAAACAATCGCAGATATTGGGATCATAGGTCAGCCAAATGCTGGAAAATCAAGTTTGTTGGCATCAATAACAAGCGCAACACCAAAAATTGCAAATTATAAATTTACAACTATAAATCCCAATTTAGGAGTCGCTTTGTATGACGATAAAGAAATTACTTTAGCAGATATACCGGGATTAATTGAAGGAGCTCATTCTGGAAGTGGCCTTGGTATTAAATTTTTAAAACATATAGAAAGATGCAAAACTTTATTACATTTAATAGATGTAAATGAAGATAATTTAATAAATATATATAAACAAATAAGAAACGAACTAAAAAAATATAGTAAAGAATTAATTAAAAAAAATGAACTTATAGTGTTTAATAAAATCGACTTAATTGATAAAAAAATATTAAATGAAAAAATTAAAAAATTTGAAAACAAAATAAAAAAAAAGGTTTTAACCCTATCAACTTTAAACAAATCTTCGGTTTCAAAAATAAAATCAAAATTAATTAATTATGTATCTTAAAAACTCTAAAATTATAGTTATAAAAATTGGATCTTCACTTTTAATTGATAACAAAATGAAAGTAAGACAAAAATGGCTATTTGAATTCGCTAAAGATATTAAAGATCTTATTAATCAAAATAAAAAAATAATTATTGTAAGCTCTGGTGCTATTGCGCTTGGATGTAAAAAGTTAAATTTAAATAAAAAAAATCTGAAACTCGATAAAAGTCAAGCTGTAGCATCTATAGGTCAAATAGAATTGATGAATTTATTTAAAAAAACTTTTAATAGTAAAAAAATAAATCTTTCGCAAATATTACTTACTTTAGAAGATACGGAGCAAAGAAGAAGAGCAATCAATGCAAAAAGAACAATCAATAACTTATTTGATTTAGGTTTTGTTCCAATAGTAAATGAAAACGATAGCATTGCTACTTCTGAAATAAAATACGGTGATAATGATCGACTGGCATCAAGAGTTGCTCAAATTTCTGGTGCAGATTGTCTTATATTGCTCTCTGATGTTGATGGACTTTATACTAAAAATCCTAAAATCTATAAAGATGCATTATTAATAAAAGAAATTAAAAATATAAATACCGAAATTGAAAAAGTTGCGAGTAAAAGTATTAGTGCTCATGGCACAGGTGGTATGAAAACTAAAATAGATGCTGCAAAAGTTTGTCAGCTATCAGGTTGTAAAATGGCTATAGCTAATGGTTTATCTTTAAGACCTATAAAACAAATATTAAAAAAAAATAATTGTACTTGGTTTTTAACAAAAGTTTCAAAACTAGATGCCAGAAAAAAATGGATTATTAGTTCTATTTCTCCAAAAGGTGAGTTAATTATTGATGATGGTGCTATAGGTGCACTTAAACAAGGTAAAAGTTTATTAGCCGCAGGAATAAAAAAAGTTAATGGAAAATTTAATAAAGGTGACCATATAAAAATATTGGATAAAAATATGAAAGAATATGCAAGAGGATTAAGTTCCTTTACAGCAGATGAAATTTCAAAGATTAAAGGACAACATTCAAATAAAATTGGAGAATTACTTGGATATATAACAAAATCGGAAGTTGTTCATAAAGATGATATGGTTGAGGTTTAATGAAACAGTATTTTAATTTATTAGGGAAAAAATCTAAAAAAGCTTTTTTAAACAAAATCAATACAAACACTAAAAACAAAGTATTGAATAATTTTGCTTCTCTAATTAATAAAAAAAGAAAATTAATTATACTTCAAAATAAAAAGGATATTAAAAATGCTTCCAAAAAAAAACTAAAAGAAAATTTAATCAACAGATTAATGCTTGATTCAAAAAAAATAGATCAAATCATAAATTCAATAAAAACTATTTCAAAATTTAAAGATCCAACAAATATTTCTTTAAGTGAATGGATGAGACCTAATGGTTTAAAAATAAAAAAAGTTACAATACCAATTGGTATAATTGGAGTTATTTATGAAAGTAGACCTAATGTAACCTCTGATGTATCTAGCCTTTGTTTTAAATCTGGTAATTGTGTGATTTTACGAGGTGGATCAGAAGCTTATTTTACAAATAAAATATTAGTAAATTTGTTCAGAAAATCTCTTAAGAAAAATAAAGTAGATGAAAATTATGTACAATTTATTGATACAAAAAACAGAAAAGCTGTTGATTTTATGCTTTCTAAAATGAATAAATATATTGATATAATTATACCTAGAGGTGGAAAAAATTTAGTCAAAAAAGTACAAAAGCTTTCAAATGTACCTGTTATAGGACATTTGGAAGGAATTTGTCATACCTATGTAGATAAAGATGCAAATTTGAATATGGCAGTAAAAGTTTTAATAAATGCAAAATTACGAAATACGGCTATATGTGGAGCAACTGAAACAATTTTATTACATAGAAAGATTATTAAAAAATTTGGTGAACCAATAATAAAATCTTTAGAAATTAATAACTGTAAAGTTTTTGCAGATAGAAAAATAAGAAAAATATATAAGGGAAAATCAAAATTAGCTTCTAAAAAAGATTGGTCGACAGAATATCTTTCATCAAAAGTATCTATAAAAACAGTTAAAAACATTCAAGAAGCTATAAATCATATTAATAAATATGGCACCATGCACACGGATGCAATAATTACTAAAAATAAAAATAATGCGAAAATATTTTTAAATGACGTAAAAAGTTCTATAGCAATCCATAATGCATCAACACAGTTTGCAGATGGAGGAGAATTCGGGTTTGGTGGAGAAGTAGGAATTTCTACTAATAAAATGCCACCAAGAGGTCCTGTAGGATTAAATCAACTTGTATCATATAAATATAAAATAGTAGGAACTGGTCAAATAAGAAAATAAATTGAAAAAAATTGAAAAAAATAAAATTGGAATATTAGGGGGAACTTTTGATCCTGCCCATAAAGGTCATATAAAAATTTCTAAAGAAGCTAAAAAAAAATTTCAGTTAAACAAAATTTTTTGGGTAATCACAAAAAAAAATCCTTTTAAAAAAAAAAGTTTTTTTAGCTTAAAAGAAAGAATTAACCATGCAAAAAAAATAAATATTAATAATAAATTTATTAAAATTTATTATTTTGAAGATAAAATTAAATCAAACAAAACTATTGATTTAATGAAATTTTTAAAAAATCGTTATAAAAAATCTGAATTTTTTTTTATAATGGGAGCTGACAATTTAATTAATTTTCATAAATGGGAAAAATGGAATAAAATTGCTGAAATTTCTAAAATCTTAGTATTTAATAGATTAAATTATAAGTCTAAATCTTTAAAATCTATTTCTTTTAAAAAATTAAATAAAAAAAGGTTGCAATTTATTAACATTAAAAAAGTTAATATTTCATCTTCTCAATTAAGGAAAATTTGATAATCTAAAATTAATTAATGGATAAAATTTCTAATCTAAAAACAATAATCCTAAATACTCTAAATTCCAACAAGGCTTTAGATATTGTTAGTATTGATTTAACATGTAAAAGCTCAATTGCTGATTATATGATAGTTGCCAGTGGAACCTCATCTAGACATATTCAAGCATTATCCGAACAAGTTTTAGAAAAACTAAAATTAAATGGAATTATAAATTGCAAAATTGAAGGTAGCAATAGTAATGATTGGAAATTGATAGATGGTATAGATATTATTGTTCATATTTTTAATCCTGAAAAAAGAAAATTTTACGAACTAGAAAAAATGTGGTCAGAATTAATTCCTAAGGAAAAAATTTTGATATGAAAAATATATACTCAATTTTTTTGATAATTCTTTTGTCATTAAGTATTTCTAAATATGGATTTGCTGGAAATAATGATGACATTTATAAAAAAATTGATTTATTTAGTGAAGTATTAGATAAAATTAATAAAGAGTATGTTGAAGATGTTAACCAGAGTGAAATTATGGATGCCGCAATTAATGGTGTATTACAATCATTGGATCCGTATTCTGCTTACATGTCTCCAGAATCCTTTCAGGATATGCAAACTGAAACAAGTGGAGAATTTGGTGGACTAGGTATTGAAGTTAGTATGGAAGCTGGGGTAGTAAAGGTGATTTCCCCCATAGATGGATCGCCTGCTTATGAAGTTGGAGTTAAGCCTGGTGATTACATTGTAAAAATTAATGAAAATCAAGTTCAAGGCAAAACTTTATCAGAAGCTGTTGATCTTATGAGGGGCCCTGTTGGTTCAAGTATAGAAATAACAGTCAGAAGAAAAGGAGTTAAAAAAGCAATAGTTTTTAAAATAACTAGAGAAATAATAAAAATACAATCAGTTAAATCAAAAAAAATTAACAATAATATTGGGTATATAAGACTGACAGCTTTTAATGAAAACAGTAGTTCCCAAGTTAAGAAAAAAATAAATGAATTTACAAAGGATAAAAAAATTAAAGGATATATTTTAGATCTAAGAAATAATCCTGGAGGACTTTTATCACAAGCAATTAAAATTTCAGATTTCTTTTTAACAAACGGAGAAATAGTGTCCACGAAATCAAGAAAAGAATCAGAAAATAGAAGATGGTTTGCAAATAAAGGAGATATTATTAATGGTAAAGTTCTAATAGTATTAATAAACTATGGATCAGCATCTGCTTCTGAAATAGTAGCTGGAGCACTTAAAGACAACAAAAGAGCTATTTTAGTAGGAGAAAATACCTATGGCAAAGGTTCTGTGCAATCAATAATACATTTAAAAAATAATGGTGCTATAAGACTAACAATTTCAAAATATTATCTACCTTCAGGAGAATCAATTTCAGAAGTTGGAATTACACCAGACATAGAAATTGCTGAAGGTGATGATGAATTCAGAATAGATACAGAAAAAGATAATCAACTCAATTTTGCGGTTAAACTGCTAAATGGCTAATAATGGAAGAACATTTTGAAAAACTACCTTTAAGAAATGGTGTAGGCGTTGTTATTTTAAATTCTCAAAATAAAGTTTTTGTTGCTAGAAGAATTGATAACCCAAAAAATTTTTGGCAAATGCCACAAGGTGGAGTTGAAGATGGTGAAGATTATTATAAAGCTGCATTAAGAGAATTAAAAGAAGAAACAAACATTAAAAGTATATCTTTAATTAAGGAAATTGACGGTTTCATTTCTTATAACTTACCAAATAATTTATTGGGTATAATTTGGAAAGGAAAATATAAAGGTCAAAAACAAAAATGGTTTATAATGAAATTTACAGGAAAAGATAATGAAATAAACATTAATACGAAAAAACCAGAATTTCTTGACTGGCGATGGGTCGATTTAGAAACAATTACTGATACTGTTGTTGATTTTAAACTTAAAGTTTACGAAAAATTAATACTTGAGGTAAGAAAAGTTATAGCTAATTAGAATTTATCGATTTTAATACATCAATTTTTTGTGATATTAGAAATCTTCTTTGGTCTTCAATATTTTCATTTGACAATTCTTTTTCAGCATCTTGAATAGATTGATTCACATAATTTTTATCTATTTTGTCTATGCTAAATATTGAGCTAGTTAATATTGATAAGGAGTTATCTTTAAATTCTAAAATACCATCTTCGACATAAAATTTTTCTTCTGCACTTTTTGAAAAAATTTTAATGATTCCTGGTTTTAAAAAAGATATTATCGAAATATGATCTTTTAAAATTCCCATTTCTCCCTCAAAAGCTGGCACCACTACTTCAATTACATCTTCTTTTGATAGAAAAGACTTTTCAGGATTCACTATTTCAACTTTAAATTCTTCACTCATTAAGCAACATCTTTTGCCATTTTTTCTGCTTTTTCTATTGCTTCTTCAATAGTACCCACCATGTAAAATGCGGCCTCAGGTAAATGATCATATTCACCTTTGCATATCGCATCAAATCCTTTGATTGTTGCCTCAAGATCAACTAATTTTCCTGGTGATCCAGTAAACACTTCTGCTACAAAAAAGGGTTGTGATAAAAATCTTTGGATCTTTCTTGCTCTTGCAACTGTTAGCTTATCTTCTTCAGATAATTCATCCATTCCTAAAATTGCTATAATGTCTTGTAAAGATTTATAAGTTTGTAAAATTTTTTGAACTTCTCTAGCAACTCTATAATGTTCATCACCAACGATTCTTGGATCAAGTATTCTTGAAGTTGAGTCTAAAGGATCAACAGCAGGGTAAATTCCAAGTTCTGCGATTTGTCTAGATAGTACTGTAGTAGCATCTAAATGTGAAAATGAAGTTGCTGGAGCAGGATCGGTTAAGTCATCAGCAGGCACATATATTGCCTGTACAGATGTAATCGAACCTTTGTTTGTTGTTGTAATTCTCTCTTGAAGATTTCCCATGTCAGTAGCTAATGTTGGTTGATATCCAACTGCCGAAGGAATTCTTCCAAGTAAAGCAGAAACTTCAGATCCTGCTTGAGTAAATCTAAATATATTATCCACGAAAAAAAGTACATCTTGCCCTTCCTGATCTCTAAAATATTCAGCAACCGTTAAACCTGATAATGCTACTCTAGCTCTTGCACCTGGTGGTTCATTCATTTGGCCGTAAACTAATGCAGCTTTAGAGCCTTCTCCATCTGGTTTAATTACACCTGATTCTATCATTTCGTGATATAAGTCATTTCCTTCTCTAGTTCTTTCTCCTACTCCTGCAAAAACTGAAAATCCTCCATGCGCTTTTGCAACGTTATTAATTAATTCCATAATTAATACTGTTTTACCCACTCCAGCACCACCAAATAAACCTATTTTACCACCCTTTGCATAAGGAGCTAATAAATCTACTACTTTTATTCCTGTGACTAAAATTTCTGTTTCAGTCGATTGATCATTAAATTCTGGTGCTGCTCTATGAATAGGCCAACTTTCTTTTGTTTTAACTTCACCTTTTTCATCAATAGGTTCACCAATTACATTTACAATTCTTCCTAATGTTTCAGGGCCAACTGGAACCTTTATAGGTGCCCCTGTGTCAGTTACATCGTCTCCTCTTTTTAATCCCTCTGTAGCATCCATAGCAATTGTTCTAACACTGGTCTCTCCTAAATGCTGAGCAACTTCTAAAACTAATCTATTTTCACCATTTTTACATTCTAATGCTGTTAAAATTTCTGGTAATTCACCATCAAATTTTACGTCTACTACTGCTCCAATAATTTGTGTAATTTTTCCTTTTTTCATAATTATAAACTTTCTGCTCCTGATATAATTTCAATTAATTCTTTAGTAATTGCTGCTTGTCGACTTCTATTATACTGAATAGTAAGTTTTTCAACCATTTCACCAGCATTTCTGGTTGCATTGTCCATTGCACTCATTCTTGAACCTTGTTCGCTGGCTGAATTCTCCAACATCGCTTTGAAAATTTGAGTCGAAATATTTTTTGGTAATAAATTACTTAATATTTCATCTTCCTCTGGTTCAAATTCGTAATTATCTTCTGAAGAGGAACCTTCTGACTCGGATGATTTTAAAGGGATTATTTGTTGTGCTTGAGGTATTTGTGTAATCACATTTTTAAACTTATTATAAAAAATTGTACATACATCAAATTCTTTTTTCAAAAAACTTTCAATTATTATTTTTCCAACTTTTTCTGCATCAAAATAATTTGCATTTTTTGAATCTTTAAAAGATATTTTTTCAACAATTTTATCGCTATATAATCTTTTTAATTGATCGTATCCTTTTGATCCTACGGTAATAATTTTTAATGTTTTGCCTTCTCCTGCTACTTTTCCAAAATAAGCCTTGGCTTTTTTAATAATATTTGAATTAAAACCACCACAAAGACCCCTGTCAGAAGTTAATACAACACATAAATGTATTTTGTCTTGCCCAGTTCCTGCTAATAATTTAGGTGCATTTTCTTTGTCAGATATTCCATCGGCAAGATTTAAAATAATATTATTCATTTTTTCTGAATATGGTCTTCCTTTTTCAGCATTTTCTTGTGCTCTTTTAAGTTTAGCAGCTGCTACCATTTTCATCGCCTTAGTAATCTTTTGAGTAGATTTTACACTCACTATTCTTTTTTTTAAATCATCTAAACTTGCCATATTTTTTTTAATTAAGATTTTTTTTAAATTCGTTGATTATTTCAACCAGCAGTTTTTCAGTATCTTCTTCAAGTTTTCCAGAACCAGAAATAGATTCAATAATTTCTGGTTTTTCAGATTTACATTTCTCAATTATTTTTGACTCAAATTGAGCAATATCTTTAAGCTCAATATCATCCAAATAACCTCTTACTCCACAAAATACAGAAATAACTTGTTCTGCTACTGTCATTGGTGAAAATTGCTTTTGTTTTAAAAGTTCAGTTAGTTTTGATCCTCGGTTTAAAAGTTTTTGTGTAGATGCATCTAAATCTGAGCCAAACTGTGCAAATGCAGCCATTTCTCTATATTGAGCAAGTTCTAGTTTCATAGATCCAGAAACTTTTTTCATTGCTTTTGTTTGTGCTGCCGAACCTACTCTTGATACAGATAAACCAACGTTAATTGCTGGTCTAATACCTTGATTAAATAAATTAGTCTCAAGAAATATTTGTCCATCTGTAATTGAAATAACATTTGTAGGTATATAAGCAGAAACATCTCCTGCTTGAGTTTCAATAATTGGTAATGCTGTTAAGGATCCACCACCATGTTCTTCACTTAACTTTGCAGCTCTTTCTAATAGTCTACTATGTAAATAAAATACATCACCAGGATACGCCTCTCTACCAGGAGGTCTTCTTAGCAATAAAGACATTTGTCTATAAGCTACTGCTTGTTTTGATAAATCATCATATATAATTAAAGCGTGCATTCCGTTATCTCTAAAATATTCGCCCATTGCACATCCAGTATATGGAGCTAAAAATTGAAGTGGTGCCGCATCGGATGCTGTAGCAGCCACAATAGTTGTATAATCCATTGCCCCAGCTTCCTCTAATGTTTTTTGAATTTGTCTTACTGTTGATCTTTTTTGTCCTATCGCAACATAAATACAGTATAATTTTTGTTTTTCATCTCCTGATTCATTTATTTTTTTCTGATTAATAATTGTATCAACTGCAACTGCAGTTTTACCTGTTTGTCTATCGCCAATAATTAGTTCTCTTTGTCCTCTTCCAATTGGAACTAAGCTATCAATTGCTTTGAGGCCAGACTGCATTGGTTCACTTACAGATTGCCTTGGGATTATTCCTGGGGCTTTAACTTCTACCCTGCTTTTTTTTGCTCCTTTTCCTAAAGCACCTTTGCCATCTATCGGATTTCCTAAACCATCAACTACTCTTCCTAATAATTCTTTTCCTACTGGTGTATCAACAATAGCTCCAGTTCTTTTTACTGTATCACCTTCTTTAATAGCTCTATCATCGCCAAAAATTACAACACCAACATTTTCACTTTCAAGATTTAGCGCCATACCTTTTGAACCATCTGAAAATTCAACCATTTCTCCAGCTTGAACGTTGTCTAAACCATATACTCTAGCAATACCATCTCCTACCGACAAAACTTGTCCAACTTCTGTTACCTCCGCTTTATCACCAAATTTTTTAATTTGTTCTTTTAGTATTTTTGTTACCTCTGAAGGATTAATTTCCATTTATGCCTCTATCATTTTGTTCTCAATTTTTTTTAATTTATTTCTTATTGAAGTATCTATCATTATGCTACCAACTTGAATTATAAGTCCACCAATTAAACTTGGATCATTTTTAAAATTTAATCTTATTTTAGAATCAAAAGATTTTATTAAATCTTCTTTAATTCTATTAATTTCATTCTCACTCATTTCTTTTGCTGCAACTAATTCAGCTTTTATTTCTCCTCTTTTTTTTGAACAAGTTTCAATAAAATCCTTTAGTATTTTTTCTACATAAAAAAATCTTCTTTTTGATATTAAAAAACATAAAAATTTTGTTAGTAACTGATTAAGTTTAAATTGCTCTGAAATTTTAATTATTGTTTTTTGTTGATCTTCCTTAGTGTTAGTTGGATTTTTTATAAAATAATTTAAATCTTTACTTTTTGAAATTAAATTGATTAATGCAAAAGACTGATCTTCAATTTCATTAGTTGAATTGCTTTCTTCTGCAAGTTCAAATAAAGCAAGTGAATATCTACTAACAGACGTGTCAGAAAAATTTTTATTTTTACTCAATTTATTTCCCTTATTAGTATTTGAAGAACTTATAAAATTTCAAATTTAATTAGCATATGACCCATACCTCTTCAAGCTCCACATTGTCATAAAAGTTTAATTTTTGCTGATTAATTGAAGTTTATTGGATCAACATCAACCGTCAGTTTTATTCCACTCGAAAATTTGAATTTTGAGATAATTTTTGCCAGGGACTTTTGGACATTAAGCGATTTTTTTCCCCTTATTAGTAGTCTCACCCTAAATTTTCTCTTTAATCTAAATATTGGAGCGTTAACTGGTCCTAAAATTTTGCCATCAATAAATTTTTCAATAAAATTTTTGAATTTAACTGAATCTTTTTCAATTTTTTTTTCATCAGTTCCTGTAACTATAAGTGATATAAATCTTTGAAAGGGTGGAAGATTATTAGATCTTCTTAATTCAAGCTCTTTTTCTAAAAATATATCTGGATTGCTATTAGTAATATCACTTATCATATTTGTATTTAAGTTATAGGTTTGAAAATAAACTGTTGCTGGCTTTCCAGTTCTTCCAGCTCTTCCTGCAAGTTGATGGTATAATTGTAAATTTTTTTCTGTACCTCGCAAATCATGACCTTGGGAAGTTAAATCTATATCAACAACAATAATGCAATTTAAATTGGGAAAATGAAAACCTTTAGATATAAGTTGTGTTCCAACTAAAATTTGAATTTCGTTATTAACAATTTTTTTTAATATATCTCTAGAACTTTTTTTGTTCATTGTGTCGCTAGAAAAAATTAATATTTTTTTTAAAGGAAAAATTTTTTTAACTTCATCATAAATTCTTTCGACTCCAGGCCCACAAAAAATAAAATCACACATTTCATCTATTGAACATTTTTTAAAAAGTTGAGATTTGTATCCACAATAATGACATAACATAATTTTTTTATTTTTATGATAAACCAAATTAATTGAACAATTAGGACAAGAAAAACTTTTTAAACATTTTTTACATAAAGCATGGGGTGAAAACCCTCTTCTATTTAAAAAAAAGAGAACTTGATCATTCTTTTTAAGATGAGTATTTACTTTCTCTATAATTTCTTTTGAAATCCATGATTGAGATTCCAATTTAATTTTATTTAAATTTATTATTTCATATTTTGGCAATGAGGCATTTTTATATCTTTTATCAAGTTTAGAACTTGTGTATTTACCTTTTTTAATATTATGATAAGTTTCTATCGATGGAACAGCTGTCACTAAATTAATTGGTATATTTTCAAATGATGCTCTTGATACAGCCATATCTCTAGCATTATAAATTATTCCTTCGTCTTGTTTATATGATTGATCATGTTCTTCATCCACAATTATTAAACCCAAATTTTTAAAAGGTAAAAATAATGATGATCTTGCACCAATGACTACATTAATTTTTTTATTTACAACTCCGCTCCAAATAATCTCTTTATTTTTTTTAGTTATCCCAGAATGCCAAATAGCAGCTTTAAACCCAAAAAAATCAATAAATTTTTTTTCAAACTGACTCGTTAAACCAATTTCAGGCAATAATATTAATCCTTGAAATCCATTTTTTAATATTTTTCTAAGTGCTTCGAAATAAACTATAGTTTTTCCTGATCCAGTGACTCCTTGAAGTACGTGAACTTTAAACTTTTGATTGGAAAAATTCATGTTTTTTAAATTTTCTTTTTGTTGCGAAGTTAATTTAAATTCCTGATTTTTAATTTTATAATTAAAGTGCTCATAATTTTTCTTTGGTAATTCCTCAATAGCTTTACTACTTAATAATAATAATTTTAATGCCATTCCTTTTGGAATCATGTTGTATTCTGAAAACCAATTTAAAAACTTTATTAAATTTTTATTTAGACATGGAATATTAAATTTTTTAATTACCTTTTTAGTTACAAAATTCTTGTTTATATTCTTTTCAAATTCATCCCAAACAACACCTGTAGCTTTTGATTTTCCAAAAGGTACTTCTACATAATCTCCCAGCTTTAATTTTATATTGGTATCATAAGTAAATGGATGGTTAAAAATATTTGGTAAAAGAATCGGTACTCTCATATTTGTATATTATGAAAATAATTTAAGAGTGTATTGCTCTTTTATCTATCGATAATGCAGCTTCTTTTACTGCCTCAGAAAAAGTAGGATGTGCATGACAAGTCCTTGCTACATCTTCTGAACTTGCGCCAAATTCCATAGCCACAGCTACTTCCCCTATAATTTCACCAACATGTGGGCCTATCATATGTACACCTAATATTTTGTCTGTTTTTTCATCAGCGAGAATTTTTACAAATCCTTCAGGTTCATTAATTGCCTTAGCTCTAGAATTTGCAATAAATGGGAATTTTCCTACTTTATATTTAATACCTAATGATTTTAGTTGTTCTTCTGTTTTTCCAACTGTAGCAACTTCTGGAGATGTGTAAATAACTCCTGGAATAACATCATAATTAACATGACCAGATTGGCCGGATATTAATTCGGCTACTGCAATTCCCTCTTCTTCTGCCTTATGCGCCAACATTGGTCCTGCAATTACATCGCCAATCGCATAAATATTTTTAATATTAGTTTCAAAATTTTGATTTACTTTAATTCTTTTTTTTTCATCTAATAAAACTCCAACAGAATCTAACTTTAAATTCTTGGTATTTGGCTTTCTTCCTACTGAAATTAATACAACATCACATTCTAACTCTTTTTTCGTTCCATCTTTATCCATTAATAAAACCTTAGCTGATGTTTTGTTATTTTTAATTGACTCTACTTTTGTTTGCATATGAAAAATAATTCCTTGCTTTGTTAAAATCTTCATAAATTCTTTAGATACCTCTTTATCCATACCCGGGGTAATATGATCCAAAAATTCAATAACATGTACTTCAGACCCTAGTCTAGACCACACTGAACCCATTTCTAATCCAATATAACCACCACCTACAACAATCATTTTTTTTGGAACAGAATTAAGTGACAAAGCTCCCGTTGAAGATAAAATAATTTTCTCATCAAATTTTACATTTGGTAAAGAAACAGGCTCAGATCCTGTGCTAATAATAATTTTTTGAGCCTCTAAAATAGTTTCTTTATTTTTATCATCAATTATTGATATTTGATTAGGTGATTTAAAACTTCCTGTACCTTTAAAATAAGTAACTTTATTTTTTTTAAATAAAAATTCTACACCTTTAGTCAAAACAGTAACTGCTTTGTCTTTATTTTTCATCATCTTTTCTATATTAAGTTTTAGTTGCCCTGTTTCTATTCCAAGATTTGAAAAATTTTTTGCTTTATGAAAATTTTCAGAAAGATTTAATAAATTTTTTGATGGTATACAGCCAACATTTAAGCAAGTTCCCCCCAAAGATCCTCTGGACTCTACACATGCAGTTTTAAAGCCTAATTGGGCAAGTCTAATAGCACAAACATATCCTCCAGGACCTCCTCCTATTACAACTACATTAAATTTTTCAGACATTTAAATTTCTAAAAATAACTTTCCTGGATTTTCTAAATTTTCCTTAACAGTCTTTAAAAAAGAAACTGAATCCTTACCATCAATTATTCTATGATCGTAAGATAATGCTAAATACATTATAGGTCTTATTTCAATTTCTCCATCTACTACAGTAGGCCTTTCAACGATATTGTGCATCCCTAACACACCAGATTGAGGTAAATTTAATATTGGAGTTGATAACATTGATCCATAAACCCCACCATTA
>CACLYO010000003.1 GCA_902611145.1 uncultured Pelagibacteraceae bacterium
GATGAAAAAATTGCTACACCAGACTGGAAAGCAGAACACATGTTTGGATGTATGCCATCTAGAGATGTAATTATTACTGTAGGAAAAGAAATGTTAGAGGCAACTATGAGCTTTCGATGCCGATGGTTTGAATATTTAGCTTATAGACCATTGATACAACAATACTTTATGGAGGATCCGGGTATGAAACATGAGTCAGCGCCAAAACCTAGATTGACAGATAAAGATTATCATAAAAATTATTTGTCTGATGAAGTAAGCATTGAGCAAAGATTAGAGTGGGCAGAAAAAAAATATTTTGTAACAACTGAAGAAGAACCCCTTTTCGATGCAGCAGATATATTAAGATTTGGTAAAGATTTAATTGTTCAACATGGTTTTACAACAAATTTAAAAGGTATTGACTGGTTAAAAAGACATTTTCCTGATCATCGTGTTCATACTGTAAATTTCCCAGGAGATCCTTACCCTATTCATATAGATGCAACTTTTACGCCAATCAGACCTGGTCTAATATTAAATAACCCTGTAAGAAAACTTCCAAAAGATCAAAGAAAACTTTTTGAGGATAACGGCTGGGAAATTATTGAAGCAGCACAACCAGCACATAACTCTCCTCCTCTTCTAACTTATTATTCAATATGGTTATCAATGAATATTTTAGTTTTAGATCCGAAAACAGTATGTGTAGAAAAAAGTGAAGTATATCAAGCTGAACAACTTGATAAACTAGGTATGGAAGTTTTGCCGATAGATTTTAGAGAAGCTTATGGTTTTGGTGGAAGTTTACATTGTAGTACAACAGATGTTCATAGAGAAGGTAAATTACAAGATTATTTTCCTAAACAATAACTATAAAGAAAAATTGTTAAATGAATAAAAATATAATTCCTACTATAAATATTTCTTCATTAATAAATAATGGTTTTAGTTCACCAAAATCAATTAAAACAATAAAAAAAATTAAAAAAGCTTGTGTTGATATTGGTTTTTTTCAAATTACAGGTCATGGAATAAATCAAAAAAATATTAAAAGCATTTGTAATGTAGGTAATAAATTTTTTAATTCATCCGAAAAAAATAAAATAAAACTTTCACCTAAAAAATGGAATCCTAAAAATAAAAATATTTATAGAGGATATTTTCCTAATGATGTAAATGGAAAAGAAGGATTAGATATTGGAGATCTAAAGGTTACAAAAAAATATGCTAATTCAGTTAAAAACCAATATATAGAGTATTTAAATCTTAATAAATCTATAGATAAAAAATCAATTAGAATATTATCAAATTATTTTGATAAAATATTTTTTTTAGGCGAAGCTTTATTTAAAAGCATAATAAAATTATATAATAAAGATACTAATATTTCTAAACTAGCATTTTCAAGACTTAAAACTCTTAGTACTCTAAGATTTAATTATTACACAAATCAAACAACACCTGTAGAAATTTCAAAACAAGATGGAGAAGCGCTGGGCTGTGAAACTCATGTCGATAGTGGAATATTTACAATTTTATATCAAGATAAAAAAGGAGGTTTACAAGTTCAAAATAGAAAAAATAAGAAATGGTATAACGTTCCTTTTAATAAAAGTGCATTAGTTGTTAACACTGGAAGAGCTCTTGAATACCTAAGTAAAGGTAAATTTAAAGCAACAAACCATAGAGTCCTTTGGAATAAAACAAAAAGAATGTCTGTACCTTTTTTCTTCGAGCCCTCTTATGATTTTAAAATGAATAAATCATTTTTAATTGGAGTAAAAAAAAATAATACTGGTTTAAAATATGGAAAATTTCTAAATAAATCCCTAAAAAAATTTATAGAATATCAACGTTAGAAAATTATAATTTTTTAGCAGTATTTCTCACATCTATTAGAAATTTTTTTCTTTTCTCTTCACTAACAAATGGTACTGCAAAAAATCTTTTATAAATAACATCTGTAATTCCACAAATATTAAAAACACCCCTTCTTAATCTTTTAGTAGGCATATTTAAAAAAAAAGTTCTAATTGCAAATTGAGGAGAGCCATATGTACAAAATACAATCGCTTTTTTTCCCTTAAGATTGCCTACTGGATAACCGTAGTTTCCTACTATTTTTTTAAACCTAAATGCCCATGGTGGAGCTAAAACTTTATCAATCCAACCTTCAACGATAGCAGGCATTCTAAAATTCCAGATTGGTGCTATTAAAACTATAGTATCAGATTTTTCTATTCTTTTGCGATGATCTAAGACTGTTGCATCGGGATTTTCACCAGAAAAAACTGGATCAAATTTTTCTTTGTAAAGATCAACGTAGTCAACTTCATGACCATTTTCTTTTACAGTTTTGATAAATTCATCCCTTATTGCAGCGTTGAATGATTTTTCATTATAATGTCCATAAACTAAAAAAAAATTTTTCATTAATTCCAAATATTATTTAATATTTTTTCTCTTCCACAAGCTTTTTTGTACCTTAAATAATTTAAAAATTTAACTTTGTAATAATCTTGATGTGTTTCCTCAGCTTTATAAAACTTATCAAATTTTCTTATATAAGTTACAATTTTTTTATTAAATTTTTTCTCTAATTTCATAATGCTATTTTCTATATACTCTTTTTGCTCATCATTCTGATAAAAAGCTACAGATCTATAACTATAACCTTTATCACAAAATTGACCATACTCATCAAAAGGATCTATATTTATCCAAAAATGATCAAGTAACTCTCTAAAATTTATTTTATTTTTATCATAAATAATTTCAATCACCTCAAAGTGTCCTGTATTTCCGTATGTAACTTCTTTATATGTTGGGTTATTTGTAGTTCCACCCGAATAACCTGAAATCACTTCGATAACTCCTTCTTTTTTTTCAAAAGATTCTTCCATACACCAAAAACAACCTCCAGCAAAATATGCTTTATCTAGATTTTGTGCAAACAAAGATGTTTGGAATAAAAAAATGAAAAAAAATATTTTTTTCACTAATTTTTTAATACTGGAAATACTGGGTTAGATTTTTGAAATAGTTTTTGGTATTCCTGTTTAATACATTTATTTTCAATATATTTTATGTTGGCATCTTCAGAAATTTTTTTAGCCTCTTCGTTTTGAATTCCGTATTGTAACCACAAAGTTTTTGCTCCAATTTTAACAGCTTCTTCAGCAAAACCTGGTGTTTCATTGGATGGTCTAAATATATCAACTATATCTATTTTTTCAGAAATTTTTTCTAAACTTTCAACCACAACTTCTCCATTTATTTTTTCTCCTACAGCAAATGGGTTTACTGGTATTACTTTATACCCAAACCCTTGCATATATTTCATAACTACATTAGCTGGCTTTCTTTTTAAATTTTTAGGATCCTCACCTTTTTTTTCAGAACTCACTCCAATCATTGCAATTGTTTTGGAGTTTTTAAGAATTTCTTTTATTTGATCATCACTCATTATTTATTTTTCCATTTCGGTTTTCTTTTTTCTAAAAAGGCAGATATTCCTTCATGGGCATCTCTAGCCATCATATTTAAAGTCATCATCTTACTTGTATATAAATATGCTTTTCTTAATGGCATTTCTAATTGTTTATAAAAAGCTTGTTTTCCAATTTTTATAGTTAGATTTGATTTAGAAGCAATTGTTTTTGCTACCTTCAAAACTTCACTATTTAATTTTGATTTTGAATAATGATCATTAATCAAACCTATTTCTTTAGCATAGTTAGCTTTAATTGGTTCGCCAGTTAAAAGCATTTTCATCATTCTTTTTCTGTGAATTTTTCTACTAACCGCAACCATCGGTGTGCTACAGAACAAACCTATATTTACACCTGGTGTTGCAAACATTGTGTCATTTGTACTGTATGCTAAATCACAACTAGCCACTAATTGACATCCTGCAGCGTAAGCAGCTCCGTGTACTTTAGCTATAACAGGTTTTCTTCCTTCTACAATTTGGATCATAACCTTTGAACAGAGATTAAATAATTTTAAATATTTAGATCTTTTTTTTAAACCTTTTACTTCTTTTAAGTTATGACCAGCGCTAAATCCTTTTCCTGCTCCTTCTAAAATTATTACTTTAGTAGAATTATCTTTATCTAGTTTTTTAAAAGTATTTAAAATTTCTCTTAATGTTTTAAATGATAGTGAATTATAGGTCTTAGGGTCATTTAAAATTATTTTCTTAACTCCTGAGCCTAAATTTTTAACCAAAATATTCATAATTTTTATAATTTTTCTCCATCAAAAACTGGAATATTCTTATATTCAAAAGTATCAATATTGTCGATACAGGCGACATTATATTCATAGTTTTTTGGGTTAGTATATGATCTGTGATGAGTGTAAATACCACAATTTTTACAAAAAAAGTGCTCTGCAAGGTGTTTTTTTCCAAATTTATAAACCGTTAATTGATCATTTCCTTTTATAATTTTTAAATTTTCTAATTTAATCTTCGCCATTATATATCCACGTCTCTTACATAAAGAGCAATTACACCTAACTAATTCTTCCAAACCATTTTCTAGTTTAAGTTCAATATGAACTTTTTTACAATGACAAGTTAATATTTCTATTTTGTTCACTAAATTTATCTTCTTATTTTATTTTCGTATTTTTTTCTCATCTTTTGCAAATTAAGCAAATATTCATCTCTGATCTTTGATATCTCTGCTACAGATTTTCCCCTAGCTTGTTTTTTTGTTCCTGCGATTACTCTATTTGAAAGTTTATTTGAAAGTTTTGGAGCTTTTAATTTTGTCCAAGGTAATTTTAAAGCTGGACCAAACTGTTCTAACATATGTTTCATACCTGCATTTCCTCCAGCTAAATGAAATGTCAAAAAAGTTCCCATCAATGACCATCTCATTCCTGGACCATCCTCTATTGCTCTATCTAATTCTTTGGTAGACGCATAACCTTCATTAACTATGTGCAACGCTTCTCTCCATAATGCCTCTTGTAGTCTATCTGATAAATAGCCTGGCAACTCTTTCTTAATCATTATTGGATTCATCGAAATAGACTTGTAAAATTTATAAGCTTTTTTTAAAAAATTTTTCTTAGTTCTTTTGCCAGGAACAATTTCAACACCAGGAAGCATATAAACAGGATTAAATGGATGGGCTATAATTGTTCGTGATGGATTTTTGCATTTAGAATAAATTCTTGATGGTAGCAAACCAGAAGAACTTGAAGAAATTATTACATTAGGTTTTGAATATTTTCCTATTATTTCCATCAATTTTGTCTTTACTTTATAATTTTCTGGAGCACATTCTTGAACGAAATCTGCTTCTTTTAAAGCTTCTTGTATAGATGTTACATATTTAAAATTTTTTAGTTTAAGTTTTTTTTTATTAAAAAGTTTTCTTACATAAGGCCAAGTTCTTTTTATTTCTTTGATTATTTTTTTTTTTAATCTTATATCTTTGTCGTAAGCTATGACTTTTTTGTTATGAGCTAAAAATCTTACAATCCATCCCGAACCAATTACACCTGTACCAATGACAGCTATTTTTTTTATCATTTAATCTGCTAGACCATCTGATCTTGCTGTATTTCTCTCTAAATGTATTGGTAATACCTTACCATAAATAGCTTTTGAGTGTTCTGGTGTATTTACTCTCCATGGATCCAAAACATAAGCTGGGATACACATATATCGTGATTTTTGTCCTTCTATTTTTGTAACTCTGTGCATAGTAAATCTTCCTTTAAAAATCTGAAGGTCACCTGGTTCTAATTTCAGTTGCTTAACTCTTTCTCTATCACCGTTTAATACTTTTTTAACTTCTTCAAAATTTTCATTTCCTGGTTCTCTTATGTTTGGACAATATTCAAATATTCCACCTTTCTCTGGCTTTTGAATCATTAAACTTAATGTAAATTCACAACTATCAAAATGCCAAGGAAGAATTCCTTCAGGCTCCATAACGTTATATGCGTGACAAGCCAATGGATCTGCCCATCTATAAATTGGAGAAACTCCTAAGCAAGCTGATACAAATTTTAAAAGTTCATCTGTTTCATAAAGATATTTCATTTCAGAATTTTTGGAGAAACAATCTGAATTCAAGTATCCATTATACCTATTCATAAAAGTTCTTTTTGGGTGATCTTTTGGTAAATTTGGATCATCTTTAGCATATAAATATGGATTTATACTTTCTTTAGACATGTAAACTTCATTTAGTTGTTTCTCTAATTCTGAATTCATTATTTCTAAAGATTTAGGTAAAATAAAATTTGGAATTGTAGAACAGCTAGATTGATCTAGCTCTTCTTTGCATCTGTTAATTAAGTTTTTAATTACTGGAGAATTTAAGTCATAAATTGGATATTTCTCTAAATCTACTATCGACTTAAGTCTTTCGTTCACTTCAATTCTCCGTCCTCTCGCATTTTAGCCCTGATTTTTGTAGCTGAGATTTTTTGTATTTCTTCCGGCATAACTATTTCTTCTATTTTATAACCAACTCCTCTGCCGTAACAAATGTTAGTTATATTAGGAACTAATAGGATTTTAAATCTACCTTCGTATTTTGGATTTAATCTTTCTTCTATATTTTTTTTAACTGTTTCAAAATCAAATGGATTATCATCTACTCCTTGAACATCTCTTATTTGAATACAAACTTGACCAGTTTTTTTTATTATTTCTTCAAATAAAGCATAATGACCATCATGAAATGGTTGCCATCTTCCTAGCATTTGTGCTGTTGGCTTTTTGTTATCCCATTTATAGCTCATAGATACTCCTTAAAGATTAGTTTAAACTTAATAATTTAAATTAAAAGACTTTATTTAATTCTATATTTGCTTCCCTTGCATTTCCTATATTTGTTAAATCATCATTTAAATTAAAGCTTAAATTAAAACCATTTATATCTTTCTTAATTTCAAATTTCGACATTAAATTTTCTGAACCATTTATTTTAAAAGCGTACTCAGTATCTTTGTTTGGTAGATAACCTAAAGCAATATGAATATTATCAGTATGTCCATAATCTAAAGCTTGGTTTCTTTCGTAAATAATAAAAATACTATAATTTTCTGGAAAAACTATATCGATACCAATTTCACCATTAATGTTATGAAAAGCGGCAGGATTTAACTTTGTGTTAAAAGCTTTGGAAGTATCAGAAACATATGTGTATTTGAGATTTGATGAACGTTTTAAATTAGCTTGATATTCTAATTTCCCATGTCTCTTAATAGAGTGCCTTTCATTTTCTAAGTCATGTACGGCTGCAACTGTTGCTCTTAAATGTCTTGTTTTTACATGTTGTTTTTCAACACTTATTGCCCCTAAACCTACTTCATCATAAGCATTTAATATTGTATGCCCAAAATCTATTTGGCTAGATGGAATTATTGTTAATTTATTTTTTTTAATTTCATCTTTAATTTTAACAGTACCATACATTTGTTTTCCTCTTCTATTTGCAGTTACATGTTCTCCATCCATTACTGATAAAATGTCTGTTTTAATTTTTCCAATTCCAATAATGGTATCAATATACTTAGTGTCTATCTCAGATGGTCTAGTATTATAAAAAGTAAGGTTATATGTGTCTGCATCTAAATTACTTCCTGCATCACCAACATCAGTATTATCCCTTCCATATCTAAAGGCTAATCCTACAATACCATTATTTTCAGTAAATTTATCTGCACCCAATGTTAAAGAATTAGTTTCAATCTCTTTTGATGATGAAACACTAGTATCACCCATTCTTCCAACTGCAATACTTCCTTCACTCCAATAAAATACATCTTGTTTTTTATCTTTTGTATTTTTTTTAGCAGCTGAAGTTCTAACTACTTCAGTAAGAGAGGCTAGTATTTGATTTGAAAAATTAAGATTAATGTTAAGGTTCGTTAAATTTTGTTTATCTTTATTTCTTCTTATCCATTTTAATCTATTTAAAGTAGAGTTTGTTGAACGTTCAATAGTTCTTCTTGCAAGTTCTATTTGAGCTTCTGCCATTCCGGTTTTATCACTATTTTCTGTAATAGAAGGACAATTTCCTGAGATAATATTAAAAGGACAAACTAAATCAAATTCAGTAATATCATCATTATCATCGTCACCTACATACATTTTTAATCCATTAGCACTGAATGAAATTCCTCTTGGTTGATCTAAAGCACTATCTAAATCAGGTAAATAAACTCGTCCATCTATAGTATATGAAGACGTATCATATGCGACATTAAGAGAAATTTGAGTAACATCTTTACCTGAAGCCGCATTGTTATGATCAACAAGAAAAAGTCTTTTTCCGTTTGCACTAAATCTCATTGTGTTTGGATTTGAAACTTCATCTTCTAATTCTATTCCAGCATTTGTATTAAGTGAAATTGTAGTTAAGTCGTATGGAGTTGAAAGTTGATACTCAAGAAGTCTAGTATTAGGTGAATGTGTGGCATTGGCTCCATGAAAAATTAAAAATAATTTTGTTCCATCATCATTAATTTCCATACCTTGAAGTCGATTATCATTTGAAGTACCATCAGCAATAGTTACACTCCCAGCTTCACTATTATTTTGTAAGGCATCAGTTTCAAGCAGAGGAGTTTCATGTGCAAAAGAGCATGTTGAAATATCAAAGGGTGAAGTTAAGTCAAACCTAAATACTATATCTACTCTTGATCTTGCACCTGAATTTTTAGTGTTTGAACCCTGCGCTAGAAACAGTTTCATCCCATCACTGCTAAATTCTAAATCATATAAACCAAGGAGTGAAAATTCAGGACCACTTAATACACATCTTTCATCATCTCCAGCATAAACCCTTGTAGAAATGTCAAAAGGCGTAGTTAAGTTGTATTCATTTAGAGCTTTAGTACTCTCCCCTGTAGCATTACCACCATAACTTGCGAACATTTTTGTTCCATCTTTATTAAATTCAATACCTTGTATGACATCATTGCTATCAGTGAATTGTGTTGTTTGTACAAAAGTAACCATACCTGCAAAAGAATTGGAAATAGGAAATAGTAAAAACAATATGATTAATATTTTTTTAATTAAAAACATTTGGCTTTTTTAAATGAATTTAGATTTAATGCATTATTAAAAGTGCTCAAAATTGGTAATAAATTTAAAAGGCAAATTTATAAGCAAAATTTCCACTAATACTTGATAATTCTTGGGTGCTTATTGTGCTGTCTAAATAGAATTTAAATAAATGCTGGTCTGACATTTTTTTATCAAAACCAAGATTGGTTGCTAGAGTTACTTCCTTAGTTAGATCAGTACCTTGAGAATAAATAGCAGAGGTACCATTTATCTCGTAGTTTTGCTCTTTACCTAAAACCATTTGCCTTGCATCTAAAATCCATCCAAGATTAAGTTGATAATTTTTTCCTAGATTTAATTTATAATCATCGTCAAGATAAATAGATAAATTACTAACTTCTTTTTTGTCCCACGAATAATAATCACTTTCCTTATGGCTAGGTGTATATGATAAACCCAATGTTGCTCCTATATTGGGTATTATAAAATCATTATTTATTTTTGTACCTATAATTAGATCATAAGTTTCAAAATTATCTGTAATACTTAGCTTACCTGATGATGTTGTGTTAGTTAGAATTTCTCTTTCGCTTATTTTAAGATTAACTCCACCTAAGATAAAACTTTCATCTCCAAATTTATTTAAAATTGGATGATCCCTAAAAAAGAAACCAGTATGTAAAGAATGTCGATCAACACTATAATCTTTAGTAAATTTTTGATTTCCGTTTCCTAAAGATAAAATAAAATCTTTACCATGATCAGGATACATTAAATTAATTGTTAAATCCGCTGAATTAAAACCTAGTGATAGATTTTGATTATTTTGTTTTCTTTTAAAAGTAGAGAGGTTGATTTCACCCCAACTTTGATTTTCTTTCAAATCTTCTTCTGCATTTTTATATTTAGAAAGTGATTGTCTTATATTTAATGATTTTGTTCCTAATAATTCATCCAAAATCTCGCTACCACCTTGGCCGACAGATCCTGCTGATCCTTTAACAACTTGGTTGCCATCTAAATCTTCTAAAGTGAAAGTGCCCGACGTATCATAATAATAACTCCTTCCAACACCATGGTTTATTTTTAATGTATTTCCTGTTGTTCCATTTGCAGCTTTAATCATACCAACAACAATTCCTTCATCTTTTAAAGTTACAGTATTATTATTTCCTTTTAATTGGATTACATTTTTATCAACCGATTTATTATTTTTAATTGTTCCACTGTTAGTTATAGTTGAGCTTACACCAACTATTATAGTTCCTTTATTTCCTTTACTAGTTATTTCTCCCCCAATATTATTTGTGATAGTATTACCGGTATCATTATCACTAAAAATTATTGCAGAACTTGATGAAGTAGTATTGATTGTTGTTATTTGACCACTATTTTCAATTGTTGTGTTATCTCCACCAGTGCCTGAAGTTCCAAGAATAGTATTTCCTGGAGATGTGATTATTCCACCACTGTTGTTTGTAATTGATACTCCATCAGATCCACTGATGTTAATCGCTTTTGAATTAGACCCACTAGCACCTAAAGCTTGAATTGTTCCTGAATTAGTTATTGTAAGATCACCTCCTTCAGTAGAAATAGTATTATTACCCGTAGATGTTACAGATGAACCAGAGTGTATTGTAAGTGTAGTACCTGTTACTTCGGAATCAGTATTTTTAATAGCTTTTTGACCAGTTCTTGCTATGGAACTATTATTGGTAACAATAATATCAACATTGTCGGCTGTAACTATCTGTTGAGCTGTTGTATCACTTGAGAAGGTTGTATCTTCAGCAACATTAGCAGCATATAATTTATTAGAAAAAATTAAGAAAAATAATAAAATTAAAATAATTTTTTTCATAAAATTCATAAAAATAATGTTTTTTTAATCTATTTTTTTAAATCTTCATATATCTTTGCTGCCCATTTTTGAGCTTCTTGAGAAGTGACATGAAAGTCATATTTTTCAGGCTTTATGAACATTTGATTGGTATCTTCAAATCTACCTTTTTGGATAGTGTCTACCCAAACTACATAGTCTGCTGGAAATAAATTTCTTGCTGCTGGTGTTGGACAAATAAAATCTGCTATTACATTATTTCCTTCACTTTTTAATTTAAGTGCAGCTTCTGCCATTCTTTTTGATTGTCTTATTCTACCTTCTTCTGAAAAGTCCCAGTCGTTTGCAGCTTTTCTAATTTCATCTGCATTTAATCTTTTTGCTTTTATTAATTTTGCTAGCTCACTTGCTAAAGTTGTTTTGCCAGCCCCAGGCAATCCCATAATTAAAATTATTTTCATTAAATATCTTCTAATGGATGATGGGACATTAATTCAAGGTTATTTTCACCAACTACGTATTGTTGTTCAAGTTTAACCCCTTCTTTGCCCCCTACTTTGCCAATATAACTCTCAAGTGTAATGGTCATATTTTTTTCAAAATGACCTTCTCTTTGTCCACCATCGGTTGGATATTTTATCTGTGGCCACTCATCACAAAGGCCAATTCCATGAAGCACGCAGGAGTATCTATTTCCATAATATTCTTCAGGTAGTTTCCAAGATTTTTCAGTAAATTCTTTAAAAGATGTTCCAGGTTTTATTAATCTATAATTATGATTAATTTGTTCGACAGCCATTTGATATAATTTTTTTTGATCATCATTAAATTTGTGACCTTCAACATATGTTCTTGAGATATCCGCACAATAACCATAGGGACCAACCATATCAGTATCGAAAGAAACAATTTCACCTCTTTGAATTATTTTATTACTGCTTTCTTGCATCCAAGGATTTGTCCTTTCTCCTGAAGATAAAATTCTACATTCAATCCACTCGCCACCATGCTCAATATTAGTTTTGTGCAAAATAGACCAAAGTTCATCTTCTGTCATACCAGCTTTTAGTTCGTTACGCATTTTTGAAACACCAATTTCAGCGACCTCTAAAGCAGCCTTCATACATTTTAGTTCTTCAGGTGATTTAATAACTCTTGCTTGCTCTAGAATTAATTTAGCATCTACTACTTCTATTCCAGATTCATTTAATGATGTAACAGCAGGACCATTAATGACATCAATTGCTATTTTTTTACTTTTGAAATACGAATTTGATAAGTCTTTAATTTCGTTAATCCATTTTTTTAATTGAGTACCTGCTTGATCTCCATTGCTAAAATAATCCCATGTAATTGCTGGTCTTATCTCATCGATTAAATTTAAATGTTTCGATAATATTTCACAATTGAAATACTCATATAGTATTGTTGGTCCACTTACTGGAACAAAACAGTATCTTGTTAAATTATGCATATTGTAAACACTCATGTTTACAGTGTCTAAAGCATATCTAATATTTACAGGATCAAATAATATACAAGCTTCTAAATTATTTTTTTCTAATTCTTTTTTAACTCTATCCAATCTATAAGATCTAAGTTTCTGAAAGTTAATTTCATCTTCTCTTAATCTTTTTTTGGTAATAAAATTTACTTTTGATTTTGCACTAGGTGTAATTTTTCTATTAAATTTCATAATTAAACTATATTAGTTGCTACCCATTTATGAAAGTGATGTGTTGGATTATCCATTACAGGTGAAAAATTACCTCCATTATAAGATGGTGAATTTCTTCCTTCTTGCATTCCCTCAATTATATGAACATCTTCTCTCTGTACATCTTTCCACAATTTATAATTTTGTTTACGTAAATTTTTAAATTTTTTTGAATTGGCTGCTTTTTCTCCTACATAATAGATTTCCATATGTTCTTTTGTAAACTTGTGATCCACAGGCTCTAGCCAATATGCATAAAAATGATCTTTATGTACACCTAACATAACGTTAGGAAATAAAGCTACATATTCTGCTATATTTTCTTTATCTTTTGGCCAGTTAGGAAAACAAGGAAATTTTTCTTTACCCTTTAACTTTGGATTATAAACTTTAGTTCCTTGTCCAGCAAAACGGTTTGGTAGTCCTTGAATATGATAATGATCACTTATCTTTGAGTAAGAATTTAATCCAGGGTGTACCCATGGCAAATGATAACTTTCACAATAATTTTCTATTGCGAATTTCCAATTACATTTTGCATTTAAATTGAAATATCCAAAATCGTTTGAATAAACCATTAATTTTCTATCTTTTTCTGGCCAAAATTTTTCCCATCTATCGCTTAATGGTTTTATATATTTTTCAAAAGAAATTTCATTTTCACTTATATTTATAAAAATCATATCAAGCCAAATGTAGGATTTAATTTCTTTTAGATTACTTTTTGATTTATCAAATTTTTTACAATCATGCTTATTCATGCCTCCAACATGTGGGGTAGCAACAAGTTTACCTGCCATATCATAAGACCAAGAATGATAAGGGCACCTTATGACATTTTTAATTTTACAGTCTTTTTGTAAAATTTTATATCCTCTATGACTACATACATTGTGAAATACTTTTATTTTATTTTTTTTATCTCTTAAAATTATTATTGGAATACCCAAAAGGTCAAAAGGTTTTGCATCTCCTATATTTGGTAAGGAGCTTGCAACACCTATAACTACCCACTTATCTTCAAATAATTTTTTTCTTTCAAGTTGTGTATATTTTTCACTTGTATAACATTCGTTAGGTAGTCCATGAGATTTTTCAATTGGGTTGCTTACAACATCTAATTTTTTTTTTTCAATGATGCTGTATATTTCAGACATTACTTAATAACCTCATAAATACCTAGCCAAGCATTTACATCTTTACTTGCTATATAATCCGATTTAAAAAATTCTATTTCTTTCCACTTATTATCTTTATTTAATTGAGCAATTTTTTTATCAAAACCATATTCTTCATGAATTCCTTCATTGATTGTAAAACAAATTAGTCCTTTATTTTTTGTTATTCTTATAAATTCATCCAATGCAGGTGGTTTTACATGGCCAAAGGTGAATGTTCCTACACACATAACAGCATCAAATATATTATCTTTTTCTTGAATGGGCTTATTTAAATCTACTTTTTCTAATTTTTGATAAAGACCTTGTGGAACTAAATCTAAGAGTTTTTGAGACAGATCAGCTCCATAAAAATTATTGTAACCATACTTTTTTAATTCAACAGCAACCAATCCTGTGCCACAACCAGCATCATAAATTTTAGCATCTTTGTTTTTATTATGTTTTATAAAAACTTCTGAAGTTTCTTTTGGACCTGTATAATTCCAATCAACCATATCTTTATCGTACTTATTTCCTTCACCCCACTCGTCATAATATTTCATAACCTCTTCGGTTTTTTTAAGTTTATAAATTGGAACCTTGTTACCTACATCTTTTTGTGCCATTAACTTCTCATTTTCTGTCCACTTGGATCGTAAAGTGGATCTTTAATTATTGAACAATTAAACATATCTCCATTAATTTCGACTTGAATTTTTTTATCAGAATTTAAATCCTTTGTATCCAAATATGACAATGCAACACTTTTGTTAACAAAATGAGCAAATCCACCGGAAGTAACATAGCCAATACTTTTATCACCTTTCATAACAGCTTCGTTGTAAGTTACATCGATATCGTTAGTTTCTACAATTAATGGTGTAATTTTGTGTTTGCTATCATCTTTTTTAGCTGAATCTTTTCCAATAAATTCTTTATCCCAATTAATAAATATATCTAACCCAGTTTCTTTTGCTGTAAAATCAGGTCTATAATCAAGAGTCCATGCACCCCAATTTTTTTCTAGTCTCATTGACATTAAAGCTCTTGATCCAAAAGGTTTTATATTAAATTCTTTCCCAGCTTCTGTTAATTCTTCATATAACTTAATAAGATAATGTGGAGCAACATAAATTTCGTAACCCAATTCTCCAGTAAATGATATTCTATTAACTATAGATGGCACACCAGCAACATACATTTTTCTTGAGTCTCTGAACTTGAATTTATTATTTGAAACATCTTCTCTAACAATTTTTTGAAGAAGATCTCTTGATTTAGGTCCTGCAATGCCTATTCCGTGTAATTCATCAGATCGATTTTTATAACTTAAATTAAATTTACCCATATGTGTTTCAAACCATCTTCTGTGCATTTCTTGTGCTGCACCTGATCCAAAAATCATAAATTCATTTTCATCCATGCATGCAACAGTTAGATCGCCATAAAGTTTTCCTTTTTTTGTTAGCATTGGTGTTAATGAAATTCTTCCAGGTTTTGGTATTCTTCCTGCCATAACATAGTCTAAAAATTTTCTTGCATCTGGCCCCTTAAACTCATGTTTTGAAAAGTTTGCAACTTCGATTGCTCCGACATTTTCTCTTACATTAATTACTTCTTTTGAAACATAATTATGTGATCTAGATCTTTTTATCGTAGGTTCTTCATGAGCATCTTCTTTATTTTTCGCAAACCATAAAACACTTTCTAAGCCAAAAGAGTCACCCATTACTGCACCTTGGTTTACAAAGCGATCATATAATGCGGTAGTTTTTTGTTTTCTACCTTTCGGTAAAGTTTCATTTGGAAATGTCATTATGAATCTTCTTTCGTAATTTTCTGATGATTTAATTGTTCCATATTGAGGAGATGCATAATCTCCAAACCTTGCCACATCCATTGCCCAAACATCAATTGATGGTTCGCCATCTATTATCCATTCTGCTAAACATTTACCAACACCTCCGCCTTGGCAAAAACCAGCCATAACACCTACAGCTACCCAGTAGTTTTTCATTCCTGGAACAGGACCTATTAATGGGCTGCCGTCTGGTCCAAAAGTGAAAGGACCATTTACAATATTTTTTATACCTGCTTTTTCTAAAGCTGGCATTCTTTCAAAACCAATTGCTAACCTGTCTTGAATGTTATCTAACTTTGGTTGTAAAAGTTCATGACCAAAGTTCATAGGAGTTCCTTCAACCTTCCAAGGTGTAGATTTTTGCTCGTATGTCCCTAGCAACATTCCTTTACCTTCTTGTCTAAAATAAATATTACCTTCAAAGTCTGTTCCAATTGGTAGTCTTTGATCACCCAAGGCTTCTATTTCTGGAATCGCTTCAGTAATTAAATAATGATGTTCCATTGGTTGAACCGGTAAATTTAACCCAGCTAATTTACCGACTTCCCTTGCCCATAAACCTCCAGCATTAATAACTATTTCAGCATTAATATTTCCTTTGTCTGTTACAACGTCCCATGAACCATCTTTTTTTTGTTTTGTATCTTTAACAACAGTGTGAGTATAATATTTACCTCCATGAACTTTAGCGGCTTTAGCAAATGCATAAGTAACTCCTGATGGATCGACCTCTCCATCTATTGGATCCCATAACGCTAAAAGATATCTAGAAGGATCTATTAGTGGATTTTTCTTTTTAACTTCTTCAAGTGAAATAAACTCTTGGTCTAAACCCATATATCTTGCTTTTGATCTTTCTCTTTTAAGATATTCAGCCCAAACATCGTTTGAAGCTAAGTAAAATCCTCCACTCGGTTTAAATCCACAAGAATGTCCTGACTCTTTTTCTATTTCTTTATAAAGACCAATTGTGTAAGCCATCATTCTAGAGATATTTGGATCGGATGAAATTACATGAACATTTCCAGCTGCATGCCAAGAAGATCCTGAGGTTAATTCATTCCTCTCTATAAGAATACAATCTTTTAATCCAAATTTAGAAAGGTGGTACAGAATTGAACATCCAACTACACCACCTCCAACAATTACTACTTTTGCATGGCTTTCCATAATTAAGAACTAATATTTTTTACTCATACTAGTGTTTATATCTAAAAAAGATTTATCTTTACCATGAAGCCAATGTCTACTCATATCTGGATAATATTTATATGAGATCGGTTTTCTGCCTAGAGCAACTGCCATTTCTCTAACATGATGAGGTTCAGCTCCACAACAAATTCCAATAAGATTTATTTTTTGTTTTTCACAATCTTTTGCAAACTCAGCCATTTCAAATCTGTTGCAATATAAATTATCCAAGGCAACAGGAAATGCATTGCCTCCAGGAATACAATCGCATCCATGATCGGTTTGATTTAAAAAACCTGGCTGTTCTTCAGTAGTCCTGTAAGGAACTGGTAAAGCAGCAACATGACAAGAAACTTTTTTTCTTATTTCAGGTAAAAGTTTCATTGTCATTTTTGGTCCTCTATAACAATTTAGACCAACTACATCAGAACCAAAATCCTCCATTATTTTACAAGCTTCACCAGGTGTATGCCCTTCTCTAGTTTTGTCACCTTTTTTAATTGAGAAATTAGTTACAGCAATTAGACCTTCATCTTTAATTGCTTTTAAAGCAATTTTCATTTCCTCAGTCCAATTTATTGTTTCTGCAACAATAAAATCTACTCCGGCTTCCTTTGCCCATGCAACTTGTTCTTCGTACATCTTTTGACAATCTGAATGACTTTTTTTATCGCTTGGGTCATAAATATTTGTATTAGCAACATCACCACAAACTAAAAGATCAAGATCTTTAAATTCATCTCTTGCATCTTTAGCAATCTGTAATGCATTCTTTTGCAATGGTTCTAATAATTCCTCTTTACCAATTAAGCGTAATTTTTCTCTATGTCCATAGTAAGTAAATGCTTGCACTACGTCTGAACCAGCTCTTATAAACTCTCTATGTAATTGAGAAACTACCTCAGGATGTTCTAAAACAACTTCAGGTACAAATGCTCCGGCTGATAAATATCCTCTTCTTTCCATTGCAAACAAATAACCTTCTGCAAAAAGAACAGGGCCCTCGTTAAGTCTTGTTATTAAATCTTTTTTCATAAATCTCCTTTAAAATAATTTATTGATTAATTTTATTTAAAAAAAATTTAAATTTTCTGAAAAGAGTTAGAGTGAAGATGATAATAAAATCTATTTAAATAAATGTGATCAAAACGTGAGTACCCCATCACAATATATTTTTTCATATATTTAAACTTAAAAGTCAGTTTGAACATAAAGTTAAATTTATATTTTTATTATATTGTTAGCAAAGACATAATTACTACAACTTAGGATTGTGTTATATTTGCAATTTCATCATCTATATGATCTCTTTCTGAATATTAAATTTAATATGGAGATAATATGAAAATAAAAAGAATAATACTTTCTGCTCTTGTAATATTAGGTTTCACTTCTTTTAGTGGAATTGCTAATGCAGGATGCGGAAAATTAGTTATTGCTGAGCAGAACTGGGCTTCTGCTGAATTAATGGCTAACGTAGATAAGATTATCCTTGAGAAAGGTTATGGTTGTGAGGTTGAACTTATACCAGGAGCAACTATGCCTACTTTTACTTCAATGGATGAAAAAGGTGAGCCAGACATGAACCCTGAACAATGGGCTAATGCTGTTTACACTCCTTTAAAAAAAGCAGTTTCAGAGAAAAGATTAATCATAGCAAACCAAGCTCCTATTACTGGTCTTGGTGAAGGTTGGTGGATAACTCCAGGAACTGTTAAAAAACATCCGAAAATAAAAGGAATGACTGCAATGGAAATTTTAGAACATCCAGAGTGGTTTCCGTCAAAAGAAGATCCTTCAAAAGGAGCTTTTGTTGGTTGTCCTGCAGGATGGGGATGTCAATTAGCTAACGCAAACCTTTTTAGAGCATTTGAAATGGAGAAAAAAGGTTGGGTATTAATCGATCCAGGTTCTGCAGCAGGTTTAGATGGTACAATATCTAAAGCAGCTGACTCTGGAAGTCCTTGGTTTGGTTACTATTGGAACCCAACATCAATGGTTGGAAAATATAGTTTAATTTCAGTGGATTTTGGTGTGAAGTTTCACAGCAGAGACAACTGGGATAACTGTATAACTTTAGCTGAACAAGATTGTGCAGATCCTAAACCAACTGCATGGACTAAGTCTGAAGTTAATTCAATTGTTACTGCAAACTTTGCAAAAACTGGAGGAAAAGACGCTTTGAATTATGTTAAAAAGCGAACTTACCCAGGTGATGTAATGAACGGAATGCTTGTGTACATGGCTGACAATCAAGCTAAAGGTTCAGATGCAGCAATTGAGTTTTTAAAACAGCATGAAGGTGTCTGGGGTAAATGGGTATCTGGAGCCGCTAAGAAAAAAATCAAAGCTGGTCTTTAAAATATAATTTATTTTAACGAGCCTATTTTATTATAGGCTCGTTAATTTTTTTTTTTGGAATTATATGGAATTTTTAACAAAATTTCCCGTGATGGAACGTACTTCCCTAATGGAATTAAGAAAAGGGATTGATCATACGTTTAGAGATTTTTCTAGAGCTTACGGTGATAGTATTGAAGCTTTTTTTGATCCATTATTATTTTTTTTAATAAGATTGGAAAAATTATTATTAGCTACACCTTGGCCAATAATACTATTGGTACTTGGTGCATTAGCTTGGCTAGGTTCAAGAAGCTGGAAACTTGTAATTGGAAGTGTGGTTGCTTTTATGTTGATTGGATACTTTGGTATGTGGAAAGATTGTATGGCAACAGTAGCAATTATAACTGTATGTACAATTATGTGTATAGCTGTTGGAATACCTTTAGGAGTATTCATGGCAAGATCTAACAGATTTGAAAGAGCAATGCTTCCTGTCTTAGATATGATGCAAACTATTCCTAGTTTTGTCTATTTAATTCCAATTTTAATGTTACTTGGTATAGGAAAAATTCCTGGTTTAATTGCTGTTTGCATATATGCAATTCCACCTGTAATTAGATTAACAAATTTAGGAATAAGAGAAGTTGATAAAGAAACAATAGAAGCTAGTGAAGCTTTTGGTGCTACTAAACTTCAAAAGTTAAAAAGTGTCCAAATACCTTTAGCTCTTCCAACTGTTTTTGCTGGCGTAAACCAAACAATAATGATGGCTTTAGCTATGGTTGTAATAGCATCCATGATTGGAGTTAAAGGCCTAGGTGTTCCAATTCTGAGAGCTATATCAAACCAATATTTAGCTTTGGGATTGTTTAATGGGTTAGCTATTGTAGCTCTGGCCATTATCTTTGATAGAATCACTCAAGAATATGGTCGAAGAATACAAAAGCACAGGGGCATAAAAAGATAACCTTCTTGTCTCTAAGATCCGATTTTTATAGACAGATATTTTAAAATAAATAAATATCCCGTAATGAATTTTTCTTTGGAAATTGGACCTAAAACTGACCTCGATACTTTGCCAGCTTTAAAGGATGTATATATAACTATGCTCCCTGGTGGTGATTATAAAGACACTGCTGAACAAGCTTCTAAATTAGTCAAAAAAGGCTTGAATCCTATACCTCATTTCCCCGCCAGATCTATTGAAAATGATGTTCAGCTCAAAGAATATGTTTCTAGATGTAAGGATGTGGGGGTTAAGCAGGTCCTGGTTATTGGAGGAAGTAGAGAACCTATTGGAAGTTTTGACAGCTCAATTCAAATTTTAGAGACAGGTTATTTTGAGCAGATGAAGATAGGAATCGCTGGACATCCGGAGGGGAGTCCTGATATATCCGATTCAAAACTAGAAAAAGCTATGAAAGATAAAAAGCCTTATGCTGACTATATAGTAACACAATGGTTACTAGACTCTCAGAAAATAATAGACTTTATTTCTAAACAAACAATACCAGTTCATGTTGGAATTACTGGGCCACTTAAAATAACTAGCCTAATTAAGTTTGCTAATATTGTAGGAGCAAAAAATTCCCTAAATTTTCTTAAATCTAATTTTAGTAAGGCATTAGATTTAATGAGACCTAAAGACCCAAATGATTTAATAGGGAAAGTTAAATCGCATACAGATTTTTTCCACATTTATACATTCGGCGGCTTGAAGGAAACAAACAAGTGGTTGATGGAGAACAAATATGTCTAATGAATTTGACTATACTAAGTTAAAACATGTAACTTCAGTTGATCAATCTGATCGTGAAGTTCCATATAATTTAAGACAAAGTGGGCCTACAAAAGTTGAGATGTTGATTTCAACAAGAGTAAGAAAGTCACCTTACTGGCATTTATCAATGCAAGCAGGTTGTTGGAGAGCAACAGTTTATAATCGAATTTATCATCCTAGAGGATATGTAAAACCAGAAGATGGTGGAGCGATGGTAGAGTATGATGCAATCGTTAATCATGTAACAATGTGGAATGTTGCTGTTGAAAGACAAATTAGAGTTAAAGGTCCTGATGCAGAAAAATTTACTGATTATGTAATAACTAGAGATGCTACAAAAATTTCACCTATGAGAGCTAGATATGTAATATTATGTAATCAATATGGTGGAGTTTTAAATGATCCAATTCTTCTTAGAATTTCAAAAGATGAATTTTGGTTTTCGCTTTCAGACTCTGATATTGGTATGTATCTACAAGGTGTTAATGCTGATGGAAGATTTAATTGTAGAGTAGAAGAAATTGACGCTTGTCCCGTACAAATTCAAGGTCCTAAATCAAAAGCTTTAATGAAAGATTTACTTGGTGATCAAGTTGACTTAGATAATATGCCTTTTTATGGACTAGCAGAAGTTAAGGTTGCTGGAAGAAGTTGTGTGATTTCACAATCAGGTTTCTCAGGCGAAGCTGGCTATGAAATATATTTAAGAAATGCAACTTTGTATGCTGAAGATATGTGGAACGCTGTACTTGAAGCAGGAAAAAAACATAAACTGATGGTAATTGCACCCGCACACCATCGAAGAATACAAGCTGGAATACTATCTTGGGGTCAAGATATGGATACAGAACATAATCCTTTTCAATGTAATCTTGGTTATCAAGTTTCTTTATCTGGTAAAGGTGAATGGAATAAAAAAACTGATTATATTGGAAAAACTGTATTAGAAAAAATGAAAGCTGATATTAAAGCAGGAAAAAAACCATACAAACTTCAGTTAGTAGGTCTCGAGTTAGGCGGAAAACCAATTGAAGAATATGCTCCTGATTTTTGGTTAATTTCACATGCAGATGGTGGAGATCCAGTTGGATTTATTACATCTCCTTGGTATCACCCTGAAAAAAAACAAAATATAGCAATGGGGTATGTGCCATTTGATGGAACATTAAATGCTAATGGTTTACCTAAAGGTAAAGTTGGAACTAAATACAAAGTTCATTTACCTGCTAAATATTCTGAAACTCCAGGTACTCCTGTTGATGCAGTAGTAGTGGATATTCCTTTTAAACAGTCATTCAACGCCAATACTAGAGAAGTTGTAAAAGGATAATTATTTTTTTTAGAGGAGAGCTCTTGCTCTCCTCTAAATAATTAATAAAATAAGTAATGTTTGCGTTATTTTTAGATATAGTATTTAGATCACTAAAATTAGATAAATCACTCTATATAGATAGTAAAAACTTTGGAGAAGCTTCAGTTTATTTTGCTGGCTTAATAATGATATTAGATGGAGTTGCTGGTGCTGTTGCTGCTAATACAATAGTAAAAACTTCAATTGGTGTCTCTGGATTAACTGCAATAATTACATGGTTTGTGTGGGCAATTTTCATATATGTAATTGGAGTTAAATTATTTCCAGACAAAAATACTAAGGTTTCATTTAAAAAAATACTTACTGGAGTAGGCTATGCACACTCACCAGGCCTATTAAGATTTTTTGCTGTTACACCGGAATTAGTTATACCAGTAATTTTTATTACGCAGTTTTGGATATTTGCATCTCTAATTATATCAACCAAACATGTATTAAACTTAAAATCTAATTTTAAATCATTTGGTGTAGTTTTCTTATCTTTTTTAATAATAGCATTTTTATCAATAACTTTTGTAATGAGTAGAATGGATGCTATACCAGCAAGTGCAATCAGTTAAACTGGGAAAACTGTTTTTGAAACTCTGCAAGAACTACAAATTTTAAATCCACTTAAAATCAAATTTTCTTTAACACTTTTATCTTCTTTTTCACATTCCTCACAAATATTGTTAAGTGCTTTCAAGTCATGTTCTTTTAAATTTTCCTTAAATTTCTCAGTCATTGTCTGTTAATCCTGCTCCTGCTGCGTTTTGCTTTAGTTTATCTGTTTCTTCAACAAATGTATCTTCTGACAATTTGTATAATTCTTGCCATTCTGTTTCACTAAACATATTTTTGTTTTCTATAAATTTAATTTTAATTTGATCACTTTTTTCTAAAACATCACTGCTTAGATAATTTGAATAAATTGATTGATTAAAATTTAGTAAAAATTCTTTTTCATCAATTGTTAAAAAGATACGTTTGCCTATAATTTCAGAAGCCCTACTAACAAAAGGAATAAATAAAATTGGAAAGCCTAAATTGTCAAATTTAATTTCTTCTAGTTCTTCAAGATTATTTACTTGATCTAAAAAATTTATTCCTGCTATAATTGGACAGTATGGTATTTTTGATGAATTTTCTTTAGAAACTAAAGTCAAATTTTGGAATTTTTTTTCTTTAAGAATTTTATAATATTGATTTAAATTTTTTAAACCTGGCAATCCAAACATTTCTAAAAGACGAATATTTTTTCCTACTTCTTCTGAAATACCCCAGGAAAATCCAATACCTTTGCTTGCTCTTTTTACTGCTGTATCTATTTCACTAAAACTTCTCATTAATTTAAAGAATTATAAACCCAATAATCGTCAAACTTTTTTAAATTTTTAGGTAGAGGTGCGCCTTGAAACATATTTATTCTTAACCATTTATCTGAACGAGGATCAAATTTTACTGCTCCAAAAAAAGACAATTTTAATCTTAGCATGTCTATTGGCATTAAGTTTGAACCAATTGTATTATCTTGTATTTCAGCATAAGGAAACTTCTCAACTATAAATGCTCTTCTCACTACATGCCGAAGATCATTATTTTCTATTAAAAATTTTCCAATTTTAAGACTATTTTTTTGATTTGAAATTCTTGCATATAATTTACAAATATCTCTTGCGATAGCCAATGGTTGTTCTAATTCTGATCCTTTATCTAAATATCTATCTGCAAGTCTAGGTTCTTCTTTATTTTTAGATATGAACCAAAAATTTTGGTTACTTTCTTTTTTTTCAAAATCTATTTTTAATATATCTGAATAATTATCTTCTAAAATATTTCTCAAATCAGATACATTTTTATTAGTTGGTATTGTAAAATACTTATCCTCATCAGCACTCATGCTCTTTAATAAAGGATTGGTTATATAATCATAAGGTTCCATCATCATTGAAACTATATATTCTATACATTCATCTCTTAAATTTTTTTCAATCCATTTATATATTTGATTGAATGCATAATCTTCTTCAAAACTAAATTCTTTCTCAATAAAATTAATAAATTTATATAAATCTGATATTAGAGATTTAATCTTTTTATTTTGAAAATCACTATCTGTTGTCCAGGAAGTGACATTTTTTAGTGATTTTTTTAAACAATCAATAAAAATTTTTGAGTCATTTTCATCTATTTTTTTAATTTCTCTAATTTTTTTTAATGCTGTTTCTCTTGCTAGTATCCAATTATTTAAAAGTGCTGGATGGTTAACAATAAAAGGTGCCATTCCTAATCCAGTAGAATTTCCAATTCCAAGATTTTTACAAATATCATCATCAAGTTCAACTGCCCCTTTAGAATTTTTGTGCTTCGCAATATGATTTACTTGATCAAAAGTAAATTGTCTGACCAAATAAACTAACATCATTTCAAGTCTAAATGGTCCATAAATTTCTTCTCTATTTTTAATTCTAAATCTATCTGCTAAACCAAATTTACCAGATCCATAAACAGCTGTTGTTCTATATAAATATCCAACTTTAGATAATTTTTCTTTATCTGGTTGCTTTCCGTTGGATAAACTTTCTACAACATGTTCAAAAATTCTAACTGACTTATTTGCTCTTGATAAAGTTAGTTCTTTATAGCTCATTCTTCCAACTTCTTGTTGAGGAACATCATTTGACAATCTATCTAAATCTTTCTTTGTTGGAATTCCATCATAAAGAACAAATGCTGCATCCCATTTAGTTGCAATAACTCTGTCTGATCTTTCGTGATCATTAATTTTATTTGCAAAGCAAACTAAAGAATAAACTCTACGATCTTTACTAAAAGAATAAACTGCTCTTCCAAATCCGCCTTCATCCAAATCAAATAAATCTCTATTATATTTCCAATCTTTAAACTCTTTTAAAAATGATCTTAAAAAAGATAATTTAGATTGATGAAAAGATCCCAATTTAGATAACTTCATTATTTTTTTTGGATCTCTTAATTTTGACTCCATTAATTAATTCCCTTGTAAAAATTAAACCAATTATTTCCTAATATATCATTTGTATCTTTATCGTTAAACCCAACTTTTTTTAATCCTATTTCTAAATTTTTAAAACCTCTTGCGTCTATGAACCAGTCTGGTTGCTGAGGAAATCCTGCTTTGGTTTTCGAACCCTCTCCAAAATTTTTTGTTTTAGCCCAAGTTCCATTTCTCATCCATTCAACGACATTATCAGGCTGGTTCAAACAAAGATCTGATCCAATGCCTATATTTTTTACTCCCATAATTTCAGCAGTTCTTGCAGTCATTTCACAAAAACTTTCAAGAGTACAATTAGTACTATCTTTTAAATGATGAGCATATAAAGACAAACCAAGCATTCCATTGCTTTCAGCTAAAGCTTTAAGAAGATCTTCTGATTTATTTCTTTTTGCATTGTGCCAAAAAATTGGATTAGCATGAGTTATTGCTATTGGTTTTTCACTTATTTCAATGGCATCAAAAGTACTTTTTTCAGCTGAATGAGACATATCAATAACTATACCCACTCTATTCATCTCTTTTATTGCTTCTCTCCCAAAATTTGTAACGCCACTATCATTTTTTTCATAACATCCAGTGGCTAACAAAGATTGATTATTATAGGTAAGTTGCATAAATCGACATCCGTGATTATGAACTTTTTCTATAAGAGCAATATCATCTTCAATAGGTGAGCAATTTTGAAACCCAAAAAAAATTGCTGTTTTTTTTTCTACTTTTGCTTTTTCAATATCTTTATAAGAATTTCCAAGAAATATAAGATCAGAGTTTTCCTTAAAATGATTACTCCATTCATTTATTCTTTCAAGAAATTCATCATAATCCTCGTGATAAACAACTGTGACATGTACTGCATCTAAACCTGCGTCTCGATTTATTTGAAATACTTCCCGAGACCATTTACAATATTGAAGATTATCAATTTTATAATTCATATGATTAAATATATATTAGTGTCTAAATTTTTGATATTAAAACATACAAATGTCCAATAAAAGAAATCACAAAGTAACAATAGTGATGGGTAGTCAGTCAGATTATTCAACTATGAGATATTGCGCAAAAATCTTAAAGATATTAAAAATTAAACATGAAACAAAAATAGTTTCAGCTCACAGAACACCTGCTAGAATGTATAAATTTGCAAAAAATGCTGAAAAAAATAATATATCTGTAATTATAGCCGGTGCAGGAGGATCTGCGCACTTGCCAGGAATGATAGCTGCAATAACTACTATTCCAGTAATTGGCGTGCCTATATTAAGTAAAAAATTGAATGGCCTAGATAGTTTGTTATCAATCTCTCAAATGCCAAAAGGTATACCTGTTGGAACAGTAACAATTGGTAAAGATGGAGCTATTAATGCAGCACTTTTATCTGCTTCAATTATTTCAATCAACGATAAAAATATTAGAAAAAATTTAAATCTTTGGAGAAATAAACAAACTCGATCTGTAAAAAAAAAGCCTAGTTAAAATGACTGTAATTAATCTCGGAATTATTGGGGGCGGTCAACTAGGAAGCATGTTAGCAACTGCTGCAAAAAAACTAAATATTAAAACTACTATTTTTTGTGATGACAAAAATGCTCCTGCACAAGATTTTTGTGATGATTTTATTTTTGGAAATTATCAAGACTCAGAAAAAATTAAAGAATTTACTGATAAGATTAATCTAGTTACCTTTGAATTTGAAAATATACCTTTTGAAACTTTAAAAAAAATAAATGAAATAAAAAAAGTTTTACCAAATCCAGAAATAAACAAAATTATACAGAACAGATTAACCGAAAAAGATTTTGTAAACAGATTAAATATACAAACTACTAAATATAAATTAATTAGAAATAAAAAAGATCTTGAAGACAGTTTAGATTTTATTCCCGGAATACTTAAAACTTCTACCTTAGGTTATGATGGAAAAGGACAATTTAAAATCAACTCCAAAAATGATTTAGATATTGTTAAAATAAATTTAAATAAAGAATATATTTTTGAAAAATTAGTAAATTTAAAAAAAGAAATCTCAGTAATTATTACAAGATTTGGACCTCAAAAATATGAAATTTATGAACCGATCGAGAATGAACATGAACATCAAATATTAAAATATTCTAAGATTCCTGCTGAAATTGATCAAGATATTTTTGAAAAATCTAAAGAATGGTCTAAAAAAATTTCTGAAGAATTAGATTACATCGGTACTCTGTGTGTTGAATATTTTATTGATAAAAATAATACTTTATATGTTAATGAGATTGCACCAAGAGTTCACAATTCGGGTCATTTAACAATTAACTCTCATAATATAAGTCAATTTGAAAATCACATAAGAGCAGTCTGTGCATTAGAAAAATTAGAAACTAAAAAATTATTTAATGCAAAAATGATCAATTTAATTGGTAAAGATATTTTAAATTATAGAGATAAAAAGTTTAATAAAAACGAGTTTTTCTTTGATTATCAAAAAAAAGAGGTGAAGCCAAAAAGAAAAATGGGTCATTTTACAACACTAATTAAGTAAAATGAGCAAAAAAAAAATAAAATTTATAATTTTTTTTATAACATTTTTTGTTTATAAAACTTCATTATTTACAATGGAAAATAAACCTTATCATCATTTGTCAGATGGAACTTTTAGAAATCCTGAGGGATCTCCAATGAGGGATATGAAATTTAATTGGAGCTATAAAATATTTAATGAAGAGAAAAAGAAACTGGATATGAATATTCCAATAGACCATGTCATAGAAAAAGAAAAAGTGCTTAAATCTTTAAAAGAAAATCAAAATAACGATTACATATTCTGGATTGGCCATGCAACATTTTTAATAAAGTTGGGAAACACAACTATTATCACTGATCCAGTGTTTGAAAAAAATATGGGACCTTTAATATTTGGGCCTAAAAGATTTGTTGATCCAGCAATAAATTTAGATGAATTACCAAAAATTGATTTATTTCTTTTAACTCATAACCACTATGATCATTTGAGTACTAGAACAATTCAAAGATTCCCGTACAAAAATGCTAAAGTTGCTACTGCCTTAAAACTTGGAAAATATTTTACAAAAAATGGTTTTAATGACGTCGCAGAGTTAGATTGGTATGACGAAATAAAAGTAAATGATATCAAAATAACATTTGTACCAGCAGTACATTGGTCAAAAAGAAGCCTTTGGGATACCAACAAAACTTTATGGGGTAGCTTTTTAATTGAATACAAAGATAAAAAATTTTTCTTTGCTTGTGATACTGGTTATGGAGGAATCTATAAAGAACTTGGTGAAAAATATGGACCTATTGACTTAACTTTTATAAATATTGGAGCTTATAATTTTTATCCTATGGCTCCTAAAAAAGATAAATCAATTTATCATACTAACCCTGAAGAAGCTCTTAATATAGGACAAGATTTAAAAAGTAAAAAAGTGTTAGGCATGCATTGGGGAACAGTTGTTTTATCTTTAGAACCAATTATGGAGCCTGGAAAAAGGTTTAAAAATTCCTCTAACCAGTATGGTTACCATCCGGATGATGTAATTATTTTTAAAATTGGTCAAATAGAACCACTAACAAAAATATTAAAATGAAATCTTTAGAAGGAAATTTTGACAATCCTAAAGTAGATGAATTATTAAAAAAACATTTTATCGAATTAAGGTCAGTTTCTCCGGAAGGAAGCACGCATGTTCTAGATATAAAAGGTCTTAAAGACTCATCAATAAAATTTTGGAGTTTGTGGGAAAATGATGAGTTAATTGGATGCGGAGCTTTAAAATTTCTAAATGATGAACATGGTGAATTTAAATCGATAAGATTAGCTGAAAAATTTAGAAGAAAAGGAAATGGTATTAAAATAATCAAGCATCTTATAGATGAGGCTAAAAAATTAAGTATAAAAAAAATAAGCTTAGAAACTGGCGCTGGTGAATTCTTTAAACCTGCACGAGAATTATTTGTTTTGTGTGGATTTAAAGTTTGTAAACCTTTTGCTCACTATAAAGAAGATATTAACTCCGTATATATGGATTTAACAATTAATAATTAGTTATACTTTATTAATTAAAAGAGTATGAATTGATCTTCTAAGTTTAAATTTACCACTTTCTCAGACTTTTTTTCAATTTTAGAAGGTAGAAAATTTTCTTTTTTTATTTTTAAGGATTTTTTAACATTATCAATGTTGTCTGCAAAAATAAGGTTCAAATTTCCATCAAATTCATCATTAGGATCAAAAAAATTGGTCACATGTTCAATTGGCGTTTTTCCTGTTGTGCTATGTATAATTTTATTAGTGGAGTAAGATAGACTAGCTTGATAAACGTTCCCTGTAGTTCCTACAGATATAGCTGGGCCTAAAAACGCAGTAGCTTCAATACAGCCATTTAATGTTGTTAAACCAAATAACAAAAAAAATAATTTTTTAATTTTCAAAGATTCGCTCCAATATTTTGGTACAGCTAATTAAATTTGAAAACAATAATGTAATTTAATTTACTAACAGTTTTATTAATTAAACCTATGCTTGAATTTAATGAATTGACTAAATATTTTTATAACCAAACTCTAAACAAGCATCTGTTACCGAATGATATAAAGATTCTCCAAAGCTTCTAAGAGCAAATAATCTTATTTTTGTTGGGTTATCATAAATAATGTCTATTGTAATTGTAATTCCATTAAATACAGAATTTATACAAATATTTTTCTCAATTTCGTTAAAATTAAATGGACATCCTTTTTTTAATACTTCTATTGAATTTTTGCCCTCTAATTCAATTATTGCTCTTGAATGTGATAAATCAGTAACAGCAAAATCACTATCTTTAAAATCATTTTGTATATTTTTTAAAATTTCCTTTTTTTTTGAGATTAATAACCAGTTATTAGGTCCAGCCCATAAAATTCTTGTATCTTTATTGCTAGTTACTTTAAGCGGCTCGCTGCTTAAATTAAGCCCATCAATCGTTATCTCTTTTAAAGAAACATTTGATTTTTTATATTGCACTACCTGAGCTATTAATAAATTCTTTATTTCAGAAATTTTAATTAAATCTTTTTGTTCTTTAGATTCATGTTCGCCAAAAAGGCCTTTTTTATGAAAATTTTCTAATACAGATATTGATGTCATGATCTTACTCTTTCTCCTTTTGGATCCACATAATGAGATGAAACAATTTCAACAGGTATTGATTTATTCTTTACTGGGCATAAAGCAAACAACTTTTTTCCAATCATATTTTTTCCATCCTTTAGAATAGCAAGTGAGAAAGGATTGTTATACTCAACACTCCAACACGAAGCAGAAATATGACCTAGTTTTGGATTTGGTAGTATTGCATTTGCGTCTTTAACTAAATGGGATCCTTCTGGAATACTTGTTTTTTTATCAAGCGGAACAACACCGACCACTTTTTGTCTATCTTTTGCTATAAATGCCTTTCTATTTAAAGATCTTTTACCAATAAAATCTTTCTTTTTACTAACCAATCCATCTAAACCATTATCATAAGGAATCGTTCTGCCATCTAATTCTGATCCTGCAACATGTCCCATCTCTATTCTTAATGTGGATAAAGCTTCAGTTCCATATGGTTGAATTGCAAATTCTTTACCTATTTCAATTATTTTTTCCCACATAAAATTACCATTGTCAGACTCAACATTTACTTCATAAGCAAGTTCTCCTGAAAAAGAAATTCTAAAAATTCTTGCTGGAATACCAAATAAGTTGCTTTCTAAATATCCCATAAATGGCAAACCTTCATTCGAAACATTTATATCAGGAAATAATTTTTGTAATAAATTTCTTGATTTTGGTCCAGCTATAGCGGCTCCAGCCCACTGTTCAGTAGTTGAGACAACATTTACATTTAATTCTGGCCAAACTATTTGTAAATAATATTCCAAATGAGATAAAACATTTGCAGCTTGTGCGGTAGTAGTGGTCATGTGATAGTGATGTTCTGAAATTCTTGTTGTTGTTCCATCATCCATTACTATTCCGTCTTCTCTTAGCATAACTCCGTATCTTGCTTTTCCGACCGGTAACTTTAACCAAGCATTTGTATAAACTCTATTTAAAAATTCTGCTGCGTCAGGACCTTTTACATCAATTTTTCCTAATGTAGTTACATCACAGACTCCAACATTTTTTCTTACATTTTCAGCTTCTCTTTTTGAAGCTTCAAACAAACCTTCATTACCTTTTTTATAATATCTTGGTCTTAACCAAATGCCAGCATCAACAAAAACAGCATTATGTTTTTCATGCCATGAATGCATCGGTGATTTTCTTGTTGGTTTAGAATGTTTACCAATTTCTCTTCCGACAATTGCACCAATAGAAACAGGAGTATAAGGCGGTCTAAACGTTGTATGTCCTACAGAAGGTACTATTTTATTTTCGATACTTGAAACAAGCTGTAATCCATTAAGGTTACTTGTTTTTCCTTGGTCAGTTGCCATTCCTAAAGTTGTATACCTTTTTACATGTTCTATTGATCTGTATCCTTCTCTAATAGCAAGCTCCACATCAGAAACTGTTACATCGTTTTGAAAATCTAAAAATCTTTTATAATTTTTTTCTTTTGGAAGTGGAACGCACCAAAATTTATCATGTTGAGTAAATTTTTTTTCAGAAACTTGGGGGACTGAAATTTTATTATCTTTATTTGTTATTTTTTTTGATATTTCATGACCTTTTTCAAACGCTGTTATTAAAGTTTTCTCTAAGGAAAATATTCCATTAGCGGAGCCAACTGTTGTTTCATTTTGTTTTGATTTACCTGGAACAAAGGCATCTATTTCTTCATTAAATTTAGTTTTATTACCTGATTGAGAAGCTAAATGTATTGTTGGAGTCCAAAATCCTGAAACACATATACAGTCACAGTTTATATTTTCAATTTTACCCAAGTCTTTTTTATCTTCAGAAATATTTGCTATTTCAGCAAAATTTACTTTTTTATAACCTTTCGCAGCAACTACCACATAAGAAAATTTCATTTCGATTCCCATATTTTTTGCTTCACTAATTATTTCAGACTCTGGATTTTTTCTTGTGTCTAATATTATTGGGTTAATATTATTTTTTTTAAATTCGATTGCAGTTTCGTACGCACTATCATTGTTTGTAAATATTAAAGGTTTTTTACCAACTAAAACTCCATAAACTTTTAAATATTCCTTAGCTGCAGATGCTAAAACTACTCCCGGAGTATCGTTGTTTCCAAAAACAATTGGTCTTTCTATTGATCCGGTTGAAATTATAACTTCTTTTGCTCTAATGTACCAAAGTCTTTGTTTTGGAGTATATTTTTTTGATTTTGGTAAATGATCACTTAATCTTTCTGACATAACAAGCATATTATGATCGTAGTAGCCAAAAACTTGAGCTCTATTTTTTACTGTCACATTAGGCATTTCTTTAAGTTCAGCTATTATATTGTCTGCCCAATCTTTTCCATTTTGATTTCCAATACTCACTTCACTGGTTAATAAACTTCCACCAAATCTTGATTTATCTTCAGCTAATATTACTCTTGCGCCATTTTTTGCTGCAGCATATGCACTTGCCAAACCAGAAGGGCCCGAACCAGTAATTAATAAATCACAATATTCATATTTGTGTTCGTATCTTTCATTGTCATGTTTTGTAGATACCACCCCAAATCCGGCTGCCTTTCTAATAAATGGCTCGTAAATTTTGTACCAAAAACTTTTTGGCCACATAAATGTTTTGTAATAAAAACCTGCTGGAAGAAATTTATTCAAAAAATTATTTATTGCTCCAATATCAAAATTTACACTTGGCCAACAATTTAAACTTTTTGCTTCTAATCCTTCAAAAAGTTCTTGCTCGGTCGCTCTAACATTTGGTTCTGTTTCGTTATTTCTATATAATTGAACCATAGCATATGGTTCATCTACTCCTGCTCCAAAGAAACCTCTTGGCCTATGATACTTAAAACTTCTTCCAATAAGATGAACGCCATTTGCAATTAATGCAGAGGCAAGTGTGTCCCCCTCGTAACCAAAATATTTTTTGCCATTAAATTTAAAAGAAATTTTTTTGTCTCTATTAACTAAACCTATTTTATCTAATCTAAATTCTTCTGACATAACTAAATATCTTCATTAACTTTTGATGTTTTAAAAATTTCGTGTGTTGCTGTATCTCTTTCAACTTTAATCCATTGTCTACATCCTGAAATATGATGCCAAAGCTCTACGTGTTTTCCTCTTGGACTTTTTCTTAAATATACAAAAGTATCCCACTCTTTATCTGACACTTCTTTGTTTAAATCAGGTCTTTTAACTGTTCCATCTCCACCATATGAAAATTCATTTTGTGATCTTAATCCGCAGTGTGGACATTTAATATGTAGCATTTATGAAATCCAAGTTTTTGTACCAAGGCCTTTTTCATCAATTAAATTACCGGTGTTAAATCTATTTAAACTAAATCCAGCATTTAATTCATGAACTCTATCTTGAGCTATTGTGTGAGCAAAGGTCCAACCCGACACGGGTGTTGCTTTAAAACCTCCATAACACCAACCACAATTTAAATATAATCCATCGATATGAGTTTTATCTATGATTGGAGAACCATCCATAGACATATCCATGATACCTCCCCAAGTTCTTAACATTTTAAGTTTACTTAGAAATGGAAGCATTGCGATTCCTTCTGTTAAGACATGTTGTAAAGTTGGTAAATTTCCTCTTTGAGCATAACTATTGTATCCATCCAAATCTCCACCCATTACCATTTCTCCTTTGTCAGATTGACTACAATAAAAATGTCCAGCGCCAAAAGTAACAACATGATCTAATATTGGCTTAATTGGTTCTGAAACACACGCTTGTAACAAATGAGTTTCTATTGGCAAAGTTATGTTTAGCATTTCAGCAAGAATAGATGTGCTTCCTGCTACACACAAACCAATTTTTTTTGCTTTAATATTTCCCCTTGATGTTTTTATTCCTTTTATTTTTCCATTAGCTACATCAAATCCAGTTACTTCACAGTGTTGAATAATGTCTACTCCCATTGAGTCTGCTTGTCTTGCATAACCCCAAGCAACTGCATCATGTCTAGCAGTTCCTCCGCTTGGCTGCATTAAGCCACCAAAAATTGGAAATCTTACATTTTCAGAAAAATCTAACATTGGAACTAATTTTTTTACTTCTTCTCTTCCTAAAAGCACGGCATCAATTCCATTTAATCTCATAGAATTTCCTCTTCTTGTATAAGCATTCATTTGTGCATCTGAATGAGCAAGATTAATTATTCCTCTTGGAGAATACATCACATTAAAATTTAGATCCTGACTCATACTTCTCCATAAATCCATACCTTTTTCATAGAACATACCATTTTCATCGTGCATATAATTTGATCTAAGGATTGTTGTATTTCTTCCAACATTGCCTCCGCCTATCCATCCTTTTTCAATGATAGCGACATTTGTAATATTATGTTCTTTGGCAAGATAATAAGCAGTAGCCAAACCATGGCCTCCACCCCCTATAATTATAACTTCATACTCAGCTTTTGGAGTTGGATCTTTCCAAGCTACTTCCCAATCTTTATGACCTTTGAAAGCATTTTTTATAAGGCTGAATACAGAATATTTTTGCATATTATATTTTTTTAAGTGTAATTTATTTCTTTAAAAATTAAATAATAAAGTATAGAAATCTCAACCATAATTACAAACTTTAATAAGATTGAAAATGGACGCAGTCAAATCTGATATTGAGATAGCTAGAAAAGCAAAAATGCGTCCTATTAAGGATATTTTAGCTAAAATTAAAGTACCAGACTCAAATAAAGCTTTCAGTCCTATGGGACGTCATATTGCAAAAATCAATTTAGAATACCTTGAAACTATAAAAAATAAAAAAGATGGTAACTTAATTTTAGTAACTGCAATAACTCCAACTCCAGCAGGTGAAGGTAAGACTACAGTATCTGTGGGTTTAAGTGATGGGTTAAATAAAATTGGAAAAAAATCGATAGTTTGTTTGAGAGAACCAAGTCTTGGTCCTTCTTTTGGCATGAAAGGTGGTGCGGCCGGCGGTGGTTATTCTCAAGTTGTGCCAATGGAACAAATAAATTTACATTTTACTGGTGATTTTCATGCAATAACTTCAGCTCACAATCTTTTATCTGCATTAATAGATAATCATATTTATTGGGGCAATAAACTTGATATTGATGATAAAAAAATTGTTTGGAAAAGAGTTATGGATATGAATGATCGTGCTTTAAGGGCAATAAATATAAATACAAAAGGTGCATCTAAAAATTTTCCAAGAGAAGATGGTTTTGATATTACGGTAGCCTCTGAAGTAATGGCTATATTCTGTTTATCCAATAATTTAAAAGACCTTGAAAAAAAAATTGGAAATATAACTATAGCTTACAAAAAAAATGGAAAACCAATTTATGCAAAAGATTTAAATGCTCAAGGTCCTATGACTGTATTGTTAAAAGAAGCAATAAGACCAAATGTAACTCAAACATTAGAAAATAATCCAGCTTTTATTCATGGAGGTCCTTTTGCAAATATAGCACACGGGTGTAATTCGGTTATAGCAACTAAATCAGCATTAAAATTATCAGACTATGTAGTAACTGAAGCTGGTTTTGGTGCAGATCTTGGTGCCGAAAAATTTCTAGATATTAAATGCAGAAAAGCAAATCTAAAACCAAGTTGTGTTGTAATAGTTGCTACAGTTAGAGCTTTAAAAATGCATGGTGGTGTTGAAAAAGAAGATTTAAAAAAAGAAAATATACACGCTGTAAAAAAAGGATTGGTTAACCTTGAAAGACATATAAATAATATCAAAAAGTTTGGAATAAACCCTGTTGTTGCTATAAATCATTTTGTATTAGACACCAAAGCTGAAATTAAAATTATATCTAATTTTTGTAAAAATATACATGTAGAAGTCAGTGAATGTACTCATTGGGCAAATGGTGGTAAAGGCACAAAGGATTTAGCAAAAAAAGTTGTAGAAACATGTAAAAAATCAAAAAAAAATAATTTCAAATTTTTATATAATGAAAAAGAAACTTTGTGGAATAAGATAGAAACAATAGCTAAAGAAATTTATAAAGCGAGCAAAATTACAGCAGATGAAAAGGTTAAAGAAGAACTAATTAAATTTGAAAAAAATGGTTATGGAAAACTACCAGTTTGTATTGCAAAAACTCAGTACAGTTTTTCGGTAGATCCAAAACTAAAAGGAGCGCCTTCAAATCATGAAATTCCAATTAGAGAAGTAAGACTTTCATCTGGAGCTGAATTTATAGTAGTTGTTTGTGGATCAATTATGACTATGCCAGGTTTGCCGAGAGTTCCTGCGGCAAATTCTATAAAAATAAATAATAAAGGTGAGATTGATGGATTATTTTAATTAAGCAGCCGATTTTAAATAATTTAACCAATTTTTTAACTCTAACATTCTAGAATCTTTTTCTGAAACTTTAATTTCTTTTTCAATAAAATTTATGTGATCTTGTATTTCCTTTTCATCTTTAAAACATTTTCTCACATTTATTAATCTATCTTTTCTAAACTTAATTAAAGTAATCATTTTATGATATGTAATTTCTGGATGATACTGCAATCCCCACACATCGCTAATCCCCGATTTAAAGTGGATACTTTGTATTTTGTTGATTTTATTTGATGCTAAATGAGTTGCTCCTTTTGGTAGGGTAACCACTTCATCAAAATTAAAAGCTGGTGAGTTAAATTTTTTATTTTTTGATTTATACAATGGATGACTTAAACCGTTTTCATTAATTTCTATATCTTTAGCTATACCTATATGAGCACCATTAGATGATTTTTTAACTTCACCACCGGCCGCTGTGACTGCAACCTGCATTCCCCAGCATATTGCTAAAATATTTTTAATATTCTTAAAACATTCTTTCATAAAAGAAATTTGTCTTCGAATTTCAATACAGTCATTATAAATATTTAAGCTGCTTCCTCCCCAAATTAATCCCTGATATTTTTTAATATTTGGTAATATTTTATCAAAACTTTTTTCTGCACATGGGTTAAAAACGTCGATGTTTAAATCATTAGTATAATATGAAAGACTTTCCTTTAAACTTTCTGCATGAGTTGGAATTCCTGAATTTTTAAAATTTTCATTCTCCTTTTGCAAGTTTCCTTCGACAACTAATAAATTTAAATTGTTCATTAAAATAATTTTCCAGATATGCTATGTTCGTATAAAATTTTCATATCGTCAATCGTCAATTTCTTTGGATTGGTGCCGGTAGATGGGTCTTCTAAGGCCATTTTTGATAGTTGATCTAAATTAATTTTTTTTACATCAATAACTTCTGAAATTTTATGTGGAATATTAAGTTTCTTTCTCAAGTCTAAGACCCAGTTTAAAAAACTTTGAAAGTTTTTTTCCAAATTAAGATAATCACAAATTGAAATAATTCTATCTTCTATTAAAGTTTTATTAAAAGTGAGAACATAGGGCATAAAAATTGCATTTGATAAACCATGATGAACATTAAATTGTGCATTTATAGGATGACTTAAAGAATGAATTGCACCTAAACCTTTTTGAAAGGATGTTGAGCCCATACTTGCTGCTGCTAATAAATCTGCTCTTGCCTCTAAATCTTTTCCATCATTTACTGCTTTTATTAATGATTTTTTTATTAATTTCATTCCTTCGATTGCTATACCGTTTGCCATTGGATGGAAACCAGGCGCACAAAAAGCTTCTAGATTATGTGCTAAAGCATCCATTCCTGTAGCAGCTGTTAATCTTGGAGATAGATTAACTGTTAAAACTGGATCTAAAATAACAACTGAAGGTAAAAATTTTGGATGAAAAATAATTTTCTTTACTCCTGTTTTTTTATTAATAATTGCTGAGGCACGTCCAGTTTCGGAACCGGTACCAGCTGTAGTGGGAACAGCAATAATTGGAGTTATATTTTTTTCATTTGCTCTTTTCCAGTTATCTCCTATATCTTCGAAATCCCATATAGGTCTAGTCTGTGCTGACATAAAAGCTATAGCTTTACCAACATCTAACCCGCTACCTCCTCCAAAAGCAATAACTCCATCACATTTATTTTTTTTAAATTCTAAAACCCCTTCTTCCACATTTTCTCCTAAAGGATTTCCCGAAAAATTTGAAAAAATAGCCAAATTACTAAATTTTTTTTTAACCTCTGAAATAATAGTTTTAGTCATTTCAAGATTTATAAGATCCTTATCTGTTACAAATAATGGACTTAAAATTTTCAAATTTTTACAAGCCTCCGGTAAATCTTTAATTCTATCTTCTCCTACCCATATAGAAGTGGGGTAATTCCAATTAGTTTTCATAATAAAATATTATTGTAATTTTTACTTTTTTGTTAGTAAAATACATTTATAAATTTGTTTTTACATGGGGAAAACTCAATGACAAAAGTAGCTATTATTGGAACAGGGCCTTGTGGTCTTTCAATGCTAAGAGCTTTCGAGCAAGCTGAAAAAAAAGGTGAAAAAATACCTGAAATAGTTTGTTTTGAGAAACAGGATGATTGGGGAGGTTTGTGGAATTATAGTTGGAGAACTGGATCTGATCAATATGGAGATCCTGTTCCTAACAGTATGTATAGATATCTATGGTCAAATGGTCCTAAAGAGTGTTTAGAATTTGCTGACTATTCATTTGATGAACATTTTGGAAAACCCATTCCATCTTTTCCACCAAGAGAAGTTTTATATGACTACATAATAGGTAGAGTTAAAAAAGGTAAACTAAAAAATAAAGTAAAATTTAACACTAGTGTTTCTAGTGTAGTTTATAATGGAAATAATTTTGAGATCACTCGTCATGATAAAAAAAATGATAAATTTATAAAAGATATTTTTGATTATATAGTTGTTTCTACAGGTCATTTTTCTGTTCCATTTATTCCAGAATATCCAGGGATGAAATCTTTCCCGGGAAGAATATTACATTCACATGATTTTAGAGATGCAGAAGAATTCAGGGGTAAAAATGTTATTGTTTTAGGAAGTAGTTATTCGGCTGAAGATGTTGCTCTTCAATGTCATAAGTATGGAGCTAAAAGTGTTACTATAGGTTACAGACATAACCCAATGGGATTTAAATGGCCTAACGGAGTAAAAGAAGTGCATTATTTAGACAGACTAGATGGAAATAAAGCAATCTTCAAAGATGGTCACGAACAAGAAGCTGACGCATTAATTTTATGTTCTGGTTATCTTCATCATTTCCCTTTTTTAACTGAAGACTTAAAGTTAAAAACTAGAAATAGATTGTATCCTCCAAAACTATACAAAGGTGTTGTTTGGCAAAACAATCACAAATTACTTTATTTGGGAATGCAGGATCAGTTTCATACATTTAATATGTTTGACTGCCAAGCTTGGTACGCAAGAGATGTTATAATGGGTAAAATTAAACTACCAAATAGTTCAGAAATTGAAAAAGATATAAATAAATGGGTTGCTTTAGAAGAAAAATTAGAAAATCCTGATCAGATGATAGACTTTCAAACTGAATACACGAAGGAACTACACGAGTTATCTGATTATCCAAAAATTGATTTTGAGCTAATTAGAAAACATTTTAAAGAATGGGAGCATCACAAAGTAGAAGATATTATGACATATAGAAATAAATCTTTTTCTTCACCAGTTACTGGATCAGTTGCACCAATACATCATACCCCATGGGCAGCAGCAATGGATGACTCTTTAAAAGCATTTTTAGAACAGTCAAAAAAATAAATTTTATTTACAATCTAATATTTAATTTTTTATTATTTAAAATAGCTTTAAATAAAGTAGTCATCAAAGGAATTTTTTTTTTATTTATTTTCTTCAATATGTATGGCGCTATCTCTCTTGCAAGTTGTTCTCCTTCAACTGTATCTTTCGGCATAAATTTTTTTTTTGCATTTTTAAATGTAAATCCTTTTCCTAAATAACTGCCCATTTTACTATTCCTTCCTCCTGCTGCACTTACATATAAATCACCTATTCCTGCGAGTCCCAAAGTTGTTTCTTCTTTTCCTTTGAAGTATTTAGTTAAATAGTTCATTTCAATTATTGATTTTTGAAATAAACTTGATGACGTATTTAAACTCTGGCCTGCTCCAATTATCATTGCATATATATTTTTTATTGCAGAACATATTTCTACACCAATAACATCATTAGAAAATTTTATAATATAATATTTTGTAGCAATCATCTTGCCTATCTGTTTAGCTATTTTAATATTTTTATTGGCTAAAATTACACTTGTTTGATTTTTTTTGGCTAATTCCTTGGCTAAACATGGGCCTTTCAAAACTGAAATATTCATTCCATTATAATTTTTTTTTAATTGTTCTGAAATTGTTAGAATTTTATTATTTTTTTTTTCGTATTTTAATCCTTTAGTAAGTACTAATATTGGATTTTTTAATTTTAACTTTTTTAGTTCTTTGCTAATAAAATCAATACCTGAAAGGCTTAAAGCAATTACAATTAAATCAAATTTTTCTTTTAATAAATCAGTAGAAAATTTTCTAAATTTTAAACTTTTTGGAAGATTTATTTTTAAACTTGAATGAAATTTTTTTTTTGAGGATAAGTCTTTAATAAAAGCTTTGCTATAAGGTTCTGTAATAGTAACTTTATTTTTATTTTCTAAGCAAGGAATTGTAAATGCGGAACCCATTGCCCCGCCACCAATAACTAATATTTTTTTCATTTTTAATCTATACCAAGATGTTTTTTTCTTTTTTCTACCCACGTTCTTATTAAATTATCAAATATCAAGCCTATAAAAGCTACACAGATACCAAGCGTAAATCCTATACCTGCACCTTTTTTATCAGATAACGCTTTTAGAATATATTGTCCTAAATCTTCTGTTCCAATAAATGCTCCGATAATTACCATAAAAAGTGCAAATACAATTGTTTGATTCAAACCAAGCATCATATGCGGAAATGCTAAAGGGAACTCTATTTTAGTTAATCTTTGAAATTTATTTACACCAGACATAGTTGCTGCATCATGTAAACCAACTGGAACACTTCTGAGTCCTTCAATGGTATATCTTGTTGCCGGTATCGTTGCATAAACTATAACTGCAATTAAAACTGATGTATCAGTTATACCAAAAAGCATCATCACTGGAATTAAGTATACGAAAGAAGGAAAAGTTTGAAATATATCACAAACTCCCAGCATAAAACTCGCAGAATGTTTATTTTGAAAGCATAAAGTTCCAACTGTAAATCCAATTATACAAGATATAACAACTCCAAAAGTTGCCATATATGCTGTCACTAATGCTCTATCCCACCATGGACTTAATGCTATAAATAATGTTAATCCGCAAACAACTAATGCCGAACGAATCCCACCAATTAAATATCCAGCTCCAACAAGTAAAACTAATGTGGCAACCGCAGGCATTCTTAAATATAAAGCTCTCATTGGCTGAAGCACGTCTTGAATCAGCCATGTATTAAATGCTTTTATATACACAAAGAATGTATCAAAGATCCAATCAACACCTTTATTCCAAAAATCTGCTGTTGATATTCCTTTGTTATGCGGAACTTCAAATAAATAGTTATAACTACCTTTGAACAAAAAAGTTCCAACATAAGCAAGTACAATTCCTATAATTACTGTTGCAACAAAAAATAAAATATTTTTATTTCTTTGATAGAATGTCAGATTGCCAAAATAATCTGTTTGCTTATTTGCCCAAGCCAAAGACATTTTATCTAAAAGAATTGCAATTAAACTAATACACAATCCAGCTTCTAAGGCTAAACCGATATTGAGTTGGTTTAAGGCTAACAATAAATTAAACCCTAAACCTTTTGCACCTATAAATGCAGAAATAACAGCCATAGAAAAACACACCATGATGACCTGGTTTACTCCAATTAAAATATCTCTTCTTGCAGTTGGAATTAATACTTTAAACATTAGTTGCCAATTATTACATCCACTCATTCTACCTGCTTCAATAACTTCTGGCGGTATTGCTCTTAAACCTAATATAGTTAATAATATCATTGGTGGAACAGCAACAACCATAGTTATAATTACTGCAGCATGATCACCAACTCCAAAAAGAACAAGCGCAGGAACTAATACCGCGTATTGTGGCATTGTTTGCATAACTAAAAGTATTGGATATAAAGCTTTCTCAACACGTTTACTTTTAAATGCCGCTATACCTAAGCCTAAGCCAAAAACAAATGATAGTGGCGCTGCAACTAATATAAATGAAAGAGTTTGCATCGAAGGTTTCCATTGACCAAATATAGAAATGTAAACCATAACTAAACCGGCAAACAAAGCTAGACCTTTACCACTTAGCTTATAAGCAAGTATTGCTGAACCCGCAGCAACAATAGTCCATGGTAAACCTGGTAGCTCTGCCCAAGGGTTTTTATCTATCCAATCCCAACTGGTAAATGCAACGATAGTTTCAAGTCCGCCTAATAAAATTTCTCTAATCAATTCTATTAGAAACGTCATAAAAGCAGTTAAATTTCTACTTATTTGTAAAACTAAAGGCCGAGTTCTGAATTCTTGAGTATCTTCGTTCCAAAATTCAATTGGCATCCATTCATTCATTAAGAAAAATAATGAATCATTTATCCAAATGGGTAACCATCCAAGTAATGGGGGTAATCTCCAAAAAACGTCGAAAGCATAATATCTAACTTCTTTACCCAGAAAAACAAAGCTACTCTGGTTAGGGTCTTTGATAAATTCAGCTTGACCACGAATAAACTTATATGTTTCAGGAACTTCAATTGCAAAGCATAAAGCAAAAAATACAATTAATAAAAATAACCATTGAAATAACTTTGGATATTTTTTTATTAATTCCATAATTTAATTATTATTTTTTCTTCCACCGAAAACTGTATTAATTATTTTTGTTGGATTAATAGAGCCTACAATTTTATTGTTATTATCTATAACTGCTACTGATTTTTCTTGAGTTAGAATTTTTTCAGCAACATTCTCAATAATTTCATCTTTTGAAACTTTTAATTCACCTAGATCACTAGTAGATGAATCCATCACATCTCCTATTAATAGAACTTTTTCTCTTGGCACTTCTTCAGTAAATTTCCTTACATATTCAGTTGCTGGATTTAAAACAATATTAGCAGGTGTATCTAGTTGTTCAATTATGCCATCTTTCATAATTGCAATACGGTCAGCAAGCTTTAATGCTTCGTCAAAATCATGCGTAATAAACATAATTGTTTTTTGAAGTTTATCTTGAAGTCTTAAAAACTCATCTTGCATTTCTTTTCGTATCAAAGGATCTAGTGCAGAGAAAGGCTCATCTAAAAACCATATATCAGGTTCTACAGCTAACGATCTAGCAATTCCCACTCTTTGTTGTTGTCCTCCCGAAAGTTCTCTTGGAAAATAGTTTTCTCTTCCATCAAGTCCAACCAGTTTAACCATATCCATAGCTTTACTAATGCTATCTTCGGTCTTCATTCCTTTAATTTGTAAAGGGAAAGCTATATTCTCCACGACTGTTTTATGAGGAAGTAAAGCAAAGCTTTGAAAAACCATTCCCATTTTATTTCTTCTAAGATCAATAAGTTCTTTGTTATTTAATTGCAATAAATCTTGCCCCTCGATGAAAATTTTTCCACCTGTTGCATCTGTTAATCTAGAAATACATCTTAACAATGTTGATTTGCCCGAACCAGACAAACCCATCACAACTAACATTTCTCCTTTTGAAACTTCAAATGAGGCATTGTTAACACCTACAATACATCCATTTTCTTGAAAAGTTTTAGCATCAACATTGCCATTTGCTTCTTGGAGCATTTTTTTGGCATTCGTTCCAAAAATTTTGTAAACATTTTCACATTTAATTACTGGTCCAGACATAAAATTTAAATCAAATTATATGAAATTTAGATAAAATTAAATCTATATAATTGCTATTTACCCCCTTTAAAAATTTTTAATAAAATAAACCCTCGTATCAATTCCTGTACTCAAAAAACTTAATGCTTCTCCACTAACGGTAATCGCCTCATCTACTCCTACATTATTTCCACTAACAGTAAAACCTGCAAAACACTTATTTTTCTCTTCATCCCATTTAACGAATGTCTCATCAATTTTATTTCCATTAATTGTATAAATTTCATGTGCTCTAAAATTAAGAAAATTTGCACCCATAATTGCACGTTGTGGAATAAGTTTTGTTGCTTTACAGACTTGCTCGTATACTTCATTTGTCAATTTATAATGATCGGTGCCATCAAAGGTTACTAATATTCCTGAGGGAAGTTTTGATATTAATTCACCTAATTTTTTTTCTTGAGCAATTCTTTCCTCTTCTATTTTCATTTTTTTAACTAATTCATCACCCTCTCCAAACATAATATTTAATGCAAAAAAAGATGAAATTATAATTAGAAGTATAATTACCAAACCACCAAATTGTTTGGTAAATTCAGGCAATTCTTTAATTCTATCTAAATAATTTTCTTTTGACATTTAATCTTGTAACTTTCCATTTTTCCAAATGCCCGACTTTTGTGTTCCATCGGCCCAAGTAAAAATTCCTTTTCCATTCATAAATCCTTTGTCCCACTCGCCGTCGTAAGTTGATCCATCAGGAAAAGTCAAAATACCTATTCCGCTCCACTCACTGTTTTTAAATTCACCTTTATAAATGTATCCGTTAGGCCAAGTTTCAACTCCTTGTCCATTTTTTTTTGTTCCTACCCATTCTCCTTCGTAAGTCGTTTTATCTGTATAAACCCATTTACCATAACCATTTTCACAATTTCCCTCTTTACATCCAGTGCTTCGTGCCAAAACAACTGTTGTAATTAATAAACTTAAAATTATGCTGATGAGATATTTTTTCATTATAATATTTTACACAAAATTAATTAAAAAAAAATCAGACTTTTCCATTTTTTTTGCTGCATAAATAAAAACTGATGTCTTTTTCTGAATTTTCAGTTTTTATATTTCTTGTAATTTCATGGATTAATTCACCTGTTTTTCTGTCAATAATACCTGACTCTGAATAACTATTCTCCTTATTAATTGATTTAAATAAAACTACATCATTATTTACAATTTTAACATTTAATTTAGCTGATTCAGAAAGAAACAATGTTAATCCCTTTATTAAGAGGGTCTCTGGTTGTTTTGACTGAATTTCAAATTTATCTAAATCTTTTTCGTTTAAATCTTTAGCTAAAAAAGTTTGATAATTATATTCTGAATTCTTAATTATTTTTTTTTCAAAATTGCATACAAACTTAAGATTAATATTTTCTTGTATATTAATATCTTTTGCTAATGAAGAATTAGAAAATAATATACTAAGAAGTATAATTAAAAAATATTTAAACATTAAATCTTAATTTTAAAAAAAAATCTCCCCCAACATAGTTGGGAGAGATCTATAAATTTAAGCGCTTCTTGCCTTATTTAGTAAAAGCTTGCCAAACACTCTTGTTATCAGCTAACCATTTTTTAGCTGCATCTTCGTGAGTCATTTTGTCAACGTCAACTAAAGCTGCCATTGCACCAATTTGACTTGTAGAGAATGACATTTTTTTGAACATTGCAGCTGCTTTTGGATGAGTTTTTGGAAAATCAGCGTTAACTGCTTTTTTCAAATAACCATCTGGCGAACCACATTTACCGTCTCCGCCATCTTCTGGTCTACAACCAGCTGTGTATGGAGGGAAGTCTATAAATGTAAAACCAGCACCATCTGTAAAGTTTGGTGTCCAGTTAAAGATGATAGTTCCTCTTCCTTCTTTTTTAGCTGCTGCTAATTCTGCCCAAAGTGCATCTGCACTTCCTGCAAATTTAACCCACCAAAGTTTTCCTAATCCTAAAGCGTCAACTCTCTGAGGAATTAAGTCACCGTGCCAAGTTTGTGGACCTTCCAACATTCTTCCTTTTCCATCTGGTGAATCAGGTGTTGTAAAGTTTTTAGCACAGTCTGGATTTTTTAAAGCTGTCCAGTCTGGTAGACCTGGGCATAAACCTTTTTCAGCAACCCAATTTGGATATCCCATATCCTCAAGAGTTCTTGCTTCATGATCACCCCAGTCAAGCAAACCACCTTTATCTAATGCAGTTGTAAATGATTTACCAAAAGCAGATTCCCATACCTCATGAGATATAGTTACGTCACCAATTCTTATTGATTCATAAACTGCTTGAGAGTCAGCGTTTACATATTTTACATTATTACCCATGCTTTCCATTATTCCACCTATAACGTAAGCCATTACAATCTGGCTTGACCAGTTATGTGTTGGGATAACAATAGGCTTCTTACTATCCGCTGAATTAGCTATTCCAGTAAATGAAACTACTGAAATAATCATAGCAGATAAAAGAGATATTATTTTTCTCATATTTTTCCCCTTTCTTAATATATTAAGTTCCTAAGTATGTGCTTAAGTAAAATTATAGTCAACTAGAACATATTTATATAATATATTATGTAGAAAATAGTATCGTTCAAAATGAGGAAACATGAGTGAAACTAGTTATAATGTAAAAGAACCAGGTTTAAATGTTTTGCCACCTGGGGTTGAAAGATATGTTGTAAATGGTGGCGGTATTAATGTACTTCAAGTTTTACCAGAAGATAAAATAGAGATCATAAATGATGAAGGTAAACAAATTTGCGAAATTATTGTTTTTAATTCAAAAGGAAAAAACGATTTATCAATTCTAAATTTAAAAGAAAATTCAAATGGAGACTATTTAAAAAAAGCAATTAATAATGATGAAAAAATTTTAAATTTATTTAAAAAAAAAAATCTTGAATTAAATAAATCTAAATCCTCAATTATATTTAACGAGGATTGTCCAATGGGTGAAAAAATAATCATAAAATCAAAGGATGAATGTATCGTTATGATTGCTTCCCCAGGAGCTAAAATGAATGTCCATAATCAAAATCCCCCAACAAGTTTAACTATTTTTTTACATAGAGCTAAATTTGAAATAAAAAAAGAACAATATGTCTTGCCTGAGCCTCTTTATGATCCTAATTCAGAAAAATTTATTAAAAGAATGACTGCTGAAACTTACGATGTAAAAGAAGGAGAATATATACAAATTATTGACACAAGTGGAAGACAGTGTTCAGATTTTTTAGCCTTTGATAAAAAAAAACTTGATAAAGGTATAGAAAGCATAATTGATCCTACTGCAACAAGAACATTTATGGGAGCTGCTTATCCTATGCCTGGTTTATTTTCTAAATTCTTTGATGCAAACCACGATCCTGTAATTGAAGTAGTAAGAGATACAGTTGGAAGACATGATACTTTTAATTACGCGTGTACTGCAAAATATTATGAAGATATGGGGTATTTTGGTCATATAAATTGTTCTACAAACTTTAATGGTGTCCTGAAAAAATATGACGTAAAACCAAGAAAAGGCTGGATAGCAATTAATCTTTTTTTTAATACAGCAATTGATGCAAACAATGTTGCTTCTTTTGATGAGCCTTGGTCTAGGCCTGGAGATTATGTGCTATTTAGAGCTTTAAAAGATTTAACATGCGCTTCTTCGGCATGCCCTTGTGATGTAGATCCTGCAAATGGATGGAATCCAACGGATATTTTTGTTAGAACTTATTCTAAACATAAAAAAATTTCTAAAGGAGTGGCATTTAGAGTGAATACAAGTTCGGAACCAAAAATTACTCAAGAAACTGGCTTTCATGCAAAGACTTCTAAGTTAACTAAAAATTTTATTAATTATAATGGATATTGGCTAGCAAATAATTATACAAAGTATGGTGCAGTTAAAGAATACACTTCATGCAGAGAAAGTGCGATTGTTACAGATTTATCTCCACTTAGAAAATTTGAAATTTTAGGTCCAGATGCCGAAAATTTAATGCAATACACACTTACACGTAATGTAAAAAAATTATCTACAGGTCAAGTTGTTTACTCTGCAATGTGTTACGAAAATGGCTGTATGATTGACGATGGTACGTTAATGAAATTTGGACAAGATAATTTTAGATGGATCGGCGGACAAGAATATGGTGGTGAATGGCTTAAAGAACAAGCAAAAAAGAAAAATTTTAAAGTTTGGGTAAAATCTTCTACCGATCAAATTCATAATATTGCTGTTCAAGGACCAAACAGTAGGAAAATTTTAGAAAAATTTGTTTGGACACCTGATACTCAACCATCAATTAAAGATTTACAATGGTTTAGATTAACAATTGGTAGAATTGATAGTGTTACCGGTACTCCAATTATGGTTTCGAGAACGGGATATACAGGAGAACTAGGTTTTGAAATTTGGTGTCATCCAAAAGATGCTTCGATTGTTTGGGATAAAGTTTGGGAGTCTGGTAAAGAGTTTAATATTTCACCACTTGGTTTAGAGGCTTTAGATATGGTTCGTACAGAGGCGGGATTAATATTTTATGGTTATGAATTTGATGATAAAACAGACCCATTCGAAGCAGGAATAGGATTTACAGTGCCTCTTAAAACAAAAGAAGATAATTTTGTTGGTAAAGAAGAATTAATAAAGCGAAAAAACAGTCCTCAAAAGAAACTAGTTGGACTCGAGTTAGTTGGTCATGAGCCAGCAGTAAATGGTAATACAGTTCATATTGGCAGAGGTCAGGTTGGTATAATAACTAGTGCAATGTTATCTAAAATCTTAAATAAAAATATTGCTCTTTGTAGAATAGATGTTAAGCATTCAGAAATGGGTACAAATGTAGAAGTTGGAAAAATTGATGGGCATCAAAAAAGAATTCCTGCAAAAATTGTTCCATTTCCATTTTATGACCCAGAGAAGAAAAAGGTAAGGTCGTAAATGTCATTTCCTAAAAAAGCAAAAGTGGTAATAGTTGGTGGAGGAATTCACGGACTAAGTACTGCATGGAAACTTTCTGAGACATATAAAAATCCAGGAGATATCATAGTTTTAGATAAAGAAGATACAGCAGCTGGCGCTAGTGGAATTGCTTGTGGTGTCGTAAGAAATAATTATTTTCAGCCAGCTATGAGAGAATTAATGGCCCATTCTGTTTCAGTTTGGGAAAGTGATCCAAAAGCATGGAAATATAATGCTGTAGGATATCTTCAGATATCACCTGAAGTTATGCACGAGGATGTTGCATCAATTTATGAACAGCAAAAAGCAATTGGTTATGAGTCAGAATTTATCGAGGGTGAGAAAGATTGTACAAAATATATGAAGGGCATGTTCGATGATTGGCAAGCCCAAGGAATCACTTCTGTACTTCATGAAAAAAAAGGTGGTTATGCGTTTAATAAAGATTCTATTAAAGCGCTTGAAAAAAAATCATTAAACAATGGAGTTAATGTTGTTAAAGGAGTAAAAGTTACTGGATTTAAAAGAGGCAGTAACAGTAAAGCAGTAACAGGTGTAGAAACTGACAAAGGCATAATTGATTGTGAACAAGTTGTTGTTGGTGCTGGTCCATGGGTAAGAGATTTTTGGAACATGTTGGAGCTCCCAAAGACTGCAAAAATTAAAGGGCAAGATGGAAAAATTCATGAAACTGAAATGTGGAAATACTGGATGCTTCAAGAAGGAATTATTGGAGTAGAACCTGATTTTTTAAAAACAAATGATGGCAATCAACCTCCAGTTATACATGTAGATTCTACAGCTCCATTATATTCCGATACAACAAAAAAATTAATTACAGATAAAATTTGGGGAATTTATTATAAACCTGACATAGAAGGTTTGGGAGTTCAAGGTGGTACATCTCCATACATAGTTGATAAACATTTTGATGAAGTAAATGTAGATCCTTATGGAATAAAATCACCTGAATATCAAACCACTGAAGCATTTAATGAGATGTGGTGTTCTGCATTAGCTCATTGTCAAAAAAGATTTGAAGGCAAATCTCACTTATATAGAAAAGGTCCATCAGGTGGATTGGGTTGTTTTACTCCAGATTCATTTCCAGTGTTTGATCGATTTTGTGAAAATGTTTATTTTATCGCCGACTCTAATCATGGCTACAAAATGATTGGTGTTGGAGAATTAGTAGCTGACGAATTATTAGGTAAAGAAAGAGATTTATTAAAACCTTTTAGATTCAACCGATACGAGAAAGGTGAACTACACCCCGCTTCGAGCAGTCCATTTCCGTGGAGTTAAACTTACGTTGTAGACACTAATTAAATTATCAGCTAACTTTTATTTTATAAAAAATTTTAAAGGGGAAACATGACTGATCTAGAAAAACATGTAAATAAAACAGGTAGAGACAAACTTGTAAAAAAAGTTAGAGAAAAAATTAACGAATTAGGAATTACGTACATTTATTACCAATTTATATCTGTAACAGGACGTGTTGTTGGTAAAGGAATTCCCGCAGACCATTGGGAAAGAACAGCAGAAAAAGGATTTCAATTGGTTTATGGATCTACCGCCAACTTATTTGTAGACAGACACAAAAATTATATCGGTTACGGTCCTGAAGCTATGGAACTTGTTGGTATACCTGACCCTGAAACTTTCTGTCAATTACCTTGGGACAAAAGAATTGGAAGAGTTTTTGTTACATGTTTTAGAAATAGAGAAGAAAGACAAAATCCAGGTGGACATTTAACTTCTGATTGCAGAGGTAATTTGAGAATTTTTATGGATGAATTTGAGAAAAAACATGGTCTAGAATTAAGAGTTGGAACAGAACCTGAAATGATGTGGTTGACAAAAAATCCTGACGGAACCCCTACTGGAGCAGGTTTTTCTAAACCATACTGTTATCACATTGATCAATTTGAGTCATTGAGACCTGTTTTTATGAAAGTGATTGAATACGCTTCAGCCATGGGTTTAGACATGATCCAAGGTGACCATGAAGATGCTCCTGGACAATTAGAATTAAACTGGACATACGATAATGTTTTAAGAAACGCTGATAGACTTTCTACTTACAGACAAATTTGTGCTCAAGTAGCAAGAGAACATAATTTAATAGCATGCTTTATGACAAAACCGTTTATGGGTGTATCTGCAAGTGGTTGTCATACGAACATGTCTCTATGGAAAGGTGGAAAAGTTGTAACAAACAAATTAGGTAATAAAAAATTACCTGGAGTAGAGGAAGTATTTGGTTATGTGCAAGGAGGCACAAATACTTTTATGCCTGATACTAAAGATATGCAACTACCAGGTAAAGTTGGTTTACAGTCCATTGCAGGAATAATGGAACACTTGCCTGCTTTAACTGCTTTAGGATCTTCAACAGTCAATTCTTACAGAAGACTTTGGGATCAAGGTTTCTGGGCTCCAGTTTATGCTGATTGGGGATATCAAAACAGAACTTGTGGTTTAAGAGTGTCAGCTCCTGGAAGATTTGAGTATAGATCGGTTGACTCAATGCACAATCCGTATCTACTGGGTGCAGCTTTATTAAAAGCTTGTGACCACGGTATTTCAAAAAATCTAAAACCATCTAAGCCTGAATCTAGAAGTATGTATGAAGCTAAAAAAGCTGGTAAAGATGTCAAAAAACTTCCATTAAGTTTAGGAGAAGCTCTGGATAGACTAGCTGAAGACGAAGTAATTAAATCAGCTATGCCTGATGAAATGTATAAAGTATTCCACTGGTATAAAAATGATGAATGGGAAAAATTCTTAGGTGCGACTACCCAATGGGATCTGGATACTTATTTAGATTGTCTACCATAGTAGTTATTTAATAAAGGAAAAAATATGTGTGGAATAGCTGGACTTATACATAGAGGAAAAACTTCAAACGTTGGTGAAGAATTACAAAATATGCTTCAAGCATTAAAGCATAGAGGACCTGACTCAACTGGATATGCTCTTTATGCAAATAACGATGGTCAAAACTTTATATTAAGATTTAAAGTGGGTGAGAATGTTGGAGAAGGTAGTACATCTGTGAATGAAGATGAAAGCGTTTACGACGAAAGAAAAAAAATTGTAGATAAAAAACTTGCAGATTTAGGTGCTCCTATTATTAAAGAAGAAAAATTAACTCCCTATTCCTATAGATATGAAATTCAATATGGCAAAGATCTAATGTGGTTTTCAAAAGCAATTGAAAGTATTGAAAATGTTGAAATACTTTCTATTGGAAAATCTCTTGAACTTATAAAAGATCTTGGTGACGCTACTGCTGTATCAGAAAGATATGAATTAAATAAAATACAAGGAACTCATGGAATAGGCCACGCAAGAATGGCAACTGAATCTGGAGTGGACATTAAGTCAGCCCACCCTTTTTGGGGTTATCCTTTTGCAGATGTTTCTGTGGTTCATAACGGTCAATTAACAAATTATTGGAACAACAGAAGAGCACTTGAAAATAAAGGAATGCGTTTTATGTCTGAATGTGACTCAGAATTAATTGCAGTTTTTCTTGCTGAAAAAATGAGAAATGGTGCAACTTTAGAAGAAGGAATGAGGGAGTCGCTTAAGGGGCTTGATGGTGTTTTTACTTACTTTGTTGCAACAAAAGATTCTTTGGGAATGGCTAAAGATACTATGGCTGCAAAACCATTGGTATTATACGAGTCAGATGATTTAGTTGCAATGGGATCAGAAGAAATTGCTATTAGGTCTATACTTCCGCAAGAGATAGATACATATGATCCTTTTGATGGAGAGGTAAAAGTATGGCAAACTTAAAAACGAGTGAAAAAAAAACAAAAGCCCAGTCAATGGGTATGCACACTGAAACTTTAACTGGAAAAACTCAACAAAAATTTTTTAATCCAGATGAAGCTGAAAATTTTTATTACTGGGGCACTTATGATGTAGACTTTAATAAAAGAACTGACCTCGATGTTCAAAATATGGATTGTAAGGAAGCAAATAAAAAAATTGATGAATTGATGAGCGAAGGTTATGGAACTATAGTAATTAAAAATCCACAAGGAAAACATAGTTTAGGTGTTGGGGTACTTAACAAACTTAATTTAATTTTTGAAGGAAGTTTAGGTTATTTTGGTGTTGGCTCTATAGATGGGCCGATGGTAAGAGTTAATGGTCGTGTTGGTTGGTCTTGTGCAGAAAATATGATGGCTGGTAAAGTTGTTATAGAAAAAAATGCTGGCTCTTGTTTTGGTGCAGCTATTAGAGGTGGTGATTTAATTTGTAAAGGAAGTGTTGGTGCAAGAACTGGAATAGACCAAAAAGGTGGTTCAATAATTGTTGGTGGAGATGCTGGTGCGTTTACGGGATTTATGATGCAAAGAGGAAGAATTGTTATTTTAGGTGATGTAGGAATTAACCTTGGAGACTCTATGTATGATGGAACAATATATGTTGGAGGAAAAATCGGTTCATTTGGTAGTGATGCGGTAGAAGCTCCTATGACAAAAAATGACATAGACTGGTTAAATAGAAAACTTAAAGTAGCTGAAATTGGTGAAAATTTTGATGTATCCAAAATGACTAAAGTGGTTGCTGGTAAAAAACTTTGGAATTACGATGCATTAGAACCTACTGAGAAAAAAGGAGCTATATAATGGCAAAAAAGAAAAATGGAAAAGCTAACGGTCATTCGAATGGTAAAGGTGAGTTTGCAAAAAGAAATAAGAGTTTATTAGGATATAATTCCATTTTTACACCTGAAGTAATTGACGATATTCATATTAAAGCTCAACTAGGAAGATACAGAATGCGTGGAATGGCATTAATGAAAAAAATTCCAACGTTTGACGATTTAGTTTTTTTACCAGGAACATTAACTAGATTTGTAATTGAAGGTTATAGAGAAAAGTGTGAAACAAAAACTATAATAGGTCCAGGATGCGAAAATCCGATAGAATTAGATATTCCAGTTTACATAACTGGTATGAGTTTTGGTGCTCTTTCTTATGAGGCTAAAACAGCTTTAGCAAGAGGTGCTACAATGGCTGGTAGCGCTACTTGTTCAGGAGAAGGTGGAATGATTCCTGATGAAAGAAGATATTCTGAAAAATGGTATTACCAATGTATTCAATCTAGATATGGATTTAATCCTCATCACGCACAACTAGCAGATGGAATAGAAGTATTTATAGGACAAGGACAAAAAGTAGGAATGGGAGGCCACTTAATGGGTCAAAAAGTTACTGACCAAGTAGCAGAAATGAGATCTTTACCAGCCGGAATTGACCAAAGATCACCTGCTAGACATCCTGACTGGTTAGGGCCAGACGATTTATCTCTAAAAGTTAAAGAGCTTAGAGAATTAACTAAAAATAAAGTACCAATACAATTGAAACTAGGTGCGGCTAAAGTTTACGATGATGTTCGTATGGCTGCAAAATGTGAACCAGATTCAATTTACTTAGATGGAATGGAAGGATCAACTGGAGCAGGTCCTCACATTGCTGCGGCAAACACTGGTATTCCAGGAATTGCTGCTATTAGAGAAGCTAGAAGAGCTTTAGATGATGTGGGACAAACTGGAAAAGTAACACTTATTTATGCTGGAGGAGTTAGAGATGGTGCAGATATGGCAAAAGCTTTAGCTTTGGGTGCTGATGCTATTGCAATTGGAACAGGAGCAATGATTGCTCTTAATTGTAATAAAGAAATACCAGAATCTAATTTTGAAAAAGAGATGGGCGTTCCAGCTGGTCATTGTTATCACTGTCATACTGGTCGTTGTCCAGTTGGTGTTGCAACTCAAGATCCAAAATTAAGAAAAAGATTAAACCCTGATGATGCAGCATTAAGAGTATATAATTATTTACATACAATGACTTTAGAAGCACAATTATTAGCAAGAGCTTGTGGTAAAACAAATATCCACTCATTGGAACCAGAAGATTTAGCAGCATTAACTATGGAAGCATCTGCATTAGCAAAAGTTCCATTATCAGGAACAAATCATACTGTAGGAGTTGATGATTTTCATAAAATTTAAGATTAAATATGGCAAAAAAGAAAAGTAAAAAAAAATCAAAAATAAAAGATAAAGCTGTAAAAGGCGAGCTAGGAAAAAAGAAAGAAACAGCTAGAGAAAAAATGATCGGTCAAACTATTGGATACCGATACGATGTAAACTTGCTACCTGATTATGAAAGACTTACTCCATTTTTAAAAAAATATATCGAAGCAATGGGCTGGGATGATCTTAATTGGCTTGAGGATGTTCATATGGGTTATGAAGAAAATAGACCAGCAGTTTTTGACAGAAATGCAAATGGTTGGGTTACAATTCCAAAAAAAATAAAACTTCCTAACAATCAACAAGATAGAGATATGATAGCAAGAGAGCTTCTTGTAAAATTTCAAATGTCGCCTAATCATCCTTTAGTTGATCTTAAAAAAGCTTACAGAAAATTTTAATAACCAAAAAACTCTCCTCTACCTCAGGTTGATAAAATAAAAAAATTAGGCGTTCTGGTTAGGTTTTTAATCATTGTACATTGCTATTGATAAAATAAAATAGATGAATTGTTATAACAAACATAAAAAGGGGGTTTAATGACTGACGAACTAGGTGCATTAACAACCATATTTACAGAATTTTACTACTGGATAACAGTAGTACTCATGTTTTTAATTCACGTGGGTTTCTGTATGTATGAAGTTGGAGCTTCTCGATATAAACATCATCAACACACATTAATGAAAAACACAATGCTGATACCATTGGTAACAGTTACGTGGTTTTTATTTGGTTGGTGGATATATTGGGCTTTTCCAACAGGACCGGGGCTTGCTCCATCAATAATGAACGGAAGCACGGCTCTGATAACAGATGAATCTACTTTTAGTGCCAAGTGGTACGTGCCAAACAGTAGTTTAATGGCAGTTAACTTAGGTGATCATATCAGTGGAGTATTCTGGGCAGCGTTTTTATTATTCTCATGGACAGCTGCTTCAATTGTTTCAGGTGCTGTAATTGAAAGAATTACAACTTTTGCATTTGGAATACTTGCTATAGCTATTGGATCAGTTTTCTGGACAATAGATGCTGCATGGGGATGGCATTTCGATGGATGGATGCTTAAATTACTTGGATATCATGATGCTTATGCATCAGGTGTAATTCACGCAATAGCAGGTGGATTTGCATTAGGTATTCTTGTAGTTTTAGGACCAAGATTAGGAAAATTCACATCAAGTGGAGAACCAAGAAACATAGGACCAAGAAATCCTTGGTTAGTAACAGTTGGACTGTTTCTAATTTATACAGGTTTCTGGGGATTCTATGCTGCTTGTAATATTCCTATATTCAATCTTGGACCTGAATACGGAATGGAAGGTGTAACATACTTTACCGCAACAAACATATATGTAACTCCAACAACATTAAGTGGTATTACTTTTAACTTCTTGATGTCTTTATCAGGAGGATTATTGGCCGGATATGTGATCTCAAAGGGAGATCCTTTCTGGACATACTCTTCAGGACTAGCGGGTATAATATGTGCTTCTGCAGGTAATGATTTGTACCACCCAATACAATCAATGATTATAGGTATGATCGGTGTTGTTGTTGCATACAAAATGCATTACTGGGTTGAACGTAAGTTCAAAATAGATGATGCTGTTGGTGCAGTAGCTGTACATGGTTATGCTGGTTTCGCAGGTCTTATAATTTGCGGATTTGTTCTAAATGGATATCCTTCATCAGGATACAGTGTTGGAGCTATGTGGGACGGAGCTACATATGCATCAATCAATCCATTAGGAATGTTCATAGGAGCAATAATAATGTTCTTTGTTCTGGGTATGTTACCAGGATGGATCTTAGCTAAAATACTTCATGGAATGGGTAAACTTAGAATTCCAAGAGAAGTTGAAATAGCAGGTATGGACTATGATATAATGGAGGCAGCAAGAGATGACGAAAAATCTGTGGCCTCATCAACTAGGTAAAGGAGGAAAATATGGCAACAGTAACTAATTGGATTGATCACTTAAGCGCTAAAGAAGTGCAGGGTGCTATATATCCAGGTGTTGGATCTGAAGGCATTTTAGTAATCCTTGCTTTCATCATTTGGATAGGTTGGCATGTTATTTCTGCAAAGCAAGAAAGTGAGAAACACGAAAAGCTTGCAAGAAAAAGACATGGACCAAACGATTGGAAAAGTAACGTTACCGATGGGTAATTAATAAAGAATTAAGGGCGCACAGTATTTTTTGTGCGCCCTTTTTTTTATTTATAAATGGAAGAAAATAAATCAGAAAATAATACAAATAAAACTCCTAGTAAAATGGCAAGGCTCACTTGGCCAAAAGCAAAATATGGAGCCATTATAGCTGTATTAATAATAATAGTTGTAAACTTGATTTATTATAAAGATTTCTTTTTATCTTTTTTTAATTAAAATTATGCTAAGATAAATTATGTCAAAAAACTTAGCTCAAATTGCAAAAACAAAAAAAATTAAATATTTTCTAATAAGCTTTGTTGATCTATTTGGAATTTTAAGATCAAAATTAGTACCAGCTAGAGCGATAGCTGACATGCAAAAAAATGGAGCTGGTTTTGCTGGTTTTGCTACTTGGCTAGATATGACACCCGCAGATACTGATATGTTTGCAATTCCTGATCCTGATAGCTTAATTCAATTACCTTGGAATAAAGAAGTTGGTTGGTTAGCTTCAGATTTATGGATGGGAGGTAAACCAGTTAGTGCTTCTCCTAGAGTAATGTTAAATAATCAAATTAAAAATCTTTCTAGAAAAAGTTTAGAAATGAAGTCAGGTGTTGAATGTGAATATTTTTTGATTTCACCCGATGGATCTGGAATTGCTGATACTAGAGATACTCAATCTAAACCTTGTTATGATCAGTCTGCTTTAATGAGAAGATATGATCTAATAAAAGAAATTTGTGACAGTATGATTGAATTAGGATGGGGTCCTTATCAAAATGACCATGAGGATGCCAATGGTCAATTTGAAATGAATTGGGATTATTCAGATTGTTTAATAACAGCAGACAGACATGTTTTTTTTAAATTTATGGTTAAAGCATTGGCGGAAAAACATGGTTTGAGAGCAACTTTTATGCCAAAACCTTTTGAAAATTTAACAGGTAACGGATGTCACGCTCACGTTTCATTATGGAGTGGTAAAACTAATAAATTTTTAGACAATGGAAATAGATATGGTCTAAGTAAATTAGCATATAATTTTTTAGCTGGAATAATGCAAAATGCAGAGTCTTTATCTGCCTTTTTTAATCCAACAATCAATAGTTACAGAAGAATAAATGCACCTCCAACAAAATCTGGTGCTTCTTGGTCACCATCTAGTATTTCTTACTCGGGAAATAATAGAACACATATGATTAGAATACCAGATCCAGGAAGGTTTGAATTAAGATTAATGGATGGTTCAGCAAATCCCTATATGTTGCAAGCAGGAATTATTGCTGCAGGTTTATACGGATTAAATATGAAACTCGATCCAGGTGAGCCATTAAGTTGCAACATGTATACTGATTATAAAAATTACCCAGATCTAGCCAAGCTTCCTGACGAACTTGAAGAATCTTTGGATAAACTAGATGAAAATAAAATTCTAAGAGAATCTTTTGGAGATGAGGTAATCAATAGTTATATAAAATTAAAAAAAGAAGAAATTAAAGATTTTTTTAGGTCTGATTCCTTTGATAAAAAAAGTTCAGTTACTCAATGGGAAAAAACTAATACTTTAGATTGCTAGAATATGTCTTTTGAATCTGAAGTTTCTAATTGGAAATATTCAAATTTTTTAATAAATAAAAGAACTAAATTTAGTAAAAATAATATTTTATCTATACTTTCAAAAAATGAAATGGATGAAGCGTATAGGATTATATCAACTTGGGATAACTATTCTCCTACTCCATTAATATCTTTAAATAAACTTTCTGAAAAATTAAAAATAAATAAAATTTTTTATAAAGATGAATCTAAAAGATTTAATTTAAAATCCTTTAAAGCTCTGGGTGGAGCTTATGCTGTTGAAAAGGTTTCAAGAGGAAATAAAGAGATAGTAATTTCAACTGCCACAGCTGGAAATCATGGGAGATCTGTTGCCTGGGGATCAAAAAAATTAGGACTTAAATGCAAAATTTTTATTAGCGAATATGTTAGCGAGTTTAGAGCAAAAGTAATGAGAAGTTTTGGTGCGGATGTAATTAGAGTAAAAGGAAATTATGATGCGTCTTTAAAAGAATGTATTAAACAATCAAAACAAAACAATTGGCAAATCGTCCAGGATGTCGCGTGGCAAAATTATAAATTGGTTCCGAAATTAACTATGGCAGGTTACTCAGTAATGATGAAAGAAATTTCAGAACAAATAAATAACGAACAAATTTCACATGTAATACTTCAAGCAGGAGTTGGTGGAATGGCTGCCGCGATGGTGGCTGGTATAGCTAGATATTTAGATAATGTTCCTAAAATTATTGTAGTAGAACCTGACAGCGCAGCGTGTGTTTTGGAAAGTGTTAAAGCTGGTGAAATAAAAAAAATCTCTATTAAAAAAGAAAGCTTAATGGGCGGAATGTCTTGTGATGAAGTTTCATTAGTTCCTTGGGAAATACTAAAAAATTCAGTAAGCTACTGCATAACTGTTTCGGATGATTATATATCTAAAACTGTTAAATTTCTTTCAAATTCTAAATTTAGTGATGAGAAAATTGTTGGAGGAGAATGTTCAACACCAGGCATTATAAGTTTAACTGGCCTATGTAATGACTCTAAAATTAAAAATGAAATAAATTTAAATGAAAACTCTAATGTACTTTTATTTGGTTGTGAAGGAGATGCGGATGAAGAACTGTATCAAAAATTATTAAATGCATAAAAATTTTATGAAAAAAAATCTATCTTTAATAATAATCTTTTATCTCTCCTTAATTACACTTTCTTACGGAGCGGCAAGCTCAGGAGGAAATGGAGCTGTTAGTTCTTCTTCAAATTATGATAAAGGAGCCTACTTAATTAAAAAGGCTAAAAAACTTGAAAAAAAGGGTAAAACTGAAAAAGCAAAAAAAAGATATGAAAAGGCTCTTAGTTATTTAATTAAGTCTAATGAAAAAAAACCAAACCAACCTGACACACTTAATTATTTAGGATTTGCTCTTAGAAAGCTAGGAGATTTTAAAGAAGCTGAAAAGTATTATTTGCAGGGACTCAATATTAAACCAGATCATAATGGAATTAATGAATATCTAGGTGAGCTATATATTCAGACTAATAGACTTGATCTTGCTGAAGGAAGACTAGAAGTACTTAAAAATTGCAAATGTGAAGAATATGAAGAGTTAAAAGAACTATTAGAAAATAATTAATATGCATATTTTTGAAGTGCTTGGAAGAATATTTATATCATTTCTCTTTTTAGTTGAGGCTGTAAGAAAATTTTTAGACCCAGATATGAGTATGATGTATATGTCGGATCATGGTGTTCCTGAGTTTCTCTTTTATCCTTCTCTGGTTTTTGAACTGATATTGCCTTTATTTTTAATAGCTGGCTACTATACAAAAATTGTTTCTTCATTATTAGCATTGTTCGTGTTAACTGTCACTTTCATTTTTCATGGTCATCATATTTTTACTGAAAGTTTGCAACTTACAATTTTTTTAAAAAACTTTGCTATATTCGGCGGATTACTAGTCATAATTGCAAACAAGCCTCAAATTTGTAGCGTAGATTATTATTTAAAATTTAAAAAAGGTAATTAACTTTGCCAAATCAAAAAGAACAAATTTATAAACTATTTGAACCTCAGCTAACACCAAAAGAAATGCTTAGCTATGGTGTATTTGGAGGATCTTACTTTAATAAAAAACAAATAAAAGAATTTCCAAAATCTTGGTTTAAAAATGCAAAGTTGAGTAAAAATTTTGACGTAAATTTAAATCGTTTTAGAGTTAAATCTGGTTTAACAAGAAAGCATTGGATGGAAAAAGGATGGATTTTTAAAGAAGATCCTTTAGGTTGGTTTCAGTGGTACTGTAGATTTTGCAATGGAAGAAGAATTATACGTATAGATGAAATTCAAATAAAAAGATGGAAAAATTTTAGAAGACATGTTCTTGCAATTAAAAAAAATTGTGAAATTGGAGATTTGGGTTGCAGAAGAAGGCAGCGACAAGCTATTCTTCAATGGGCTTACAATCCTTTTATTTAATTATTTTAATAATTTTCTGTAAGCGAATATAACAGCAAAAACTATTATTAAAGCAGCAACACCCTGTTCTCCAAGACTGTTTAATAAACTAATCAAATTTGCTGTAACTTTTGAACCAAAAAAAGCTACATTTGGCCCAAATAATATTTCTGCAATAACAGAAACAGCTAATAAAAGAACACCAACTTCAAGGAACTTGTTAAGATAACCAACTATCTTATTTATCCATGAATTCATAATTCTCCTTGGTTTAAGATTCCCTAATTTTAGCGAAGAAAATTAGGGAATCAATTTAACTACTAAGAGGGAAAAAACTACCTCAATTCTTAAGTGTAGCTATTTATATAGGTTCAGAATTATTATAGCTGCAACTAAACCTACAATACCCGCATCTCCTAGTCCTTGCACTAGGCCTACTATATTGTCTGCTACTCCTCCTACAAATGGAACGTTTCCACCTAAAAGAGAAACAACGATACCTAGTCCAAGTAAAGCTATAACCACACTGGTTAAACTATTTATAGTCCCAGTAAGGCCTGATAATATTTTCATATTTAGCTCCCTTTGTTGTTTAACATTTGCTACCGAATCAACCAGCAGCGTTAATATAACGCTAACATAATTGGTAGCGATTGAAATGGTAATTAACCCTTATAAAATAAGGGTAATAATGTGAAAAAAACTAATCTCCAATATAATGATGAATTAGCGTCCTAGTGTGTGATTCTAACCTATGTTCAAACAAATAAAGTCCCTGCCAAGTTCCTAACAATAATTCTTTATCTTTAATGCTTAAAGATATCTGGTTATTAGTGAGAGCTGATTTAATATGAGCTGGCATATCATCTTTTCCTTCAGTTGTATGAATGTATAGGTCATTTTTCATTGGCGCCAACTTATCAAAATAATTTATTAGATCTTTTTGAACATCTGGGTCTGCATTTTCTTGTACTATTAAAGAGGCGCTTGTATGTTGAATGCTTATATTTATTAAACCATTATTAAATTGATTTTTCCTTATCCACTCCAATGTTTTTTCAGTAAATTCATATAATTTTTGACCATTGGTTGATATTTTAAGATTAAAAAATTTTTGAATCATTTGATCTTGCTTTTAAAATCTATTCCATATTCTGACCGTGGGCCTTTTCTTAGACCAAATGGACCTGCTATAAAAATTGTTAAAGGTTTTGTTCCAGGTCTTAAGTCTACTCTATGAAAATTATTAGCAGATCTAAAACCTATATAGCCTGCTGGTCTCCAAAATTTTCCCGTTTTGGTTGTTTCCCAGTAACCATCTCTTAAAACAATTGTAATATAAGGGCATAAATGATTATGAACTCCCTCTCCATGGTCATCATCCAGCATTTCATGAATTAATATATTAAATGGAAACCATTTAGGTCTATGTCTAAATAGAACATAATATCTATTCATCCAAGGTTTTGCTTTGTCAAAATCTGGGTGAGATGGGCCTCTATCCAATACAGTTTTTTTTCTTCCTAACTTGTCAAGTAATTTTAAAAACATATTAATTTAACTTTATTATTGAATTATCTTTAATTATAAAAAGATTTTTTTCAATAACTATTGGTCTTGAAATTTTCTCACCATCTATTTTTAGAACAGATTTAGTAACGCCAGTTGAAATATCAATAACGAATAATCTTCCATTCGCAGTGGTTAAATAAATATCTTTTTTTCCAACAATAAAACCAACAGGTTTAAATTTTTTAATTTTTTTCTCTTTAATATTTTTTAATACATTTGTACTTCTAATAAGATTTCCTGTTTTATTATCAATAATAACAAAAAAACCTTCATTAGTTATTGAAAAAATTAAATTATTGATAAATGTTGACGTTAACTCAGAATTAATCTTTTGCTTCCAATTTATAATACCCGTATTAACATCTATTGAAAAAAAATCGTTCATATTATTTGATAAAAAAATTGAGTTTCCGCCAATTATAAGATCGGCATTTTTTAAAAATAATGCATCTTCATAAATTGTATTTTTTTGCGTAGGTGTCTGCCATCTTAGATCACCTGTATATAAATCTAATGCTGTAATATCTCCTAAAGAATTATTAAATATGACATTATCATTTTTTATTACTAAGGAGTTTTTTTTCAATGATTTAATAAATGGTTTTTCAGTCTTGAAAGACCAAATAACTGAACCATCTTTTATTGAAAAACATTTTATAACATTTTCAGAATCAACAATAAAAAATTTATCTTTAAATATTTTTATTTGAGAATTAAAAGGAGCATTATTATTTTTTGACCATATAATTTCACCAGAATTAATATCAAGCGCATAATATTTTGCAAGCGTGTCTGCTACTATCAAATAATTTGAATTAATTGAAAAAAATAAAATTGGATTCTTTTTTTTTTCAGTTTTAGAATAATTATTTTTTTTCCATTTTAGTTTTGCTTTATTATCAAATTTTAATATATTGCCTTTATTATCAAAAAAAATAATGTTATTTTTATCTATAGCAATTTCTGGCTCATATTGATGAAAATTTTCAATTTTTGAAAATTTATATCTAGAAATATTTTTTAAACTTCCTTCGTAATTGTATCTACCATTATTATTAGTAAAATTTTTTAAGTAAGAATTTTCTATTTTTAAATTTGAAACATTAATCTTAAGATTAGTATTTAATTCATTTTTTAAAATTTTTTGTTTTTTTATAATCTGCTTAGTATTTAAAATTTTATCTTTCTTAATTTCTTCTTTTTTTGTCCATAATGAAGAATTTGGATTTAAAGAACAACTATTTATTAAAAAAATTAAAAAAAATAATTTAAATAAATTTTTCACTAAAAATCTCTATTTAGTTTTTTTTGTGACTCTACCTTAATATTTTGATTGCTATTACTCATTCCAACTATTTTGTTAAAAAATTCTTTTGATTTTTCTTTTTCATTTTTTGAATAATAATACTCTGCTAATAAATATAAAGCATGTGATTTCCAAATACTTTCTGAATTAATAATTGGATTTAAAATATTTAATAATTCATTTTCAGATTTAAAATCGGAATTAAATAATGCTTTTTTATAAATAATTAAATTTTTTATTTCTTTATCTAATTTTGTTTTATTAATAACTTGATCAAATAATTTATTTATTTCATTATTTTCAGTTAATATTTCATTATCTATAATAAAATATAATGCTAGTGGAGAATAAGTAGTATCGTTTTCGTAAATTACTTCAATCAATTTTTTTTTGGTATCTTCTTTGTTATTTATCGTATGTTCTATTTTAATTTTATTATATTTTTCAGCTAATTTTATTTTATTTCTTTCTTTAATTTCTAAAAAAAGAAAATAAAAAATAGCCATTAAAATAAATAAGGATCCAAAAATAATTATTTTTTTTTTATTAATTATAAAAAAATTTTTTATTTTTTCGTTTCTTGTATTTCTATTTATTATTTTAATGTCTTCATCCATAAAGTTAAATCATATTTCTTAAAACAAATTGCAGAATGCCACCATTTTTATAATATTCCAATTCATTTTTGGTATCAATTCTACATAAAGTCTTAATTTTTTTAATATCTCCTGAGGCATATTTAATTTCAACATCAACGCTTCCAGATGGATTTATTCCTCTCTCTATGTCTATGATAGTTATTAGTTCAGACCCTTTTAGTTTTAATTTAATTCTGTCAATATTGTCATTAAATTGTAAAGGAAGAATACCCATACCAATTAAATTTGATCTATGAATTCTTTCAAAACTTTCAGCAATAACTACTTTTATTCCTAAAAGTTTTGTTCCTTTTGCTGCCCAATCTCTAGATGAACCAGTTCCATATTCTTTACCTGCTATTACTACTAAATCTGTCCCTCTTTTTTTGTATTCTACTACAGCATCATAAACTGGCATAACCTTTCCTTCTGGATATAATTTTGTATATCCTCCTTCAGTTCCTGGTGCCATTTCATTTCTAATTCTTATATTGGCGAATGTGCCTCTTACCATAACTTCATGATTTCCCCTTCTTGACCCATAGGAGTTATAATCTTTTGGCAAAATTTGATGTTCCATGAAATATTCGCCGGTTGGACTTTCTTTTTGTATAGATCCTGCTGGAGATATATGGTCTGTAGTAACCATATCCCCCAAAATTAATAACGGTCTTGCATCTTTTATTTTTTTAAACCCCTCTGGTTTATCTGAAAGATTATCAAAAAAAGGTGGTTTTTTTACATAGGTTGATTCTTGATCCCAATTATAAATGCTACTTTTTTCGGTTTTTATTTTTTGCCATTGAATTGGTCCCTTGGAAACATTTGAATATCGTGTAACAAACATTTCAGCATTTAATGCTTCTCTTAAGGTTTCTTCTATTTGTCTGTTTGAAGGCCAAATATCTTTTAAAAAAATATCTTTATTGTTTTTATCTTTTCCTAAAGGATCTTTATATAAATCTACTTCCATATGGCCAGCTAATCCATAGGCAACAACAAGCGGGGGTGATGCAAGATAGTTTGCTTTTATATGTGGAGAAATACGACCCTCAAAATTTCTATTACCAGACAGAACAGATACACCATATATATCTTTTTTTTCAATTGCTTCCACTATGTTATCTGGTAATGGTCCGGAATTTCCAATACATGTTGTGCATCCATATCCAACTAAATTATAACCTAATTCATCTAAATATTTATTAAGACCTGCTTTTTTCAAATAATCAGTGACTACCTGAGATCCTGGTGCTAATGAAGTTTTTACCCAGGGTTTTGTTTTTAAACCTAATTCAACAGCTTTTTTTGCTAACAATCCAGCTCCAATTAAAACATTAGGGTTAGATGTATTTGTGCATGATGTTATTGCTGCTATTAATATAGAGCCATCTTTAATTTCAAAATCAGTTCCATTAACCTTTGAAATATGTTTTTCTTTCCTTGATGTAATATTTGTAAATACTTTTTTAAATCCAGAAGATGCTTCATTTAATAATACTTTATCTTGGGGTCTTTTTGGCCCAGATATTGTTGGTACAAGTGAAGACATGTCTAGCGAAACAGTATCAGTAAATTCAATATTATTACTTACCCACAGTCCCTGCTCTTTAGCGTATTTTTCTACAGTATTAACTGTATGTTCGTCTCTTCCTGAAAACCTTAAATATTTTAAAGTCTCATCATCAATTGGAAAAAAACCACAGGTAGCTCCATACTCTGGTGCCATATTTGCAATAGTCGCTCTGTCAGCAAGTGTTAGATTTTTTAAACCATCTCCATAAAACTCAACAAATTTTCCAACAACACCTTTGTCTCTTAAAATTTTCACAACTGTTAAAACTAAATCAGTAGCTGTAGTTCCTTCGGGCATTTTATTTTTAAACTCAAAACCAATTACTTCTGGAATTAACATAGAAATAGGTTGTCCAAGCATTCCTGCTTCAGCCTCAATTCCACCAACACCCCAACCAAGAACTGATAAACCATTGACCATTGTCGTGTGACTATCAGTTCCAACTAAAGTATCTGGAAACAAATATTCATCTTCTTTATATCTTTCTGACCAAACTACTTTTGATAGGTATTCCAAATTAACTTGGTGACAAATACCTGTGCCTGGAGGGACTATTCGAAAATTATTAAAAGCTTGTTGTCCCCATTTTAAAAAAGAATATCTTTCACCATTTCTTTTAAATTCTATATCTACATTTTTTTCAAATGAATCAGATTTAGCAGATCGGTCTACTTGAACTGAATGATCTATAACTAAATCAACAGAAGAAAGTGGATTTATACTATTTGGGTCTTTATTTTTTTCTTTTACAGCCTCCCGCATCGCTGCCAAATCTGCAACTGCAGGTATGCCTGTATAGTCTTGCAATAAAACTCTTGCTGGCCTATACGCAATTTCTGTATTAGATTTTTTTTCCTTAATCCAGTTACTTATAGCTTTTATTTGATCTTTAGTTACAGATAAATCGTCCTCATATCTAAGTAAATTTTCCAAAAGAACCTTTAAAGATTTTGGTAATTTTGAAATATCTTTTAGTCCATTTTTTTCAGCTTCAATTAGAGAATAATATTTATAATTTTTTCCATTTATATTTAAAGAATTTAAAGCTTTAAAAGAATTTTTATTTCCAGGTTTCATAAATTTACATCTTATAGTTTATTTCGGCTAAATTATGAATCAAAATTACAGATAAAATGTTGCAATACAAGCCAATAAGAAAGACGACATAACATAATTAAATACCTTAATAAATTTCTCATTTGTCGCAAATCTCCTAAAAAATTTACCAACAAAAGTCCAAAAAGTGATACTTATCAACGCGCACAGGAAAGAAACAAGAATAACCCAGAACGAATAATTTATAAAATTATTTCCACTTTCCACATAAGTAGAAACAATAATAATTGCTACAATTACCCCTTTGGGATTTAGAAACTGAAAAAAAAATGTTTCTATAAATTTTACTGGATTTTCTTTTTTATTTTCTTTTACATTTTTAGAGAATGCTATTTTGTAAGCTAAATAAACTAAAAAAATAGATCCAGAAATTTTCAAAATTTCCTGAATTAATGGATAAATTTTAAAAATATTAATTAAACCAAAATTTAATACGCAGACTACTGTTGTAAACCCAAAAATTACTCCCAACATGTGTGGAAAAGTTTTTATTACTCCAAAATTAAAGCCGGAATATGATGCCACTATATTATTAGGGCCTGGTGAACAGCTTGTTCCTAGCATAAATAATGAAAGTGACAATAGTTCAGGATGCATAAAATCAAGCTATTGGTAAACCGTTTTCGGCTTTTTGTGATGGATGAACTAAAGTAACTTTTCCTTCTTTATCTATGGATCCAAGTATAAGTGCTTGTGATTTTATACCTGCTATATTTTTTTCAGGAAAATTGCATACACCAATCACCTGTTTTCCTAATAAATTTTCTTCATTATAATAATGTGTTATTTGTGCTGATGATTGTTTTATTCCAATTTCTTTTCCAAAATCTACTTCTACAACTAATGAAGGTTTTCTAGCTTTTTCATTTTTTTTTACAGATATTACAGTGCCAAGCCTTATATCTACTTTATCAAATATGTCGTAGGTTATTTGTTCTTTCATAAATTTAATATATAATTAATAATAGATATGAGTACAGAAAATAATTTGAAACATTTATATGAAAATTCTATTAAAATACTGTCAGATTTAATAGCCTTTAAAACTATATCAGGTGAAGATAATAATCAGTTAATTGATTATTGTGATGAAATACTAAAAAAATTAGGTGCAACATCTTTTAAAACTTTTGATGAAGATAAAAAAAGAGTCAATCTTTTTGCAACTCTAAAAGCAAAAAAACCAAATGGCAAAGTACCTATTATACTTTCTGGTCATACAGATGTTGTTCCTGTTTCAAAAGGTTGGTCCACAAATCCATTTGAAGCAGTAATTAAAGAGGATAAACTTTATGGAAGGGGATCTTGTGATATGAAAGGTTTCATTGCATGTGCCCTAGCCTATGCACCAATTTTTTCAAAATCAAAATTAGATAGAGATATTCATTTTTCTTTTACTTTTGATGAAGAAACTGCATGTAAGGGAGCCCCAATTTTAATTAAAGAATTAAAAAAAAGAGGATTAAAAAATGGAATATGTATTGTTGGTGAACCAACAAACATGAAAATAATTGACGCTCATAAAGGTTGTTACGAATATACAACTTATTTTGAAGGTTTAGCTGGTCATAGTTCTCAGCCCCACAAAGGTGTGAGTGCTGTTGAGTATGCAGCAAGGTATGTAAATAAATTAATAGAATTAAGGCAAAAATTAAAAGATAGAGCCCCAAAAAATTCTATTTTTGATCCTCCACATTCTACACTTCAAATAGGAGGGATTTTTGGAGGAATAGCACACAATGTAATTGCTGATAAATGTTTTGTAAATTGGGAAACAAGACCTGTAGTTAAAGAAGATGGAGTTTTTTTAAATGCAGAATTAGACAAATACGCAAACGAAGTATTGCTTCCAGAAATGAAAAAAGTTTTTCCAAATTCATCAATTAAGAAAGAAATAATTGGAGAAATTATTGGCTTTGATAGAGTAAAAGATTCAGAAGCTTGTGAATTTGTATCTAGTATTACTGGTGATAACTCTAGAGAAGTCGTTTCATTTGGAACAGAAGCTGGTTTGTTTCAAGAAATAGGAATAAGTACTGCTGTTTGTGGACCAGGTTCAATTGAACAAGCTCATAAAGTAGATGAATTTATTAAATTAGAGGAAATTAATAAATGTTTGGAATTTCTTGATGGTGTAAAGAACCAATCCACATCAATTTAAAAAATTTTAATATTTTAATTAATTCCAACCGCCAACTGTTTTGACTTCTAAAAATTCTATAAGACCTTCGGTTCCAGCTTCTCGTCCAATACCGGAATGTTTATATCCTCCGAAAGGAGAAGCTACAGCTATACCAACTCCATTTACATCTACCATTCCTGATCGTAGTTTTCTTGCTACTCTTTTAACTTTTTCTTTATCTTGTGTTTGAATGTAATTTGTTAAGCCATAATCTGTATCGTTAGCAATTGATATAGCTTCATCCTCATTTTCAAAAGGTATTATAGACAAAACTGGACCAAAAATTTCAGTCCTAGCTATTTCCATTTGGTTATTAACATCAGCAAAAACAGTTGGTTTTACATAATAGCCTTTTTCTAAACCATTTGGTTTGCCAGTTCCACCTGCAATTAATTTTGCTCCTTCGTCTATTCCTTTTTGAATTAACGTTTGAATTTTATTAAACTGAACTTCTGAGACTACTGGTCCAATATGGTCGCCATCTTTTTGTGGAGAATCTACCTTTGTATTATTTGCTAATTCTTTTACTTTTTCTACAGTTTCATTATAAATAGATTTTTCAACAAGCATCCTTGTAGGAGCATTGCAAGATTGTCCTGAATTTCTAAAACATCTTAAAACGCCTCTTGCCACAGCTTCCGAATCTGCATCTTTAAAGATTATATTTGCACCTTTTCCACCTAATTCTAAGCTTATCCTTTTAAAATCTTTTGCAGCATTTTGAGAAATTAATGCACCTGCCCTAGTTGATCCTGTAAATGAAATCATATTAATATCAGGATGGCTTGTTAAAGCGTCTCCAGTAACAGCTCCATCCCCATTTATCAAATTAAAAACTCCTGGAGGAAACTTCACTTCATCAATCATTTCAGCTAATAGCATTGATGATAAAGGTGCTATCTCAGACGGTTTTAATACTACTGTACAAGCTGATGCCAATGCAGGAATTACTTTTAAGTTAACTTGATTTATTGGCCAATTCCAGGGTGTAATCAATGCACAAACACCTTTCGGTTCATATAATAGTTTTTGATTATTTTTTTCCTCTCCTAAATCTTTTTCAAATTTAAAATCTTTTAATATATTTTTAAATGATTTGATATGGCTAGCTCCAGTTGCAGCTTGCATTTCTGTAGAAAATTTCATAGGTGCTCCCATTTCTAAAGAAATGAGTTTTGCCATTTCTGCCCATCTTTTTTTATAAACAACATACAATTTTTCTAATAAATCTAATCTTTCTTCTTTTTTTGAGAAAGCCCAAGTTTCAAAAGCTTTTTTTGCAGCGCTAACTGCTTTATCTACATCTTTTTTTCCTCCAAGGCATATTTCAGCACAAGGTTCTTCATTTGATGGATCGATTACTTTGTGGCTTCTTGGTTCTATTGCAGAAGTCCATTCCCCATTAATATAAAAATTTTTTTTATCTAACATAATAAAATTTAACCTATTGTTTTTTTTTTGCAAACAAATTAGTTAACTCATAAATTATTGTTGCTGCAGCTAAAGATGTAACCTCAGCATGATCATAAGCTGGTGACACTTCAACAACATCAGCTGATATTAAATTCATTCCAGACAGACCTCTAATAACATTTACAATTTCTCTTGTTGTCATTCCTGCAATCTCGGGAGTGCCGGTACCAGGTGCATAAGCTGGATCTAAAACATCAATATCAATAGATAAGTATAGAGGATTTTTTCCAACTCTTTTTTTAATTCTGTTAACTATTTTATCAATACCTTCGGTTTGAAATTCGTCACAATGAATTATTTTAAATCCAAAACTTTCATCATTCTTAATATCTTCTCTGCTATATAAAGGGCCTCTAATACCAACGTGCATTGAAGCATCGTCTAAAAATAAATTCTCTTCTCTTGCTCTTCTAAATGGAGTTCCGTGAGTATATGGTGCCCCAAAGTAAGTATCCCAAGTGTCTAAATGTGCATCAAAATGTACTAGTGCAATTGGTCCGTTGTTTATTTTATTTACAGCTCTTAATAGTGGAAAAGCAATGGTATGGTCACCTCCCATACTAATTATTCCTCCAGTTTGATTTAGTAAATCTAATGCTCCAATTTCTATTTGTTTTATTGCCTCGTTAATATTAAATGGATTACAAGAAATGTCGCCCGCATCTGCAACTTGCTGAACTTTAAAGGGCTCAACATCATAACTTGGGTGATAATTTGTTCTTAAATGTCTTGATGCTTGTCTAATACTTTGCGGCCCAAACCTAGCCCCAGGTCTATAACTAGTTCCAGCATCAAAAGGAATTCCAACTATTGCAACATCACAATTTTCAACATCTCTTAGTTCAGGTAGCCTTGCAAATGTGCTTGGTCCAGCAAATCTTGGTACTTTAGTTCCACTTACAGGTTGAATTGGGTTTTTTTTTCTCTTTTTTTTCATCTATATTGCCATATGAAATTTTTAAAAATAATTTTACTATTGTTTATATTAATTTCACCTGCCAATGCTAACACAATATACAATTTAATCAAAATACCAAACTTAGAGATATATAATAATAAATCTACAAATGGCATCAAATATCTAAGAGCTAATAAAACATTTCAAGTGGGTATAAGAAATGACAATGTAACTTGTTTTAATTCAAATATTCAAACTATAGATGAAAAATTTAAATTAATTGAAGAAAATTTTAATAAGTATAATTCTGGCTTTTTAAAAAAAATTAATCTTAAATATGTAGTTCTATGTGAAAACCTTTCAGTTTCAGAAATTGATGCTGGAGGAGTCCCAAATCATCGAATGAAAACTTTAATTATAAATATAAAATTTGAAAAAAAACATTTTCAAAGAATTTTACATCATGAAGTTTTTCATTTGATTAATGAAAGTTTTAAAGATTTGTTTGTATACGATGATTGGAAAAACTTTAATGATAAGAAATTTAACTATGCTGAATGCTCGACCTGTTCTTCAGATAGATTAAATCTATCACTATTAGAAGAAACTAAAGGATTTTTGACAGAATATTCAATGTCAACTCCATCTGAAGATATGGCTGAAATATTTTCTTTTTTAATTACTGAAAAAAAAAATATAGAAAATAAAGCCTTAAAAGATCCTGTGTTGAAAAAAAAAATATCCTATATAAAAAAAACTTTGTTAAAGATTGATAAAGAATTTAAATTTTAAAAAATGATAAAAAAAATAAAACAAACTAAATTGGAAAAAATTTTACTTATCTTTATAATAATTTTAGCAATTATAACTTTCGGATCTTTAATAGCTATGAAAAACAAATGCTTATTTGTAAAAAATTACAATCCTGAAAAATTAAAATTTAAAAATGTTGAAAATATTGCAATATTAAATGCAACTTGTGGAAATGTTATTATTGAACTTTATCCAAATATTTCTCCAAATTCAGTTAAACGATTCAAAATGTTAATTAATTCAGGTAAATATAATAATGTTGCTTTTCATAGGGTGATAAAGAATGTTCTAGTCCAAGCTGGAGATTTAGAGTTTGGTAAAAAAAAAAATTTAAATTATACGTATATAGGAACAGGTAGTTCAGGTTATGGAACTATAAATTCAGAATTAGATAACAGTTTTGATTTTAAAAAAGGTAGTGTTGCTTTATCAAGAACAGAAAAAAAAAATACTGAAGACAGTCAATTTTTTATACTGCTCGAAGATGCGCCTTTATTTGAAGGAGAGTATTCACCTGTTGGAAAAGTAATTTATGGTTTAGAAGTTCTCCAAAAAGTTAAATACAATGATAAAGTTGAATATGTACTAAGGCCAGACTTTATTAATACTTTTGAAATGCTTAAATAGTTTAATTAATTAGAGGTTTTCCTGTTGTAAGAGTATGCTTGATTCTTTCTTGTGTTTTTTTGGTTTGAATAAGTTTCATAAATGAATCAAGCTCCAATTTATACAAATCATCTTCTGATAAAGTTTTTTCAATTGTTGTATCTCCGCCACTTAAAACATTGGCTAATTCTTTACCAACTTCCATACCATGGTCTAATATAATTTTATCGTTATAAAGTTTTTCTAAAACTTTTATCATTTTTTCCTTTAACGGTTTGCCAGATAAATTAAACTTGCATACTTCGGGAGGTTTAAAATTTTTATTTTGCTCTAATACTTTTTTAGAAACTGAAAATAAACTATTTCTATTCATTATTTTTTTATCATCAGGTCTTAAATATTTTAAAGGTTCAGCCTCTATAGGAGAAGTAGCTGTTTTGGCATACCCAATAATATCAAATACTTTTAATGGAGCAAAATCAGGATCATTTTTTGCTTCATCTGATTGTGACCATCTCCATAAAACTTCCTTGCATCCTCCACCTGCTGGAACTAAACCAACTAATGTTTCAACTAATCCCATCACAATATTGGTGTGAGATACAACAAAATTACTTTGCAAAACAACTTCTTCACCTCCACCTAACGCCAATCCAGATGGAGCGGAGATAACTGGATTCTCGCAATATTTTAAATGTTTACATGTTTCTTGAAAATATTTTATAAATTTTTCAATAGATTTAAAATCACCTTTGTCAGCAAAGTTCATTGTATAAGTTAAATTTACTCCAGCCGAAAATTGCATACTTTCGTTTATAATTATTAATGGTTTATCTGTTGCTTTCTTCAAACAGTCCATTGAATCATAATCTAAAACGTTTGCTTTAGTTGTAAATTCAACAATATTAAAATCTTTAAATCTATAAATTTCAGCTGATTTATTTTTATCACTTTTAATTGCCTTAGGTTTTACTTTTCCTAATGTTTCTATTTCAGTATACAGTTGTCTTTCGCCATAAAAATTTTCATTTTTAGATTTATTTAAATTTTCTAAAAACTTATTGTTGTCAAAATTATCTATTTTTTGAAAAAAGTTCTTCACTCCTATTGCATTTAACATTTCGAAAGGACCTTTTGCCCAATTAAAACCTAACCTCATAGCTTCATCAATATCGTTAAATTTATCTGTTATCCCTGGAACTAATGAAGATGCATATTTAATTATTTTTGAAATTACTGACCAAGCATATTCTCCATACTTATCTTTTCTATTAATTAAGCTATTTAAATCAACTTTTTCTGATTTTATATCTATTTTTTTAGATGCAGAATATTCTCCAGTTTCTAAATTGATAGCTTCTAAAACTTTTGCATTATCAATTTTTTTCATTCTATAAAAACCACCCTTGCCTTTCCTTCCTGTGTAACCTGTTTCTATTAACTTTTTTACAAGTGGTATTTCTTTAGCAACTATTTGAAATTCATCTGTTTTAGGTAATTCTTTTATAAAACTTTTAAGCACATCACTCATTAAATCAATTCCTATTAAATCATATAATCCAAATACTCCTGTTTTAGGTATTCCCATTGGTCTTCCAAATATTGCATCTGCCTCTTCAATTGATAATTTAAATTTAAATGCTTCTGTCATAGCAACTTGCATTGCATAAACTCCTATCCTATTTCCAAGAAAACCTGGTGTATCATTGCAAACTATTGCACCTTTTCCTAATTCTTCTTCACAAAATTTTTTTAAGGAACTAATTTTATTTAAATCATTATTTTCGTTTTTTACAATTTCGAGTAGACCCATATATCTAACTGGATTAAAAAAATGCGTAATACAAAAATCTTTTTTTTCTTCACTGGATAATTTTTCTGACAAAATTTTAATTGGAATTGATGAAGTATTTGATGAGACTATTGCACCTGATTTTCTAAATTTAAAGATTTTTTCATAAATATTATGCTTGATATCAATTCTTTCGACTACTGCCTCCACAACCCAATCTGCATCTTTAACTGTATTAAAATCATCATTTATATTACCTACTTTAATATTATTTATTTTTGATTTATCGATCAATAATGGAGGTCTAGATTTAAGAATTCTTTCTCTTGCTTTTTCGCTTATTTCTGTTTTTAAATCTAATAAAGTAACTGGAACATTTGCATTACAAAGTTGAGCTGCAATACCACTGCCCATTGTTCCTGAACCTATTATCACTACTTTTTTAATTTCCATAAAACTTAAAGCTTAATAAAAAATTATCTGTTAATACCTCTTATTCTCTCAGATCTTCTTCTAAGAAGTTCTGCGGTAACAAGTATTAATGTTGAAAGAACAATTAAGCAAGTAGCAACTGCAAGAATGGTTGGACTTAATTGTTCTCTTAAGCCCGTCCACATTTGAATTGGTATTGTTGTGTTGTCTAGCCCAGCTAAGAAAAGTACAACTACCACTTCATCAAAAGAAGTAACAAATGCAAATAAACCGCCAGATATTACTCCTGGTAAAATTAACGGTAAAGTTATTTTCATAAATGTGTTAACAGGGTCACTTCCAAGACTAGCAGCGGCTCTAGTAACACTATGATCAAAACCTGACAAAGTAGCTGTAACAGTAATCACTACAAATGGAGTTCCTAAGACAATATGAGCCAAAACAATTCCTGTGTGTGTTGCCGCTAAACCAACTTTGGCCATAAAAAAGAAAATTGCAACACCTGAGATAATAAGCGGAACAATCATTGGCGAAATTAAAGTTGCCATTATAATTCCTTTGTAAGGCATGTGTCTGCTACTTAATCCTAGCGCAGCAACTGTCCCAAGAAGAACAGATCCTAATGTTGCAAAAATTGCAATTATAAAACTATTTTTTGCAGCTAGCCCCCATGGGTTTTTTGTTCCATAAACCATGTCATGATACCATCTTAATGAAAAGGCATCTGGATCAAGTCTCTTCATACCTTCTGAAAAAACTAAAAATTCTTCTGCGTTAAATGATAATGGGAAAATTACAAACAATGGTGCTATTAAGAAAAAAAATACACAGCTACAAATAAATATGTAGAAGTAATGCCAAATTCTATAATGAGGTTCTGTATATTTTGGTAAGGCCATATTTATCCCAGTTTAATATTATCAACTCCTACAAGTTTATTATAAACCCAATAAATAGCTAAAACTCCGCTCAATAACATTAATCCCATTGCTGATGCAAAGCTCCAATCTAAAGTACTTTTCATATGAAACGCTATATGATTACTAATCAGCGTTCCTGATGCTCCTCCAACAAGAGCTGGAGTAATGTAATATCCAATAGCAAGTATAAAAACTAATAAACAACCAGCACCTATTCCTGGTATAGTTAGAGGAAAATATACTTTCCAAAAGGCTACAAATGGTGTTCCACCTAGAGATTTTCCTGCTCTCATCAAGCTAGGAGAGATAGTTTTCATAACACTATAAAGTGGTAATACCATGAATGGTAAAAGAATTTGTGTCATCGCAACATATGTACCAACCTTATTATACATCATTTCAGGCCTGTTATCGTCTGCCACAAGACCTATCCATACAAAAAAGTCATTAACGATTCCTTGTTGTTGTAATAAAATCATCCAACTTGCAGTTCTTACGAGTAAGGATGTCCAAAAAGGTAAGAGAACACAAATCATTAATAAATTACTATATTTCATTGGAAGTGTTGCTAATAAATGGGCGATTGGATAAGCCATCAAAAAACAAAAAACTGTAACAAAAAAGGCAACTTCAACAGTTCTTACCCATAGAATTTTATGAATTCTTCTATCTTCAGAAACTTGAACAATTTTACCATCCTCGTTTTCATACATATCTACACCTTTAAGATATTTTGAATAACTGTAAGCAGGCGCTCTTCTTTTAAGTGCTCTCCAATACTCAACATTAGCCCATCTACTATGAACAGCCATTATTTGTTCTTTATAATTTCCTTCCTCAAATTTTTTCATTTTTCTTTTTAATTTTTTAAGAATACTTTTAAATCCATTTTTTTCGTAGTTAAGTTGGGTAGCTAATTTTCCAAATGTTTTTTCTTCAACTAATTTTTTATAGTCTAAATAAAATCCTTCAAAAACTTCTTCTGGTGGTAATTCTTTTCCATCCCATTGTTCCATTGCTTTATAAGTTTTAGGAAGCATATTTGTAACCATTCGGTCATCCACACTTCTAAAAAGCATATCACCTATTGGAAAAACATATGTGATTATTAAAAATAACAATAAAGGACATACGAGTAAAAAAGCTTTTATTTTATTTTTTTTCTCTGCTTTTTTTAAACTTTCCTCTAAAGGAATTCCATCTGTTGTTAAAATTTTTTGTGTTTCGCTGCTCATAAATAAAAAAGGGCGGTTATAAAATAACCGCCCTAAATATATTATATAATTTTAAAGTTTAAAACTTAAAATTATAGACCTGCTTTCATAGCTTCCCATTTTTCACCAAGTTCTGTACCGTTATCAGCCCAGAATATTGGGTCAACTAAGAAGTAATTTTTAGTGTTAGCTGGTGCTGTTGGCATGTGTGGTACCATGTTAGTTTTACCATCTTTATACCAAGGCTCTCCTTTTTTCATAACATCAATAGAAGACTTTCTCCAAGGAGCGTAAGCAATATACTTAGCGCTTCCTGCTAAACCTTCTGTACTTGTCATCATTGCAAGAGCTTTTTTAGCGTCAGCTTCGTTTGGTCCACCTTTAACAAGTGCAAAGTATTCGTAGTCAAGACCTTGTCCGTCCCAAACTTGAACGATTGGCGCGCCTTCTCCAACTGTAGCATTAAAGAATCTTCCGTTCCAACCAGTTGCCATAACAACTTCACCACTCATTAATAATTCTGGCGGTTGAGCACCTGCAGACCAAAATACACATCCACCACTTGGATCTGTACAAAGTTTTTTGATCTTATCTAAAGCTCTTTGAACACCTTTTTCAGTATTTAAAGCTTTATAGATTTTTGCTCCACCTTTACCTGGTTTAATACCATCAGCTGCTAAAGCGATTTCTAAATTAGTTAGAGCGCTTTTATAGATAGCTCTTTTTCCAGGAAATTTTTTAGTGTTAAAGAAATCTTTTATAGTTTTTGGCTTACCTTTAACATTGTCGCTGTTATAAGCATAATTCCAAGAATATAAAATATTTCCTACCGCACATTTAGAAGGCATGCTAGTAAAGAAATCTTCACTTGCAGGAGTCCCATCTGGTGCTGCTGGGAAGTCTTTGTCGAAATCAAATTCAACAAATATACCTTCGTCGCATCCAGTAATAGTATCCATAGCAAATACGTCTATGATATCCCATACGATTGCACCTGCTTCTTTTTGTGCTTTTATTTCTGATAATCCACCTGAATAGTCTACCCAATCAATAGGTACACCTAGTTTTTTTGCAGTAGGATCACCATATCCTAGCTTTTGAGATTCTGTATAAGCTCCACCCCAAGATGCAACAACTACTGCAAATGCTGATGAAGTTATAGAAAGAGCAAAAGATAGAACAAGTAACAATTTACTTAATTTTTTCATTTATCCTCCGTTTAAACGTTTTTTATAAAAACAGGATTACAGCAAGATATAATATAGGAGTCAACATGCCATTTGCATAAAATGGGCCTATTTTACTGATGGATATTTAGTTTTTTTATAGTGGTTTATTTTGGATCTAACGCTCTAGCATCAAAACTATTCCAGCTAACATTAATTTGGTTTCCAAGCTTTATATCCATATTGGCGGAACTATTAGGAACTTTCAAAATAAAATCTTTGTTTCCAAGCAAACTTAATCTAACTCTAGTGTGGTCTCCATGATAAATAACTTCTTCAATTTTTCCTTTAAAATTATTTTCCATTTTTTCTTTAGTATTAATTAAAGCTCTTTCTGGCCTTAAGGATACAATAGTTTTTTCACCACTTGATTTTACTACAATAGGATTAGCTAAGATTTCTGAACCATCATCTAATTTTACTTTACATTTATCTTTTGAAACATCTGTAACTTGTCCAGAAAATCTATTATTTTCTCCTATAAATTCTGCTACAAAAGAGTTTACTGGTTCTTCATAAAGTTTATCGGGTGATGAAAGTTGTTGAACTTTACCATCATTAAAAACTGCAATTCTGTTTGACATTGTTAAAGCTTCTCCTTGATCATGAGTAACGTAAACAACTGTAACACCAATACTTTCATGAATATGTTTAATTTCATACTGCATACTTTCTCTTAAATTTTTATCTAAAGCTCCTAAAGGTTCATCCATAAGAACTACTGCTGGATCAAAAACTAAAGCTCTTGCAACAGCAACTCTTTGTTGTTGTCCACCTGACAACTGGCCTGGCATTCTATTTTCAAAACCTGTTAAAGATACCATGGATAGAGCTTTATCAATTTTTTTATCTGTATCTTCTTTAGAAACTTTTCTAACTCTTAAAGGAAAAGCTAAATTTTCATAAACTGTCATATGTGGAAACAATGCATAATTTTGAAAAACCATTCCGATACCTCTTTTATGAGGAGGGATGTTTGATATAGGATTTTTGTCTAAATATATTTCTCCGTTGGTTGGGGTTTCAAATCCTGCTAACATCATTAAGCAAGTTGTTTTACCTGAACCAGATGGTCCAAGCATTGTAATAAATTCACCTTCTGCAATATCTAAATTTAAATCTTTAACAACAAGTACTTTGCCATCATAGCTTTTATCTACTTTATCAAATCTTACGAATTGTTCATTATTTGGCATGGCAATTTAAAACATTTGTAGATAATTTTTTCAAGTTCTTATTTTATGTGTAAATCTCTTGAAAAATTGCAAAATAATTCACTTCCTTTGTCTGTAACTCTAACAGATTCAGACGCTTCCACTCCCCAGTCACCAAATTGCATTACAGCAATCATGTGAAAGCAAACATTTGGTTCTAAAACTGTCTTGTCACCTTTATAGATATTTAAAGTATGTTCACCCCAATCAGGTGGATAACCAATACCAATTGAATAACCTGTTCTAGATTCTTTTTTAATATTATATTTATCCAGAACAGCCCAGAATTTTTGAGCTACATCATCAGCTGTATTTCCAGGTTTCGTAGCAGTAATACCCGCATCAAGTGCTTCATTTGTTGCTTTCATAGCATCTATTTTTTTTTGATCTGGCTTTCCTAATAATACTGTTCTTGCCATTGGACAATGATACCTTTTATTTACTCCTGAGAGTTCAATAATTGTTGCTTCACCCTCAACAAATTTCTCATCTGTTGCTGTTAAATGTGAAGCTGATGTTCCTTTGCCTGTTGGTAGTAATGTTGCAATGCTTGCGTATTCACCCCCAATTTCAGGAGTTCCCTTAAATAAAGCTTTTTGTATTTCGGCAACAGCATCACATTGTCTTACACCTGGATTGATACTTTCCATAGCCACCTTCATGCCTATTTGTGAAATTTTTGCCGCTCCTTTCATAAGATTAATCTCAGCATCTGATTTTATTAATCTTGTCCAGTTAACTAGTCTTTCTGAATCTTTAATTTTTGCATTTGGTAAACCTTGTTTTAACTTCTCATAACAATAAGCCGTAAAATAGTGGCTATCCATCTCCACACCGATATTTAATTTATCCCATTTATTTTTTTTAATTAAGTTTATTAAAGAATCGTAAGGGTGCATTGGCCATGTATGAATATACTTTTCGTCATAAACAATAATATTTTCTTTTTTTAGATAAGTTTTTATGTATGCTCCACCTGCATCTTGAGCTCTAACAAAACATAAAGGTTCGTCATCATTTACATGAACTATTGCGCATTGAGAATAATAAAATGACCAAGCATCATATCCTGTTAAATAATTCATGTTATTTGTATCCTGAGAAATTAACAATTCAATGCCTTTTTCTTGCATTGATTTTTTAACTTTGTTTAATCTTTGTTTATATTCTTGTTTTGTAAATAACATTTTTAGTTAGATGAAAATAGTTTGCCAAAACCATTAATTGAATTATTTTTTCCAATTTTTTCAAGGGTATCCCAAATTAAAGCTTGATTGCTTGATAGAACAAATTTATTTATCTTTTTTTCCAGTCTATCAATAATTGACAAAACTGGTAGGGCCGTGCAAGAAACAAAAAGAGCATCAGCATCTTTATGATCCATATTTATTAAAACATCGTACAGATAATCTGGATCAACTTTACCAATATCTATATCTGACTCTATATCAAAATATGAATTCGAAATAATTTCAAATTTTTCATTTTTAAAAAAAGCTACTACTTCATCATTCAATTTTTTTGGATATGGTGTAAATACTGAAATTTTTTTAATATTTAACTTTTTTAAAGCTGTAATTGCTGCAGTGCTTGGAGTTGTTACTTTTGCCTCTGGTTTTGCTAATTTTATTTTTCTTTCAATAGAGTCATGTCCAGCAGCAATGGTCCCTGAAGTACATCCATAAACAACACAATCTATCTTCTCATCAGGCAATATATTTCTTGTAACATCTGTTACATCTTTAGACATTTTAATTAAATTTTCACTTGTCAATGGATTGTAGCATTTTATACGATTAACAAAAAAATCTATGTTTTTATCTTTAATTATATTTACAAAATCCTTCTCGATCATGAAGTCACTTGCTAAAGCAATTAAACCAATTCTAGGATTTGGTTTTTTAATAAACTGTGGTTTAATTTTTTTTAAATCCATAATTTCTATAGTTAAGATATCCAAAAATTAGTAAAAGTCCTAGAGAAAAAGGATAGACTAAACCTTTATTTGGCCTATTTAAATTTTCAATCTTCAATTCACTTATTATATCACCCATTTCCATACCACTCTTTTTAGCTAAACCATTCCATTGAATTGTATCAACTACTATTCTATTTTGATCTTCTATTAAGTTAATCCCATACTTTTCTAAAGTATATTTTTTTTCAAAAGAATTTTTATTTATAACAAATAATTTATATCTTTCTCCATATTCGCTTGGTCTGGTAACTCTTATATGCACTTCTTTATTAGGTTCTAATGTAAGTGAATGAATTTGTTTTAAATCTTTATAATTATATTTAGGATAAATTTTATTAAGAGCAAATTCAGGAGATAAAAGAGATATAGATATTCCTAGAAATACTATAATTTCAAACCATCTTAATTTATTGAACATCCATCCTTGGGTTGCTGCTGTAAACACTAATATTCCAATTAATGATGTAAAGATTACTAATAATCCATGCCATATGTTTTCAATTCCAATTAACAACAGTTCATGATTAAATAAAAATACGATTGGTAAAACTCCAGTCCTTAAACTATACCAAAAAGCTTGAACTCCTGTCTTTAATGGATCTCCCCCAGAAATACCTGCAGCAGCATATGATGCAAGACCAACAGGTGGAGTAACATCTGCCATTAAGCCAAAATAAAAAACAAATAAATGTACAGCTATCAATGGAAATATAAATCCAGATGCATTACCTACATCTACTAAAACCATAGACATTAATGATGCAACAACAACATAGTTAGCAGTAGTTGGAAGTCCCATTCCAAGTAGCAAACATAAAACTATAGTTAGTAAAATTAATATTATCACATTATCCTTAGCGACTGACTCTATTACAACAATTAAATTAGTACTTAATCCGGTTGAACCGACTGCTCCAACAATTACTCCTGCTGTAGCTATTGCTATTCCAACTGCTACCATATTAATTGCACCTTTTTGAAAACCAACAACTGTTTGATTAAACCAAATTTTAAAACCATCTATATAATTCCCTTCTTTAGATGATTTAATTATTTTGTTTATTAAGTTAACTAGAACTAATGCAATGGTTGCATAAAATATAGAATAAGATGCAGTTAATCTAAGATAGGTCAACAAATATATTAATACAAAAATTGGAATTAAAAAATGTAAACCTGATAAAAATGTTTTTTTTAAATGTGGAACATCTTTTTCATCCATTCCTTTTAAATTTAGTTTTAAAGCTTCAAGATGAGAAATATAAAATAATGCAATATAAGATATTACTGCTGGTAAAAAAGCATGTTTGACAACTTCAAAATAAGTAACTCCAATAAAACTTGCCATAACAAAAGCTGCAGCACCCATTACTGGAGGCATTATTTGACCATTAACTGACGAAGAAACTTCTATCGCACCTGCTTTTTCTTTTGAGAATCCTGTTTTTTTCATAATAGGAATAGTAAATGTTCCAGTAGTTACTGTATTTGCAACTGAAGAACCTGATATTAAACCAGTCATTCCAGATCCTAAAATAGCTGCCTTGGCAGGACCTCCTCGCATTTTTCCAACCATTGCAAAAGCTAAATTTAAAAAATATTGACCACCACCAGCCGTTTCTAAAAGACCACCAAACAAAACAAATAGAAATATAAAATCGACTGAAACTCCAATTGGAATTCCAAATATAGCTTCCTGATCAAACCATTGAAACCCAACTAGTCTTTTTAATGAAAGTCCACCATGAGAAATTATTTCGGGTGCATATTTTCCAAAATAAGAAAATAATAAAAAACAAACTGCAATTATAACTAAAGGTATTCCAATTACTCTACGAGTTGCTTCAAGTAAAATTAAAATTCCAACTGATCCAATGATTAATTCTATTGGCACAATGTAATTGCCTAAGGTAATTTTTAAAAGAACACCTCCTCTATCTACAAGTTGATCATAAAAAAAATAAATATATAGACAACAGAAAGCTGCAATTAAACTAATAAAAATATCAATAATTGAAATTTTTTTTGAACGAGAAATAGGAAATATTAAAAATGCCAAAATTAATGCAAAACCTAAATGGATTGCTCTAGCAGGTAAACCTTTAAACATTCCAAAATTAAACATAAATGGAAAAGGTGATGCATACCAAAGTTGAAACAAGGACCAAATAATTGCAATCGTTAAAACAATTTTTAGGTGTAATCCTTTAAGATTTTTAGTTGGAGATAAATCTTCTTTAATTTTACTTTCAACCTTTGAATTATTGTTTTGATTCATTTTTCAAAGATACTCTAATATAAAAAAAAGGCCCAATATATTTATTGGGCCTTTTATAATTCAATTAATCTATTTAGATTACATTAATCCAGCTTCTTTATAATATCTAATAGCGCCTTCATGTAAAGGTGCTGATAAACCATCAGCTATCATATCTTCCTTTTTCAAAGGTGCAAAAGCAGGATGTTGTTTTCTAAAATCATCAAAATTTTCAAAAACTGCTTTTACTACTAAATAAACAAGATCCGCTTCAACGGCATTACTAGTAACTACTGTAGCTTTTACACCAAAAGTTGTTACATCTTTCTTTTGTCCAGTATAAGTACCTTTAGGTATTGTTGCTGAAGCATAATAATCAGCACCATCAATCAAACCTTGAACAGGTCCACCTACTAAATTTATTGGTAATGCTTTAGCTCCACAAGTAGCTGCTTGTTCCATAGCACCATTTGGAAATCCTACTGAATAACCAAATGCATCTATTTTACCATCGCAAAGTGCTTTAACTTGTTCAGAAGAAGTTAGTTCTGTTGTAGATTTAAAGTAACTATTATCCACACCCATTGCTTTCATAAGTTCTTCCATAGTTCCTCTTTGACCAGAACCAGGATTACCTATGTTAACAACTTTACCTTTTAAACCTTTAAAGTTTTTAACTTTTGCTTTTTTTCTAGCCCAAATTTGAAAAGGTTCGTTGTGAACTGAAAAAACAGCTCTTAATCCTTCAAACTTTTTTCCTTCCCATTTACTTGAACCATTAACAGCATGAAATTGCCAGTCTGACTGAGCTACACCAAATTGAAACTCTCCTTCTTTGATCTGACCAATATTATAGTTAGATCCTCCTGTAGATGGAGCAGTACATCTGTATGCTTTGTCTATACCTTTTTTTCTTCCATGTTCCTTAGCAATTGCTGATTTATGCAACATTTTGCAAATAGCGTTTCCAGTTTGGAAATAAACTCCAGTTGGTCCGCCCGTTCCTATCGTAAAAAACTCTGCAGATTTTGCTACACCAGTAAAAGATAAAGTTGCAACAAAAATAAGAAGAGCACTAGATAGACTTGATATTATTTTTCTCATTATTTCCCCTCCATAATGTTTTTAATTAACTTGATCCTAACAGTTCAATGAGGAGTGAGTCTAGAGCAATTCTAAAGTACTTATAAACTAATATAGCTGAATTTAGTATGTTTTTAAGCTGATTCCGACCACTCTCGTAGTTTTTTAGTTCCCTCTATAATTTTTGGTGCAAAGTTATTAATAGAGTTTAAATCAATATTTTTATTTTTTTTAATATCGTTCATAAAACTAGAACCATCAAAATCTGTAAAACTTAATCTTGCTAACATTTTTTTTTCAGAACAACCAAAATCAGATCCCGGCAAAAGAGCTACACCTGTATCTTTTAATATAGTCTTACACATTTCGCTTGAGGTAGAAAAATTTTTATTTACAAACTCTGGCATTAAGTAAAAGCCACCTTTGGGTTTACTAATAATAACATTGTTAGATTTCAAGTTTTCGTAAACATATTCTCCTACATTTTTTAAAATATTTGAAGAATTTCTAATATAACTACTATGATCATTTTGATAAGCTGAAATTGCTGCGTATTGTATTGGTGCACTTACAGATGAAAATGTCTCACTTGCTAAAACTTTAAGTTTATTTTTTATTTCTTTTAGAGAGTCTGGAATTATAAAATATCCTAATCTCCAACCACCAGCACCGCACCATTTACTTAAACCAGTGCTTATAATCGTTTTTTCAGGGCAAAAATTTGAAATTGATTTAAATCCAGTATTAAAACTTAGTTCAGAATATATTTCATCAGATAATATTATTAAGTTATTTTTATTTGCAACGGTTGCTATTTCATCTAAGTTTTCACAAATCTGACCTGAAGGGTTGTTTGGAGAATTAAGAAATAATAAGTAATTTTTATTTTTATTTTTACTAATAACCTTTTCAATTTCTTCTCCTGTAGGAAACCAATTATTTTCTCTTTTAGTTTCAATCCAATGTACTTTGTTTCTTCCTATAATTGCCTGTGGAGCATATGAAACCCAGCTGGGAGCGGGTAAAATAACATCTCCATCAAATAAAATATGAAGTAAAAACATCAGCTCTTTTGATCCTGGTCCTATAATGACATTATCAGCTTTGTAATTATTTCCTTTTTTATTTGAAGTATATAATGCAACTGCATCTCGAAGTTCTGGCAATCCTTGCATTGGTAGATATTTATTTTGGTGTGAATTTTTTTTTAATTCATTAACCATATCTTCTGGAATTTGAAATGGAGATTGTCCAAAACCAAACTTGAATATTTGTTTTCCCTCTTTTTCTAACTTTTTAGACTCTTCATTCATAAGCAGTGTAGATGAAGGTTTTAAATTTTTTATTATATTTTTAATCATTCAATTCTTTAATATTCACATATTCCTTTAAAATTTCAGGATTTGCTAGTGCTTCTTTATTTTTAATTTTATTTCCTTCAATTGTATTTTTAACAGCTAATTCAACTATTTTTCCATTTTTTGTTCTAGGTATATCCGTAACGCTAATAATTTTTTCTGGTACATGCCTTGGTGAAGCATTTACTCTTATTTGTTTTTTAATTTTTTTTACTAAATCATTATTTAAATCGTATCCTTTATTTAGAATTATAAATAGTATAATCCTGATATCGTTATCCCAAGATTGACCAACAGCTAAAGATTCTTTTACTTGTTTAAATTTTTCAACTTCTGAATAAATTTCTGCAGTACCCAGTCTTACGCCACCAGGATTAAGAGTGGTATCCGATCTTCCATATATTATATAACCATCTGATTTTTTTACTTCAGCATAATCACCGTGATGCCATATGTTTTTAAATCTTTGAAAATAAGCTTTCTCAAATTTTTTGTTATTTTTATCATTCCAAAATTTTAAAGGCATTGATGGAAACGGTTTTTTACAAACGAGTTCACCTTTTTTATTTTTAATAGATTTTCCTCTTTCATTAAAAATATCAACATCCATACCTAATCCCTTATTTTGTATTTCTCCTGTAATCACTGAATTATAAATATTACCAAGCACAAAACATGAAACAATATCAGTACCACCAGAGATAGATGCAAGATGTACATTTTTTTTTATTTTTTTATAAATATACTCAAATCCATCTTTCGATAATGGCGATCCAGTAGAACAAATAGTTCTCAAAAAGTTAAGTTTATATTTTTTATTAGTTGTAATATTAAATTTTCTTAATGCATCAATGTATTTTGCGCTAACTCCAAACAAAGTTATTTTTTCGTCATCAACAATTTTTAAAAGTAAATCTTTTTTTTTATACATAGGAAAGCCATCAAAAAGAACAATAGATGCCTTTGAACACAAACTACTTACTAACCAATTCCACATCATCCAGCCGCAAGTTGTAAAATAAAATATATTATCTTTTTCTTTAATTTCACAATGTAATTGATGTTCTTTTAGATGCTGAAGTAAAACACCTCCACTTCTGTGACAAATACATTTAGGTTTACCCGTTGTTCCACTGGAATATAAAATTGCTAACTCTGAATTAAAGTTAAATTTTTTAAATTTCAAATTTGTTGGTTTTATTTTATTTATATCTTTCCAGTGGTGGTATTTAATATTCTTAATTTTTTTATTTCTAAGTAACTTTTGACCAGGGTAATTAATTATAACGACATGTTTAATTGATTTAATTTTTTTTAAAATTTCAGGCAATCTATCTAATACATTAATTTCTTTTCCATTATAAAAATACCTATCTGCAATTATTATTATTTTTGGAGTTATTTGTGCAAATCTTTCTATAACTCCTTTTGCTCCAAAATCAGGTGAACAAGATGACCATATTCCACCAATCGCAGAAGTTGCCACAAAATATTCAACTGTTTCAATTAAATTGGGCAAATATGCTGCTACTCTATCACCTTTTTTAATCTTTATTTTTTCAAAAAAACTAAAAATTTTTCTTACATTCTTGTTTAATTCTCTCCAAGATCTTATTTTTTTAAAACCATTTTCACTTATAAATGTTATTGCTTTAGAATTATCATTTTTTGAAAGAATATTGTCTGCAAAATTTAGTTTATTTTTTGGTAGAAAATTATTTTTATAAAATTTTTTAGACTTAATAATTTTTATATTTTCTTTATTTCCTTTAACTTTACAGAAATCCCAAATCGAATCCCAAAAATTACCTGGGTTTTTTATGCTCCAATTTAGTATTCTATTATAATTAAGGCCAAACTTAATTTTATATTTTAAATTAAGAAATTGTTCATATTTATATAAATTAGAATTTAATATTTGTTTTTTTGATGCTGACCACAATTTTTTCATTAGCAAATTTTATTTTCTAAGATCAATTTATATGATATAGTAATATAAAAGCGATACATAACTCGTCGTCATTTCAAATACGAAAGTGGGATCGGTCGTCTTTAAATATTAATATTTAAGGAGACAAAAGTGAAATTTGGATATTTTTGTAACACTACAAACTGGAATAAAAAAACATATTCGCAGATATTAGAAGAGACTAGAGAAATAACAGAATATTGTGATCAAAATAATTGGAATTCTATCTGGTATACAGAACATCATTTTAATCATGAAGGAATGGAAACTTGCCCTAACCCACTTTTAATGAGCGCAGATGCTGCTGCTAGAACAAAACAAATAAGAATTGGTCAAGCTTGTAACGTAATAACATTTCATAATCCGATAAGAATGGCTGAAGATATTGCTATGCTAGATCAGATGTCCAATGGGAGAATTGAATTTGGAATTGGAAGAGGAATATACGGAAGAGAAGCTATAAATATGAATGTTGAAGCAGATCTTAAAGACCAAGCGAAAAATTTTAGATTATTTGAAGAAACATTAACAATAATTAAAAAGGCTTGGACAGAAGATTTTTTTAATCATAAAGGAGAATTTTATACTTATCCAACACCAAATTTCATTTGGCAGCACGACATGAGTCCACCAAGTGATAAATTTTTAGATTTAAAAACAAATGAAATAAAAAAAATTAGCGTGGTTCCAAAACCTTTTCAAAAACCATATCCTCCTATTTCACAAGTTGTTGATGGAGAGAGATCTATACAATGGGCAGCTTCAAATGGATTAAATACGATTATGTGGATACCGACCGTTAAAGCATTAAAAAAACGTTTTGAAATTTATCAAGAAGCAAAATCAAAAGCAGAAAATAGAGATGTACCTCTTGGAGAAGGAATTAGCTTAGTCAGAGATATGTTTGTGGCTGAAACGATGGAAGAGGCTGAAAAAATGGCTGGGGAACATATTATTAATTACATGAGATGGGTATGTCATTGGCGTGGTTTGGGCAACCATATGGATCCCGGAGAAGAATTACCAGAAACAAAAAATAAACTTGATCTTTTAAATTATGAATTTTTACATAAAAGAAACTTGCTTTTTGGTACGCCTGATTATGTTGTAAACAAAATAAAAGAACTTCAGTCTGAGTTAAATCTACAAAATCTTCAAGTTTGGTCGAACTTTCCAGGAATTGATCATGATGCGTGTATGAGAAGTATTAGGCTATTTAATGATGAAGTGATTCCAAAAATAAATCCTGATAAATCAAATATTCAAAAAGCAAGTTAATGGACTTAAAATTAAGAAAGTTTTTAAAGTTTTTAGACAAAACATATATAGAAGGTGGAAAAAAAGCTAAAGAACCAGTTTTATTAGTTTCTGTTGCTGCGGTAATTCAAAATCCTTGGGCTGGTAAAGGTTTTGTTGAAAATTTAAAACCAGAAATATTAGACTTAGCACCAAAGCTTGGTGATATTCTCGTTCCTGAACTTATAAAAGAAATTGGGTCTGGAGATAAAATTTTAGCCTATGGAAAAGCTGCCATGGTTGGTTTGAATGGAGAAATTGAACATGCATCTGCATTCATTCATACGTTAAGATTTGGAAATAAATTTAGAGATGCAGTTGGTGGAACTTCTTATTTAAGTTTCACAAATACGAGAGGTCCAGCTGGTTCTAAAATTTCAATACCTATGATGCACAAAAATGATGCTGGTCTGAGACCTTATTATCTAACTCATGAATTTACAATTCAAGATGCACCAAATGAAGATGAGATAGTTGTTGCTATAGGAGCTGCCCCCACGGGAAGAGCTCATGCAAGAACAGGTGATAGATATCAAGATATGAAAGAGATGGGTATTGAACCTAAAAAATAAAAATTATTACACATACATAAACAATAAAACTACACCAATAGTTTTTATTCATGGAGTAGGTTTAGATCGGAATATGTGGACACCACAAATTAATTTTTTTAAAAAATATTCAACTTTAACATATGATCTTTTAGGACATGGAAAAATGCCTTATAATAAAGATAAAATTATAATAGAAGACTATACTCATCAATTAATATCTCTAATTGAAGATTTAAAAATAAGTAAATTACATTTAGTTGGTTTTTCTATTGGTTCTTTAATAGCTATAGATTTTGCTGCTAATTTTAATAACAAACTAAGTTCATTAACCTTAATTGCTACAACATATAAAAGAAACGAAAAACAAAGACAGGAGGTGATTGATAGAGTGAATTTAGCAAAATCAAATAAACCAATTTCTAAACTTGCATTGAAAAGATGGTTTACAGATGAATATCTTGAAAAAAACCCAAAAATTTATGAAGAATTCATCAATATATTAACAAAAAAACCTGAAGACCAAATAAACTTTATTAAAGCTTACGAATTATTTGCTTACTATAAGGATGATATTGAAAAAATTAAAAAAATAAATACCAGGAGTCTTGTTATGACTGGATCTATTGATCCAGGATCTACTCCTGAAATGTCAAAAAATCTCACACGTGATCTTAAAAACTCTCAATACATTGAAATAAATAAAGGTAAACATCTATGTAGTATTGAATGCAGTGATGATGTTAATATCAATATTGAAAAATTTATAACAAATGAGCCAAATTAAAAATTATAAAATGTATGTAGATGGTAAATGGATTGAATCATCATCTGGTAAGAAAATTGAAACTTTAAACCCAGAAAACAATAAAGTCTGGGCTTCGGTGCCTGAAGCTAATGAAAAAGATGTAAACTTAGCAGTTAATGCAGCACAAAAAGCTTTTGAAAACTCTTGGTCTAAAATGCATCCGCGTGATCGAGCAAAATATTTAAGAGAACTTGCTAATCAGTTAAGACAAAATGCAGAACATCTTGGAAAAATTGAAACAATCGATACTGGAAAATTATTTAGAGAAACAAAAACACAAGCTAATTATATTGCTGAATACTATGATTACTTTGCAGGCCTTGCAGATAAAGTTGAAGGTACAGTTGTTCCAATAGATAAAGATAACATGCAAGTAGTTACAACAAGAATTCCAATTGGAGTTGTTGCAGCAATCATTCCTTGGAACTCTCAAATGTTGCTAACTGCTGTAAAACTTGCTCCGGCTTTAGCAATGGGAAATACAGTTGTTATTAAAGCTTCAGAACTTGCCCCAGTAACACTATTAGAGTTTGCAAAACTTGTAGAAAATTCTGGAATACCAAAAGGTGTTGTTAATGTAATTACAGGACTAGGGGAGCCTTGTGGAAAAGCTCTAACTACTCATAATTTAGTAGAAAGAATTGCTTTTACAGGGGGGCCCGATACTGCAAAACACATTATAAAAAATTCTGCAGAAAACTTATCACAAGTTAGTTTGGAATTAGGCGGTAAAAGCCCTGTGGTAGTTTTTAAAGATGCCGATCAAGAAAATGCATTAAACGGAATAACAGCTGGAATTTTTGGAGCAAGTGGTCAAAGTTGTATTGCAGGATCAAGATTATATCTTCAAAAAGATATTTATGATGACTTCTTAAATAAATTAATAAAAAAAGCTGAAAAAATAAAACTTGGTAGTCCTATGGATAAAGATGCTCAAATGGGTCCACTAAATAGTTTTAAACAATTAGAAATAATTGAAAAAAATATTAAAGCAACAATTGACCAAGGCGGAAAATTAAGATGCGGAGGTAAAAGATCAAAAATATCTAATGAGGGATATTATTTTCCACCAACAATTATCGAGTGTGAAAATCATAATTTACCTACTGCAGAAAATGAACTTTTTGGACCAGTTCTATCAGTTATGAAATTTAATACTGAAGAAGAAGCTATTAATAAAATGAATGATAATAAATATGGTTTATCTTCTGGGGTTTACACGATGAATTTTGCAAGAGCGATGAGAGTTTCAAAATCAGTTAGAGCTGGCATAGTATTTGTAAATACTTATAGGCTAATTTCTCCAATGGCTCCTTTTGGAGGTATTAAGGATAGTGGTTATGGTAAAGAAGCAGGCATAGAATCTATTAAAGAATATACTAGAATCAAAACAACTTGGTATAATTCATCAGAAAAACCCATGTCTGACCCTTTCACAATGGGGTAATGCTTATAAAATAAAAATAATTTTGCTATTGAAAAATTAATTTAATCATCATTAAATTAGTTTTATATAAATTGTTAACAAATTAGGGGAAAAATGAAAAAAATAATTTTATCTGCTTTTATATTTGTTATGACTATGACAACAAATACATTTGCGGACATTAAAATGGGAATCATATTAGGATTTACTGGTCCTATTGAATCTCTTACTCCAGCAATGGCTGCGTCTGCTGAGCTTGCATTTAAAGAAGCGTCAGATTCAGGTTCATTACTTGGAGGAAAAAGAATATCGGTAGAAAGAGCTGATTCAACTTGCGTTGACTCTGCCGCTGCTACTTCAGCTGCTGAAGGTTTAGTATCAGGTGGCGTAGTTGCTATCATGGGTGCTGACTGCTCAGGTGTTACAGGTGCTATAGCAAAAAATGTTGCAGTGCCAAATGGAGTAGTTATGATTTCACCATCTGCAACATCTCCAGGATTAACAGATCTTAAAGACAATGGTTATTTCTTTAGAACTGCTCCTTCAGATGCAAGAGGTGGGCAAATTTTAGCAGATATCACAAAAGATAAAGGAATAAAAAGTGTTGCAATAACTTATACTAACAACGACTATGGTAAAGGTTTAGCAGATGTTTACTCTGCTGCTGTTAAAGCTCATGGAATCAAAGTTACAACTGAAGCTGCTCATGAAGATGGTAAAGCAGACTATTCAGCTGAAGTTGCTACATTAGCTTCTGCTGGTGGTGACGCCGTTGCTGTAATCGGATACTTAGACCAAGGAGGAAAAGGAATCATTCAAGGATCTTTAGACTCAGGAGCATTCGATAGATTTATTTTATCAGATGGTATGATCGGAGACTCTTTAACTGATGCTTTTGGAAAAGATTTAAACAAATCGTTTGGATCACTTCCTGGCTCAACAGGAAAAGGTGCTGGAGTATTTAAAAAAGTAGCAAGTGCTGCTAGCATTGACTCTTCAGGACCTTATACTGGTGAATCATATGATGCAGCTGCTTTAATTACTCTTGCTATGCAAGCAGGTGGAAAAGCCGACAGATCATCAATTCAACAAAATGTTATGTCTGTAGCTAATGCTCCTGGAAAGAAAATTTATCCAGGTCAACTTAAAAAAGCATTAGATCTTTTAGCTAAAGGAAAAGATATAAACTACGAAGGTGCAACAGGAGTAGAATTTACTGAAGTAGGTGAAGCTTTTGGATCTTTCTTAGAGAAAGAAGTCAAAGGTGGTAAATTTAAAACTAAAAAACAAAGATAATATCTAATTTAAAACCTCAGCGGTAAAAAACTGCTGAGGTTTTTTATTTTTTACTTAATATGTCTGCTCTCAAAGTGGTTAGAATAATGATTATTAAAAAGGGTATACATAGTAAATTCATCGTTTTCCAGTTGGTAAGCACAATTAAAACTCCAGCCGATAAACTGCCGGTAGCATGAACAGAATATACGATAAAATCATTTAATCCTTGAGCTTTGAATTTTTCTTCTTCTTTATAAGTTAAAACAAGTAAGCTCGTTCCAGATATAAATAAAAAATTCCATCCAAGACCCAAAAAAATTAATGCAAACATATAATTAAAATAGGTTTGATCAAAGAAACTTGCTATTATAGTTATGCTGTAAAGAAACACTCCTGCATACATTATTTTGCTATGACCAAATTTTTTAACTAAATTTCCAGTTATTAAAGATGGTAGAAACATCGCTACAACATGAAACTGTATAACCAAACCTGTTTTGCTTAGACTCATTTTTTCCATTACATGCATGCTTAATGGAGTTGCCGTCATCAAAAATGTCATTATTGCATATCCAAATGCTGAAGCTACGAGTGCCTGTAAAAATCTAGGTTGTGAAATTAATTCTAAAATACTTCTTCCTGAACTTTTTATACTAGACTCTAATTTTGATATATTTTTATAAAATAAAAAGAAAATCGCCGGTATAATAGTTAAAATAGCAAGTGACAAATAAGATCCAACATACAATTGATCGGTAACAATATCTTTTCCATAATTTGCCATGCTTGGCCCTAAAAAAGCTGAAACAATTCCACCTAATAAAATTATTGAAATTGCTCTAGGTATTTTATCTTTTTCAACACTTTCAGCTGCAGCAAAACGATATTGATGCGTGAAAGCCATACCAACACCAATAAAAAAATTTGCAAAACAAAATAGAATAAAGTTTTGATCCATTATTGAATAAGCTGCCAATAGAGAAAATAAAAAATTTCCAATTGATGCTGAAATAAATCCAGCTTTTCTTCCTATTAAACTCATGACTTTAGTAGCAAAGATTGCTCCGATTGCTATTCCAACTACTGATATTGACATTGGTAAAGTAGAGAGTGATTTTAAAGGGCTAATTTGAGAACCAATAATTCCACTTAAAAATACTGTTACTGGAGCAGCAGTAAAGCTAAAAATTTGACTTAATGTAAGAATTAAAAGATTTTTATTCATTAAAAAATATATTTATCAGCAAGATACATAAAAATACCTAGTGCAAAACCCATCAAAATATAAATCATTTGTATATTTATTTAATATTTATCTTTTCTGGAATAATTCCTTTTGGACGATATCTCATTATTAACAATAGTCCAATACCCATCATCAAAAATCTAAAATAAGGAACACTATCAATCAAATGAAGCTTAATAGCATTAGTGTCTGGTAAATGAGATGTAAAAAGGTTTATTAAAAATAATGCAATTGGCGCTGCTTCAATCCATAAAAACCAAACTGCAAAACCTCCCAAAATAGCTCCAAAATTATTTCCACTCCCTCCTACAATAACCATTACCCAAATAAGAAATGTATATCTCATTGGTCTATAGCTTCCAGGTGTGAATAAACCATCATGAGTAACCATCATAGCTCCTGCAATTCCTACTACAGCAGAACCTAATATAAAAATTAATAAATGTTCTTTAACTACATTTTTTCCCATTGCATTAGCAGCTTCTTCATTATCTCTTATTGCTCTCATCATTCTTCCCCAGGGCGAATAAAGAGCTTTTTGAGTAATAATTAATAAAATTATTACAACAATTAAAAACATTCCCGCAAAACAAAGTTTTACATATACTGATGATGCATCAATAACTAGCTGGTTTAAAACATCTTGTCTTTCAGCAACTGAATTAATTAATTTTAATTTTCCTGAATTAAATTTCTCAACTAAATTTATAAACCACGGGGTGTTTTGAAGGTCTATTTCATAAGGTACTGGTCTTTTAAGTCCAATAACATTTTTTACACCTCTGGATAACCAGTCTTCATGTTTAATAACCGCAATAACAATTTCAGAAATTAATAATGTTGCAATCGCAAGGTAATCAGCTCTTAACCCAAGTGCAACTTTTCCAACAATATATGCTAACCCTGCTGCAAAAAAACCTCCAACTATCCAGGAAAATAAAATAGGCATTCCAAGACCACCAAGAAATCCTGTTTTAGCTGGATCTACTGCCTCTATGTTTTCTATTCCAGGTTCAGATACAAGTCTTAGTAAAACTAGACCTATTACAATTAAGGATATAATTCCATAGGTTCTTTTTTTAGATTTTGTAAATTTTTTTAAAACATATCTTATAGAAAAGATCATTCCTATAATTATAAAAAAACATGCAATTATATTTATTCCGCCAGCAGACCATGCTTCTTCTACTGGTGCTACGGAAACTAAAACAGCGGCCAGACCACCAAGTGCAGTATATCCCATAACTCCAAAATTTATTAGGCCCGCATAACCCCATTGAATATTTGCTCCCATTGTCATAACTGCAGAGATTAAACACAAATTTAATATTGATAAAGCAATACCCCAAGATTGAAATACACCTACTAAAATTATTAATAAAATCATAATTGAATAAGCAACAATTACATTCTTGTACTCTCTCATAATACTCTTCCTTTAAAAATTCCTGTTGGTCTAAATAACAAGACAATTACTAAAATTGAAAATGAGACCGCAAATTTATAATCTGTTGATAATAACTGTATTAATGAATCTGGCTCTAAAGTTTCTGGAAGAATATAGGTAAAAAATTTTTTATAAGCATATGTTATTAATATTTCCGCAAAAGCTATTACATAACCACCTAAAAATGCTCCAAAAGGATTACCAATTCCACCAACTATGGCAGCGGCAAAAATTGGTAGCATGTTATTAAAATATGTAAAAGGTTTAAAACTTTTATCTAATCCATAAAGTACACCTCCAATTGTTGCTAAAATCCCTGCAATAATCCATGTGATCATTACCACTTTTTTTGGATCAATACCTGAAAGTAAAGCTAAATCCTCATTATCAGAATAAGCACGCATACTTTTTCCTGTTTTCGTTTTATTTAAAAACCAAAATAAAATTGAAACCAATATAATTGTTATTAAAATTGTAATGACCTGAGTAGATTTAACTGTTAATCCTTCATTTAATCCTGTCATTTCTTTAAATTCAGTAGCTTTTAAAATAAATTTTTCACCATCAAAAAATCTTCTATCAAAAGGACCTATAATAATTCTTACGATTGCTTGGGTAACAAACATTACCCCGATGCTTACCATTGCAAGCTGCACAGGTGGGCTTTTCTTGATTCTGTAATAACTAAAAACCAATTTATCGATTGTAAGCATATATAAAATCATAAAAATTATTGCAAAAGGTATAGCAATTAAAGCTGTTGGCAGGACGCCCAATGAAATTCCAATAGATTGAAAATACCAAGTAAAAAGAATTGCAACCATGGTTCCAAATGACATCATGTCCCCAGTTGCAAAATTTGCAAATCTTAAAATGCCATAAATTAATGTAACAAATATTGCGCCTATTGCTAGTTGTGAACCATAGGCAAGCGCTGGTACAAAAATATAATTAAGTAAAAGCACGATTGCATTTATAAAATCCATATTAAGCTCCTAAAAAAGATCTCCTTACTTCAGGATCATTTAACAATTCTTTTCCTGAGCCCTCAAATTTATTTTCTCCTGTAACTAAAACATAACCTCTATCAGAAATGCTTAATGCCTGTTTTGCGTTTTGTTCAACCATTATAATAGCGACATTTTTTTTTTTTACTTTAAATATATGATCAAATAATTCATCCATTACGATTGGTGAAACTCCAGCTGTTGGTTCATCTAGCATCAATACCGATGGTTTTGTCATTAAAGCTCTTCCAAGAGCAACTTGTTGTCTTTGGCCTCCTGACAACTCACCAACAATTTGTGATTTCTTTTCACTTAAGATTGGAAACAATTCATAAATTTCATCAATTACTTTATTTAAATCTTCATTTCTTAAAAATGCACCCATTTCTAAATTTTCTCTAACAGTTAAGCCTGTGAAAACATTTCTAGTTTGTGGTACAAATGAAATTCCTTTTTTAACTCTATCTTGTGGATTTAAATTTGATATATCTTCATTATCAATTAAAACAGATCCCGATTTTAAATTAAGTAATCCCAACATAGCTTTCATTGCAGTTGATTTGCCAGCACCGTTGGGGCCTAAAATTGCAACAATTTCACCTCTATTTACATTAATGGAACAAGAAGTAATTATATCTGGGCCATTCCCGTACCCACCTGTCATTTGTTTTCCTTCAAAGTAAGGCATTAATTATTTCCTTTAGTTATTTTTGTTCCTCTACCCAAATAACTTTCAATTACTTTTTCATTTTTTTTAACTTCTTCAGCCTTACCTTCAAATAAAACTGATCCTTCTGCCATAACTATAACTGGATTACATAGCCTACTAATAAAATCCATGTCATGCTCAATCATACAAAATGTATAACCTTTTTCTTTATTTAGTCTTAAAATAGCAGTGCCAATTTCTTTGAGTAAAGTTCTATTAACACCTGCTCCTACCTCATCAAGAAGCACTAGCTTTGCATCAACCATCATGGTTCTTCCTAATTCTAATAATTTTTTTTGTCCCCCTGAAAGATTGCCAGCTAGTTCGTTGGATAAATGTTTTAAATTTAAAAAATTAATAACTTCTAAAGCTTTTTCTTTTACTTTTACTTCTTCTTTTTTAACAATACCTGGTTTTAATAAAGCATTTATTAATTTTTCTCCTGATTGATTATCAGGTACCATCATTAAATTTTCTAACACAGTCAAATTTGTAAATTCGTGAGCAATTTGGAAAGTTCTTAGTATACCTTTTGAAAATAATTCATATGAAGGAACTGCAGTTATATCTTCATCATAAAACATAACTTTTCCTTCGCTTGGTTTTAAATTTCCAGCAATTAAGTTAAATAGTGTAGTTTTTCCAGATCCATTTGGACCTATTATACCAGTAATAGATCCTTTTTTTATTTTTAAAGAACAATCATTGACTGCTGCAAGACCTCCAAAATATCTTGAAAGATTATCTATTTGCAAGATATTTGAAACTGACTGCATAGAAAATTATACTTTGTTTAATCTTTTAAGAATACTATTTAATGTTTTTTCAGTTGCTCTGTAGAAGCCAGCTTTTCTAAGCTCTCTAACTCCTTGTTCATTAAGTCCTTTTGATGTTTGAGATTCTTTTACCAAATGTTTCAAATCTTTATTAGAATTAACAACTGCATCTTGAGATAATGCTACAAAAAGAGACGTAATATATTTTTGAGCTTTATCTTTTTTTACGCCACGTTTAACTAACCAATTAGACATAGTGCTTAATAATTCATAAAAAGGGGCCATCATTCCTGAAGTAGACCAAAAGTTTTTTGATAGTTTTTCATTACTAATTTCAATAGTAGTTCCTAACTTATTAAAAAAATTCTTAACTTTCTTATTTGGTGGAAACATTGGAACTGGACCTTTTTTTAATGAAATTGGTGGTAGAGGTATCGCTCTTACAATTGTTGCTTTTACTTTTATGGCCTTTTTAAGCTGAGGCAATGTCATTGTTGAAATAAAACTTACTATTGTTTGTCCTACTTTAAATTTTAAATTTTTAATTATTTTTTGACCTACCGTTGGAGTAATTGCTAAAAAAATCCAGCTACATGAATTAATTATTTCTTGATTATTCTTTGCTATTGAAACTCTTTTAAATTGTCTTTGTAGTCTTTTAGCAACATTTCTATTTCTAGGAGATAAAATTATTTTTTTAAAAGATATCTTAGATCTACAAATACCTGTTACAACTGATGATGTAATTTTACCTGTTCCTATAAAACCCAATTTCATAATGAATGACAATATATAATGTAAGTTTTTATAATAAACTACTTTTTAAAACTAATTAGTAAAAAAATATCCTCTAATTCTTAATAATTCCCTAATTAAATTCTTATTTTCTTTGAACGGCTTTCTTCCATGTAGCCAAAAATAATTATTTGCTAGCAGTACAGACCCTGGGGGAAGGCTCATTATTATTTTACTATTACTTTCTTCAAGTGAGTCTGAAAGTTTTTGAAGAAAGTTTCCTTGTTTCATATTTTTAGGCTCAGGAAATTGATCTATATATGAAATTTGTGGTCTACCTTTTTCATCATCAAAAAAAACTGGATGTTCAACTTTATAATCAACATTTTTACTTTTAGGTGAATTCCAAACAAAACTTTGCCTTCCAATTGGATCTTTGGATAATTCATCACAGTGCTCCCAGTCATCAAGATGTAAAAGTGAAGTTTCTCCTCCTTGGACATTTTTTTCCTCAATCTTTGTCATTAAAATCCAATCAGTTTTTTCTTTCACATAAGTTCCATCAGTGTGAAGATCCATATTTGTATATGCTTTTCTTAAATATGAATCGCTAGCATCATCATGTTTAATGTGAAACCTTGCATAAAATTTTCCCATCATTGCGTCATGATTTGGAATCCCTACTAAATGTGAAATTGCTGTAGAAAGTTTTGTTAAAAAAACATCATTTATTTTTTTATTTTTGTTATTTGTTTTAAATATTGTGCATCCAGTTTTTCTATCTCTAATTATTAAATTTAAGAATCTGCTTAATTTATTTCCTGTTAAATCATCCAGACTTTTTGCGATTGTAAATCTTGTAAAAGGTTTATATTCGAGCGCTGTAATATCGAACTTATGAAAAGGAAAAATTAACTTATCAATTAATTCATCTTTAAATTCGATATCAACTATTCTTTGTGATTTTTTATTTTGTGAAATTTGAAGTCCTTCAATATTTTGAATGTGACTAACTAAGCCTGTCATTAACCTCCTAAGAATAAGCGACCAACATCTGGATTGCTTAAAAGATCATCTCCTTTTCCTGCTATTGCTATTTGTCCAGAAACTAAAACGTATCCTATATCTGCAAATTCTAATCCTTTTTTAGCATTTTGTTCTACCATAATAATTGTTTTTTTTTCATTCTTTTGAAGATCACCAAGTATATCAAATACCATATCTATATATCTTGGTTCTAGACCTATTGATGGTTCATCAACTAACAATACTGAAGGTTTCATAACAAGTGCTCTTGAAATTTCTAACAATCTTCTCTCGCCTCCAGATAACACTTTTGCAGGTTGGTTTCTTCTATTTCTTAGTCTTTCATATTTTTGAAAAATTTTTTCAGCTTCTTCGTATGACTCTTCTGTTTTATCTTTAATAAATCCTCCCATAAGCAAATTTTCTTCTACGGTCATATCTGGAAAAACAGAATTGTCTTGAAGAATATAAGCAATGCCAACTGATTTTAATTTTTCTGCCGGTGTAAGTTTTGTTATATCTTTACCATTTATTTCAATGCTTCCTGAAAATATATTTGTAAATCCATAAATTGAATGAAGTATTGTGGATTTTCCAGCTCCATTTGGTCCAATTAAACATAGAGATTGTGCTTTACTTACAAATAAATCTAAATTGTGAAGTATTTCCATTTTTCCATATCCAGCAGAAATTTTTTTGATTGTTATATGATTATCATTCGGAGATAGCTTTTTTAATTCTTCTGATCCAGGTGCTTTTCCTAAAACTTCGTATTGATTAGACATTATTGCGCTCCAAGATAAGCATCGATCACTTTCTTATCATTTTTAATTTGATCTGGTGTTCCATTCGCTAGCATTTTTCCATGTGCCAAGCAAAAAATATTTTGAGCTAATTGCATAATTACTTTCATATTATGCTCAATCACTAAAAGAGTAATACCGAATTCTTTATTAACTTTAATAAGTCTATCAATTATTCCATTAATTAAAGTTGGGTTAATTCCTGCGGTAGGCTCGTCTAATAAAAGCATCTCTGGTTCATTCATTAGTGCCATTGCAAGCTCAAGTAATTTCTGTTGGCCGAAAGAAAGGTCTCCTGCTCTTAATTTTCTCTTTTGATATAGTCCGACAAAATTTAACAAATTTTCAGCTTTTTCGTTTAGTTCTGGAGGAATTTTTGAAAATACAGAAAGAATTTTAGCATCGCTTGCCTTATGACTAATAAGCATATTATCTATACAGTTTAATTTTCCATAAATTCTTGTTTGTTGGAAAGTTCTTAGTAACCCAAGTTTTGCTATCACAGGAACTGGAAGTTCAGAAACTTCTTTACCATTAAACTTAATCGAACCATTGTCAATTGGATAAGTTCCAACAATAGAATTAAATAAAGTTGTTTTTCCTGATCCGTTAGGACCGATCAAACCAACAATGGTTCCTTTTTCTACTTTCATTGAAATATCAACATTAGCTTTTACTCCACCAAAAGATTTACTAACATTTTGAACTTCTAAAATACTCATTTTAATATTACTTGTGCCTTTCTATCTGCTTCATCAATAACTTCTCCAAATCTTTCTGGATATTTTTCTCTCAACCAGCCCATAATTCCTTCTGGAAAAAAAACAACAATTACAACTATTAAAACTCCTAAAGCAACATATTGCCATCCTAGAAAGAAAGTCCAGAATCCTTCTTTGAATAAATGAAAAAATGTTGCTCCAATAACTGGACCCCAAAGAGTTCCTTTACCACCAAGTATTGCCATCAAAACCATAAAAACTCCAAAAGTTGGTCCAGCGAATGCTACTTCAACTGGCTCAATGTATCCAACCATGTTACCCATCAAGCCCCCTGCTATACCAACAAAGAAAGCTGAAACCATCCAGCCAATAATTTTATATCTCATTGTGTAAATTCCCATTGCTTCTGCTTTATCTTCATTGTCTCTAATTGCATTTAAAACTAATCCAAATCTTGTTGAATATGCCCATTTTAAAAATACAAATGTTGCAACAACTAAAGTAAAACAAATAAAATAAAAAAATTCAGATCTAAGCTCGGTGTCTCCAATATTTTTTGGCCAAGGAGGCATTGTCAGTCCTTGTCCTGCTCCAATTATTTCGATTCCCCCTGCTATTTCACCAGCGGCTATTCCTAAACCTAATGTGCATATAGCAAAATAATGCCCTCTTAAACCTAAAATTCCATAACCAATCAATCCAGCAATAACCATTGGAATAATTCCTGCTAATATCAATCCAGCAAAAAAACCTTGAAAATATTGTGGAGCAGTATGTATAAATGTTTTTTCTCCCCCCGCTTCTGTCCATTCAGCTAAAGGAAAAAACATTCCTATTTGCGTGCTTGCACATATATACATCCCAACTCCAAAGAAAAGAATATTTCCAAAGGTATTATAGCCCATCTGACCACCTTGAACATCCCAAGTCATTGCTAAAACAATTAATATCCAAAGAAATGATATTTGTAATTTAAACGCAGGAAAAATAAACGGCGCAACCAAACCAAAAATTAACAAGCCACCATAAAGAATTAAATTATTTTTTTTCATTTTAAATACTCTCTTTTTCTTGAAAGTTTAAATCTTCTGTAAACTAAGATAAAAACTAGAAGCATAAAAACTGAGCCAATTCTAAATTCTGTGCCTAAAATATAGTCTGCAAATTCCTCAAAAACTCCTAGCCCCATGCCTGATAATGCTACACCTGGTAAATTTCCAAGACCAGCAACAATTACGATCATAAAAGATCTAACTGTATAAGGTAAACCAACATAAGGGTGTAAAGTAAAAGTAATTGCAATAAGGCTCCCAGCAACACCACAAAGTGCAGCATTTATGCCAAAAGTAGCTGCGTAAACTTTTTCTGTATCGACACCCAAAATTTTTGCTGCACGTGCATTTTGCGCAGTTGCCCTTATTGCTCTTCCTAATTTAGATTTGCGCATATAAGCTACCAATCCAATTGCAAAAACTATACTCACGATTGCAGCAAATATTTTTGCATTAGGTAATGTAACCATTCCATCAAAAAGCATTGTTGTTCCAAAATTAGATTGAGCAACCACAACATCTGAACCAAATATAAAGTTCATTAATTGTTGTGTTAAAATACTGATTCCAAAAGTTGCTAATATTGAAATAAATAAATCTCTATCTACAACTTTATTTATTACTAATTTATATAAACCCCATCCGACGAAGAACATTATTATTGGAGATACAATAATTCCAAAACCAGGATGGATACCGGTCATATACATAAAATAAGCAATATACCCACCCATGATAACTAATTCCCCTTGGGCAATATTAATTATATTCATTACACCCCATTGAAGTGCCATTCCGTATGCAATCAAAGCAAAAAGAATTCCTAAAAGAATTCCATCTAAAGATGCTTGCACCATTAATATTGGTGCCTGAAAAATTAATAAGTCCATAAAAAAAATGCCCCCGATTAACGGGGGCACAAATTATTTTTTTTTTATCTATCTGACCACTTAGGTATTGGATGTACTAACTCAGCTGCCGCCCATTTAGTTGGAGCTACAACTTTATTCTCACATTTATCACCTTCACATCGTACTTGAAACAATACCATTGGTTTAGCAATATTTTGTCCTGCGGGACTAAATTTTATATTACCATAGAATGTCTGCATATCAGTTTTTGACAATGCATCTCTAACTTTATCTTTATCTAAAGAGTTAGCTCTTTCGAAAGCATCTTTCCATACTAACAAAGCTGCAGACGATTCTGCTGCTTGATATGGAGGAGCATATCCGAACTCAGCTTTAAATTCTTTGTCATATTTAATTCCATCTCCAAAGAACTTATCTTTATAAGATAACGTTTTATGCCATTGTGCTGCACATAATGCATATTCAGAGTTTTTGCCATGTTGTTTTGCAAGCTTAGAAGCATCACAGTGTGTCATTGCAAGCATCTTAACATCAACTTTCATTTCAGCTATTTGTCTAATTGCTGTCAAAGCACCTTTCGAGTGACCTGATACAACTAACACATCTGGCTTAGTTGCTTTAACTTTAGCCAATGTAGCTGCCATATCATTTAGTTCTTTAGGAAGCTTGTCATCAATAGTAATCTTTGATCCAGTTCTTTTAGCTGCATCAACAACTCCTATTCTAACATCTTGAGAAAAGGCATCTTGTTCAAATGCCATTGCTATTTTTATTGGTTTGCCACCATTTTTCTCAACTGCCAAATCAATAGCTACTTCTAAATATTGATTTGCTGCAGATAATACTGCAAAAAGATACTTATATCCTTTTGTAAATAATGATCTAGATGCACCATTTGCTTCAACCATAGGAATTTTATTTTCCTCAGTTACTGGAGCTATGGCTTTAGTTAAACCTGAGCTGTAAGGCCCAAGCATATACTGAACACCATCTTGTTTAATTAATCTTTCCGCAAGTTGAGCTGCTCTTCCTGAATTTGATTCATCATCATAATAAATAATGTCAAATTTATAAGTTTTTCCACCAACTTTAATGCCACCCATGCTATTAATTCTATCAACAGCAAAGTTATATCCATTTTTAGTATGTTCTCCGTTAGTAGAGTATTTCCCTGTTAAAGAAACAGCTGCACCTAAAATAATTTTGTCTCCAACAACTTTAGCTAAAGAAATCGTTGTAGTAGATAATAAAAGTGCAATTGCAGAAACAAATGTAATTATAAAGTTTTTTATTTTCATTTATTCCTCCTCTTTACTTAATTAATTATTTAGCAATTAAACTATTAATTGACCAAAAAAACAACATACCATTATTTATTTGTAGTATATTAAAAACTAAAATTGTTGGGTAATTGCAATAATTATTGCAATTATTATTAGTACACACGCTGAAATTGTGTTTATTACTTTTGGATTTGCTTTTATCCAGACTATTAATTTATTAGCAAGAATTGCATAACCAATTAAAGATAAAAAATCTAAAACAATATAAGTTGTAATTAATATTAAAAATTGTGAAATATAATTTGCATTAAAATTTATGAACTGTGGAAATATTAATGGAAAAAACATCCATGCTTTTGGGCTTGTTCCAGCAACTAAAAAACCATCTTTAAAGAAAGAAAAAATAGATTTTTCATTTTTTGCTGATGAATTTATATTTTTTGGTGCACTGTTATAAATATCGTAAGCTAAATAAACTAAATAAAGTATTCCTATCCACTTAAATGTGTTTAAAAAATTAGGATTATCTAAAAAAAAAGATCCAATTACAAAAATTACTAAAGTTCCTTGGACTAAATTTGCAGTGACATCACCTAAAGCTGTCCATACACAACTTTTAATACCATAATTCATTGAATATGAAATAATCACAATTCGTGGCGTTCCTGGTGTAATAAATAAAAATAAAATTATCTGTAAAAAAAGGAAATATTCTAAGGGGAGCATTTTCGTGGATAGCCCTAAAAAACCGGGAGCTAAAGATGGCTAGATAGGACTATCTAAATTTGATAATATCATAGACATATAGATTTGCATTATTTTTTTTTTTAAATTTATTGAATTTTTATAAAAAGTTATTGACCAAAATGGGTCTTGCAATCCTGTATGGTAAAAATGGAAAAAATGACTATATATAAAATATGAAAAATATAATTATGTATACAGGTCCGATGTGCAATTTTTGCGATGCGGCAAAAAGGTTGTTTTCTAGAAATAATATAAAATATCAAGAAATAGATATCTCAACTAAAGATGGTCTAATAGATGAAATGATTAAAAAAGCAAATGGGAAAAGAACTATACCTCAAATATTTTTCGATAATCTTCATATTGGTGGTTACCAAGAATTAAGAGCTTTAGAAAAAAATGGTGAACTAAATAATTTATTAGAATAAATTAAAATTATTTTACTTAAAAACACTAAAAGGATCTCGATAACAATCAATACCGTCTAGCGTATCAAAAAAAATTTCACTTAAATCAGAACTATGAATTGTTTGACATTCTCTAATATCACTATTTCCAAGTGAAGTTATCATTGTATTTGTATCAATTTTATTAAATGCTTTTTTAAATCCGTATGACATAGCAACTGAATTTCCAGCTTGCATAACACTTCCTGATTTTGCTAATGTATAAGTCGGTCCAACGAATGAAGTAGACTGGGCACACCCATTTAAAAGTACTATTCCAAGCAATAAAACTAATATTCTATTCATATCTCCCTAATATGATTATTTAATAAAGTATTCTGAAAAATGAAAGAAATAAACTAAAAAATACTATTTTATAACCATTTTAGGCTTTTTTTTCAGTATCTTCTTTCTTTTTTTTGATTGGTTTAACAAGTTCAGTATTTTGAAGATCAAGTGCAAGACATGTTATATCGTCTCTCAACTTTTCCGCACCCCAGTTTAATTCATTAGCAATGGAGTCTACTAATTTTTTTGGAGTTATATTGTCTAAAGTTGTAACAATTCTTTGCACTCCTTCAGCACCTAACTCTTCTCCATTCTTCAAATATCCTTCAGTTACACCATCAGTATAAACCACAAATGTTTTATCTTTTAAATTAATAGTTTTTGATTTTACCATAGACTCAGCAAAATATTTTATAATACCTATAGGTGGAAGTTCCGATTTAATAAATTCAAAATTTTTATCTCTATCAAAAACCATTATACTTTCATGACCTGCATTTACAAAAGTTACATCACCAGTTTCTATATTAAATTTACCAAACACAGCTGTAACGAACATTCCTTTGAATTTTGCTTCTACTAGTTCATTATTTACCCCAAAAACAACTTTTTCCAATGGATACGATAGATTTGAAAGCGTTCTAAATATTGATGATGCTTTTGCCATGTACATTCCAGCTTTAATTCCTTTTCCAGAAACGTCTGCTAATGTAAAAAAATATTCATTTTTATTTACACCAACAACATCAAAATAATCACCAGACACGTCTCTTGCTGGAACGTTTGTTGCATAAATAAAATTTTCAAATCTTGAAATATCTGGAAATAAGCTTTTCTGTACTTCTCCCGCTAGCTCTCTTTCTTTTAATAATTTTGCTTCTTTTTGAAGGTTTGCTAATGCGATTTTATTTTCTTCTACAAATCTAAAATAGAGTCCAGTCAAAAATGTTATTGTAAGCATAAATATAGGATAGCTAATATCTACTAGTTCTGATCTAAATAAAAATATACCAAAGCCAATTAACACAACTAAAACAAAACTTCCAAAGAATATCGATAAACTAAATTTAGGTTTTATTTTTTGAGAGAAAAAAAACGTAATACAAGCAACTAAAATTGAAAATAATAGTTCAAATATATAAGTGTTTGGATTCCGAACTAGATAACTTTCATCTAAAATATTTTCTATTACATTTGCATGAACTTCAACTCCGGGTATTGTGACACCTAATGGAGTTTTAACTAAATCGAATAAACCTTGGGCGGAAGCTCCTATTAAAACATACTTATTTTTAAATTTTGACTCTTCAAATTTTCCATCAAATACTGAACTGGCAGAGATGTACTGATTTTTTTGCGATTCTTTATATCTAATCCAAATAATTCCATTTGGGTCTGAAGAGACTTTATGTGGTCTTGAACTTATTCTCGTAATTCCAACTTCATTTAATTCTACATATAAATTTTTTTGATTATTCCCGACCCGAACCATTTCGAGCCCCATTGTAGGATATAATTTATTTTGAAAACGAACTATCAATGGTAGTGAACGAATAATACCATCTGTTTGATCCAAAAAAGAAATAGATCCTAATCCTTTTGCGCTCTTTTCTAATTTTTCAAGTGAACCAATCGAGTAAGGATAAGCATACGTAAATTCTTTAGGATCACCTCCTTTAGAAAGAAATCTTGCTTTAGCAGATCTGTCATAAGTTCCGTGTGAAGAAACATTACTTCCTAATACTGCAATAACAGATTTAGATTTTTCTAAACCTTCTCTAAATACTTCATCATGACCTTTAATATTTTGTAGTTGTGCAACATCGGTTGGTATTAAATTATATGATTTAATTATTTCTTCTGGAGATTGTTTATCTTTTTCAGTAAAAAAAACATCAAAACCAATTGCTTTTGGTTCGGTTGCGTGAACTTTATCTATGATTTTTGCAAAAACACTTCTGCTCCAAGGAAATTGTCCAAACTTACTTAAGCTTTTTTCATCTATATCAATAATTACAACGCTTGAATCTTGTTTCTTTAAGGGAAAAGTCTTTTGATACAAATCAAAACTTATATAAGAAATTGATTTTATGAAGCTAGGATTAGCAATTTTTAAAGCTATTAATATAATCAATAGTACAAAAAATATTAAATAGTTTTGGTATTTTATCAATAAAGATTTCACATTGAGAATGTAACCAGATTAAATTTAAAGTAAATGAACTAAAGAATAGCTATTTTAAGGATTATTTATTTATCTTTTCTTCTTTTTTCTTTTCTTTTTATTTTTCTTTACTTTTTTCTTAACAATTTTCTTTCTCTTAACTACCTTTTTCTTCTTTTTCTTCTTAACTACTTTTTTCTTCTTTTTTTTAGGTTTCTTTTTAGCTTTTTTCTTTTTAGGTTTTTTCTTTTTAGCTTTTTTCTTAGGTTTTTTCTTTTTAGCTTTTTTCTTAGGTTTTTTCTTAGTAGCTTTTTTCTTTTTAGCTTTTTTCTTAGTAGCTTTTTTCTTTGTAGCTTTTTTCTTAGTAGCTTTTTTCTTTTTTCCTTTTTTCTTTGTAGCTTTTTTATCTTTTTTCTTTTTACCTTTTTTGTTTTTAGCCTTTTTACCTTTTTTCTTTTTACCTTTTTTATTTTTAGCTTTTTTCTTTTTCTTTTTCTTCTTATCTTTAGGTTCTACTACTTTAGGCTCTTTTATTTTTGGTTCTACTACTTTAGGTTCTACTACTTTTGGTTCCGCTATTTCTGGTTCTGCTATTTCTGGTTCTGCTATTTCTGGTTCTGCTGTTTCTTGTTCTGCTGTTTCTTCCATAATTTCTTCATCAGCTATTTCTAAATCAGAAACATCTTCTCCTCTTTCTTTTAATAAAACAATTCTTTGCTCTTTATCTTTTTTAAGATTTTCTTTAATTAAAGTTTTTATTTCTTCTTTTTCGAAACCTTGTTCTTTTAATTCTTTTCTAATTTTTTTTCTTAATTCTTTTCTTTCTTCTTTTGAAGCTCCATCAAGTTTTGCAACCTTCAGCGCTCTCATTTTCTTCTTGAATTTTTTTAATTGGTTTTTCGTAATTCTTTTAGCTTGTCCAGGTGCTTTACCTTTTTGCATACTGGAAATACTGTAAGGTTTATTTAACATTGTATTTCCAAACTTATTACCAACAAGTACAGCGCCGGGTCTTAAACCTAATGTATTATTTTTTCCTGGTCCTATTAATAATGTATCAGTTCTTTTATTAGATACTATCGTTTGAAATTCTGTTCCTCTTGATCCTAAAGTTCCTTCTGGAACTTCGACAGTTAATGCCTCAGGATTTTTTTTGCTGATTAAGCCTGAAATTACTTTTAAGCTTCCTTGTTTAACACTTGCTACGATTTTTCCATCATTAGTAGCAGGATCATAAATAAAAGTGTCCATTACAACTTCTGAATCTGACCCAATTGTAAATGTTGATTGATCAAGCAAAAGAAGCTGTGTCCCTGATCCTTCTGCAGCATAAATTGTTTCATTTAAATAGATTTTATCTCCAGGTTTAAGTTCTCTCGTTTCAGTTTTAACTGTTCCTGATACTGCGCCTACAATCCCAACTAATTGTTTTTCAATGCTCAACTCTTGTGCTTGAGAAGCATTTAAAAGTAATAAAAATCCAAAAACTAATGATAAAATTCTTTTCATAAGTAAAATTTATATAATAAATATAGTATGTTTAAAGTATTTTTTAAACCATAATGGGCGATTAATTTGCTGCTTTTTTGTTATAAAACGTAGTTTATTCATATTTTTTTACTTATTTAGGTGAAATGATTTAGAAAAACTAATTGAAAAAGAATCAGAAACATAGTCATAATTCATGATATTTGCTTCCGAAATTGTCTTTTCATATCCAAGGGTCATACTGATTTCATTTTTAGGATCAAGCCAAGGAATTAGCTCACCTACAGCTTTAACCATAATAATATCAAAAGCATTTACTACATCTGATCTTAACAATGTGTTTACGCTAGTATCTTCTTTTTTGTAATCATTCCAAGTTAAACCATCACCTACAGAAACATATGCCCATGGAAAATTAAAGTTTACTCTAAAATTTAAATCATAACTTTCAGCATCATTTCCAGCATCTATTTTTGTATCTGTGTCGGTGTATCCTAAGCCTGTAGACATTGAAATTAGTTCATTTAATATAAAATCATGTCCTAAAGTAAAACCATGAGAGGTCGCATTTGTTTCGTCGGCAGTTGTATCAGTTGTGTTTCTATTATTTTTTGCATCGGAATAAGAATATCCATAGTTATATGTACTTCGATCTCCAGCTGGAAAAGATCCCCCAATTCCATACATAAAAGAAAAAGCGGTTGCATCATCTTTATTGTCAGTTTTACTTGTTATTAAATATGGAGATAAAGCTTGATTGGCTACAGTTGTGTCTAAAGAAAAAGTTAATGTATAACTTTCAAAATCATCACTTGTTTCGACATTTTGACGAGAGTCTGAAACGGCTGCATTAATACTAAATGCAGAGCCTTCTCCTACCGTTCTAGATGCGGTTAGAGCTAGACCTTGAGTATATGTTCTATCGAACATAGGGGAATTAAAAGCTTTAACTTCACCCTCGCTATCTTGAAGTCTTCTTTTTGAAACACTGTTTACGTTATTATTTTGCGTAGCACCAATTGAAACTTCTGCATAATAATTCCACAATTTTGGTGCTGCTCTTGCTTTAACGTCAGCTTCAATTTCACTAACTGTTTCTAAATCTTCTGGTGTTAAATCTTCATTAGATTTAATTTCTTCAATTACAGTTAAGGCTTTATTAGGTGAGTCTGCTTGTACTAAAACTGAAAGTAAATATAGTTTTATTTCAACATTATCTGGATAAAGCATGCTTAGTCTTTCCAAAGTTGCAATAGTTTGTTTATAGTTTCCCATTTTACTTTGTTGTTGTGCATATTTTAAATTCAAATCTAAATCATTTGGTTTTAACAAAATTTGCATGTAGGTAATATTTTTGTCTGAAGAACCTGGAATTAATTTTTCTTCACCATCAACAATAATAGTTTTTGTACTTATTTTTTCTGCTGCAACCTTTATAGTTTCTTCAACTTTAGGAACATCTACTATTCTTGGAATAGGTGCTTTTAATTGAATTTTTTGTTTTTCTTCTTCTGGTACTTTTGCAACGATTAGTTCTTTATCTATAGAAAAATTTTCTTCAATTAAAAAAGTATTATTTTTTGAATTCTGGTAATCAATTTTTTCTTTAATTAACGATACATTTTTTAAAAGTTTTTTTTCTAGTATATTAGAATTTAATTTTGGTAGTTCAAAAGATAAGTTGGAAAAATTTTCATTCTTAGCACCAGCTGGTATTGTTTGCATTGTTTCTGAAAATAAAGACAACAAAGCTATCGCAAATAAAAAAGGTATGATAGATAAAGATTTAGTTTTTTTTTTAATTGCAAGTTTTTTTTTTAATTTTTTTTTTTTTTTCATTAAGCAAAAACAATTTTATTTATTCCCCCCAAGTACCGTTATAATCTAGGGTTATAGTTGTTGTGCCATCACTTGCTCTAATAAGATAGCCTCCTCCACTAGTTTCAGTACACATTTCGTAACCTACATTTTCTGCAATCACATCTCCTCCACCCATTAGATTTGTTTCAATATTGTTTGAAGTCGTACTGTTCATAACACATATGCCATCTTCCTCTTGAATGTAGTATGATCCCTCATTAGAATAATATTCACTTTGCGCTAATGAAATTGTTTGCATCGCACTTTTTACAGCACTTGTTTTTGAAGCAGAAACATAACCCTTGTATGAAACTAGTCCAACTGCTGATAGTATACCTATAATTGCTACAACTACTAAAACCTCTATTAAACTAAATCCAGAGGTTCTAGTAGTCATAAATAGTTTTTTAACAAAGTCTAGATAGCGTTAGAACTATTCGATATCTACTGTGTTTGACATTTGTGTGTCAGATGTACAAGTGCCAGCATCAGTTTCATGAGTACAAGTTATAATTGTAACTGTAGTTCCGTCATCTGAAACATTTGTAACACCCTTGTCTGCTCCACCTGAAGCATCAGCGCCTACAGCTTGAACTGCCTTTGCACTAGAATCGTAGGAATTTTTAAAATCCGCTAGCGCTGCAATTGCTGCAGTTGAAACAGCCTGACTATCTCCATCTCTGGCAGAACAAGTTAAATTGTCATCCATTGCTTTTGTTTCTCCAATTGAACATTTTGCCAATTCAGCCGCAATATATTTAACTGTAGAAGCATGATTTGATTTAGTTGCAGTCTTGTTTGCACTTGAAATATAACCTTGGTATGCAACTGTACCAACAGCAGCAAGAATACCAATAATTGCAACAACGACCAATAATTCTATAAGTGTAAAACCCTTATTGTTTTTCATAACCCTTCCTTCTTTATTTAATAAATAATTAATTACTATTTAATATAATATTATTTAGGATGTAAACACTAAAAAAGTAAGATAAAATTAGTAATAAGTAGCAATTAAATTGCCCATTATGGGTCTAATTTTCTTTATTTAATAACTAATTTTTATGTTATCAATAATTGCTTATGACATACAAAGTTTCGGAAGAAGGTAATGTAAGCACTGTCTTTCTTAATGGGGAGATAGATATGGACGTTACTGAAAAGGCTAAAGAAGTTATATTGCCTTTGGTTGAATCGGGAAAAGAAGTTCATTTAAATTTAAAAGATGTTTCATATATGGATTCATCTGGAATTTCTGTTCTTATTGAAAGTCATCAAAAAGCATTGGAAAAAAATACAAAAGTTATTGTTAAAGAAGTTAGTAAATCTGTTCTAAAAGTTATTATGATGGCAAAACTTGAACAGATATTAAACCTTGAATAATGAATTTATCAGAGTCAAAAGATTTTCCTGTAAGTGCAGCAAGCCTAAAAGAAGTAAGGGTTTTTTCAAGAGAAGTTTTTGAAAAAATAAATTTACCACAAGATCAAAAAGATGAATTAGTTTTAGCAATTGCTGAAGCTGCTCAAAATATTGTTAAACATGGTTATAAGGGAGTTGAACAAACTACTGATAGAATGGAAATAAAAATTTCCTTAAATGACAATCAGCTAGAAATAGGTTTTTATGATAAAGGAAAGCCAGTAGTTCCTGGAAACGTCCAACATAGAAAATTGGATGACATAAAACCAGGGGGGTTAGGGACTTTTTTTATAAAACAAATAATGGATGGTGCTGTTTTTAAAAAAGATGAACAAGGTTGGGTTAACCATCTTGTTTTAACAAAAAAAATTTAACCGATTATAGATCCAACGTTAAATATTGGAGAATACATCGCAATCATTAATCCACCAATCATAACTCCCATAAAAACGATCATTATTGGTTCTATTAAAGTAGACATATTGTCAACAGCTGTATCAAATTCTTCTTCATAATAAGAAGCAACAGAATTGAACATTTCATCTAATTGTCCAGTTTGTTCTCCGACTGAAATTAGCTGACTAAATGTTGGAGGAAACAAAGGTTCTTTTAAAAAAAGTTTTGTTAGTGTGTCTCCTGAAAACACTCCTTTTTTAACATTCTCTAAAGCTTCAGATACTACTACATTGGTGCTTACAGATTTTGCAATTTCTAAGCTTTCTAATAAGTTAACACCTGCTGCACTAAGATTTCCCATAATCAATGATATTCTTGCAAGTAAAGATTTTAAAATTAAATCACCAAATATTGGCATCTTTAATACTTGTTTGTGCCACTTAAATCGGATTGCTTCATTTTTAGTTGTCAAATATTTAAACGCTACAGCAAAAATAATAATACTAAGAAAAAGTACCAATCCTCCCGTTCCTCTTAAAAAATCACTCATGGACATAATAATTTCGGTTGGTTTTGGTAATGCAACTCCCATTCCTTCATACATTTTTGCAAAAACAGGAACAACTTTAATTAACATGATTGCACTAACAAGAACTGCAGTTGTAAACATTATACTTGGATACATTAAAGCTCCCTTAATCTTCTTTTTAATTTTTTCTTTCTTCTCTAATGACTCTACAATCTTTAAAAGGAAAACATCTAGTTTACCGCTAGCTTCGCCAGCTTTAATCATGTTGACATATATAGTATCAAATTGTTCTGGATATTTTTCAAAACATTTTGATAGAGTTACCCCACCTTCAAGACTTTTTCTTATATCTTCAATTATTTCTTTAATTCCTGGATTTTCAAGTTGATCTCTCAACATTCCAAGAACTTCTAAAATTGGCAAACCTGCCTTTACCATAGTTGCAAATTGTTTTGAAAAAATAAGAACATCTTCTACTTTTACTTTTTTCTTTCCTCCAAAAAGTGAAGACAATCCGCCTCCTTTTTTGGCTTTAGCTTTTCCCTCTGACTTTTTTTTCTTAGATTTAATTAGGTTTGTTATAATTACTTTTTGTTCTTTAAGCTTGTGAGAAGCTTCATCTTGATTTAAAGCTTCAATTTCACCCTCAACGTACTTTCCTTCCGCAATACCTTTGTATGTAAATGCTTCCATTTTTAATTAATTATTAAGATGATAAAACACGCTCATACTCTCTAAAATTAAGTTCTCCATTTGCAATAAGTCTTCTTCCCATATCCTGCATAGTTTGAAAACCTTCTTTTATTGCAATCTCTCTTAGTTCAGGAGTAGTTGCTTGTCTTAATATTGCTTCTTTAACTGGTTTAGAAACAACTAAAATTTCATAAATTCCTTGTCTTCCTTTGTAGCCTGAGTCTTTACATTTTGGACATCCTTTACCTTTAAGCGCTTTAACTCTTGAAGCTAGTTCTGGAGAAAAACCTAAATCAGTTAAAACTTTTGGAGTAACATCTTCATCAGGCACTCTACACTCTTTACAGGATCTTCTTGCAAGTCTCTGTGCCAGTACCAACTGGGTCGCAGCACTAATTAGGTAATCAGGCGTTCCCATATTTTGTAATCTAGTAATTGTACTCGGTGCATCATTAGTGTGAAGTGTACTAAACACTAAGTGACCAGTAAGTGCAGCTTTTAATCCAATGTCAACTGTTTCCTTATCCCTCATCTCTCCAACCAAAATTATTTCTGGGTCTTGACGAAGAAAAGATCTTAATGCTGCACCAAAAGTTAATCCTATATCATCTTTAATTTGAACTTGTCCCACACCATCCAGTTCATATTCGACAGGATCTTCTGCTGTTAAAATATTTAAATGTGGTTTGCTTACTTCTTTAAGAATACTATATAAAGTTGTTGATTTTCCTGAACCAGTAGGACCTGTTACAAGAATTAATCCTTGAGTACTGTGAATTGCTTTTCTTAAATTTTTTAAATCAGCATCTTCAAAATTTAATTGTTCAAGAGTTATATCTCCTGCGTCTTTATTTAAAACCCGCATTACAATTCTTTCATTGCTGGCAGTTGGTAAAATAGATAATCGTAAATCAACCACCTTTCCATCTATTTTAAAATTTATTGCTCCATCTTGAGGTAATCTTCTTTCAGCAATATCTAATTTACCCATTATTTTAAAACGAGTTACTACTGCTCCATAATTATCATGAAGGAATTTTTTATACTGTTCTTGTTCCTGCAACATACCATCCTGACGGTAACGTACTCTCGAACTAAATCTATAAGGTTCAATATGAATATCACTAACACCTGATTTAATCGCTTCAGCTACAACTGCTGTACTAAATTTTATAACTTCTGACTCGTTTTCTATTGCTTCAATATCTTCTTCAGGTGGTTTTTCAAGTACTTCTCCTGCTTCTCCTAAATCACTTTCAAAAGTTTTAGTTTTTTCTTTAGAAACATTTTCTTCTCTAATTGTTGCAGCAGTTACATCTCCGCTTTCACTTAACAATTTATCAATAAAATTTGAAATTTGAGAAACCTTAGCTGCATGTAGTTCAATATTTTTTTTTGTAATTGCTTTTAAGTTTCTCATTAAACCAAGTTTTGAACTATCTGAAATTGCTATATGAAGAGTTTTTCCTTCAACTTTAAAAGGTGCAACAAAATTCATTTTAATATAATTAGATGGTAATACTGTTTTTATTTCTTCAACAACTTCAATTTTTGTTAAATCAACAACTTCTAAACTTTGCTCCTTAACTAATACATCTAAAATTTTATTTTCATCCGTAAGTTTAAGTTCAAAAACAGCATCAATTTGAGATTTGTTACCATCGGCGCTTGCTTTCTTAATTTTTGCTAAGTCCTTACCAGATATAATATCGTGATCAATTAATACATTAATAAGATTAATTTCACTTTCTCTACTTATTTTAAGCATTATAAAATCCTTGGTGCTATAAACACTAAAAGTTCATTCATAGTATCTGTTTTTGACTCGCCTTTAAACATTTTTCCTATTACAGGTAATTTACTCATTCCTGGTACTTGTTCACTTTGATCAGTTATCTGGTTTTTCTTAATTCCACCAATAACCACTATATCTCCATCAGCAATTAAAAGTTTGGTATTTATTTCCATTGTATTAATGCCGACAGCGCTCGGATCTGTTCTGTCAGGACTGTCATTATTTACTTGTACTTGTAAGAGTACATTGCCATCGCCAATAATGCTTGGTGTTACAGTAAGTTTTAGTGCAGCATCTTTGAATGATGGTGCTGTATCACCACTTCCAGCAACAGGAATTTGAACACCTTGTGTAATTGAAGCAACCTGATTATCTAAAGTAAACAATTTTGGATTAGATACTGTTTTTCCTAAACCTTCTTTTTCTAATGCTTCAATTTGAAGTTTTAAAACTGATGATGACATTTTTCTTAATATTCCTATACCACTTGTTGGGCCAGTAGTTCCCTTAGCATTAAAATTAAAAAGACCATCTGCGGAACCACTTCCAGCTTCGGCTATATTTGCGGTACTTCCACTAATTTCTGAACCCGAGCCACCAGGCGCAGAACCAATACTACTACCACCAACTGTACCTCCTACTCTTGTACCTTTTCTCGTATAAGCTCCACTTAATGCATTTCCTAATGCTCTTTCAAATGATGAGGTTGCTTCTACTATAAAAGCTTCAATTAAAACTTGTTTCGTTCTTACATCAATTTCTCTTATTACTTTATCTACCACGTCTAAATCTTTTGTTTTTCCTCTAACTATTATAGATCTTGTTGTTTTTTCTTCTGTCACTTGAATTGGTGAATAACCTCCAGCATCTCCTGTTGATGTAAATAATTCTGTTATCGTAGCTTTAGCTTCGGCTGGTGTAATGTAATAAAGTCTAAATATTTCTGAAACTACAGGTTCAACAGAGTCTTCAAGCTCAACTTTTTTTCTTACTGCTGAAGCTCTTGCCGATTTATAACTTTCTTGTGAAGTTAAAGTTGCTGGAGAATGAACTCTAATAATATTACTAGCAACATCAATATCAGCTGCAAAATTCTTCATATCTAAAAGTGCATTAAAAGCTTTATCCCAAGGTACATCTGATAATTCTGCAGTAATTGATCCAGCAACTTCTTCTCCTACTAAGATATTTACATCTCCTATTTTTGCCATTAAAGCCATCGCTTCTTTATAATCTAAATTTTGAAATTTAAATGTTACTTTTTGTTTAAGCATCATATAGTCATCAGGTATCAATAAATAATTTTTCTCTTTAACAGATGAAATTTGTTTTCTTTTTTGTAACTTTTGAACATCTCCTTCAACTGGCGTAGGACCCATTTTAGCACTTTTATCTATTTCTATTTGACCTAATTTTTTAACATCTTCTTTAATTAATGGAGTGTCATGCTTAAATATTTTTTTTTGTTTAGTCTTAGCTTTGCCTAGCTGATCAGCACAACCATTAAGAACAAAAAATAAAAAAAATAAAGAAACTAATATTTTAAGTGATCTAATATTCATTAAAATGGCTCCGATGTTTCTCTAATTACATTTTTAAAATCAATCACTAGATAGGAGTCTTCACCTTTTTCAAATACAGCTTTTGTAGGATTTAGTGCAATTAGTTTAACACCTGGACTTAACTCTTCGTTCATTTGTAAACTAACTATCTCACCTGTTGAATTAATTAGAGATACATAACTTTCATATTCGCCTGTCATAATACCTACAAGTTTAAAATTACGTAAACTCAATCCTTGTCTTTCTGTATCGTCGCTTGCTATCACTGATACGGTACTTTGCCCCCCTAAAGATGCGTCACCAACAAATGGATCATTTAAGGGCAATGGTTCCTCTCCACTAGCTTCCGATTTAGTATTTGCAGCTTTTTCTGATTGTTGTTTTTTTACTTTTTCATTAATTTCTTTTGCTTTTTCAAGTATTTTTTTTGTAGCGTCGTCAGTATCAGCAACAACGGCACTAGCTCCAAAAATAAAAGTAAAGATTAAAATTAAAATCTTGAATAACTTCATTAACCGTCCAATCCTACTATTGTTAGTTTTCCTGTAACTTTTATCGCTCCGGTTGTATCACCTTTTACCACTTTGATAGACTCTTTGTCAAAGTTAAGCATCTTCTTTGAAAGTGATAAAGCACGTTTAAACTTAATATATCCAAGGAAATTGCCTGTTATTTCAAAAGTAACTGGTATTTCATAGTAAGCTATATTCGAAGCACTTTTCTTTTTTGTTGCTTTCTTTTTCTTCTTTTTCTTTTTCTTTTTCTTAGAATCTTTACCTGACTTTGATACTGCTTTTGGATCTTCTTTTTGTATTTTAGAAATCACTAAACCATTTAATCCAGCATAGTAACTTAAGGTTTGATATAAACCTTCAACTTCAGCTTTGGTATGGAATAATGTAGAATGTTTTTTGTATTCTGGAGTAAGTTTTTTTATTGATTTTTTAGTCTTACTTATATCTTTTACATAATTTACAATTTCTTCTTTCTTTTTATTCATATCATCCAGTTTAACTTTTCTTTTATTAACCATAGGATTCAAAATAGAATAATAAATTATTAAAAATATAATTATAGAACCGACTGAAATACCAATTTTAATTAAAGTTTTTTTATCAGCTAATTGTAAAACTTTTTCCTTTATATCTTCAATTTTTATATTTTTTAGATCAATATTTTTCAAATCCATATTTTATCCTCTACTTTTACCCGTTGGGTCAATTAAAACTAAAACTCTAAATCCTTTCATTGTTATTCCAGATTTAGATTTTCCCGGAAGTTTCATTGATGATAATGAAGCTTGCTTGATATAATTTTGTTTACCAAGGTTATCAATAAATTTTAATATATCTTGATCACTAGCTGCGACTCCTTGAATAGTAACTCTTTTTTTTCCATCATAGTCAACTATATCAAATCTTAATCTTTTTGGCACACTTGAGGCAATCTGTGCCAAAATTCTATAACTTAAATCTTTGTTTGATTTTAAGCTTCTACTTAATTTGAGCGCAGTATTTATAACGGCTAATTCTTTTTGAAATACTTTTAGTTCTTTCTGTTTTAATTGATGTGTTTTAACTACAGTGTCATATTCACGCAATTTTTTGTTATATGAATGAATATTCCAAAAAGACAATGCAAATAATATTAAATATATTCCAACTACAGCTCCAACCACTCCTTTGAATGCAAAATTTGAAATTGCTTTCATTTTTTTCTGCTTAACCATTCCCTGTCTATTTGGTAACAGGTTTATATTTTTCACTGCTGTAACAAATTTATAATATCCAAATACATCTAATTTTCTAAAAGCTAGACCTATAACTGTTGTTAAGTATGATCTATTTTCTTGAGTTATTGATTGTTCTAATTGCTGAGGGATTTTTAAACCATCAAATGGATCAAATGTTTTAAATCCTATATTAACAAGGTTTTTTCTAAAAATAGATAAATAATCTTCGATGCTGCTTAAGTCTGAAACAACTTTTATATTTCTAATTCTCTTTTCATATTTTGTTTCAAAATCCTGAACTGCTTGTTTTACTTGTGTAATAAACCTTCTTACTAATGCTTCTTTTTCTTCTTGATTTTCTGACTCTTTTAAAATTTTTCTATCTTGTCCTCTTAAAAAAATATCTGTAATTATTGGGTTATTATCGTACAAAATCATAAGATAATTCTCATCAAGACCAAATTCTAAAACAGCTGTTAAATTTGCATCTTCTGTTTTATTTGAAATTTGATTTATTTGATCGACTGCAGATTTTAAAGCAAAACATTTAACATCAATTATAACAGCGTTAAGACCGCTAGATTTTATAATCGATGTATAACTATTTATATCTGCAAGCTTTGATGCAACGAATAAAATATCCATCGTATTTTCTTTTTGATTTCTATTAATAACTTGATGAAATATTGAATAGTCATCTAGGTTATCAGTTAATTGAACTAGATTTTCCCAAAGTGAATTGGTTTCAATTGCTTTTTGTAATTCCTCATCTTTCATTAAAGGTGCTGTTACCACTCTGATAATTGCACTAGTCACTGGAATAGCTATTGCAGCATTTGGTGTAGTGATTTTTGATTTTTGAATTGCAACTGATAACTCACCCCCTAGCCTTTCTGCATTTTCTAAAACCGCAGCATCATCAGGCAAATCTACTTTGTGAACGAAAAATTTTTCTAATACCCACTGATTAGCTTTATTACTTGATAATTGAGCTAATCTAATTTCTTTATTTGTAATTTCTACTCCAAGTATTTCTTCTCCTTGAGCTGTAGATTTTCCTAATTTAGATTTAAAAAAATTATCTAATTTACTTTTAAAACCACCTTTGCCTAGCGCAGAAACTTTTGGAGTTTTAATCCCACCACCAAAAGAAGGTTTTTTTAATTTAATATTTTTTAATTTATCTAAAAAACTTGAAGGAGTTTTGCTTTCTGAAGCTTCTTTATCTTTTACTGAAGTAGAAACAGTTTGTGTTGAAGCAGGTTCTGGTGCTTTTTCTGTTAAAGAAGTACTTTCAGTAGGTTTGGGTGTTTCTATTGTTGTTGGCGTTGCTTGTTCTGTTGTTACAGGTGGCTGCTCTTCTGTTGTTACTGATGTTTCTGCTGTTTCTTTAGAAATTTGATCTTCTTTATCTTTATTTTTGTGAATATCATCAAACCATTTCTCTAATATTGGTATTGCTTCTTCAAGATTAGGAGTTCCTGACGATGAAATTTTTTGTTTTCCATCAATATAAAGTCTACCAACCCAATTTTTTGATTTTAATTCACCTTTATACTTATCTTGCCTTACATATATATGTAGTCTGCCATCCTTCTTATGAATAACTTCGTGTTCTTTCTTATTTTCTTCTGTTTTTGGAGCTTCTTGGTCTGTTTGATCAGTTGATGCTGTCTCTTCAGCTATATCTGACGAAGATTCACTCTCAGATTGAACTTTTTCAGTATTTTCATTCTCTTTACTTACATCATCTGAAGATTGAGGTGCTACAGGAGTATTTTCATCCTGAGATTGATTTTCATCAACCGAAGCATCTCCCTCTTTATTTATATTATCTTTATCTTCGTCATTCATAATTAAAAATTTTACATTTCTCTAACACAATACATATGAATCTCTAACACAAAAAAATAAAATGTCTAACACATAATCTAAAGTTGTATGCTCATTATGGGTTAAAAAATGAAAAAAGTACAAAAAAGTCAATAAAATCAACATTTTTTAGAAAAATTTAAAAAAAAATAATTTATTCCTATTTTTTGTAAATTATCAAAAATTCTAACACAAAAAAATAAAACTCTAACACAAGTCAATTTTTTTTAATTTTTAACTTTGTGTTAGAGTTAAAATAATTAATATAAATTCGAAAA
>CACLYO010000004.1 GCA_902611145.1 uncultured Pelagibacteraceae bacterium
AAAAAATAATAAAAATATTAGAAACGAAAATTAAACCAGCAGTAGCAAGAGATGGTGGTGATATAAAATTTGTAGCATTTAAAGAAGGTATTGTTACGGTTCAATTACAAGGAAGTTGTTCAGGTTGTCCTAGTTCAACTATAACTTTAAAACGAGGGGTTGAAAATCTTTTGACCCATTACATTCCAGATGTTAAACAAGTAGAAGCTATTTAACTATGCCAATTATCAAAATATTTAATAAAAAAAAAATAAATCTTTCAATATTAAAAAAAATTTTATTAGAAAAAGGATTTACCATTAAAAAGAAAAAAAATTTTTTTCATTTTGATAGTTTAAAGAGTTTATATTATACTTCGATTTTTAGTTTTATTATTATTTTATTTTCATTTTTTTTACCGTTATCATTAAATTTTAAAAAAGATATTATGGTAGCAAGAACTACTATTGAAAATAACTCTAAACAGAATTTTCAAAAAGTTTTGGAAGGAAAAAAAATTGTAAAAAATAAAAATGAAAAAATTGATGATGGCTTAGATTTAAAAAGTTTATTTGAAGATATTTTTTTATTTGAACAGGTTCCGACGGACACTGTAAGGTTAAGTGCCTCTACAATTAAACAACTATTTAAAGAAACTAATTATAATTTGGATGAAGTAAGAAGGAAGGGCTTGGTAAAACCGATTAAGCTTTCATTATTACCAGGTGAAATGAAAAAAATTGAAAGTACTAAAAAAAAGAAAAATTTATTTATACAAATTGTTCTTCCTCTTATTATAGAAGAAAACAACAGAATTAAATTAGATAGAAAAAAATTATTTGCTATTTTAAATAGAAGCAATAATACAAATGCAGAAAAAAAATGGTTAAATTTAAAATTTAAGCAGTACGGCGTTTTAAAAAAAGATTTATCAACTTTAAAAATTAGAATGGATGAAGTACCGATATCTTTAGCCATTGCTCAAGCAGCAAAAGAAACTGGATGGGGAACCTCTAGATTTGCAATAGAAGGTAATGCACTTTTTGGTCAATGGACTTGGTCTGGTGATGGAATTAAACCTGCAGGGATAAGTACTGATGAATCAACTCATAAGGTAATGAAATTTAAAGTTTTAAAAGCATCAGTAAGAGCTTATCAAAGAAATTTAAATACACATGGTAGCTACAGAAAGTTTAGATCAGTAAGAGCAGAAATGAGAGACAATAATGAGGAATTAGATAGTTTAATTCTTGCAGATTATTTAGACAAGTATGCTGCTACTGGAAAAGAATACACTGTAATACTTAAAAAAATTATTGAACAAAATGCTTTAAAAGACTTTGATAAGGTAAAATTATTACCTTCAAGTATTCAATTAAAAAATTTAATTTAATTTAACTGAAAATTGTAATCCAAACCATCTCCATCCTTCTTTATCATTTAAGGAACAATTAATTCTTCCCCTTCTAAATAAAAAATTTTCTCTAAAATTAACAAATAATTTATTATCAACGATTTTTATATTGGATTTTTCCCATTTGTTTCCTTCATCAGAAAAACAATTTATTTTATTTAAATTTTTTTGATTTTTAAAGAATTCTACAACTAATTTGGGAGGGTTATTATTAAGTATATATTTATCTTCTGGTGTAATACTTTTATATTGCAAAGGTAATAAATCTATTAAAAATGTGAACCTTTTTAAATCTCCATATTTTTCGTTAATTGGGAATCTTGGAAGTTCATAAATATTTTTATTTAAATCAATTACACCTGAGTGTTGTCCAAATCCGTATTTAAATTTTTTTTTAATATAGTTTATTTGTTCTAAACTATACTCACCAAATGGATAAGAAAAAAATATAGGATTATATCCAAGTTCTTTTTCAAATATTTCTATTGATTTATTTATATCCTTTTTAAAATTTTCAAAAGTTAAATTTAACAAATAATCATGACTATGAGAGTGGTTTCCAATAAAAGCAAATTTTTCTTTTTCAATTTCTTTAATTTGTTCCCATGACATATATCCATTTTTACCCACAGGTTCAGTTGAAACAAATAATATAAATGGAATTTTGTTTTCTTTTAAATAAGGCCAAGCGTGATTATAAAAAGAGCTAAATGCATCATCAATAGTAATTAAAACTTTCTTTTTGGTTTTTGGATTGTTAAAATTTAAATCAAAATCTTTTGGATTTTCAAAACTATATTTTTTATCTTTTATAATATTGATTTGTTTTTTAAATATATCCATTTTTATATTTGTAGAAGGATATTTATCTTCATTAAATCTATGATACATTAATGAAATAGTTCCTAAATCATCAGAATAATATTTACTATCATTTTGCTCTGCATTAGAATTGTTAGAAAAAAATACTAATATTATGAATAGTTTAGTTATTGATGCCACAAGTACTAAAATTTTTTTAGTGATCATAAATAGTAAAAATATTTATACTAGTACACACGAAAATAGTAAAAGTAATTATGATAAATTAATCATATTCATTAATGATTTTCTAAAAAATAATGAAATTTCAATTAATAAAATTGACCAAATATATGTAAATAGAGGACCAGGAAGTTTTGCAGGTATTAGAAATTCACTATCAATAGTTAAAGGTATTCATTTAAGTAAAAATATTGATTATTTTTGTTTTAGTTATTTTGATTTTTTAGACAAAAAACCTAAAAATATTAAATATTTATTGAAAAAAAATACAATTAAAACGCCAAAATGGATTGATATACCAAGTTTATGTAATAAATATAAAATTAAAAAAAATTTGATAAAACCACTTTATGTAAGTTAAAATATATTATGACAGATATAGAACAAAAATGTATTTCAAAAGGAGTAAAACTTACTGGACAGAGAAAAATAATAGCACGTGTTATGTCTGAAGCAGAAGATCATCCAGATGTGGATGAATTATATAATAGAGTAACAAAAATAGATTCAAAAATAAGTATTGCAACAGTTTATAGAACTGTAAAACTTTTTGAGGAAGCGGGAATTTTAGCTAAACATGATTTTAAAGGTGGTAAAGCTAGATATGAAGAGATAAGCGAAAGTCATCATGATCATTTAATTGATGTTAAGACTGGTGAAATAATTGAATTTGTAGATGATGAAATTGAAAAACTACAAAAAAAAGTTGCAGAAAAATATGGCTATGATTTAGTTGATCATAAACTTGAACTTTATGGAATTAAAAAAAAAACTTAATTAATGTCAAAAAAAGTCTTTATCAAAACTTTTGGTTGTCAAATGAATGAGTACGATTCAAATCGTATCATCGATGTAGTTAAAAAAATTGGATTTGAAAAAACAAATGTAATTGAGGATAGTAATTGTTTTATTTTAAATACATGTCACATTAGAGATAAAGCTAAAGAAAAAGTCTATCATGAAATTGGAAGGTTAAAGAAGAGATTTAAAGAAAAAAGAAAACCTATTGTGATAGTTGCAGGTTGTGTTGCGCAAGCTGAAAATAAAGAAATGCTGAATAGAGAACCCTACATTGATCTTGTTATTGGACCTCAATCATATCATAAAATAAATAACACAATTTTAAATTTTATAGAAAACAAATCAAGAAATGAAATTACAGATTTTGACTCAATATCTAAGTTTGATTATTTAAGTAAGATTAAAAATAAAAAAAGTAAAGTGTCATCTTTTTTAACTATCCAAGAAGGTTGCGATAAGTTCTGTCATTTTTGTGTTGTTCCATATACGAGAGGACCAGAATATTCTAGGCCATTTTATCAAATATTAGAGGAAGCAGAAATTTTAGTAAAAAAAGGTGCAAAAGAAATTATTTTGTTAGGTCAAAATGTAAATGCTTATTCATATTTTGATAAAAATAAAGAATTTAGATTGTCTAATTTAATTATGTCTTTAGAAAAAATTAGTGGATTAGATAGAATACGATATACCACTTCTCATCCAAGAGATATGACAGATGATTTAATTGAATGTTATTCAAAATCAAAAAAATTAATGCCATTTGTACATTTACCAATTCAGTCTGGCTCAAACAAAATTCTTAAATTAATGAATAGAAAACATAGAGTAGAAGATTATATTTTAGTTTATGAAAAGCTAAAAAAAATAAATTCGAATATAGAATTTTCTAGCGATTTTATTGTTGGTTATCCTGGAGAAAACGATGATGATTTTAAAGATACTTTTGAATTAATAAAAAAAATTAAATTTGTAAATTCTTATTCTTTTATTTTTAGCCCTAGGCCAGGAACAACAGCTGCAAATTTGAAAATGATAGATGAAAAAGTTCTTAAACAAAGATTGAAGATAATCCAAGAAAGATTATTCCAGTACCAAATAGAAAAAAATAAAAGTTTAGAAGGTAAATATATAGATGTTTTAGTTGAGAATGAAATTAATGACCAAAATAAATTATTTGCTAGAAATGATTATATGACTTCAGTAATATTTGATGGAAGTAAAAATTTAATTGGAAAAGTAGTTTCAGTTAAGATAAAAAATAGTAATCAAAATAGCTTATTTGGAGAAATTGATTTGAACAATAAATTTATAGCAGCGTAAACTTGAATAGAATTCAAAGTAAAATTAATACTAATTTAAAATTTGTATATTCGGACAATAACACTCTAAGTGTAATATTTCAAAATAATGATTTACTAATGGGAGTTCTTGGTGAATTTAATAAGAATCTTAAAGAGCTAGAAAAATTAACTGACACAAACTTATATTTTAGAGGAAATTCTATTATTATTAAAAGTTTACCTAAAAAAAATGAAATTGTTAAAAATGCAATTCAGTTTTTATCTGATCAATTTATAAACAATGGATCTATAGAAAAAAAAGATATAATCTCATCCATAAATAAATTTATGATTGATGAAAATAATAGTTACAGTAAGAATATTGAGTATATAATAAAAACTCCAAAAAAATCTGTAATTCCAAGGTCAGAAAAACAAAAAAACTATGTAAGAGCCTTAAAAGAAAGTGAAATTATTATTTCTACGGGTCCGGCTGGAACTGGAAAAACTTTTTTAGCAGTAGCCGTTGCATTAACTATGCTTTTAGAAAAAAAAATTGAAAGAATAATATTATCGAGACCTGCTGTTGAAGCTGGTGAAAGACTTGGCTTTTTGCCTGGTGACATGAGAGAAAAGGTAGATCCATATTTAAGACCTTTATACGATTCTTTATATGATTTATTGGATTATGAAAAAATACAAAAAAAAATTGAAATTGGAGATATAGAAATTGCCCCGCTAGCATTTATGAGAGGTAGAACTTTAAAAAATTCATTTGCCATTTTAGATGAAGCACAAAATGCAACGGATACTCAAATAAAAATGTTTTTAACAAGAATAGGAGAAAATTCAAAAATAGTAGTTAATGGAGATCCATCACAAATAGATTTACCTAACAAATCTTTATCTGGTCTTAATAGATCAAAAAAATTATTAGGCCACTTAAAAGAAATTTCAGTTGTTGATTTTGATCATTCTGACGTAGTCAGACATCCTTTGGTTTCCAAGATAGTAAAGGCTTATTCAGATCAAAAAAATGATTAATGCTGAAATTGTAATTGATTCCGTTAATTGGAAAAAAAAATTAAAAAATACTAATTTATTTTTTAATAAAATTTTAAAAAGCTTCCCAAAAAAATACCATTTTAAAGGAAAAAATGTAATTTTAACAGTTTTGCTTTCAAACAATAAAAAAATAAAACAACTAAATAAAAAATTTAGAAAAAAAAATAAACCAACTGATATTTTATCTTTTCCCTTTGGAAAAAAAATTTCAAAAAGTATAGTATATTTAGGTGATATTATTATAAGTTATGATTTTATAAACAAACCAAACTCATTAAATATTTTTCAATTTAAAGACAAATTAGCTAAAATTTTTATACATGGATTTCTTCATCTAGTAGGATTTGATCACATAAAAACTTCAGAATTTAAAAAAATGAACAAAGAAGAATTAAAAATTTATAATTTGGTTAAAAAAAAATTTTGAACAATTTACTTAAAAATAAATATTTTAGTTATATATATATTGCTGGACTGGGAGGCATAACCTCATTTAGCTTGCCTCCTTACAATTATTTTATAATTAATTTTTTTACTTTATCTTTATTTTATTTATTTATAATAAATTATAAAAATCATTTAAAAAAAAAAATCGATTATTTTAAATACGGATGGATTTTTGGATTTGGTTATTTTGTTTTAAGTCTTTACTGGATTGTTATATCTTTAACTTTTGATCAAAATTTTAATTTTTTAATTCCTATAGCATTATTCTTAATACCAAGTTTTGTTGCTATATTTTATGGATTACCTTTGTATTTTTTTTCTTACTTTAAGAATTTCAATAATATAGCTTTGGTATTAATTTTTTCTGTTCTTTTCAGCTTTTTTGAATTTATTAGAGGCAGTATATTGACTGGATTTCCATGGAATCTGTTTGCATTTTCTTTTTCAAAAAATTTGAGTTTTATACAAATCTTATCTTTAATTGGAACATATAGTTTTAATTTAATATGTATAAGTTTTTTTCTTGTTCCAGCTGTATTTATTTTAAGAAAATCTAAATATGATATTTTTTTTTGTATAATTTTTATTTTTTTTATTATTGGTATTATATTTTTTGGAGAAAAAAGATTAAATTCAGAACATGATAAATTGACCAAAGATAAAAAATATTTAATAAAGGTGATTTCATCAAAAATTAGTATTAATAGATTTTATAATAATGATAATGAATATGAGATATTAAATGATTTAATAGATTTAAGTAAACCAGATAAGTCGATTCCAACAATTTTTATTTGGCCAGAGGGAATGTTAACATCAACCAATTTAAAAGATATACATTATTATAAAGATCTTTTTCAATTAAATTTTAGCAATAAACATCTGATTATTTTAGGTATAAATGATATAAAAAAAGATAGTAATTTAAAAATTTATAATTCATTAGCTATTGTCGATAATAATCTTAACGTACTAAATTATTATCAAAAAAATAATCTCGTTCCATTTGGTGAATTTCTACCAATGGAGAATTTTTTAAGAAAAATTGGATTAAAAACTATTACTAACAACTATCAATCTTTTTCAAGAGGAAAAGAGAGAAAAGTTATAAGTATAAAAAATCAAAACTTTGATTTGAGCTTTTTACCTTTAATTTGTTATGAAATTATTTATTCAGGTAAACTAAAAAAAACAGATAATTTTGATTTTATAATTAATATTTCAGAGGATGGTTGGTTCGGGAACTCTATTGGCCCAAACCAGCATTTTGCCCATTCTATTTTTAGAGCTGTAGAAGAAGGTAAAAATATAATTAGATCCACAAACAATGGAATTTCTGCTTTTATTGGTCCAAAGGGTAATATTATTGACAAAACTGAGTCAACTCAGAGTGGTGTTTTAGAAATTAGAAACTTTAAGAACAATAAAGAAACTTTTTTTTCAAAAAATGGGAACAATATATTCTTTTATTTTTTATTATTTTATATTACTTTGATTTTTTTTTTAAAAATAAATAGGGAGATTAAATGAAAAAAGATTATTTGTTTACAAGTGAATCAGTTTCAGAAGGCCATCCAGATAAAGTATGTGATAGAATTTCAGATATGGTAGTTGATACTTATTTAGGTTTAGAACCTCAATCAAGAGTAGCCTGTGAAACTTTAACAACTACAAACAAGGTTGTATTGGCAGGTGAAACTAGAGGACCTGAAATTAAGAAAGATGAATTAATATCAAAAGTTAGAGATTGTATTAAAGATATTGGTTATGATCAGGAGGGCTTTACTTACAAGGAAGCAACTAAAATTGAATGTCATTTACACTCTCAATCAGCTGATATAGCAATGGGAGTTGACTCCTCAGGAAACAAAGATGAAGGTGCTGGGGATCAGGGAATAATGTTTGGTTATGCATGTAATGAGACTAATGTACTTATGCCAGCTCCTATTCATTTCTCACATAGAATTTTAAGATTAATGGCTGAAGATAGAAAATCTGGAAAGCTCAAAGGAATAGAACCAGACTCTAAAAGTCAAATTACTATAGAGTACAAGGATGGCGTACCAAAAGCTGTAAAATCAGTAGTGATTTCTACACAACATTCCAAAGATGTTAACCTAGCTCAAGTAAAAGAACTTTGTATGCCATATATTGAAAGATCTATACCAAAAAATTTATTAGGAAATCTTGATGAAAAAGAAATATATATTAATCCAACGGGAAATTTTGTAATTGGCGGACCGGATGGAGATAGTGGATTAACTGGAAGAAAAATAATTGTTGATACATATGGTGGTGCTGCACCTCATGGTGGTGGTGCATTTTCTGGAAAAGATCCAACTAAAGTTGATAGATCAGCAGCTTATGCATCACGATATTTGGCTAAAAATATTGTAGCATCAAAAATTGCTGACAAATGCTTAATACAATTAGCTTATGCAATTGGTGTATCCAAACCATTATCTATCTATGTTGATTTATTTTCTAATGATGAGGAAAAAAATAAACATGTAGAAAAATTGATTAATGAAAACTTCGATTTAAGTCCTAGAGGCATAAGAGAAATGCTTGGTTTAAATAAACCTATTTATGAAAAGTCAGCTGCTTACGGTCATTTTGGTAGAGACCCAGAGTCAAATGGTGCATTTTCATGGGAAAATACTGATAAAGCTTCAGTATTTAATAAGTAAATAAAGTTGAAAATATAAAAAAAATACATATATTCACCTTACATTATTGAAATTTCAAAATGGGCTTCGGCCCATTTTTTTTTGGAAAGAACAAATGCTAAATAGAAGAGCAGATAAATTAGAATTATTGAGGATAGCAGAGGCTGTTGCTCTTGAAAAATCTATTGATAAAGAACTTATTATAAATTCAATGGAAACGGGAATAGCAAAAGCTGCAAAATCTAAATTTGGACAGGATAATGAAATTGAAGTTAAAATAAATAGAGATAATGGAGATATAGGAATATTTAGAAAACTTTTAATAGTTGAAAAACCTGAAAATATAAATACTGAAATTAGCCTAAAAGAAGCTGCAACTTTAAATGAAGAAAACAAAGGCAAGAATATTGGAGATATAATTCTTCAACCTTTACCATCATTTGATTTTGGAAGAATTGCTGCTCAGACTGCTAAACAAGTAATTAGTTTTAATGTTAGAGAGGCTGAGAGAGAAAGACAGTATAATGATTTTAAAGATAAAAAAGATAGTATTTTAAGTGGAATTGTTAAAAGATTAGAATTTGGTAATGTAATTGTAGATCTTGGAAGAACAGAAGCAATAATTCAAAAAAATGAACTAATCCCAAGAGAAAATATTAAAGCAGGAGATAGAATTAAAGCATATTGTTATGATGTAAGAAGAGAAACAAGGGGACAACAGATTTTTTTATCAAGAGGACATCCAAAATTTATGGAAAAATTGTTCATACAAGAAGTTCCAGAAATTTACGATGGATTGATAGAGATTATATCATCAGCTAGAGATCCAGGTAGCAGAGCAAAAATTTGTGTTAAGGCAATTGATACTTCGTTAGATCCTGTTGGTGCGTGTGTTGGAATGAGAGGAAGTAGAGTCCAAGCTGTCGTAAACGAACTACAAGGTGAAAAGATTGATATTGTAAACTGGTCCGAAGATCCTGCAGTTGTTGTGTCAAATTCATTATCTCCAGCAGAGGTACAAAGAGTTAATGTTGATTTAGATAATAAAAAGTTAGATGTAATATTAACAGAGGATAATTTAAGTAAAGCAATAGGTAGAAGAGGTCAAAATGTTCGACTAGCCACAAAGTTAATGAATTATGAAATTAATATAATGACTGATCAAGAAGATTCTGAAAAAAGACAAAATGAATTTAAAGAAAAAACTGAAAATTTTGTTAAAAATTTAGAGCTTGACGAAACATTGGGGCAATTGCTAGTTGCAGAAGGATTTTCATCAATTGATGATATTAAAGATTCTAAAATTGAAGCATTGACTAAAATAGAAGGTATTGAAGAAGTTACAGCTAAAGAATTAATAGAAAGAGCGAAAGAATTTTATCAAAAAGACCAAGAAGAAATTTCAAATAAAATAAAAGATTTAGGGTTGGATAATAATCTCATTAAACATGAAGGTTTAACACCTGGCATGTTAGTTACACTGGGGGAACAAAAAATTTTATCACTTACTGATTTTGCCGATCTTGCATCAGATGAGTTAACAGGTGGATATGATGTAGTAAAAGGTGAAAGAATAAAAATTAAAGGATATCTTGAAGATTTTGCGCTATCTAAAAATGAGGCAGATGAATTAATAATGTCTGCAAGAAACAAAGTTTATAAAGATTGAAAGATGAATTATGGAAAAGAAAAAAACGAAATTAACATTATCTGGAAACCTAAAGAAGTCTATAAGTAATATTGAACGTGCTAAGTCACATGGAAAAAATGCAGTACTAATTGAAAAAAAGAATAATAAATTTAATAATAAAAGAACTTTTAATACTTTTTCAAAACCTTCATCAAATTTTAAAACAGATCGTAGCGGATATAAAACTAAGCTACCAACACTAACAAAGCCTATATCTACTTCGAGTGATTATGAAAAAAGAAAGCTTGCAGAACAAAGAGCAACAAAAAGACTAAAAGATGATCCTGAAAAAAGAGATAATAAAGGAAAGATTGGTTCTAAGAGAAGAGAATTGAAACTTACTATTTCTAGAGCTTTGAGCGGTGATGAAGAAGGAAGAACAAGAAGCCTAGCAGCATTAAAACGTGCAAAGCAAAAAGAAAATAGAACAGTACAAAAAGATCATTCTAGAGAAAGTCTAAAACCAGTCAAGAGAGATGTTAATATACCAGAAATAATAACTATCAGAGAGCTTGCAAATAGAATGGCAGAACAATCAAGCAATATAATAAAACATTTATTAGGTATGGGCGTAACAGCAACTATTAATCATTCAATAGATTCAGATACTGCAGAATATTTAGTTAAAGAATTTGGACATAACCCCATTAAAGAGAAAAAAGCAGAAGAAATAATAAAAAAAATTAAAGAAGTTAAATCAGAAAATTTAAAAAATAGACCACCAATAGTAACTGTAATGGGTCATGTTGATCATGGAAAAACTTCTGTATTGGATAGTTTAAGAAGTACAAATGTAGTTTCAGGAGAATTTGGAGGTATTACACAGCACATTGGCGCTTATCAAATAAGTAAAAATTCTAACAAAATAACTTTTATTGATACTCCTGGCCATGCAGCATTTACGGAGATGAGAGCAAGAGGTTCTAAACTAACAGATATTGTAGTTTTAGTAGTTGCAGCAAATGATGGTGTAAAACCTCAAACAATTGAGTCAATAAAACATGCTAAAGCAGCAAAAGTTCCTATAGTTGTTGCAATTAATAAATGTGATTTGCCTGATGCAGATCCACAAAAAGTTAAAAATCAATTATTAGAACATGAACTTATAGCTGAAGAATTATCTGGAGATACATTAATGGTAGAAATATCTACTAAAACAAAAAAAAATTTAGATAAATTGATAGAATCTATTATTTTACAAGCAGAACTTTTAGATTTAAAAACAGATTTCAAAACAAAAGCTACAGCGATAGTTTTAGAATCTAAGATTGATATAGGAAGAGGACCAATTGCCAATATAGTTATAACTAGTGGAACTTTAAAAAAAGGAGACTATTTTGTTAGTGGATTAAAATGGGGAAAAGTAAGAGCAATAATAAATGATTTAGGAAAAAATATTGACGAAGCATTGCCATCTTCGCCCGTAGAAGTATTGGGAGTAAATGGTGCTGCAAAATCTGGAGATGATTTTTTAGTTTTAGATAGTGAAAAGGAAGCTAAATCTCTTAGCGAAGTTAGAGTTGAAGAGTCTAAACACGGTAAAAATCCATTAATTTTTGTAACTCAAGAGTCTGCTTTTAAGGATAAGGTTTCACAGGAATTAAATATAATAATAAAATCAGATGTACATGGATCAACTGAGGCAATTAAAAATGCAATTATTCAAATCAAACACGATGAGATAAAACCCAAAATCATCTTATCAGACATAGGCATGATAACTGAAACAGATGTTTCTTTAGCTAAAGCTTCAGAGGCTGTTTTAGTAGCATTTAATGTTAAACCTACAAAGGAAGCAAAAAAACTTGCTGAGAAAGAAAAAATTTTTATTTCAACATATAACATTATTTATGAAGTTATAGATTTTATAAAAAATAAAATGTCGGGTAAGTTAGCGCCAGATATCGAGGAAAAAGTTATTGGTTCAGCTGAAATATTAGAAATTTTTAAAGTTTCAAAAGTTGGAAAGGTTGCAGGTTCAAAAGTTATGGAAGGTGAAATTTTTAATGATTCTAATGTAAGATTGATTAGAGATGGTGCAATAATTTATAACGGAAAAATTGGTTCAATTTTTAGAGAAAAAAATCAGGCCAAACAAGTAAGCGAAGGTCTAGAGTGCGGAATAACTCTTAAAGATTTCAGTGATTTTCAAAAAAAAGATATAATTGAGGCCTATAATTCAAAAATAACAGAAAGAGTGGTATGAGAAGCAAAAAATCTAGTAGACCTGTTACGCAAAGACAATTAAGAGTTGGCGAGATGATAAAACAAGCTCTGGGAGTAATTTTTGTAAGGGGTGAAGCTAAATTACCAAATTTAGATACTAATAACATAACTGTAACAGAAGTTAGGATGAGTCCAGATTTAAAAACAGCTAAAGCATTTGTTTTGCCATTAGGAGGAAAGAATGCTACTGAAGTGATAGATATTTTAAAAGAATTCTCATATATGGTTAGAAAAGTTTTATCAAAAAAAATTGCAATGAAATTTTTACCAAAATTGCTATTTGTTAAAGATGAATCATTTGACTATGCAGAAAAAATTGAAAATTTAATAAAACAAACTAATAGACAGGAAAAAATATGATAAAAAAAGCTAAAGAGCTTGCAATACACGAAAAAGATACTGGTTCTTCAGAAGTACAAATTGCATTACTAACTGAGAAGATAGAAAATCTTTCAAAACATATGAAGCAATCTAAAAAAGATAAACATTCTTCATTAGGTCTTTTAAAAGCAGTAAATAAAAGAAAAAAATTATTAGATTATTTAAAAAAGAAAAAAATAGATTCTTACAAAGAAGTTATAAACAAATTAAATATAAGGAAGTAAATGTTCAAAGTTAATAAGAAAGAAATAGAAGTAGACGGAAAAAAAATTAGTTTAGAAACAGGAAAGATAGCAAGGCAAGCAGATGGTGCAATAATAGCTCGATGTGGAGAGACAGTTGTTATGGCAACAGTAGTTGGTGCTAAAAAAGTAAATCCTGAAGTAGATTATTTTCCATTATCAGTAAATTACCAAGAAAAATATTATTCTGCAGGAAAAATACCTGGAGGCTATTTTAAAAGAGAAGCAAGGCCAACAGAAAGCGAAACACTTATCTCAAGGTTGATTGATAGACCTATAAGACCTTTGTTCCCAGATGAATTTAGAAATGAAGTACAACTACTTCCTACAGTTATTTCTTATGATAAAGAAAATGAATCTGATATTTTATCAATAATTGCATCTTCAGCTGCACTTGCCATTTCAGGAATGCCATTTATGGGTCCTGTAGGAGCTTCCAGAGTTGGTTTTATTGATGGGAAATATGTTTTAAACCCTTCAAAAAAAGAATTAGAAAAATCAAAACTAGACTTAGTGGTTGCTGGAACTAAAGAAGCAGTTTTAATGGTTGAATCAGAAGCAAATGGTTTAAGCGAAGAAGAAATGTTAAAGGCCGTAAAATTTGGCCATGAAAATTTTATTCCAATCATTAAAATGATAGAAGATCTTGCAAAAGATTGTAAAAAACCTGACTGGATAATAGAAAAAAAAGATCTCACAGTGATAAAGAAAAGATTAGATAAAGAATTTACTAGTGAATTAAAAAAAGCTTTTTCAATAAAAGATAAACAAGAAAGATCTAATCTTATATCTGATATAACTGAGAGAGCAAAAAAACTTTATGAAGATGATGAAAATATTTCTGAGTTGGATGTCAATTATGAGTTAAAGAATTTAGAAAAAAAAATTGTAAGAACAGATATTATCAAAAATAAAAAAAGAATAGATGGTAGAGGGTTAGCAGATGTGAGACCTATAGAGTGTGAAGTTGGAATTTTACCAAGAACTCATGGGTCAGCTCTATTTACTAGAGGTGAGACACAAGCAATTGTTACAACAACACTTGGTACCTCAGATGATGAACAGAGAATTGAGACATTAGATGGGTTAGTTAGAGAAAGATTTATGCTTCATTATAATTTTCCTCCATTTTCTGTAGGTGAAACTGGTAGAATAGGAACAGGAAGAAGAGAAATAGGACATGGAAAATTGGCATGGAGGGCTATTAAATCATCTTTACCTCCAAAAGAAAGTTTTCCTTATACATTTAGAATTGTATCAGAAATTACAGAATCTAATGGATCATCTTCAATGGCAACAGTTTGTGGAACTTCACTAGCATTGATGGATGCTGGGGTTCCAATAAAAGAACCAGTAGCTGGTATTGCAATGGGATTAATAAAAGAAGGAAAAGAATTTAGTGTTTTATCAGACATTTTGGGAGATGAAGATCACCTTGGAGATATGGATTTTAAAGTTGCAGGAACGAAAAATGGAATAACGTCACTTCAAATGGATATAAAAATTACAGGAATAACATTTGAAATAATGGAACAAGCTTTAAATCAAGCTAAAGATGGAAGAATTCACATATTAGGCGAAATGAATAAAGCTTTAGATAAATCGAGGGCAGAAGTTGGTAAACATACTCCAAAAATGGAAAAAATAACCGTAGATAAAAAAGATATTGCTACTGTAATTGGAAAGGGTGGCGCAACTATAAGAGAGATAGTTGAAAAATCTGGAGCTAAAGTTGATGTCAATGATGAAGGAGTTGTAACAGTTGCTGCACCAGACGAAGACTCTAGAAATATTGCTCTACAATTTATCAAAGACCTTACAGCTAAAGCTGAATTAAATAAAATCTATAACGGTAAAGTTATGAAAATTATGGAATTTGGAGCATTTGTAAATTTTCTAGGAAAACAGGATGGTTTAGTTCATATTTCTGAGCTTGCTGATAAGAGAGTTGCAAAGGTTACTGATGTAGTTAAAGAAGGCGATGAAGTTAAAGTTAAGGTTATTGGTTTTGATAGAGGCAAAGTAAAATTATCTATTAAACAAGCTGTTGCGTAAATAATTCTTATTGATTATTTAATTTTGTATTTGATTCTACTAATTAAAAAAATAGCTAATGCACTTAAGACAGCGAATACCTCAAGTGCATGTCCTGAATTTCCCAAAAGTAATTGAACAAAATAAAATATAATACAAACTACAAACCAAACTAATATCAACATTATTTTCTGTTTTTTTTTTCTCTTTTTAATTTTCTTTTTTCCTTAAAGGAAAGTTTTGCTTTTTTCATTACAGATGAGTCTTTAAAAGATTTACCGCTATATCTTTTAGACATAAAATTAAGTTATGTTTTTTGGATCAGGCATCCCTACTTTATTATATCCGGCATCTACATAGTGAATTTCACCAGTAACACCACCTCCAAGGCTACTTAATAGATATAAAGCTGAATTCCCAACATCATAGATATCTACGTTTCTTTTTAAAAAAGAATGGTCTTCATTCCATTTATAAAGAAATTTAGCATCTCCAATTGCAGATGCTGCAAGAGTTTTAATTGGTCCTGCACTTATTGCATTTACTCTAATTCCCTTTGCTCCTAGGTCTCTTGCCAGGTATTTAACACTTGCTTCAAGTGCAGATTTACAAACACCCATTACATTATAATTTGGAATAGCTTTATTAGATTCGTAAGTTAAAGTGAGCATACTTCCACCTTTATTCATAATTTTAGAGGCTTCTTTTGCAACCTCAGTAAATGAAAAGCATGAAATTAACATACTTCTTAAAAAATTTTCTCTAGTAGTATTTAAGTATTCACCTGATAATTCAGATTTGTCTGAAAATGCAACTGCATGAACAACAAAATCGATTTGATTCCATTTTGATTTTATATCTTCAAAAAGTTTCGTTACTTCTTCTTTTTTTTCAACATCACAGCTAAATGTAACGTTGGATTTAAGTTTTTCAGCTAATGGAATAACTCTTTTTTTTAAAGCATCTCCTAGATAGGTAAATGCTAATTCTGCTCCTGCTTCAGCTAATTTTTGTGAAATCCCCCAAGCAATAGATCTTTCATTAGCCACCCCCATGATTAATCCTTTTTTTCCTTTCATTAAGCTCATAAATTAAACCTTTTCGAAGACTAAAGTTGCGTTAGTTCCACCAAATCCAAAACTATTAGACATAATAGCATTTAAAGTTACATCTTTTTCGACTTTTGTAATTATTGGATATTTTTTTGCCTCTTCATCCATATCGTTAATATTAATTGAAGCAGAAATAAAATTATTTTTCATCATAATTAAACTATAAACTGCCTCATGTACCGAAGTTGCTCCTAAAGAGTGACCAGAAAGAGATTTTGTAGAACTTATTTTAGGCACATTATCTTTAAAAACTTCTCCAACCGCCTTTAATTCAGTTATATCACCTACTGGCGTTGAAGTTCCATGTGTATTTAAATAATCAATTTTATTTTTACTTGTATCTAATGCCATTTTCATGCACCTCACTGCACCTTCTCCTGAAGGAGCTACCATGTCGTAACCATCAGATGTAGCACCATAACCAGTTAACTCAGCATAAATTTTTGCTCCTCTTGCTTTTGCATGTTCATATTCTTCAAGTACTAAAACACCACCACCACCTGAAATTACAAATCCATCTCTAGTTTTGTCATATGGTCTAGAGGCTTTTTCTGGTGTATCATTGTATTTTGAGGATAAGGCAGTCATCGCATCAAACATTGCTGACATTGCATAGTGAACTTCATCGCTACCTCCAGCAAATACAATATTTTGTTTTCCAAGTTGGATTAATTCCATTGCATTTCCAATACAATGACCACTAGTAGCACATGCAGAACTAATAGTATAATTTACTCCTTTAATTTTGAATGGTACTGCCAGTGTTGCTGATGCTGTACTCGACATTGTTCTTGGAACAATAAATGGTCCCATTTTTTTTGGACTTTTTTCTCTTGTTTTATCTGCTGCTAAAATTACATTTTGAATAGAAGGGCCTCCTGATCCCATAATCATACCAGTTGAAATATTACTTACATCATTTTCCTCTAAACCTGAGTCTTTAACAGCTTCAGCCATAGAAATATAATTATATGCTGATCCAGGGCCCATGAATCTTATAAATTTTCTATCAACATAATCTTCAAGTTTAATATTCGGTTTACCATGAACATTACTTTTTAGGTTATATTCTTTGTATTCTTGAGAGAATGTAATTCCAGATTTTGAATTTAATAGTGACTTATAAACTTCTTCTTGATTATTTCCTAAACAAGATACAACTCCAATACCAGTTACAACTACTCTTTTCATTATTTAAATAATCCCACTTTTAAATTTTCAGCAGAATAAATTTTTTTTCCATCTGCTTTTAGTGTACCATTAGCTAATCCAACTGTTGTTCCTTCTTTTACTAAAACTCTTTTCATATCAATTTCGTAAGTTGCTAATTTAATATTTTTTAATACCTCTCCAGTAAATTTTACAGAACTTACTCCTAAAGCTCTTCCTCTTCCTGGATTTCCAAGCCAACCAAGATAAAAACCTACTAATTGCCACATTGCATCTAAACCAAGACAGCCTGGCATAACAGGATCATCTTTAAAGTGACAATTAAAAAACCAAAGATCTTCTTTTATATCTAATTCAGCTTTCAAAAATCCTTTTTTAAAACTTCCCTTATCTTCTCTAATTTCACTAATTCTATCAAACATCAGCATAGGTGGTAAAGGGAGTTTTGCATTTCCAGGGCCAAAAAGCTGGCCATTTCCACAGTTAATTAGGTCTTCATAGGAGTATGATGATTTTTTTTCCATAGATATAGACCTTTAATACTTTATTTATTAATATTAGAATATACAAATCGCTTTCAATTGTTATAAATTAGGCAAAAAAATGAATAATAACAATATTTTTATTGAAAAATTGAGATCTGCAGGTCTAAGACCAACCATACAAAGAATTAATATATGTAAAGTACTATTTGATCGTAAAAAAACATTTCATTTTACTATCAACCATTTAAAGACACTTTTACAAGAAAAAACAGATCAAAAAATTTCACAGGCAACAGTTTATAATACTATTAATGCCTTAACAAAAAAAGGTCATTTAAAAGAGATTTCAATAAATAGCGAAAAAAATTATTTTGATACAAATATAACTAGTCATCATCATTTTTATAATGAAAGCACAAAGGAACTAATAGATTTGCAAGATAGTGATATTGGTAAGATTAATATAAAAAAACCCTTACCAGGAAAAAAAATAAAATCTATTGAAGTTTTAGTTAAAGTTGCAAATAATAACTAAAATCAAATATTACGAAATAATTAAATTATTGAATGTGACAACTCGGCAATATTGACTCTACTTTAGAATCATTATAAATTACACATATGGGTAATAATATAATTAAAGAACAATCAAAGTGTCCATTTACTGGTGCAGGAACTCCACCAAAGCATCCAACAGGCAAAGGACAAACAAATAAAGATTGGTGGCCCAATAGTCTAAATTTAAAAATTTTAAGTCAACATTCATCATTGGTAAATCCAATGGGGGAAAAATTTAGTTATAAAAAAGAATTTAAAAAGCTTAACTTTAAAGCATTAAAAAAAGATCTTCATAAATTGATGACTGATACACAAGATTGGTGGCCGGCAGATTATGGTCATTACGGTCCATTTTTTATTCGTCTTGCTTGGCATGCTGCTGGAACTTATCGAACGGGAGATGGAAGAGGTGGTGCTGGAACTGGAAATCAAAGATTTGCACCATTAAATAGTTGGCCAGATAATGTAAATCTAGATAAAGCAAGACTTTTGTTATGGCCTATTAAAAAGAAATATGGAAGAAAAATATCTTGGGCAGACTTATTTATACTTGTTGGAAATATATCACTAGAGTCAATGGGTTTTAAAACTTTTGGATTTGGTGCAGGTAGAGAAGATATTTGGGAGCCAGAAGAAGATATTTATTGGGGTTCCGAAAAGGAATGGCTTGGAGTAAATCGTTATAGTGGAAAAAGAGAATTGGAAAATCCTTTAGGCGCATCACACATGGGTTTAATTTATGTTAACCCTCAAGGACCCGACGCTAATCCAGATCCTTATTTAGCCGCTCATGATATTAGAGAAACTTTTGGACGTATGGCAATGAATGATTATGAGACCGTTGCACTTGTTGCAGGTGGACATACATTTGGAAAATCTCATGGTGCTGCTCCAGAGTCACATAAAGGTCCAGAACCAGAAGGTTCAAAGATCCAAGATCAGGCAACTGGTTGGAATAGCAACTACAAGAGTGGTTTAGGAGTTGATACTATTAGTAGTGGTATTGAGGGCGCATGGACTTCAAACCCTATTAAATGGGATATGGGATATTTTGATAATTTATTTGGTTATGATTGGGAATTAGGTAAAAGTCCTGCAGGAGCTCATCAATGGAAACCTAAAAAGAATGGCCACGCTATAGAAATGACTCCAGATGCTCATGAAAAATCTAAAAAAAACCTTCCAATGATGCAGACTACTGATCTTTCACTAAAACTAGATCCTAAATATGGTCCAATTTCGAGACATTTTCATCAAAATCCAAAAGAATTTGCTGATGCATTTGCAAGAGCTTGGTTCAAACTTACTCATCGTGATATGGGTCCAAAAGCAAACTATCTTGGTTCCGATGTTCCTAAAGAGGAGTTGATTTGGCAAGATCCAATAACAAAAAATAAATATAAACTTAAAAATAATGATATTGAGTTATTAAAGAAAAAAATAGATAAATCTGGTTTAACAATTTCTCAGTTAGTTACAACTGCATGGGCATCTGCCTCAACTTTTAGAGGATCTGATAAGAGAGGAGGCGCTAATGGAGCAAGAATAGCTCTTGAACCTCAAAAAGATTGGGAAGTGAATAACCCTTCAAATTTATCTGGTATAATTAATACTTTTAATAAAATTAAAAAAGGATTTGACTCAAAAAAAAAATCAGTTTCTTTGGCGGATTTAATAGTTTTAGGAGGATCAGTTGGTATTGAAAAGGCTGCTAAAAAGGCTGGTAAAAAAATTAAAGTTCCATTCAAAGAAGGGAGAGGTGACGCAAAACAAGATCAAACTGACAAAAATTCATTTGACCTTCTTGAACCCATAGCAGATGGTTTTAGAAACTATATTAAAATACATGCTAAAGGATACACTAATGGAAAAGGTATCCCTACTAATTCAGCTGAAGAAATGTTGATTGATAAAGCTCAACTTCTTGGACTAACGGGCCCAGAAATGACAGTTTTAATTGGAGGTATGCGTGTATTAAATACTAATTATGACAGCTCAGATTATGGAGTATTTACCAAAAAACCTGGGGCATTAACTAATGACTTCTTTATTAATCTTCTAGATATGAAAACAACATGGAAAGAAGTAGATAAAGAGGAACAGTTTTTTGAAGGAATAGATAGAAAAACAAAAAGAGTAAAATGGAGAGCTACACGCGCAGATTTAATATTTGGATCTAATTCTCAATTAAGAGCACTGTCAGAAGTTTATGCTACGGACGATTCAAATGAGAAATTCTTAAATGATTTTGTATCAGCATGGACAAAGGTAATGAATTTGGACAGATTTGATATAAGATAGAATATTATTTTATAATTCCAAAAGTATTGCCTTTTTGTATCCATCCAATATATTTGTCTGTTGATACTTTGCACCACTTTTTTTTACACTTTTTAACCAATAAAAGCCTTCCACTTTGTAAATTAACTATTGGTTTTGAATTTTTAGTAGATCCTTCAAATAGAATTCTATCAGACTGAATTATTAAAGATTTTGATTTCTTAAGTTGCGAAATATGTATCCATCCACTATTTTTTTTATGATCTATTATTTTTCTAAAGTTTTCTTTTTTATCTATAACTTTTATTGGTAAAAAAGCTTTTTTGTAAATAAATTTCACTGGATAATCACGACTAGGTCCAAATCTAACATTTACTTTAGAGTATTTTAACATCATAAAATAATCTTTTTCAACAGCAAAAGAATTAGATATTAGATTTAAAAATAAAATCAAAAAAATTATTTTTTTTTGCATATACAATTTTTCTTTTTTAAAAATTTTACTTTCCTAAAATTAAGATTTAATAAATCTATTATTAATATTGAGCTATTTAAATTACTATCTAACTTTAAAATTTTTTTTAATACTTCATTAGCTTGAATATTTCCAACTATTCCTGCAACTGGACCTAAAATACCTTCTGACTCACAATCTAGAAATTCGTCTGATATATCTCCTTGATAAAAACATTTAAGACATGATGTTTTTTTGTTATTGAAATCAAAGGAAAATATATGTCCATCAAATTTACTTATAGCACCTACTATTAGTATTTTTTTGTATTTAAATGAATATTCATTAAGTAAAAATTTTGTTTTAAAATTGTCCGATCCATCTACAACTATATGAAATTTTTTAATAATTTTTTTAATATTTAATTTTGTAATTTTTTCTTTAAAAATAATTGTTTTTGTTTCAGGATTAATTAATTTTATTCTTTCCTTTAAAATTTTTACTTTAGACTTATCTACATCTTTTGAGGTAAAAAAGGATTGACGGTGAATATTGGAGAGACTAACTTTATCATCATCAATAATACCAATAGTACCAACTCCTGCTCTGCATAGAGCGTCTGCAACTGGGCATCCAAGTCCACCACTACCAACTATTAAAACTTTTGATTTTAAAATTTTTTCTTGTCCAACTGCTCCGATATTTTTAAGAATTATTTGCCTAGAGTATCTTTCAATTTGTTTTTTGCTTAAAATGTTTTTCATTTTCCTGTAGATCCAAAACCACCTGAACCTCTGAAAGTATTTGGCAGCTCATCTACTTCTTCAAAATTCATTTTTAAAACTGGCATCAAAACCATTTGAGCAATTCTATCATTATTATTTACTATAAATTCTTTATTTCCGTGATTAAAAAGAATTATTTTTAACTCTCCTCTATAGTCACTATCAATTGTTCCAGGTGAATTTAATACACCAATGTTTGATTTTGCAGCCAATCCAGACCTTGGTCTTATTTGAATTTCAACATCATTAGGTATTGCTATTGAAATCCCTGTTGGAATTATTGCAGAACTATTTGAAGAAACTTTTATGGGATTATCTATAAAAGCCATTAGATCCATACCAGATGATCCTTCAGTTTTATAAATTGGCAACTTAACTTTTGGATCAAGTTTTTTAATTAAAACTTTAACCATTTAATTAATTAATTTGTTCAATTACTCTCTTTACTATTTCGTCAGCTATTACTGATTTTTCAACTTTTAGAATTTTTTCTTTTTTCATATTTTTATAAAAAATAGAAATTTCGTTATATTCAGAATTAAATCCAATATTAGCATTAGATATATCATTTGCTATAATCCAGTCACAATTTTTTTCTAATAGTTTTTTTTGTGAATTTTTTTCTAAATCACTTGTTTCAGCAGCAAAGCCAATAACCAACTTAGGTCTAAGCGAATTATGTTTAGAAATATGCCCTAAAATATCAACATTTTTTTCTAAAGTTAAATTTAAATTATCTTGCTTTTTTATTTTTTCAGTTTCTATTTTATTAACTTTATAATCTGCTACTGCTGCTGAAAAGATAGCAACATCGGCTGGAAGGTTTTTAAGAGTTGCATCTAACATTTCTTCTGCTGAATTTACTCTAATTGTGTTTATCCCAGGAATCTGGTCTAGATTTGTAGGGCCAGAAATTAATGTAGTATCAAAACCATTATTTTTTAATGATTTTGCAATTGCATAACCTTGTTTTCCACTAGATTTATTAGTTATATATCTTACTGGATCTATATGTTCTAAAGTCGGTCCAGCAGTTACTAAAGCTTTAAATTTTTTATTATTTTTTATATTTTTAAAATTTTTTTCTATATATGCAATTATTGCTTCTGGTTCAGTCATTTTACCCTCACCATATTCACCACATGCCATATCCCCTATTTCTGGACCGATAATTTCATAACCAATATTTTTTATTTTGTTAATATTGTCTTTATTTGATGGATGTTCCCACATTCTTACATTCATAGCTGGAGCTAAAAAAATTTTTTTATTTGAAGCTAACAAAACTGTAGATGCTAAATCGTCAGCAATTCCAAAAGCAATTTTAGAAATAGTATTAGCAGTTGTTGGGGCTATTAAAATTAAATCTGACCATCTTGAAAGAGATATATGATCCATTTCAGACTCATTTTTATGATCGAATAAATCTGAGTATACTTTTTCTTGAGAGAGCGAAACTACTGATAAAGGGGTAATAAATTTGTAGGCATTTTTTGTAAGTATAGTTTTAACTTGAGCATCTTTTTTTTTTAAGAGTCTTATTATTTCTAAACTTTTATATGCAGCGATGCCACCACAAACAATTAATAATATTTTTTTGTTTTTAAAAATATTCATGGAGAATTAAAATACTATGAAGCTTAAAAATACAAGCAATAATAATCCAATAATACTTTGATTTCTAAAGGATTTCATTTCTAGCTCTTTATCTTTTAAAGCTGAATAAGAATTTGAATTTTCAGGTATTTGACCACTTGCTAGGAAAGTTAATGCTTGGTTTGCCTTATCCATAATTTTTGGAAGTTCTGGAAGTTTTTTTAAAACTTCAGCAGAGTCTTTTAAAGTTTCAGTGAGATTAGAAATTGGATCTTTAGTTTCTTTTAACCATTTTTCTAATACTGGTTTTGACGTTTCCCAAATATTAGTATTTGGATTAAGTTTTCTTGCCACTCCTTCAACAACTACCATCGTCTTCTGTAATAAAAGAAGTTGAGGTTGAGTTTGCATGTTAAATTTTTCTGTTATATCAAACAATTGTTTAAGAAGTTTTCCACCAGAAATATCTTTTACTGACTGACCAAAAATAGGTTCACCTATCGATCTTAATGCTTGAGCCAATTCATCAACATTAACATTTTTTGGAACTAATCCTGCTATTACATGAACTTCAGCAACTTTTTTATAATCTCTTTGTATAAAACCATACAATATTTCTGCTAGGTAACGTCTGTTAAGTTTATCTAGTCTTCCCATTATTCCAAAGTCTATTGGAACGATTAAACCAGAATTATCTATAAATAAATTTCCTTGGTGCATATCAGCATGAAAAAAACCATCTCTTACAGCATGTCTCAAAAAATGTTGGATAATATCTGATGAAATTTTATTTATATTTATTTTTTTTGATTCAATTAACTCTGTTTCACGAATAGAAATCCCATCAACCCAATCTAGTGTTAAAACTTTTTCAGTTGTATAATTCCAATAAATCTTTGGAACATAAAAACCAGCATCATTTTTTGTATTTTCTGCAAATTCATTAGCTGCAGCGGCTTCAAATCTTAAATCCATTTCATGATTTGTTATTTCTTTTAAAAGAAAAACAACTTCTACCAATCTGAGTCTTTTTGTTTTTGCAATAATATTTTCAACAAAAAAAGCTAAAAGCATTAAAGCATCTATTTCATCATTGAATGTTTTTTTAATATTTGGTCTTAAAATTTTAATTGCAATATCTTTAACTGTGCCATTATCATTTATTTGAGCTTTATGAACCTGAGCTATTGATGCTGCAGCAACTGGTTCACTAAAATTAATTATTGATTTATATAAATTTTCTCCAAAATCTTCTTTTAAAATTTTTTTCGCTTCGGAAGTTGCAAATGGAGGAAGTCTGTCTTGCAACTTTTCAAGTTGTTTTGAAATTTTTTCACTTATTATATCAGGCCTGGTTGCTAAAAATTGTCCTAACTTAATAAATGTGGTTCCCATGCCTTCGATTGAATTGCATAGTTTTTCCTCATCACTTAATTTTTCATTTTCGATTTTTTTTCCAAAAAAAGAGATAGAAAAAATTCCAAAAAAAAATTTTATAAATAAAGGTAGGTCATGAAGCTTAGAAACTATTTTAATGGCATCAGATAGTGCAATTTTTCTTGCTATTTTAAATAATATGAAAATTTTTTTTATCATTATATTTTCCAGCCTGAATGAACTGCAACTATGCCACCACTTAAATTTCGATATGAACAATTTTTAAAGCCACATATTTTCATACAATCAATCAACTCTTCTTGGTTTATAAATTTATTAATACTTTCAATTAAGTATTCGTAAGGATCTTTTTTTCCTAATACTATGTTTCCAATTATTGGTATAAGTTTTGAATAATTTTTATAAAGAAAATTTAAGTTAGAATTTTCAATTTTAGAAAATTCTAAACAAAGAAATCTACCACCGGGTTTTAGAACTCTATATGACTCTTTTAGAGATTGATTAATATTCTTAGTATTTCTTAGACCAAAGCTAATTGTATAGTAGTCAAAAGAATTTTTTTTAAAACTTAGTTTTTCGGCATTTTCTAAATGCCAAGATATATTTTTAATACTATTAAATCTTTTTTTTCCTTGATCTATCATTTTTTTATTTGGATCAACATTAAAAACTCTACCTTTATATTTAACAGCATCTAAAAAAATTTTTCCTATATCCCCGGTTCCACACCCAACATCTATTAGTTTTTTATTTAAACTTGGAGACATCATCATAACAAAATGCTTTTTCCATATTCTATGAATACCCAAGGACATAAAGTCATTCATTAAGTCATATTTATCGTAAACATTATTAAAAACTTTTTTAACCTTACCTTTTTGATTTTGTAAAATTTGTTTCATGGTATTTAATTTTTTTATAGAGAGTAATATAGTATCAAATGCCAGAATTGCCAGAAATAGAAATAGTTAAACAATCACTCTATAAAAACATAAAATTTAAAAAAATAAAAAAAATTATTGTAAAAAATAGGAATCTTAGATTTAAATTAGCTAGTAATTTTAAAAATATTTTGAATAATAAAAAAATTGTAAATATTTCACGTTTTTCTAAATATATTATAATTAATTTAGAGAATTCTTATTTTTGTATATTTCATTTAGGTATGTCAGGTACAATACATATAGTTAAAAAAAATAATAAAAATTTGATAACTAATGTTAGTTTCTATAATTCACCTTTAATTCCAAAAAAACACAATCATATAGAATTTTTTTTTAATAATTTAAAAGTAATTTACAATGATCCTAGAAGATTTGGATTTTTTAAAATTTTTTCAAGTCAAAGAAAACTTTTTAATTATTTTAATAGATATGGGCCAGAACCATTTGACAAAAAGTTTAATATAAATTACTTAAAAAAAAAATTAAAAGGTAAAAGTAAAAATATTAAAAACTATTTATTAGATCAAAAATTTGTTTCAGGAATAGGAAATATTTATGCAAACGAAATATTATTTTTTTGTAAAATAAACCCATCATTAGAATCAAAAAAATTATCATTAGAGAATTATAAAAAATTAATTTATTATTCAAAATACATTTTAATATCAGCTATTAAAAAAGGTGGATCCACAATTAAAAATTTCACTAATACGAATGGAAAATTAGGATCTTTTCAAAAAAATTTTAACGTTTATCAACGAGAAAATTTAAAATGCTTAATTAAAAATTGTTGTGGGATAATTAAAAAAAAAAAAATTTCAAATAGATCAACTTTCTATTGTAATATGTGTCAAAAATAATCAATTAATCAGTTGACCATACTTAATTCTGCGGCTATACCTCCACAAAAAATGGCAAATATAAAATCAGCAATTAAAACTATAAGAAGAATTTCAAGACAGACGAAAGTAAATAAGTTTAGAAAAAGTAGATTCAAAAATGCTATTAAGAAAATGAATGTTTTAATTGAAAAAAAAAATAAAAAGGACGCTTTAATCTACCTTCCAAAGCTAAATTCTGAAATAATGAAGATTGCTAAGTCAGGAATAATCAAGAAAAGAAATGCTTCAAGAAACCTGTCAAGAATAACAAAAAAAATAAATTCTCTCTAACAACTTTAGAGTGTTATTTAATTTACAACTTAAGATTTGCACTAAATAAAAGGTAATTTTTTTTTTTATTACTAGATATAGTTTTTATTTTTTAAAACTAGTTTTCAATAAGTTTTTTAAAAAAAATAAATTTTCTCTTCACTTTAAAGTTTAAAATTAATTCTCTTCCAGATTTAATTTAAATTAAAAATACACTCGCAGATTTTATTTTTTTTCTTATTTTTTAAAAATGTTGTTGATTAAATATTTTAAAAGCCTTATCTCAATTTCATTTTAAAATTCATGGAAAATAAAAATTTAATTAATAAACATCAGGTAACTAAAATTTCTTGGGAAAAAATTCAAACTGAAATGAAAGAAAAGTTTGGAAAAGATATTTTTGAAAGTTGGTTAAGAAAAATTAGTTTTGTTGAGGAGTTTAATAACTATGTTTTACTATCAGTTTCTACACGTTTTATAAGAGACTGGATTACGTCAAGATATCTAGATCAAATTTTACAATTAGTTAAATCTTTCAAACCAGAAATAAATAGAATCGAACTTTCTTTAGATGAAAATAAACAAGAAATTAAAAATATTACAAATGTTAAAAACATAAATTTTTCTAAAGATAAAGATAACGTATCATTTATTAAAGACTTTTTTTTTCAGTATAACAGAATAGATCCTAATAGAAATTTTGATAACTTTATTACTGGATCAAGCAATAAACTTGCTTTTGAAGCATCTAAAAAGGTATCTGAAAACATTTCTCATTATAATCCTTTATATATTTATGGAGGTGTAGGCATGGGAAAAACACACTTATTAAATTCAATTGGTTTAAAACTTAAAAATAAGAATAAAGTTATGTTTATTTCTGCTGAAAGATTTATGTATCAATTTGTTAAATCAATAAAATCAAATGATATGGTAAAATTTAAGGAATATTTTAGAAATGCTGATGCTTTATTGATTGACGATATTCAGTTTATGAATGGAAAAGAAGCTATGCAGGAAGAGTTTTTTCATACATTTAATGCATTATTGGAAAAAGACTCTCAAATAATAGTGTCTGCTGATAGACCTCCAAATAAACTTACTAGAATGCAAGAAAGAATAAAATCTCGATTTTCAGGAGGCTTGGTAATTGATATTCAACAATCAGATTATGAATTAAGACATAAGATTATAAAACTTAAAACTGATGAGTTGAGAAAATATTATTCTAATCAGCTGAATATCTCTGAAGAAATACAGAAATTTTTAAGTATAGAAATAAAAAGTAGCATAAGAGAGCTCATAGGTGCATTAAATCGAATAGTATCGTTTTCAAGAATTTATAATAAAACACCAAATTTATCAGAAACAAAAATAGTTCTTAAAGATTTACTTAATTTATCAGAGAACAGGGTAACAATTGACTTGATACAATCTTTGGTGTGTAAATTTTATAAAATTTCTAAAACTGAAATGTTATCTTCTAGAAGATCAAGGTATTTAGTAAGACCTAGACAAACTGCTATTTATTTAACAAAGATACTAACTTCTAAGTCTCTACCAGAAATAGGAAGAGATTTTTCTAATAGAGATCACACAACCGTTATTCATTCAATTAAAACAATTGAAAATTTAAAAAAAAATGATCCAGAACTTTGTAACAATATAGACAGTTTAAAAAATCAGATTTTATATAATAAATCGAATGAAATTTAGCGTTAATCAGAAGGACCTCCAACAATCATTAAGTTATTGCCAAGGTGTAATTGAAAAAAGAAGTACTTTACCAATATTATCTAATGTCTTAATTGATGCAAGTAATTCTAAACTAAAAATAACAGCAACAGATCTTGATTTAATCTTTATTAATGAGATTAAGAATGTAGAGATAATTGAAGAAGGTAAAACAACAACAGTTTCTTCAACAATCTATGATATTATTAGAAAATTTTCTTCAGGTAAAAAAATAAATTTTGAATTAACTAAAGAAAATAAAATTCATCTTGAGTCAGAAAAATCTATATTTAATTTAAACTGTCTTGCTGCTACAGAATTTCCAATAACCGAAGAAAATTTTAACACAAACGAATTTGTTATAAAATCTAAACAACTATTAAAATTACTAAATAAATGTAAGTTTTCTGTTTCTAATGATGAAACTAGACATTATCTAAGTGGTATTTATTTTCATCAAACAAATATGGACGATAAATATTTTTTAACTGCTGTTGCTACTGATAGTCATAGAATGTCTGTTTCTAAAATTTTGTTAAAAGACAAAATACAATTTGAACCTATAATAATGCCAAAAAAAACTATTTTCCAAATTTGTTCTCTTTTAGAAAATTATGATGGTGATGTAAAAATTTCTAATCAAAAATCGAAAATAAAATTTGAGTTAGAAAATAGTATTTTAATTTCAAAGCTTATTGATGGAAAGTTTCCAAATTATATTCAGGTAATTCCAAAAAATAATAAAAAAAAACTAGAAGTTGATTTAGACTTATTTTTAAGCTCTGTTGATAGAGTTGCATCTGTTTCATTAGATAAGAAGGATGGAGTAAAATTTGACCTAGTTAAAGATAAATTAAACCTTTCAGTAAATAATTCAAGTAGTGGAGATGGAAAAGAATCACTAAGTGTAAAATTTGATCATGAATTAAATATTAGTTTTAATTCTAGATATTTAATTGATATTGCTTCAGAACTTGATGGAAATAAAATAGAAATTTTTTTAAATGATACTGGCTCGCCAGCTTTAATTAAAGATCCTTCAGATTTTGACAGTATATATGTTGTTATGCCTATGAAAGGTTAAGAAATACTATCTAACTCTTTATAAATAGAGTTTTGTAAAATTTCTAAAAATTTTTTTGAGTCTATACCAGCATCAATCGGTTTTAAAATTGAAACTGTTAAAGTTTTATTAGCTATTAGTTTTCCAGTTTTTGGCCAAATAGTTCCAGAATTTATCGCAACTGGCTGGCATTTGATATTTAAAGTTTCATAAATTCTTGAGGCACCTTTTTTAAATTGTGATCTATCATCAGCCGCAACTCTTGTTGCTTGAGGAAAAATAATAATTGGTCTGTCTGTTGATTTTATTGACATTTTTATTTTTTCATAAAAATGAAGATTTTCTTTGTTAATTTTATTTCTATCAATAGATATAGATTTTATTTTTTTTAGATACCAACCAAATATAGGTATTGAAAGTAATTCTTTTTTTAAAATAAATATTGGTGAATTAAATATAGTCTGTAAATAAAAAGTTTCAAACATTGATTGATGTGAGCATGCAATAAAAAATTTTTCATTTCTAATTAAATTCTCATTGCCCTTAATAACTATTTTAGTAGATAAAAAAAACTCCAAGCAAAATCTTGACCAATGACCCATCATTTTTCCGCCAAATAAAACTATTTTTTGAGGTAAAAAAAAAGCTGGTAAAAATATTATACAAATTAAAATGATTCCAATGTAAAAAAAAATTGAAAAAAAAATATTTCTAATCATTGTTTATAAAAAACTAAATAATATTATTAAGTTTTTGTCTTTTTAAAATTACTCTTAAAGAAGATTTATTAATCATTATTTCAGGTGCTTTTGTTCTTAAATTATAATTTGATGATAAGGCCATTCCATATGCACCAACATCATGAATTGCCAAAATATCTTTTTCATTTATTTTTTGATATTTTTTTAAAGATAAAAATTTATCGGTACTTTCACATATCGGACCAACAAAATCATGTATTTTATTTATTATTTTATTATTTTTTTTTATTGGGATGATTTGATGTGTCGAGCCGTATAAAGCTGGTCTCATTAAATCATTCATTCCAGCATCTAAAATTATAAAGTTTTTCTTTTTATTTTTTTTAATATAGATAATCTTTGTAAGAAGTACTGCTGTATTAGCAATAATAGATCTACCAGGCTCAAAAATAATTTTAACATTATTTTTTTCTAGAAATTTTTTAATTATTAAATTGTATTTTTTATAATTAAGAGATTTGGTTTCATTATTATATTTTATTCCCATTCCACCACCTAAATCTACAAAATCAAACTTATGCTTTGATTTTTTGATTATTTTTTCAATCACAGCAATCATTTTTTTATATGGTCGATAATCAGTTATTTGACTGCCAATATGAACGCTTAGACATTTTATGTTTAAATATTTAGAGTTTTTAAATTTTCTTAAAATTTTTAAAAAAGTTAAGTCTGAAACACCAAATTTATCTTCATCTTTACCAGTAGAAATTTTTTTAAGTGTTTTTGCATCTATATTTGGATTAAGCCTTATTCCTATATCAATTTTTTTTTTTTTGTTTTTAGAAATTTTTTCAATTTCATTAATTTCGCTTTCAGATTCAGCATTAATTAGTAAAATATTTTTTTCAATAGCAAATTTAATTTCATCAAAAGTTTTGCCAACACCAGAAAAAACTATTTTTTTTGGATCTATTCCTGCTTTAAGAGCAATTAAAAGTTCACCTTTTGAAACTACGTCAGCTCCTATTCCAAATCTTTTTATTTCTTTTAAAATTTGAAGATTAGAATTAGATTTTACAGAAAAGCATATTAAAGGATTAATTGATTTAAAATTATTTTTAAAACTTTGAATATTATTTTTTAATATATTTAAAGAATAACAATATGATGGAGTTCCAAACTTTCTCGCTATATTTTTAGCTTCAATATTTTCTATATATAATTTTTTTTTTTTAAAATTCATTACACAGTTTTTACTGAGTTAATAATTTTTGTTGATTCTTTATATTCGGGGTCACCTTTTTTTCCACATGAAAAAACTATTATAGAACAAAATAAAATAATAATTATTTTTTTAATCATTTAATTCTTTTTTATATTTCTTTATCATTTTCTTTATATTCTCAAAAGAAGTTCCTCCATAAGATTTTTTTGAATTTACTGCATTTTTTAAGTCAAAAACATTTAAAATATCTTTATCCAGCTTACGATCTATAGTTCTAATTTCTTCGAAGTTTAGTTCATCCAATCTTTTATTCTTTTTTTCTGCAAGATTAACTATTTTTGCTGTTACTTGATAAGCTTTTCTAAAAGGATAATTCATCTCTTTAACCATATAATCGGCTAAATCAGTTGATGTTATGTATCCACTTTCGGCGAGTTCAAGCATCCTTTTTTTATTTACAACAAAATTTTTTAGAATTTCTCTTAAAATTTGCAGAGAATATTTTATTTGATCGAATGAATTAAAAACTAACTCTTTATCATCCTGCAAATCTTTAAAATATGAAAGTGGTAAACCTTTTAATATTGTTAACATTGAGAATAAATTACCAAATGCATTTCCTGTTTTACCTCTTAAAAATTCTAAAGGATCAGGATTTTTTTTTTGTGGCATTATAGATGAACCAGTTACAATTTTATCATTTAATGTTATAAGTTTAAATGCATCAGAGTTCCAAATTATGAATTCTTCTGAAAATCTTGATATATGAATTGAACAAACTGATACAGAATATAAAAAATCTAAAACAAAATCTCTATCTGAAATAGTGTCAATCGAATTATTTGTAGGTTTATTAAATTTCAATTTTTTTGTGGTGTAATTTCTATCGATATTAAAAGATGTTCCAGATAGAGCAGCAACACCTAAAGGATTTTCCATTAGATTTTCTAAATTATTTTTAAATCTTTTCTTATCTCTTCCAAACATTTCCATATAAGCTAAAATATAATGAGCAAATGAAATAGGTTGTGCATTTTTTAAATGTGTAAATCCTGGCATTATAGTATTAATATTTTTTTCTGCATTTTTTATTATAATTTTCATTGTTAAGTTTAACTCTTTTATAATTTCTTTAGTTGAGTCTCTTAGCCATAATTTAAAATCAGTTAGCACCTGATCATTTCTAGATCTTGCTGTATGCATATATCCTGCATCTTCACCAATTATTTCAAATAATCTTTTTTCTATACTCATATGAATGTCTTCATTTTTTTCATTAAAAAAAAATTTTTTTCTTTTTATTTCATTAAATATTTTATTTAGTCCCCAAACAATTTTATTTTTTATAGATAATGATATAATTTTTTGTTTATAAAGCATTTCAACATGAGCAATTGAACCTCTTAAATCTTCCTTAAAAAGTCTTTTATCTATTCTTAACGAACTACCTACTTTTTGAAAAATATAAGAAGTATCTTTATTTATTCTAGAGCTCCAAACTGGTTTATTGTTTTTATTTTTACTCATGATATGTAAATATACATTTTAAAATGAAATTATTAACCTATAAATTTTTATTAGTTATTTTTTATTTGTTATCAACAGTTATTTCTTACTCAACCGAGCAACCAAATTTTAAAAATCTAATAGTTTATAATGAAGCTAAAAAATTAAAAAATATTGAATTTAAAAACAACTTTAATGAAATAATTAAACTTAATGATTATAGAGGTAAATTAGTCATTTTAAATTTTTGGGCTACTTGGTGTGCTCCGTGCAAAAAAGAAATGCCACATTTAGATACACTTCAGTCTATTAATAAATTAGAAAATCTTAAAATTTTTCCAATAAATGTTGGAAAAGAAAAAATTGAAAAATTAGAAAAATTTTTTTTAGAATTAAAAATTAAAAATCTAGATATATATTTTGATGACTCTGTAAAACTGGCAAATTTGTTTTCTTTAAGAGGTATACCAACTTCGGTCATAATAAATAAAAATGGTGAAGAGTTTGCAAGAATTATGGGCTCACTAAACTTTACTGATAAAAAATTTGTTGAATGGTTAAAGAAATATAATTAATTTTTTTAATATAAAATAATTAAAATATTATGAAATTCTCTTTGAATACTAAAATTATAGAACCAGATAATAATGAGAATATAGATTATGCAATAATTTTACTTCATGGATACGGTGGAGATGGTCAAGATATTAGTATGCTTACATTAGGCTGGAAAAGATTTTTAAAAAATACAGTTTTTTTATGTCCTGACGCTAGAGAGTCTTGCGCTGTAAATCCTGCAGGATATCAGTGGTTTGATTTAAGCAATGATGACCCAAAATATATTCTTGAAGAGTCTAAAAAAGCAGAAATAATTTTATTAAAATTTTTAGAAGAGGTAAAAAAGAAATACAATTTAAAAAATTCTAAAATTGTTTTATCAGGTTTTAGTCAAGGCTGTATGATGTCTATTAATTTAGGTTTAATAAGTTCTGAAAATTATAATTGTATAATTGGTTTTTCTGGAAAAATTATTGATAAAATAGATTTAGAAAAGAGAAAAATTTCTAGTACTAAAATGTTACTCATTCACGGCGAATTAGATGAAATAGTATCACCATCTAGCTTATTAGAAGCAAAAGATTTTTTGATTAGAAATAATGTAGAAATAGAAACAAGTATGATAAAAAACTGTGGGCATCATATTTCGGTAGATGCCTCAAGTCTTGCATTAAATTATATAAAAAATAATTTATTTTTACAGTGAAATTTTAATTTAATTTTTTTTGAAATTATTGATTAATAAAATTTTTTAAGTTAATCTATTATTTATTATGAGTATGATTGATCAAAATACTTCTTTAGAAAAGTGTCCTGCATTGGTTTTAAACGCAGATTACAGACCTTTAAGTTATTATCCCTTGTCATTATGGAGTTGGCAAGACTCAATAAAATCAGTTTATTTAGATAGAGTTTCAATTGTAAATTACTATGATAAAATTATTCACAGTCCATCTTTTAGCATGAAACTACCAAGTGTTATTGCGTTAAAAAGTTTTATAAAACCTTTATCAAATCCAAACTTTACAAGGTTTAATGTATTTTTAAGAGATAAGTTTAGTTGTCAGTATTGTGGAAGTAACAAAGAATTAACATTTGATCATTTACTTCCAAGATCTAAGGGTGGAAAAACTGATTGGGATAATGTTGTAACTGCATGTTCAAGTTGTAATGTTAAAAAAGGTGGAAGGTTATTACAAAAATCTGGCATGATCTTAAACCAAAAACCTTATCAACCTACAACAGAGGATCTTCATAAAAATGGAAAAAACTTTCCACCAAATTTCTTGCATAAAAGTTGGATTGATTATTTATACTGGGATGTAGAGTTAGAACCTTAATTAAACTTTTTCAGATATATTTATTGCTATTTTAGATCCAGTTTTAATTATCTTATCTAATAAAGAATATAGCCCTTTTTTTGTAGCACCTTCGTTGTAAGCAATGTTTTTATGATGTAGTTCGTCCTCTCTAAATTTAATTATTTTATTTTTAAGCTCCTTTTCATCCGATTCAATTTGTTGGATTTGATTTTGATAATGTTTATCTATTACCTCTTCAACAGAAGCAGTACAAAGCATTGCAGCTTTTTTTCCTAATATAGTTGAACCAAAACCGAGACTCACACCAAGTAAATCCCATAATGGTAAAAATTTTGTGGGGTTAATATTTCTTTTTTTAATTTCATTTTCGAAATAATTGGCATGCTCTTTTTCATGTTCCATCATTTCTTCTATTTTTTTTTTTAATTCATCATTTTTTATAAAAGTATTTAGAGCTAATAATTGGCCTTCATAAATTTTTATAGCTCCCCTTTCGCCAGCATGATCAACTCTTATGAATTCCTCAATTTTATTTTTATTACTTTTTTTCATAATTTATAAATATTCTAAAAGTTATAATTGAAAAAAATAAAGAAATAAGAGTATTTATTGTAGCAAGTGAAAAACCAAAAAATCTAAAATCAACATCTTTACAACTTATTCTAGCATTATTTAGTTCTTTTAATAAATCTTCTTTAGATAAATTATTAGTATTTTGTTTTATATCACAAACAGCCGATTCTTTTATAAAACCTTGTTCTATTCCAAAGTGATAAAATGATAATAAAGTTGCTAATAAAAAAATTATACTCAACAAGAGAAAAACATTTTTTTCTAAATTTTTGAAAATTAAAACTAATACAATTAAAATTATTGCCAAAATATAAGGTATTCTCTCAAATAAACATAAATTACAAGGTTTATGACCTAAAATATATTCAATAAAAAAAGCACCTATTAAAGCAAAAATACTAGAAAATAAAATAATATTAATTTCAATTTTTTTTTTCAATTGAGACATTTTATTTTAAAATTAAATAAATTATTAAAAAAATAATTACTATTGTAATACCTAAAGCTGATGACCATAGAGTACCTTTTTTTTTCATAAAATTGGCAAAAGTTTCTCCAAATTTAGCAGATAAAAAAGATACTATAAAAAATCTTAAACCACGCGCTATTAGAGAAGTAATTAAAAAAATAAATATATTAAAATTTATTAAACCACTTGTAATAGTGAAAACTTTAAAAGGCAAAGGAGTAAATCCTGCCAAAAAAAGGATTCCCAACCAAGTATACATGCCACTTCCTTGGGATAAACTTACTTTTAGTTTTATTACTTTTTCTTCATAACCATAAAATTCAACAAGATTCATTCCTAAGTCTGCTAATGCAAAACCAATAAAATATCCAAACAATCCACCTAGAACAGAAAATATAGTGGCATAAAGAAATATTTTTAGATAACTTTTACTTTTAGCTATTGCCATCGGTATAATCATCACATCTGGAGGTATTGGGAAAAAAGAACTTTCTATGAATGAAACTATAGATAGATACAAGTTAGCGCTCTTGTGAGAAGCAAGTTTTAAACATTTATCATACAATTTACTGAACATTTTTTGGTTTTAATACAATTTAAGTTTTTATACTATTTAATATTATAATAAAAATTTATGCAAACAAAGGGCGAATGGCGGAACTGGTAGACGCGCACGACTCAAAATCGTGTTTCGCAAGAAGTGAGAGTTCGATTCTCTCTTCGCCCACCAAAAGATTATGAATTTAAGTAATATAAATAATTTAGTTGAACTATTTTTTAAGCAGTATGAAAAACAAAAAGGTAAAAAAAAAGTATTATTATCATCCTTGAAAGATAAAAATATAAATTTTACTTGGGAAAACACTTATCAAGCTATCAATATTTTATCTGAAGAAATAAAAAAAAATGTAACTAAAGGTGATAGATGCTTATTGGTTTCAGAAAATAGGCCAGAATGGTTTATTTCTGATCTATCTATTATGTTATCAGGATCAATAACTGTTCCAGCATACACTACTTATGCAGAGAGAGATTATGAATATATTATCAATGATTGCTATCCATCAGTTGTTTTCGTATCAAACGATGAACAATTTAAAAAATTAAAAAATATAATCAAAAATAAAAACTTTATAAAAAAAATCTTTTCTTTTGAAAAACTATCAGATATTGAGGAAGACAATTATATAAATGTAAATAATTTGTTTTCTAAATCAACTGACGAAAATAATAATTCTAAAATTGAAATAACTCGAAAAGATCCTGCTTGTATAATTTATACATCTGGAACACAAGGTAATCCAAAAGGAGTTATTTTAAGTCACGGTGGAATTTTGAATAATTGTGAGGGAGCCATTGAAATTTTAAAACCATTGATAAAAAAAGATCAAACTAGATTTTTGACTTGGCTACCTTTATCTCATTCATATGAACACACAGTTCAATTTGTACAAATTACTGTCGCAGCTAGAGTATTTTATGCAGAGAGTATTGAGAAGTTAATAAAAAATATGAATGACTGTAGTCCAGAAATTATGACAGCTGTTCCAAGATTTTATCAAAATCTTTATCAAAAAATAAATGCAAGTTTTAATAAAACAACAGGAGTCAAAAAAGTATTGATTCAAAAAATGCTAAATCTTGGACTTAAAAAAATTAAAAAAGAGTCATTAAATTTCATTGAAAAAATCCAAGATGAAATTTTGGATAAAATTATAAGGAAAAAAATAAAGGCTCAATTTGGTGGATCTTTAAAAACCTTCGTTTCAGGAGGGGGAGCTCTTGATAAGGAAGTAGGTTTTTTCTTAAATGCAATAGGTTTACCTACCCTACAGGGTTATGGGCTTACAGAAACGTCCCCGGTAGTGAGCTGTAATCCAATAAATGATATTAGAGTAGAAACCGTTGGACCTCCATTTAAGGGAAATGAGGTAAAAATTGCAGAGGATGGAGAGATCTTAGTTAAAGGTGAAAATGTTATGCTTGGATATTGGAATAATAAAGAGGAAACAGACAAAGTATTAAAAAATGGTTGGCTTCATACAGGAGATATAGGAGTCTTTGAAAATAATTACTTAAAAATAACTGATAGAAAGAAAGATATTTTGATTACACCAGGAGGAGATAATATTTCACCATTAAAAATTGAAAATGAATTAATTAATTCTGAAATAATTGATCAAGCAATTGTTTATGGAGATAATAAACCTTATCTTGTTGTGTTGTTAGTTCTTAATGATGAAAAAAAATCTTCATCAGAAGAAGAAATTAAAAAAGAAATTGCAAAAGTTAACAAAAAATTATCTAAAATAGAAAATATTAAAAAGTTTTTTACAATTAATGAAAAATTTTCAATTGAAAATGGAATGTTAACACCAACATTAAAGTTAAAAAGATTTAAAATTATACAAAAATACAAAAATTCTTTTGAAAAACTTTATTAAATTAATTTAATTAAATATTGTTTATTAATCGCTATTTATCTAACTTTTTTAAGTATTTTAAAAAAAATAAAAAAAATATTTTTTTTTAAAAATTTGTAATTAATTAAATGTTTGACATAAGTTAATAAAAAAAATAAAAATAACACTAATAACGAATCAATTGATTCGTAAAATAAAACAGGGAGCTAAAGATGGCTAAAAGAAGAAAAAAAGCTAAGAAAAAAGCTAAGAAAAAAGCTAAGAAAAGAAGAAGAAGAAGATAGTTTCTTTTTTAAAAACGCTTCTCATAACTTTTGTGTGAGAAGCGTTTTTTTTTATTCTGTTCTTTCTACAGTTTCCTCTTCAATTTGATTTTCAGGATTAGGATTAGTTGGTGGTTTTTTTGCTTCTATAGTTTGTTTTTGATCTTCTAAATTTCTTTTTAGTGCTTTATTTAATTTTTTTTGAGTATCTTCTGTAGACTGATTTAAAATAATTTGAAATTCAGACACAATTCTTTCATATGCTTTTTCAAATAGTTGTCTTTCACTATAGGATTGATCAACCATTATATCATCACCTTTATTTAAATCTCTAACTACTTCAGCTAGTTCATAAATTTTACCTGAGGTAATTTTCTGTTCATACTCTTGTGCTCTTCTACTCCACATAGATCTTTTAATTTTGGGTTTACTCTTAAGAATAGAAATAGATTTATTTACCTGATTTATAGTTGCCAGTGGTCTCAAGTGTGATTGTTTATTAATTGGTAATAGTCCAATAGCCTTATCTTTTTCAAATTTTATATCGTAGCATTGTACTTCTATGCCACCAATCATTTTTGTACTTATTGAAAGAATTTGACCCACTCCATGTTTAGGGTAGACAATATAATCTTTTGGCTTAAATTGTTTTTTTTCTGTTTCTTGTTTTTTTATTTTTTTTATTTCAGGTTTTAACTCATTTTGTTTTGTAATTCTTAAGACGCTAGTTTTTTCTTTTATAGTTTTAGCTGTTTTTAAATTTTTTTTAGTTTTTTTAATTTTAATTTTATTTTTTTTAACTTTACTCAAAGTTTTCTTAATCTTTTTTTTTGAAATTTTTTTGCTTTTAAAGGTTTTCTTTAAAATATTTTTCAAATTTATTTTCTTCATTTTCGTATTTTTTATGGTCTTCTGGTGGTTCTTTTTTTTCAGTTATGTTCGGCCAAATTTCCGAATACTTAGTGTTTAGTTCTAACCACTTATCACTTCCCTCTATCGAGTCAGGAACTATAGCACCTATTGGACATTCAGGTTCACAAACGCCACAATCTATACACTCATCAGGTTTAATTACAAGCATATTTTTTCCTTCATAAAAACAATCAACAGGACAAACTTCTACGCAATCCATTAATTTACACTTTATGCATTTGTCATTAACCAGGTATGTCATTTGTTAAATTTTTTTTTTATTTTCTCTTTGATATTTCCAACAATCTTATTGTCAAGGTATAGTAAACCAGTTAATCGTCTCATAAAATTTGATTCGTACATATCTAAGTTATTATCTGAATATATTATACTCCATAATGTCTCAATTATTTTTATTTTGAAATTTTCATCACTATTTTTTATTTCTTTAGTAAATTCTAATATTTGGTTTGAATTAGACTCAGTATTTTCGGCTTTTTTGAATATTTTTTCTAAATCTATTTCATTAACTCCTAATTTAATTAAAGTTGCTTTTATAATTTTTTTTTCTATATCTGAATAGTTTTCATCTATTTTTGCTGCATGTATTAAAAGTGCAGCAGTTTTTACATACAAATTGTATTTATTTGACTCATTATCTTTATTTTTTGAAAAAAAACTAAACATTATTTAAAATTTATCTCACTTAGAACTTTGAATGGATTTTCATTATTTATTTTATTATTTTTTCTAGAAATAAATTGTTTTTTTATTTTTTTATTAGGTAAATATTTAAAATATAAATCATTATCTTTTGTAAATGTTTTATAATTCATCTTTTGAATTAATTTTGTAAAATCATTTTTATTACATCCAAGCAAATTAAGCATTTCAGCATTTAATTTAATTTCTTTATTTTGGTTTGAATCCATAATTTTTAAAAAAAGTCTTTCTAAAATATCAATTCTTACATAGTACTTATCAAAATTTTCAAATCCACATATAAGCATAAAATTAGGATTAATATTTTTTTTATCTTCAAAAAAATTAAGTCCAAATTTAGGGGGCTCTAAAGTTAAATACTTTTGATGATAATTTTTCCAAAGTAAAACTCTAAGAGATACTGCATTTGGTTTAAATAGTCTGTGTAAAAAAATATGATATCTACCAAATTTAACACCCATTGTTCTTAAAATTTTTCTTTCATCTTGGTTTAAAAATTTAATGAAATTAATAACGTTGTCTCTTTTTATTACTCCATTGTTTTCATATAATTGGTAAGCTAATGCTCTAACAGATGTATTTGTTTCTTTTATATTTTTAAGATCTATTAGATTTTTTAAATCATCGTTAATTTTTTTATTTATCCAACTATTTAAGTATTCAATTAATTTTAATTGATCGTCATTATCAACCATATCATCAATTATTAATTTTATTTCTGGTTTAAGATAATTTTTACCAGGAGTTAAATTAGCGATAGGAAAATTATTCCAGTAGATTTTGGAATCATTTTTTAAATCAATTAATCCATTTTTTTTAATTTGTTCAATTCTTTTTAAAATTTCTGGACCAATAGTTTGTCTGGCTGCTTTTTTTAAGGATTTAATATCAGTATCAAGCGCTCCTATTTTTAAGTCTAGTTCTAACTTTAGTCCTTTTAATTGTCCTATGAATTGATTGTTAATCATAACTCTTTCATTATTTAAAATTTTTGTGTCAAAAGAAATATCTTGCTTTAATCCTTTTGCCAAAACACTTGCTCTTCTGTCAATAAAGCTTTTAGTTAATTCTTCATGTAATTTTTCAGATAATTTATCTTCAAGGCTTTTTGTTCTTTCAATCCAATAATCTTGGTTTTCAACCCAATTGATTTTATTTGAAACATAGGACCATGTTCTTACATTTGCTATTCTATTGGAAAGAGAGTCTACATTTCCATCTAATTTATCAAGAGAAGATAATTGCTGTTTCATATATACATTAGCTATCCTTCCAGGTTTATTTTTTAAAAAATTAAAAACTTTTTTTACGATTTGAATATGATGACCATAAGTTTTTTTTACAAAATCAGGAATTTGGCAACATTCCCATAATAGTTCTAGTTCATTTTTGTTGTTATCAATTTTTAAATTTTCAAAATCTTTTAAAAGATATTTAAGTACTTTTTCATCTTCACATTCATGTATTCTTCTAAGCCATTTTTGATTTGGCCTTTCATCTAAAGATTTAATTAAAGTAGTTTTATTGTTAAAATTTAAATCTGAATTTCTCCAAAAAATAGTATTTATCTCTTCAAATTTATGCTTTTCTAATAGTTCAACTTCTTCAGAATTAATTTCTGAACAATCTCCTGTAATACCAAAAGTACCATCATTTAAATATCTACCAGCTCGTCCAGCAATTTGTCCAATTTCAGCTAGATTCAATCTCCTTAATTTTTTTCCATCAAATTTTTTTAAATTAGAAAAATATACATTATCTAAATCCATATTTATTCCCATCCCAATTGCATCTGTGGCTACTAAGTAATCTACATCTCCAGACTGATAAAGTTCAACTTGAGCATTACGAGTTTTTGGACTTAAAGATCCCATAACTATCGCGGCACCACCTTTTTGCCTTCTAATTAGTTCAGCGATTGCATAAACTTCTTCAGCAGAAAAAGCTATAATAGCTGTTTTTCTTTCAATTCTAGAAATTTTTTTATATCCAGAGTAAGATAGCTTAGATAATCTTTCTTTGTTTATATATTCAATATCTCCATCTAATTTATTAATTATATTTTTCATAGAATTTGAACCCATAAACATTGTTGTTTTTTCACCTCGTAAATTTAAAAGTCTATTTGTAAAAATATGACCTCTTTCATGATCAGAACACATTTGAATTTCATCTACCGCAACAAAGTCTAAATTTTTATCAATAGGCATTGATTCGACAGTGCAGAGATAATATTTTGCACTTAAAGGTATTATTTTTTCTTCTCCTGTAATTAATGCAACTTTTTTTGGATCAATTCTTTTAATAATTTTGTCGTAAACCTCTCTAGCAAGAAGTCTTAATGGAAAACCAATCATACCACTATCAAAAGCAAGCATCGTTTCTATTGCATAAAAGGTTTTTCCAGTATTTGTGGGTCCAAGAACAGCTACAATTTTATTTTTTTTCATTTCAATGTTTTGTGTCTAAATATTTTGAACCACTATATGTTGTTGTAGTCCAAGAACAAAAATAGACTAAAACAGGTCCGAATCAGATCAAAAAAAGTTCTCATTTTTAAGATTTAAATTAATTAATTTTTTTTTAAATTTAATTGTAACATATAAATAAAAATTATCTACCAGGGTAGAAGCTCATAGAATTAAGCTTTTAATATTTTCCAAACTCCAGATGCTGAGGCGATTATTTTATTATTACATTTTAAGTGACAGATGACAAATACCATTGACTTTGTTTTCTTCAAAATTTTAACAAAACCTAAAATTTGATCACTTTCTTTTGTTGGACTTATATATTTTATATCTAATGAAACTGTTACACAAGAATTAGTATTAGTAGATCTGTGAACTGCTGTACCTGATCCAGCATCAATTAATGAAGCTATATATCCACCATGAGTTATACCTGCTTTATTTAAATGATTTTTATTTATTGTTGATTTAAATTGATATTCATTTTCTGAAATAATTTTAAATAAAAGACCACCATTATGTTTCATGAATCCTGGTTTTATACTTATTTGTTCAAATTCTTCTGGCATTATTACTAAATGATTATTGTAAATATTAACAAAATAAGTAAAACAATCAAAAAGAAATAAATAACTGCATTTTGTAAAGATACTTTCATAAAATTTATACTTTTGGTGCGCCTGCTAGGAGTTGAACCCAGAACCTCCTGGTCCGTAGCCAAGCGCTCTATCCAATTGAGCTACAGGCGCTATTTTTTAATTATTAATATATATACTTATATTTTTTAATGTAATTTTTCAAATTAGGAATTATTGTACTTATATATGCAAAAAAATTCTAAAGATGTAGTTATTGTATCTGCTTTAAGAACAGTTATTGGAAAATATAATGGTATATGGGCTAAAATTGAGGCTTATAATTTAGGAAAATCTGTAATTCAAAATATTTTATCTCAATCAAGAATGAATAAATCATCAATTGATGAAGTTATTATGGGTCAAGTTTTAACAGGAGGAACAGGGCAAAATCCAGCGAGACAGGCAGCTAAGGGTGCAGGCATACCAGATGAAAAAACAGCATATATTATTAATCAAGTATGTGGTTCAGGTTTAAGAGCTATCGTTTCAGGATATCAATCAATTTTATTAAATGATTCAAAAATTGTTATAGCTGGTGGACAAGAAAATATGTCATTTTCAAATAAAGACAATATGCTTCAAGATGGTTTAGTAGATGCATTTAACAACTATCATATGGGAGTTACAGCCGAGAATGTTGCAGATAAGTGTAACATTTCTAGAAAAGAACAGGATAATTTTGCTTTATCTTCTCAAACAAAAACACAAGAAGCAATAAAAAATAAAAAATTTAAAGATGAAATAATAGATGGTAAGTCTAATAAAAATTTTTTGGATGAACATCCTAGGTCCGATGTTACAATTGAAAGTTTATCAAAGCTTAAACCTGCATTTAAAGAAAATGGAACTGTAACAGCTGGGAATTCTTCAGGTATAAATGATGGGGCAGCTGCGGTTTTAATTATGACCAGAGAAGAGGCTGAAAAAAGAGATCTAATCCCTTTGGCAAAAATTGTTTCTTGGGCAACTTCTGGTGTTGATCCTGCATTAATGGGTTTGGGTCCAATACCTGCATCAAAAAAAGCTTTAGAAAAAGCTGGTTGGGAGATAAAAGATTTAGATCTAATTGAGTCAAATGAAGCTTTTGCTGCTCAAAGTTTAGCCGTTATAAAAGAACTAAAAATTCCAATAGAAAAAGTTAATGTAAACGGTGGGGCAATTGCTCTTGGTCATCCCATAGGAGCTTCTGGTTGTAGAATAGTTGTCACATTACTCCATGAGATGAAAAGAAGAAGTGTTAAAAGAGGAATGGCAACTCTATGTATTGGTGGAGGAATGGGAATTTCAATGTGTTTAGAACAAGTTTAATTTTTTGTAAAAAAATAATTTTTATTTAAAATTATCATTTGAATCCAATTTCTTGCATCTAAATCATTTAAATTTTTAGATTTTTTAAATTTTTTAAGCAATAAGCTAAGCATAATTGGCCTATATGACATCTAAGCTTGTCCAAAAAAGGATTAAAATGTGGTAAAATTAAACAAGTAATGACAAATCAATTAAATGTACCCGATATTGGAGATTTCGAACAAGTTGAAATTGTTGAAGTAATTGTAAAAGTAGGAGAAAAAATAAAAAAAAATGATCCAGTAGTTACTTTAGAAAGTGACAAATCAAGTGTTGAAGTTCCATCAGAAATAGAAGGTGTTGTTTCAAACATAAATGTAAAAGTTGGTGATAAAGTTTCAAAGGGTGATTTAATTTTAGAGGTAAATGCTGAACAAAAAAATGATCCTGAAGAATTAAAAGTTAAAAAAGAAAAAATACCTAAAGATACAGAGAATTTAATTAGAGAAGCTGAAAAATCGATAGAAAAAAAAGAGGAAATAGTTGATACACCAATTAAAATTGCTTCAGAAAAATATAATTTATCAAAAAATAGTGAAGATATTGATTCAACTGAGACAAAAGAATGGATAGATTCAATTTCAGCAGTATTAGAAACAGACGGAAGTAAAAGGGCTCAATTTTTAATTAAACAACTAATTGAACATTCTTATAAACAAGGATCTGATTTAGTTCTTTCTCGAAATACTCCATATATAAATACAATATCTCCAGACAAAGAATCAAAATCACCAGGAGATCAAAATATCGAGAGAAAAATTAGATCTTTGATCAGGTGGAATGCTGCAGCAATGGTTGTTAGAGCAAATAAAAAATTTCCCGAATTAGGAGGGCATATAGGAACATTTGCATCTGCAGCCACTCTTTATGATGTAGGAATGAATCATTTTTGGAGAGCAAAGAATAATAAATTTGGAGGAGATCTTATTTATTTTCAAGGACATAGTGCTCCAGGTATGTATGCTAGAGCTTTTTTAGAAGGTAGATTAAATGAAAAGCAGTTAGATAAATTTAGGCAAGAGGTAAAACCAGGTGGCCTGTCATCTTATCCTCATCCATGGTTAATGCCAAATTTTTGGCAGTTTCCAACTGTATCGATGGGTATAGGGCCAATGCTAGCTATTTATCAAGCTAGGTTTATGAAATATTTAATTAATCGGGGTTTAATTAAAGATCAAAATAGAAAAGTTTGGGCTTTTATTGGAGATGGTGAGACCGATGAACCAGAGTCACTAGGTGCAATTGGTTTAGCAGCTAGAGAAAAATTAGATAATTTAATTTTTGTAGTTAACTGTAACTTGCAAAGATTAGATGGACCTGTAAGAGGAAATGGCAAAATTATTCAGGAGTTAGAAGGGATTTTTAGAGGGTCTGGTTGGAATGTCATAAAAGTAATTTGGGGGTCATATTGGGATCAGTTATTAGCAAAAGATAAAACTGGTCATTTAGTTAAATTAATGAACGAGACAGTTGATGGAGAGTACCAAGCTTACAAAGCTAGAAATGGGCTATATGTGAGAGAAAAATTTTTTGGCAAATACCCCGAAACAAAAGAATTAGTATCCACCTTATCAGACAAAGATATATGGAGGTTGAATAGAGGTGGTCATGATCCACACAAAGTTTATGCGGCATATGATCAGGCTTCAAAAAATGTTGGAAGTCCAACAGTTATTATAGCAAAGACTATAAAAGGGTATGGAATGGGTAAATCAGGAGAAAGTGTTAATACAACTCATCAGCAAAAAAAAATGGATACTGACGATTTGATGTATTACAGGGATAGGTTCGATGTTCCTTTGACTGACAAGCAAGTTCAAGAAATTCAGTATTTTAGACCAGATGAAAACTCTCCAGAGATAAAATATTTGAAGGAAAGAAGACTTAATTTAGGCGGTTTTATTCCAGAAAGAACAACTTATGCTAAACCAATTAAGGCTCCACCAAAAGATATTTTTGACTCTTTAAAAGCATCAACTGGAAAAAAAGAAATGTCCACAACAATGATTTTTGTTCGATTATTAACAAATTTACTAAGAGATAAAAATGTTGCTCCAAGACTTGTTCCAATAATTCCTGACGAAGCAAGAACTTTTGGAATGGAAGGTTTTTTTAAAAAAATAGGGATTTATGCACATGAGGGTCAAAAGTATGAACCAGAAGATTCAGAACAATTAAGTTCTTACAGAGAAGATAAAAAAGGACAAGTTTTAGAAGAAGGAATCAACGAAGCAGGATCAATGTCATCATGGATTGCAGCGGGTACAGCTTATTCAAACCATGACATTGAAATGATACCAATATATCTTTTTTACTCAATGTTTGGATTTCAAAGAACAGGTGATTTTAATTGGGCTGCAGGAGATAGTCAGTCTAGAGGTTTTTTAATAGGAGCAACTTCTGGCAGAACTACACTCGCTGGGGAAGGGCTACAACATCAGGACGGTCATAGTCATATGCTGGCTTCTACTATACCCAATTGTATATCTTATGATCCAACATTTGGTTATGAGCTGGCAGTAATTTTTAGAGATGGATTAAAGAGAATGCATGAAAAAAAAGAAAATATTTTTTATTACATAACAACAATGAATGAAAATTATTCTCATCCAGAAATGCCAAAAGATAAAAATTGTGAAGAAGGGATATTGAAAGGGATGTATAAAATTAAAGAATTTAATAAATATAAAAAAACAAAAATACAATTAATAGGCTCTGGAACTATATTAAGGGAAATTATCGCTGGCGCAGAAGTTTTGCAAAATGAATATCAAATAGACAGTGAAGTATGGAGTGTTACAAGTTTTAATGAATTAAGAAGAGACGGCATGGAAACCGAAAGATACAATCTTTTAAATCCAGATAAAAAACAGAAAGTTTCATATGTTGACAAATGCCTTGGAAGAACAGAAGGACCAATTTTAGCTGCATCCGACTATATGAGAAGTCATTCGGATCAAATACGCCCATATATCAAAAAAAGTTTTTATTCATTAGGTACTGATGGATTTGGCAGAAGTGATACAAGAGAAAATTTAAGAAAATTTTTTGAAGTAGATAAAAAACATATCGTAACTTATGCACTTAGTATTCTTTCTAAAGAACAATTAATAGCATCAAAATATGCTCAAGAGGCGATAAAAAAATATAATATAGAAACTGAAAAACCGTTTCCAAGTAAATTATAATATGTCTGAAAGAAAAAGTAGAGTTCCAGCAAGTCCAAAAGTTAGAAAATTTGCAAGAGAATTAGGTTTAGATATTAACCAAATTATAGGAAGTAAAAGAGAAGGAAGAGTAATAGAAAATGATGTTAAAAACTTTGTTAAAGAAAAAACTTTTCAAAAATCTTTTTTAGAAAAAAACAAAACTAAAAATGAATTTTCACATTCTGATTTTGGAGAAGTTGAAGTAAAAGATATTCCAAGAATAAAAAAACTTACTGCAAAATATCTTACAAATTCTTGGACAACAATACCTCATGTAACAAATCATGATGAAGCTGATGTAACTGAAATGGAAAAATTTAGAAATTCTCTTAAAGATTTTTATACTGGAGAAAAGAAAAAAATAACTCCATTAGCTTTTATAATAAAAGCAGTAACATCAGCACTTAAAAAATTTCCATCATTTAATTGTTCAATAGATAGTATTGAAGATGGTAAAATGACATTAAAAAAATATTTTCATATTGGTATAGCGGTTGATACTGAACATGGATTAATGGTACCTAAAATAAGAAATGTTAATAAAAAAAAAATTGGAGAAATTAACAATGAACTAAAAATAGTAAGTGATAAATGTAAAAAATTAAAAATTGATAAAAAAGAATTTTTTGGAGGCTCAATGACCGTAACAAGTTTAGGTGGTATTGGTGGATCATTTTTTACTCCAATAATTAACTATCCTGAGGTTGCAATCTTAGGAATTGGAAAACTAAGGAAAAAACAGGTTTTCATAAATGATAAGTTTGAAGCAAGAATAATGCTTCCTTTATCACTATCTTATGACCACAGAATAATAGATGGTGCTGAAGCAGCAAGATTTAATAATGAATTAAAAGAAAATCTTGGAAAAAATTTTGCTTATAAGTTAGCTATATAGGCTATATGTCAAAATCCTTATCACTGATCAGCGCACTTATATGTACTTTGATTTGGGGAACTACTTTTATTGCCCAAGATACAGGTATGGATAAAATTGGTCCTTTTATATTTAATGGAACAAGATTTTTTGTTGGATTTTTAGCTTTAGTACCTTTTTTTTTAATTATAGAAAAAAAAAATTTTAAAAAAATAATTAATAAAAATAAAAAAAAATTTTTGTATTTATCAATATCTATAGGGTTTTTTTTGTTTTTTGCATCAGCTCTACAGCAAATATCATTATTATATACCGACGTAGCTAATGCAGCTTTTTTTACAATTTTTTATGTGCCTATGGTGCCTTTATTGGTTTTTATATTATATAAAAAAAAAGTTCATTGGAGTGTTTGGCCATCAGTAATTCTTTGTGTTATGGGTGGATATTTATTAACTAATTTTTATGATGCAGCAGTAAGATTAGGAGACTTATTAGTAGTTATAGGAGCAGTATTTTGGAGCTTGCATATTATATTTATTGGAGAAATAGTTGAGGATTTTGATTTGCCAATTACTGTAGGTTTAATACAAACTTTTATTGTATCTTTACTATCATTTATTATTGGTATTACTTATGAAGATCTTATAATTGAAAATATTTTAAATGAAACTTATGAGATATTATATGCTGGTATTCTTTCGGGAGGATTTGCTTTTGTACTACAAATTTATGCGCAAAAAAATATAAATCCTGCACCTGCAGCTATTATTTTTTCTTTAGAGGGTGTCTTTGCTACTATTGCAGCATGGTTTATCCTCAATCAAATTTTAAATATTAATAATATTTTAGGATGTGGTTTTATTTTAGCAGGTGTATTATTATCACAATTGATGCCAAAAATAAAAAAAACTTAAGTATATATTATCAAAAATAGTATTGCAGACAGAATTATTCTGTAAATAACAAATGTATTTAAAGTAAATTTTTTAACAAATATTAAAAAATATTTAATTGTTAAATAAGAAAAAATAAAAGACAAAAAAACTGAAAGTAATACAATAAGATTTAAATCTATATTTTTATCAACTAAACTTTTTAAACTTAAAAAACTAGCACCTGCAATAGCTGGTATAGACAAATAAAAAGATATTTTAGTTGAATCGTACCTACTAAAATTTAAAAATCTTCCAGCTGTAATTACAATGCCTGATCTACTCACTCCAGGTATTAAAGCTAATATTTGAAATACTCCAATTATTAAAATAGATTTTAATTTTAAATCTGTTTCAATTTTTTTATTATTTTCGAATTTATCAGCAATATACAAGAGCAATGCGAATATTAAAGTGGTCCATGCAATAACTTCTATATTTCTAAAATAATTAATTAATCCAGTTTTATAAATTATTGCTCCTAAAATTATCAAAGGCAACGAACCAAAGATCATAAGAAAAAATAAATTTCTATTATTAACTATTTCTTTAAGTTCATTTCTAAAATAAAATATTATTGCCAATAATGAACCTAAGTGTAAACCTACATCTATTAGTAAAGATTGTGATTTAAATTTATAAATTTCTGAAACTAAAAACAAATGTGCAGAGGAACTTACAGGTAAAAACTCAGATATACCCTGCACTAATGATAGTATTAATATTTCAAGAAAATTTGAGATCATTAAAAATTAATTTGGTAAACTAAATATACTTAAAATAAAGCAATAACATGCAGTAATAACACATATGCAAAAAGGGAATTAATTAAGGTTTTACGGTAATTTTATAAATAATAGGTAAATATTACTGTCCTAATTACAGTTTATATGTTGATTTCATTGATATATAAAATGAAAGTATGACTGATAAAATGTTAAAATTTGTAAATATAAGCCAAGAAAACCCCCTTAAAAGGGATACTGAAGATAGAAAAGATGATTTTAAGGAAATTTATGATGAATTTATTAATGAAAAAGCTAAAGAGCAGTCTAGCAGATGTTCTCAGTGCGGAGTTCCTTTTTGTCAAGTTCATTGTCCTCTAAGTAATAACATACCTGACTGGTTAAAGTTAACCGCTGAAGGACGTTTAGAAGAAGCATACCATTTAGCACAAAGCACAAACAACATGCCTGAAATTTGTGGAAGAATATGTCCACAAGATAGGCTTTGTGAGGGTAATTGTGTAATTGAACAGTCTGGTCATGGAACAGTAACAATTGGATCGGTTGAAAAATTTATAACTGAAAATGCTTGGGCAAATAATTGGATAAAACCAATTGAAATAAAAAATGAAATTAAACAAAGTGTAGGAATAATTGGTGCTGGACCTGCAGGCTTAGCATGTGCTGAAGAACTAAGAAAATCAGGTTATCAAATAACTATTTATGACAGGTATGATCGTGCAGGAGGTCTTTTAATTTATGGAATTCCTAATTTTAAGTTAGAAAAATATGTTGTTAATAGAAGAACCAAATTACTTAAAGAAAGTGGAATAAAATTCATTCAGAATTTTGAAGTAGGAAGAGATGCATCACTTGATGATTTAAGAAAAAAACATGATGCAATTTTAATTTCGACTGGGGTTTATAAAGCTAGAGAGATAAATTTGCCAGGAAAAGATTTAAAAAACATTTTTCCAGCTATGGAATTTTTAACTGCATCTAATAAAAAAGGTCTAGGAGACAAAGTTGATTTATTTGATAGTGGAGTATTAAATGCAGAAGGAAAAGATGTTATTGTAATTGGTGGAGGGGATACTGCAATGGATTGTGTCAGAACAGCTGTTAGGCAAAATGCTAAATCAGTGAAGTGTCTTTATAGAAGAGATAAAGAAAATATGCCTGGATCAGCAAGAGAAGTTTCTAATGCAGAAGAAGAAGGTATAGAATTTATTTGGCTATCAAGCCCAAAAGAATTCAGTGGGAAGGAAAAAATAGAAAATTTAATTATAGATAGAATTAAGTTAGGAAAACCAGATGAAAGTGGAAGAAGTAAACCTGAAATTATAGAAAATTCTCAATTTAATTTGAAAGCAGATATGGTCATTAAAGCACTAGGTTTTGATCCTGAAAATTTGCCTAAATTATTTGGAATTGAAGATTTGCAAGTTTCAAGATGGGGAACAATAAAAACAAATATTGATACAATGGAAACAAATCTTACTGGTGTTTTTGCTGCAGGTGATATTGTTAGAGGGGCATCTTTAGTAGTATGGGCGATTAAAGATGGAAGAGACGCAGCTCTAAGCATTAAAAAATTTCTAGAGACGAAAGTAATTAACAAAGAGAAAGTGGCTTAATGGACAAATATTTAAAGAATTTAAAATTACTTGAGAAAAATCATGTTTATTCTAAAAAAATGGAACATGATGCTTGCGGTGTAGGTTTAATTGCTTCAATCGATGGGAAAAAATCTAGAAAAGTTATTGAATACGGAATAGAAGCGTTAAAGGCTGTTTGGCACAGAGGCGCAGTAGACGCTGATGGAAAAACAGGTGATGGTGCTGGAATACATATTGAAATTTCTTCTGACTTTTTTATTGATAAGATAGAAATGTCTGGACATAAATATGACAACTCAGAAATTTGTGTAGGAATGATTTTTCTGCCAAGGGACAATTATCCAGCACAAGAGAGTTGTAGAACTTTAGTTGAGAGCGAACTTACAAAAAATAATTTTAGTATTTATGGGTGGAGGCAGGTTCCAGTTAATACGGCTGTTTTGGGAGAAAAAGCAGAACAAACTAGACCTGAGATAGCTCAAGTATTATTTAAATGTAATGATAAAAATACAGTTGGAAAAAAATTAGAAATTAAACTTTATGAGTCCAGAAGAAAAATTGAAAATAGAGCTATAGAAAATCATTTAGAGGATTTTTATATCTGTTCATTCAGCTCTAAATCAATCATTTACAAAGGAATGTTTCTTGCTGAAGCATTATCTGATTTTTATCCTGACCTTCAAGATCAAAGATTAGTTTCTAGATTTGCAATTTTTCACCAGAGATTTTCGACTAATACAGCTCCAAGTTGGGATTTAGCACAACCTTTCAGAGCACTTGCTCATAATGGAGAAATAAACACATTAAAAGGAAATATTAACTGGATGAAAGTACATGAACAAGAAATGTTTAGTCCTTTATTTAAAAATATGGAAAATATAAAACCAGTTATTCCACCAGGAAATTCAGATTCGGCATCTCTAGATAATGTTTTTGAATTGCTAAATATTTCTGGTCAACCAGCACCTTTGGCTAAGCTTATGCTAATTCCAGATGCGTGGTCAAAAAAAAGTATGGTTCTCCCAAAAGATCACCTGCGATTGTTTAATTTTTTGAACAGTACAATGGAACCATGGGATGGACCAGCAGCCTTAGCAGCTACAGATAACGATTGGGTAATAGCAGCTACTGATAGAAATGGACTAAGACCTATGAGATTTACAATTACTAAAGATAAATTTTTATTTGCAGGCTCAGAAACTGGAATGATTAATCTTAAAGAAAAAAATATTATTGCAAAGGGCAGATTAGGACCAGGAGAAATTATTGGAGTAAGGATAGAAAGTGGGAAGTTATTCAAGAATGATAAAATAAAAAATTTTTTAGCAAAAGAATATAAGCACTTTAATAAACAGATAATTGATCTTGATAAAAAAATAATAATAAAAGATGAAAAACCCTTTTTTCTAGGAAATGAACTAAAAAAAAGACAACATGCTTTTGGTTATAGTTTAGAAGATTTAGAATTAATTTTGCACCCAATGGCAGAAGATGCAAAAGAAGCTACTGGTTCCATGGGTGATGACACACCTCTAGCTGTATTATCAGATAGATATCGACCGCTTTATCATTTTTTTAGACAAAATTTTAGCCAAGTTACTAATCCCCCAATTGACTCATTGAGAGAAAATAAAGTTATGAGTTTAAAAACAAGATTTGGAAATCTTGGAAATATTTTAGATTTTGATAATTTAACTAAAGAAAATATCTATGTTTTAAATACTCCTATTTTATCAAACGCACAATTAGTAAAAATCTCTAAATTTTTTGGAAAAAATTCTACTACAATTGATTGTACGTTCGATAAAGGTGAAAATCTTGAAAGTGCGATTGAAAAAATTAAGAAAATTTCTGAGGTTGCTGTTAGAGAAGGTGTTAATCAATTATTGCTTAGTGATAAAAATATATCAGAAAAAAGGGTTCCAATACCTATGCTTTTATGCGTAGGAGCTATAAATACTTATTTAATTAAAAATAAACTAAGAGGTTATGTTTCAATAAATGTTCAAACTGGTGAAGCAATGGATACACATTCTTTTGCAACACTTCTAGGCGTAGGGGCCACAACTATTAATCCTTATTTAGCATTAGATAGTTTGTATCAAAGATTTCAAAAAAAATTATTTGGAAAATTTGACTATGAAGAATGCATAAAAAGGTACATAAAATCTGTAAATAATGGTCTTCTAAAAATTATGTCAAAGATGGGAATATCTGTTTTAAGCTCTTATAGAGGAGGGTGTAATTTCGAAACAGTAGGATTGAGCAGAACAATAGTATCAGATTATTTTCCAGGAATGATATCTAAAATTTCAGGAATAGGATTATTAGGTATAGAAAAAAAAATTAAAAATATACATTCAGAAGCTTTTGAAAATAGAGATAGTGTTTTACCTATTGGTGGAATTTATCGTTATAGAAAAAATGGAGAGCTGCACCAGTATCAAGGTAAATTAATTCATTTACTTCAAAGCGCAGTAACATCAAACTCTTATGATGCATATAAAAAATATGCAGAAGAAATTTATAATTTACCCCCTATTAATTTGAGAGATTTAATAGACTTTAGAAAAAGGTATTTGAAGTCGTCCATTGATATTTCAGAAGTAGAGCCATTACAAAAAATACTAAAAAGGTTTGGTAGTGGAAGCATGTCACATGGAGCTTTATCAAAAGAGGCACATGAAACTTTAGCTATTGGTATGAACAGAATTAAGGGAGCTTCATGTAGTGGCGAAGGAGGTGAAGATGAAAAAAGATTTAATACATTAAAAAATGGCGATAGTGCAAATTCTAGAGTAAAACAAATTGCATCTGCTAGATTTGGAGTTACTATTAATTATTTAAACAATTGTAATGAAATAGAAATTAAAATAGCACAAGGAGCTAAACCAGGGGAGGGAGGACAACTTCCTGGTTTTAAAGTTTCAGAAGAAATTGCAAAATTAAGACACTCAACTCCTGGAGTCACTTTAATTTCTCCACCCCCACATCATGATATTTATTCGATAGAGGATTTAGCACAGCTAATTTATGATCTAAAACAAATAAATCCAAATGCAAGAATTGGAGTAAAACTTGTTGCATCCTCAGGAATAGGAACAATCGCTGCTGGCGTTGCAAAAGCAAAAGCTGATATTATTTTAATTTCTGGACATAATGGCGGAACGGGAGCTACCCCACAAACCAGCGTTAAATATGTAGGAATTCCGTGGGAGATGGGATTAACAGAAACAAATCAAGTTCTAACTTTAAATAATTTAAGAGACAAAGTAACTTTAAGAACAGATGGGGGAATCAAAACAGGTCGTGATGTTGTAATTGCTGCAATGATGGGAGCTGAAGAATATGGAGTTGCTACTACAGCTCTAGTAGCTATGGGCTGCATAATGGTCAGACAATGTCACTCAAACACTTGCCCAGTTGGAGTCTGCACACAAGATGTTAAACTTAGAGAAAAATTCACAGGTACACCTGATAAAATAGTAAACCTATTCACATTTATAGCAACTGAAGTTAGAGAAATACTTGCAGAATTAGGATTTAAATCACTTAATGAAATAATTGGTAGAACAGATTTATTAAAACAAGTTAGCAAAGGTTCACCAAATTTAGATGACCTAGACCTTAATCCTCTTTTTGTACAGGCAGACCCTGGAAATAATAAAAGATATTGTGAAAACCAAATTATAAATGAAGTTCCTTACACATTAGATCAAAAAATATGGCCTAAAATTGAAACAAAAATAGACAAAAAGGAAAAAATAGAAGAAAAATTTTTAATTGAAAATACAAATAGAGCAGTTGGAACCAGGATATCTCATTATTTATATAAAAAATATGGAAAAGAAAAATTAAATGATGGATTTTTGAGTTTAAATTTTAAAGGCTCTGCTGGTCAATCTTTTGGTGCATTTGGTATAAAAGGTTTAAGTCTGGTGATTGAAGGAGATGCAAATGATTATGTTGGTAAGGGACTATCTGGTGCAACGATATCTATAAAATTACCAGAGGAAAGTGATTTAGTTTCCCACCAAAACACAATAATTGGAAACACAGTGTTATATGGAGCAACTTCAGGAAAACTTTTTGCCGCAGGAAAAGCTGGTGAAAGATTTGCTGTTCGAAACTCAGGGGCAATCTCAGTAGTTGAAGGATGTGATTCAAATGGATGTGAGTATATGACTGGAGGTACAGTAGTTATACTTGGAGAAGTTGGGGATAATTTTGCAGCAGGAATGACTGGGGGAATGGCCTTTATATATGACGTTAATAAACAATTTTATAAAAAAGTTAATCCAGAAACAGTAATTTGGCAAATCCCAGAAACTGAATATTGGATTAATTATCTTAAAAATTTAATCGAGGAGCACTTTGAGTACACAAATTCAAAAATTTCAAAAAATATTATTGAAAATTTTAATCAAGAAATTGTAAATTTTTTACAAGTTTGTCCAAAAGAAATGTTAGATAAATTAAATAACCCAATAACACGGAAACCATTTGTAAAAGAAGTAAGCTAATTTTTAAATATTTAAAAAATTAGATTTCATTAGATACAATTTTATTTAGTTCAAAAATTATTTTTTTTAAATTTTTTTTACTTGATAAGCTATGATCACCATTTTTTAAAACTATTAATTTTTTATTAGCATTTATAAATAAATTTAATACCTTTTTGGAGTAGTTTACAGGAACAACCTCATCTTTACTTCCATGTATCATTGTTATAAAGATTTTTGATTTTAACTTATTACTCAAAACCTTATTTTTTCTTCCATCTTTTATAAGCTGATAAGTAATTGGATATTCATAATTACCATGTTTTAAATTGTAAATTCCTTTTTTTACAATTTCCTTTTTTACTTTTTTTGAAAATTTATTCCACATAAGTCTTTCTAAGAATTCTGGCGCAGATCCAATTCCTAAAAAACCTTTAATTTGTTTGCTAAAATATTTAAATTGTTTTAAAGCAATCCAAGCACCCATACTAGAGCCAACTAAAATAAAATTATTTTTTTTTAAAATTTTCTTAATTATTATTTTAGTTTCATTTGACCATTTAGTAATATTTCCTGATGTGAACTTTCCGGATGATTTTCCATGCCCAGAATATTCAAGACCAAGAAAACCTAGATTTTTATTCTTGCAATATTTAAGAAAATTTTTAGGTTTTTTACCTTCTAGATCAGACATAAAACCATGGAGAAAAACTATATAAATTTTATTTTTTGGAATAACCGATAAATACCTTATCTTTTTATATTTATTTAATTTTAAATATTTAAATTTATTCATATAAAGTTTATTTAGATCGTTTGTTAATGTATATTTTACTTGAATGGCATCAAAATTTAAAGTTTTACAGGTAATTCCTAAATTAGGTTATGGTGGCGCTGAAACAGGTTGTTACGATTTAGCTCACTATCTCAGTGAAGTTGGTTGTAAATCTTATATAATTACAAGTGGTGGTGAATTAATTAAATATATTGATAAAAAAAAAGTTAAATTAATAAAATTACCAGTTCATAGTAAAAATCCATTATTAATATTAGTTAATAGTATATTAATATCATTTATCATCTTATTTTTTAATATTTCCATTGTTCATGCAAGAAGTAGAGCTCCAGCATGGTCTTGTTATTTAGCAACTAAAATAACTAGAAGAAAATTTGTAACAACTTTTCATGGTACTTATAATTTTAAAAATAAAATAAAAAAATTTTACAATTCAATTATGGTAAAATCAGACCTATTGATTGCAGGGTCAAATTTTATTTTTTCTCATATTAATGAAAATTACTCTAAATATTTAAATTCCAAAAAAAAATTTTTGGTTATATTTAGAGGAATCAATACTGAATATTTTGATCCAGATAATATTAAGCAAGATGATTTAATTAAATTAAAGAAACTTTGGACATTGGATAAAAACAAAAAAATTATACTTCTACCTGGTAGATTAACCTCTTGGAAAGGACAAGAGATGTTTATTGAATCATTAAATATATTTCGATCTACTAATCCCGAAATTGACTTTACAGCAATAATTCTTGGAACAGATCAAGGTAGGACGGTTTTTAGAAAAAAACTTGAGAATTTAGTTCAGCAACATGATTTAACAAAAAATATCAAGTTTGTTGACCATTGTGAGAAAATGCCACTCGCTTATTATTTATCAGATGTTGTTGTTTCTTCATCAATTGAACCTGAAGCATTTGGAAGAGTGTCTATTGAAGCTCAATCTATGAAAAAACCAATTATTGCTAGTAACATTGGTGGATCAAATGAAACAATAATAGACAATAAAACTGGCTTGTTATTCGAGAGCGGGAATCCACATTCATTGAGCAATAAACTAAGGGAAGTAATCAAACTTGATACTTTGACATTAGATTTAATGGGTAATGAAGGAAGAAAAAATGTGTTAAATAGATTTAATATTGAAAAAATGTGTTTTAATACTTATTCAGAGTACAAAAAATTAATTAATGCCAAATATTAAATTACCAGACGGAAATTCGTTAAACTTTGATAAAAAAGTTAATGGGTTTCAAATAGCTGAAAAAATCAGCAAATCTCTTTCAAAACAGGCTTTGATAATAAGCGTTGATGGAAATTTAAAAGATTTAAATTATGAAATATATCATGACTGTTCAGTAAAAATATATACCGCCAAAGATAAGGAAGGATTAGAAACAATTAGACATGACACAGCTCATGTTTTAGCTATGGCTGTGCAAGAAATATTTCCTAAGACTCAAGTAACAATCGGACCGGTGATTGATAATGGATTTTACTATGACTTTGCAAGAAAAGATCCGTTTACTGAAGAAGATTTACGTAAAATAGAAAAGAAGATGATGGAAATTGTTGATAGAGACGAGCCGACTCACAGAGAAGTTTGGAAACGTGATAAAGCAATTGAACATTTTAAAAAAGCTGGAGAAATTTATAAAGCAGAAATAATTAAGGCTATTCCAAAAGAAGAAGAAGTTTCAGTTTATTTCCATGGAAAATGGCACGACTTATGCAGAGGGCCACATTTAAGTTCTACTGGTAAAATTGGAAAGTATTTTAAACTTACAAAGGTTTCGGGTGCATATTGGAGAGGTGACTCAAAAAATGAAATGTTACAAAGAATTTATGGTACATCTTGGCCATCTCAAAAAGAACTTGATAATTATTTAAAAATGATTGAAGAAGCTGAAAAAAGAGATCATAGAAAGTTAGGTAAAGAAATGGATTTATTTCATTTTAGAGAAGAGAGTCCAGGTTCAGTTTTTTGGCATGAAAGAGGATGGAATCTTTTTCAAAAATTAATTGATTATATGAGGTTAAGACAAAAAAAAGCAGGTTATAAAGAAATTAATACACCCGAGATTTTAGATAGAGGTTTATGGGAAAAATCAGGCCACTGGGAAAAATTTGGTGAACATATGTATACTTCTACGACACCTGATGAAAAAATTTTTGCAATTAAACCCATGAATTGTCCAGGTTGCGTTCAAGTTTTCAATCAAGGATTAAAAAGTTATAGAGATTTACCTCTTAAAATGTCAGAATTTGGAAAGGTGCATAGATATGAACCTTCAGGTGCTCTACATGGATTAATGAGAGTAAGGGCTTTTACTCAAGACGATGCACATATTTTTTGTACTGAAGATCAAATTACACAGGAGTCTTTATCAGTTACAAATTTAATTTTAGATATTTATAAAGATTTAGGTTTTAAAAATGTAATTTTGAAATATTCGGATAGACCAGAAGTAAGAGTGGGTGATGATAAAGTTTGGGACAAGTCAGAAGCGGCTTTGTTAGAAGCAGTTAAAGAATCAAAATTAGAATATAGTATTAATAAAGGTGAAGGTGCTTTTTATGGTCCTAAAATTGAATTTGTTTTAAGAGATGCAATAGGTAGAGATTGGCAATGTGGAACTTTGCAGGTGGATTTAAATTTACCGGAAAGACTTGGTGCATCATATGTTGATAAGGATGGATCAAAAAAAATTCCAGTAATGCTACATAGAGCATTATTTGGATCGCTTGAAAGATTTATAGGAATTCTCATAGAAAATTATGCTGGAAAATTTCCTTTTTGGATAAGTCCTCTACAAGTAGTTGTCATACCCGTATCAGATGATTTTGATAAATATTCTAAAGAAGTAGCAAATAAGGTTAATAATAGTGGGATAAATTGCCAAGTTGATTTAAAAAATCACAACTTAAATTATAAAATAAGAGAACATTCATTAGCAAAAGTTCCTATTTTGCTAATTTGCGGAAAAAAAGAAGTTGACAGCAACAGTGTAACTATTAGAAAGTTGGATTCTAATGATCAAGAAATTATGAAGTTAGATAAATTTTTAGAAAAATATACCGCTTTAAATCAAGCAGCATCAAATTAAGTGGTAGACCAAAAAAAAAATTATTTTCAGAGAAGAAATAAAGACAGAGGGCCTAAGGCAAATAATAGAATAAATTCGCCTGAGGTCCAAGTCATATCAAGTAATGGAGAAAATTTAGGAATTTTAAATACAAACCAAGCTATATCTATAGCAAAAGAAGAAGGTTTAGACTTAATAGAAATTTCCCCAAATGCAAAGCCACCAGTTTGTAAAATAATGGATATGGGTAAATTTAAGTATGATGCTCAAAAAAAAGCTAATAAAGCAAAAAAAAAACAAAAAAAAATTGATCTAAAAGAAATAAAATTAAGACCTGTGACTGAAGTACACGACTATACGTTTAAAATAAAAAATGCACAAAAATTCTTATCTAAAGGTGACAAGGTTAAATTTACTATAAGATTTAAGGGAAGAGAATTACAGCACAAACATTTGGGAAATGAGTTGATGGAAAAGATAAAAGCTGACATATTATCATTGGGTAAAATAGAATTACATCCAAAATTTGATGGAAAACAAATGATCATGGTGATTCAGCCTTTGTAATTAATATTTAAGGTTGTAAAATAATTACAATATTTGTATAAGTTCCGCGAAATATGCCAAAATTAAAAACAAAAAGTTCAGCAAAGAAAAGATTTAAAATTACTGCTAGAGGAAAAGTCATAATGGCTCAAGCAGGTAAGAGGCATGGCATGATAAAAAGAACTAATTCACAGATTAGAAAACAAAGAGGAACGACAACAATGGCAAAACAAGATAGCAAGATTGTAAAATCTTATATGCCATATAGTTTGAGAGGATAAAATGGCTCGAGTAAAAAGAGGTGTAACAAGTCACGCTAAACATAAAAAAGTTTTAAAGGCAGTAAAAGGCCAATGGGGAAGAAGAAAAAATACAATAAGAGTTGCAAGGCAAGCTATGGAAAAAGCTATGCAGTATGCTTATAGAGATAGAAGAAATAAAAAAAGAGAATTTAAGTCTTTATGGATACAAAGAATTAATGCAGGAGTTAGATCTGAGGGACTGACTTATTCAAAATTTATTAACGGATTGAGTAAATCGGGAATAAAATTAGATAGAAAAATTCTAGCAGAAATAGCATACGATAACCCTGAAGCCTTTAAAACAATCGTAAAAAAAGCACAATCCGCATTAAATTAATCTTCACTATTGTTTTATTCTAGCGAAGAAATAATCTGCAAATATGTCTGATATTAAAAAAATTAAAGACGAATTTATCAATAAGCTTAAAGAGGATTTAGACCTTAATAGTGTTAATCAAATCAAGACAGATTTATTTGGAAAAAATGGAAAAATTTCAAACGAATTTAAAAAACTAGGATCTGTTTCTGCTGAAGACAGAAAAAAATTTGCGTCAGATTTAAATTTAATTAAAGATGAACTTCAAATTGCAATATCAAACAAAATTAAAGATATAGAAATAAAAGAAATAAATTTAAAACTTCAAAACGAAAAAATTGATGTTACTCTTCCTGAAAGAAGTTTTTTTCAAGGTAAAATTCATCCAGTTTCTCAGGTAATTGATGAGATATCATCAATTTTTTCAGAAATAGGTTTTAATGTTGAAGAAGGACCTGATGTAGAAAATGAATATAATAATTTTACAGCTTTAAATACCCCTGACAATCATCCGGCTAGAGATATGCATGATACTTTTTATTTAGATGTTAATAAAGAATATTTATTAAGAACACACACATCTCCTGTTCAAGTCCGAACAATGTTAAAAGGAAAACCACCTTTTAAAATAATAGCTCCAGGCAGGACTTATAGATCTGATAGTGACCAAACACATGCTCCAATGTTTCACCAAGTTGAAGGTCTTCATATAGATAAAAATATAAATATGGGCCATTTAAAAGGTTGTTTAAATTATTTTATAAAAGAATTTTTTGAAGTTGATAAAATAAAAATGAGATTTAGACCAAGCCATTTTCCTTTTACCGAACCATCAGCCGAAGTAGATATAGGGTATAAAATAAAAGATGAAAAAATAGTCATTGGCGAAGGTGATAAATGGTTAGAAATTTTAGGTTGTGGGATGGTCCATCCAAATGTTCTTAGAAATGTAAAGGTAGATCCATCAAAATATCAAGGTTATGCATTTGGAATTGGAATAGATAGATTAGCTATGCTCAAGTATGGAATTAATGACCTAAGATCTTTTTTTGAAACAGATTATAGGTGGTTAAATCATTTTGGATTTGATCCACTGGATGTCCCTTCAAGTTACAGAGGTTTAAGCAGATGAAGTTTACAATAGACTGGCTTAAAGAACATTTAGATACTAATTACGATGATAATAAAATTGTTAACAAATTAACAGATATTGGCCTAGAAGTAGAGAGTTTTCAAAGTCAATTGTCAGAATTAGATAATTTTATTGTAGCAAAAATATTAAATGCAGAAAAACATCCAAATGCTGACAGGCTTAAAGTATGTGATGTAGATATTGGAAAGAATGAAGTAGTTAAAGTTGTTTGTGGAGCTGCAAACGCAAAAAAAAATCTTTTAACAATATATGCTCCACCAGGATCTATTATTCCAAAAAATCAAATGAAACTATCTATTACTAAAATAAGGGGTGTTACTTCCTATGGAATGCTTTGTTCTGAGTCCGAATTAAATTTATCTAATGAAAGTGAAGGTATTACAGAACTTTCTTCAAAAAAATATAATAACCAAGTTGGTAAAAAATATTTTAAGAACAATACTTCAAAAGTAATAGATCTTTCAATAACTCCAAATAGAGCAGATTGCCTTGGAGTAAGAGGAATTGCTAGAGATTTAGCTGCGGCTGGCACAGGAAAATTAAAGAAATTAGCTTTAAAAAATATAAAAAATTCTGGTCCTCAAAAAATAAATATAAAAATTACTAAAGAAAAAAATCAAGGATGTTTAGCTTTTGGAAGTTGCCTAATTAAAGGAGTAAAAAATACAGAAAGTCCAAAATGGCTAAAAGATAAAATTATAACATTGGGACAAAAACCAATTTCAGCAATAGTTGATATTACAAATTATGTGATGATAGATTTAAATAGACCACTCCATGCATACGACGCAGATAAAATAGATAAAGGAATAATAGTTAGAAATTCAAAAAAAGGTGAAACTTTTAAAGCTTTAGATAATGAAAATTATTCACTCAAAGAGGATATGTGTGTGATATCTGATAATTCTGGAGTTTTGGGTTTGGGAGGAATAATTGGAGGAATTAGATCGGGTACAGAATTTAATACAAAAAATATATTATTAGAATCAGCATATTTTGATCCTAGATCAATAAGAAAAACTTCAAAATTATTAAATATTGATACTGATGCAAAATACAGATTTGAAAGAGGAATAGATCCAGAGTCAATTCAATTGGGATTATTAAAAGCAGCAGAATTAATAAAGAAAATTTGTGGTGGAGAAATTAGTAAAATTGATATTAAAACAAATGAAAATTTTAAAAAAAATCAAATCAAGTTTTACATTCCTTTTTTTGAAAAAATTACTGGGTTTAAAGTAAGTGATAAAGAGATTGTTAAAATTTTAACTGATTTAGGTTTCAAAATAAAAAAGCAAAAAAACCTATTAAAATTGTCTGTACCAACATGGAGACCTGATATTATTCAATCAATAGATATAGTTGAAGAGATTGTGAGAATTAAGGGTTATGATCAAATTAAAATTGAAGAACCAGAAAAAGCAAAATTAAAACCAACTTTAAATAAACAACAAAAGTTATTCCATTTTCTTCAACGCTCTATTGCATCTAAAGGATATTTGGAAACAATAACTTGGTCTTTTACTGACTCTAAAATTAATCAATTATTTAATGGGAATAAATCAGAAACGAAAATAGTAAATCCAATAAGTTCAGATTTGGATGTATTAAGAAATTCAATTTTTTCTAACTTAATAGTTTATTTAAAAAATAATCTGGATAGAGGTTTTAAAGATATTTCACTCTTTGAAATTGGTCCAATTTTTAGTGGACATAAACCAGGTGATCAACAAATTGCAATAGCAGCTTTAAGATCAGGTAAAGTATCTAGACTTAATTGGTTAGAAAAAGAGAGGGTAGTGGATTTGTTTGATGCAAAGAGAGATGTAATTCAAAGTTTAAGCGAGGCTGGTTTTGATCAAAGCAAGCTTTTTATAGATGATAAAACACCTGATTATTTTCATCCAGGTAAATCAGGAGCAATATACCTAAATAAAAATGAAGATAAACCAGCAGCATATTTTGGAGAGATACATCCAAATATTATAAAAAAGCTTGATATTAAAACTGAGACTTTAGCAATTTTTGAAATTTACATTGATAATATTAAAAAAACCGAAAAAAAATTAAAAGATCAAAAATCAAAATATAAATATTCAGACTATCAAAAATCTGAACGTGATTTTGCATTTGTTTTAGATAAAAATTTTAAAGTTCAAGATCTTACCAAGGTAATATCTGAAATAGATAAAAATTTAATTAAAAGTATTAAAGTGTTTGATATTTATGAGGGAGAAAATATACCAGAAGATAAAAAATCAATTGCTTTAAATGTTACAATACAATCTTCTGAAAAAACCTTAACAGATGAAGATCTTGAAAAAATTAATAAATTAATAATTTCTACAGTAGAAAATAAAACTGGTGCAAAACTAAGATCGTAATGACATCATTAGATCACATAAGAAATTTTGCAATTATTGCACATATTGATCATGGTAAATCTACAATAGCTGATCGTATAATTCATAGATGTGGTGGACTTACAGAAAGAGAAATGAAAGCCCAAGTTTTAGATTCTATGGATATAGAAAGAGAAAGAGGAATAACTATAAAAGCTCAAACCGTAAAATTAAATTACAAATCTAAGGATGGAAATAATTATATTTTAAATATTATAGATACTCCAGGTCATGTAGATTTTAGTTATGAAGTGAGCCGATCATTATATGCATGTGAAGGATCTATATTAATAGTTGATAGTACTCAGGGGGTAGAAGCTCAAACTCTAGCTAATGTTTATCAAGCACTAGATATTGAGCATGAAATTGTGCCTGTGCTTAATAAAATTGATTTACCGGCATCAGATGCAGATAAAACAAAAAAACAAATAGAAGATGTAATTGGTATTGATACTTCAAATGCAGTTTCATGTTCAGGAAAAACAGGTCAAGGAATAGATGAAATTTTAGAGCAAATCATAAAAATACTACCTCCACCAAAAGGTAAAAAAGATGAAATTTTAAAATGTTTGTTAGTAGATAGTTGGTATGATTCTTATCTTGGAGTCGTGATCTTGGTAAGAGTAATTGATGGTAAAATTATTAAGAATATGAAGATAAAAATGATGTCAACTAATCAAGATTATATTATTGAAAAAGTTGGAGTTTTTACTCCTAAACCAAAAGATGTTGATCAGTTAAATTCTGGAGAAATAGGTTTTATTATCACTGGTATTAAAAATTTATCAGAAACAAAGGTTGGAGATACAATATGCGACACAAGTAAACCATTGAAATCTGCATTACCAGGTTTTAAGCCAAGTAAACCTGTTGTTTTTTGTGGTTTATTTCCTGTTGATAGTTCAGAGTATCAAAAGTTAAAAGATGGTCTTGCAAAACTTCAATTAAATGATTCAAGTTTTTCATATGAAGCGGAATCTTCTTCAGCATTAGGTTTAGGTTTTAGATGTGGTTTTTTAGGTTTGCTTCATTTAGAAATTATTACTGAAAGGCTAGAAAGAGAATTTGATATAAATCTACTCACTACCACTCCAGGTGTTGTTTATAAAGTACATTTAAATAATGGTAAAATAGTGGATTTACAAAATCCATCAAGTTTACCAGATCCAACTTTAATAAAATTTATTGAAGAGCCTTGGATCAAATCAACGGTTATAACACCGGATCAATATCTTGGATCAATTATTAAGTTATGCCAAGATAAAAGAGGTATTCAAACTAATTTAAATTATTCTGGAAATAGAGCAGTTTTAAGTTATGAAATTCCACTCAATGAGGTGGTTTTTGATTTTAATGATAGATTAAAATCTATGACTAGTGGATATGCAAGTTTTGATTATGAAATAATTGGTCACAGAGAAGGAGATCTTGTAAAACTTGGAATTCTTGTTAATTCGGAACCGGTAGATGCACTTGCAATGATGGTACATAAAAATTTTGCACAAACTATTGGTAGAGAGGTTTGTGAAAAATTGAAAGATTTAATTCCTAGACATAATTTTATGATACCAGTTCAGGCAGCAATTGGAGGTAAAATTATAGCAAGAGAAACTATTAAAGGTTTTAAAAAAGATGTTTTAACAAAAATTCATGGGGGAGGAGCAAGAGATAGAAAAAGAAAATTGCTTGATAAACAAAAAAAAGGAAAAGTTAAATCAAAACAATTTGGAAGAGTTGAAATACCACAAGAAGCATTTATAGGAGTTTTAAAAATAAATAAATGAAGTTTTTAAGAAATTTTTTAAGGAAAATTAGATACAAAATTAAGTTTATAGGAAAATTAGATAATAATTTTTTTTATTTATCTAATTTTAAGGTTGACAAAAAGTTAGCAGATTTAATGAATTTCTATGGAAGTGATAAAGGAGGTTTAAATGATCATCATAATTATACTGCATATTATTCTGAAATTTTTTTTTCAAGGAAAAATACCATTAAAAGTTTTTTGGAAGTAGGTTTGGGGACTAATAATATCAACATTCCTAGCAATATGGGTCCTTCTGGGAAACCATTAGCTTCATTAAGAGCTTGGAGAGATTACTTTCCAAACGCTCAAATTTATGGAGCAGATATTGATAGAGAAATACTAAAAAATGAAGAAAGAATTAAAACACATTTTGTAGATCAAAATGATCCAGTCAGTATATCAGAAATGTTTAAGAATTTTAATGAAGAAAAATTTGATATAATTATAGAGGATGGTCTTCATGAATATAATGCCAATATATGTTTTTTTGAAAACGCTATTAATTATTTATCAGTAGATGGGATTTATATTATTGAAGATGTATTTTACAAAGATATACGAAAATTTGAAAAATATTTTAAAAAAACAAAATATAATTTTTCTATTGTAGAAATTTTTCATAAAAAGAATATTGCAAATAATGCATTGATTAAAATAACAAAAACATGACACAAAAAAAAATTTATGATTGCATTACATTTTTTGATGAAAATTTATTAACAAATCTTAGATTTGAGATTTTAAAAGATGTAGTTGATTACTTTATAGTTTGTGAATCTAAATTTGATCACAAAAGAAGAGAAAAAGATATTAATTTTAGTTTAATTAATAAAGATCTAAAAAATAAAGTAAAACATTTAGTAATAAATGAACCATTTCCTTCGAATTTAAATTATTGGCAAATAGAAGAATTTCAAAGAGAAAAATTATTGAAAGCAACTGAAGAGGCTGATCCAGAAGATTTTATAATGTATTCGGATTCAGACGAAATACCTAACCCAGATATTTTAAAAAATATAAATTTAAAAAAAAAATATGGAATTTTTTTACAAAATTTTTATGTTTATAATTTAGATACTTTCAATCATTATGAAACGCCGTGGGAAGGAACAAGAATTTGTATGAAAAAAAATCTTAAATCAATTACATATTTGCGAAAAAAAATTAAGAAATCAAATTTGAAAAAACCATTTTGGAAAATACACATTTCGAAAGATATTGAATGTTTTAATAATGGTGGATGGCATTTTAATAATTTTTATAGTCCTGAAAAAATTTCTATTAAGTTAAAAACTTACCAACATATTGAGTTTGCACCTGAAAGATTTTCTGCACCGAATGTAATTAATAAAAAAATAAAAAATTTAGAAGATTTGTTTGAAAGGGGACATAAATATAGGAAAGTTGGTATTAAAGAAATTTTACCAGATTATGTGATAAAAAATTATAATAAAATTAAAGAAAAAATTGATCTATGAGAATATCAACATATATAGATATTTATTATAATCATAGATTAGAAAAAGCAAATATTTTAAAAAAAATATATATATATTTAATAATTCCATTTAATTATTTTATTGAAAAAATAAATTATCCAAAAAAGATAAATCTTGATGAATACGCAAAAGTTAATAAAAAATTATTTAAAAAAAATTTAAATTTTTTGTTTGAATACTTTAATAGTGATAAAGGAAACAAATTTATAAATCAATACGCAAGATTTTCTAAAAAAAATAATAAATTAATTAATGGACATAAATATACAGTTTATTATGAAAAGCATTTAAAAAAATTAAAAAAAAATAAAATAAAAATTCTTGAATTAGGTGCATTTAAAGGCAATGCCAGCGCATCATTTTTTTTTTATTTCGAAAATTCATTTATTTATAGTTTAGATTTGTATCCTGATTTATTTATTTACAAATCAGAAAGAATAAAAAGTTTTAAAATTGATAATAGTTCAGAAAAAGGCCTTCTTAATTTGCCACAAAAGATGAAATATGATTTGATAATAGAAGATGCGGGACATTATTTAAAAGATCAAATAATTACTTTGTTCACGCTATTTCCTAAATTAAAAAAAAAAGGAATTTATGTGGTAGAAGAATTAGATTTTCCAGATACAAGAAAGGATATGAACTTAACAAATGATAAAAATACTTTATACACTATTTTAAAATCAATAAAAAATCATAAACCTATTTATTCACAATACATTTCCGAGGATAAAAAAAAATACTTTATGCAAAATTGTAAATATATAAAAATTTATAAAGGAAGATTTAACAAAATTGCTTTTATTATAAAAAAATAATTTTAAGGAGAGATGGCCGAGTGGTTTAAGGCGCACGCTTGGAAAGCGTGTTAAGGGGCAACTCTTTCGTGGGTTCGAATCCCACTCTCTCCGCCAAAAAGTTTCAATTAGTTTAATATAATTTTAAAAAAAATGTGTTTTATCCAAAAACTACCTGAAATCGAATCTTACTTTTTTTACGAGTATTTTAATCAAAAAATAGTAAAAAAATTAATTTTTTAAATAATAGAAAAATAATTAACAATATCTTAAATAAGTATTGAAATATAAGGCTTATTTAAGAAAAGATCTAACAACCATTTTATTAAATTTTTAAAAAATGTTATAATTTTTTTTTTCCAAAAAAAAATAATGACAAAAATAGCAAAATCAAAATATCAAGCAGATTCTATAAAGGTTCTAAAAGGCTTAGAAGCAGTTAAAAAAAGACCTGGTATGTATATTGGTGACACCGATGATGGTACAGGCTTACATCATATGGTTTATGAAGTTGTAGATAATTCTATAGATGAAGCTTTAGCTGGACATTGTAAAAATATTGATATTTACATTAATTCAAATGGAACAGTGACAGTAAAAGATGATGGAAGAGGTATTCCTGTAGACTTACATAAAGGTGAAAAAAAATCTGCTGCTGAAGTAATTATGACACAACTTCATTCGGGCGGTAAATTTGACCATGACTCTTACAAAGTATCAGGTGGATTGCATGGTGTTGGTGTATCAGTAGTAAATGCATTATCGGAAAGTCTTCAACTTGAAATATGCAGAGAAGGAAAAAAATATTTTATAGAATTTAAGAACGGTGAAGCAAAATCAAATTTAAAAGTTATTGGAAACTCAAAAGAAACGGGAACACAAATTACATTTTTGCCATCTAAACAAATTTTTTCATCAATAAAGTTTAATCCAAGTATAATTCAAAAAAGAATGCGTGAACTTGCATTTTTAAATAAAGGAATTAAAATTTCTATTCACGATCTAACTTCAAAAAAAGATAAAATTAGTATTTTTAAATTTGAAGGTGGAATTTTAGAGTTTGTAAGTTTTCTTGATGAAAAAAGGGAAAAATTAAATAATAAAAATGGGAATTTTTTATTTAAAAAACCAATTTTAATTGAAGGAAAAAAAGACGATGTGGAAATAGAATGTGCACTACAATGGAATGCAATGTATAGTGAAGATGTTTACCCTTATACTAATAATGTTTACCAAAAAGATGGTGGAACACATCTTTTGGGTTTTAGAAGCGCTCTAACTAGAGTGGTAAATAAGTACGCAAGTGAATTAAATTTGCTAAAAAAAAATAAAATTTCTATTTCAGGTGATGATGTAAAAGAAGGTTTAACTTCTGTAATATCAATTAAAATTCCAGATCCTAAATTTTCATCTCAAACCAAAGATAAACTTGTTTCCTCACAAGTTAGAAATATTGTAGAAACAATTATTAATGAAAGACTTTCTTTATGGTTTGACCAAAATCCATCCGTAGCGAGGCTAATACTTGCTAAAATTATACAAGCAGCCCAGGCAAGAGATGTGGCTAGAAAAGCAAGAGAAACAGTAAGAAGAAAAGGAGCACTTGAACTTACAGGTTTACCCGGAAAGTTAGCAGATTGTCAAAATTCAAATCAAGATGGAACTGAACTTTTTATAGTTGAGGGGGATTCTGCTGGAGGTTCCGCAAAGCAAGGAAGAAATAGGGAATTTCAAGCAGTTTTGCCATTAAGAGGAAAAATTTTGAATACATATGTGGATACAAAAGTTTTAAAAAAAAATGGTAATAGTAATGAGCAAAAAACAAAAGCTCTTTCAAAAATGATTTCTTCAAATGAAATAATGACTTTAATTAATGCGTTAGGCTTGGACCCAAAAGATGAAGAAATAGATATTAAAGATTTAAGGTATGGAAAAATAATTATAATGACTGATGCTGATGTTGATGGATCTCACATTAGAGCTCTTTTGTTAACTTTTTTTAATAACAGACCTTTTAATAAATTAATTGCAGATGGTCATGTTTATCTGGCACAACCTCCACTTTTTAAGATTAATAAAGGTGCCAAGGGTATTTATATTAAAGACGAAAAAGAGCTTGAAAAATATATTATGAAGAATTCGAAAGAATTAAAGAAATTTAAAAAGGGATCAAAAGATTTTGAAAAACATTACTCTATCGAAAAATCTAAATTAAGCATTCAAAGATTTAAAGGACTAGGAGAAATGAATCCTGATGAATTATGGAATACCACTTTAAATCCAGAGACTAGAAATTTGCTAAAAGTGGAATATTCAAAAGATGCAAAAAAAGATCAAAATATTATTCACACTTTAATGGGAAATGATGTTGCTTTGAGAAAAGATTTTATAGTTTCAAATGCAATTGATGTACAAAATCTAGATGTATAATGAGGTTTTTTCAGGCTTCAAATCTTTATTATCTAAATAAAAGCACTTATATAAATTTAAGATGGATAGCTTATATTGGACAATTAATATCAATTTTATTTGTTCAGTTTGTATTAGCTTTCAGTTTTGATTATATTTATTGTATTGCAATAATATTTTTTAGTATTTTAACTAATGTTTATTTACAATTTAGAGTAAAAGAAAATCAACTTAACAATTTTACCTCTACTATATATTTAACTTATGACATTTTACAATTAGGATTATTATTTTTTTTTACAGGAGGAATAACGAACCCTTTTATATTTTTGATTATAGTACCTGCTGTATTTTCTAGTCAATATCTTAATATTTGGAGCTCAGCTATATTAGTTTTATTTATAATTATAATTTTAATATTTCTAAGTTTTTTTTATTTACAATTACCGCATCCAGATGAAATTCATTTTCATGTCCCAGATTATTATTTGCAAGCAATACCCTTATCCATAATTGTTGGCCTAATTTTTTTGGTTTTTTTCGGTGTTAAATTTGGACAAGAAAGTAGAATGCGAAAGCAAGCTTATGATAAACTACAAGAACTAATGGCAAAAGAAAATGAGCTTCTTTCATTAGGTGGACAGGCTGCAGCGGCAGCTCATTCACTTGGCACACCACTTTCTACAATTTTATTGATTGCTAAAGAATTACAAAAGGACCATACAAATAATGATAAAATTAAAAAAGATCTTAATTTATTAGTTAGTCAGAGTAATAGATGTAGTGAAATATTAAAAAAACTTTCTTTAACACCTAATATAAGTGATGGGTTTATAGATTTAAATTATAAAATAAGTGATTATATAAGTGAAATAGTTAGATCATTTAAGGAAATAAGCAAAAAAAAATTTATTATAGATTCTGAAAAAAATTTAAATTCTATAAGTACTAAGAAATCTTCAGAAATTATCTATGGATTAAGAAATTTTATTGGTAATGCTAATAAATTTGCTAAAAAAAAAATAGAAATATCTTTGAATAGTAACGAAGAAATAACTGAAGTAATTATTAAAGATGATGGTCCTGGTTTTCCTAAAGATTTAATAGATAAACAAAAATTGGGTGAACCTTATATTAGGTCTAGTGATCAATCATATATTTCAAAACACGGTCTAGGACTTGGAACTTTTATTGGAAAAACTTTGTTAGAAAAAAATTTTGCAGTTATAAATTTTAAAAATTCAGAAGAAAATAATGGAGCAGAAGTAATTATTAAATGGAAAAATAAAGATTTAAAAAATAAAATTTAATTTAGCTTTTTTTTATCATTAAATAAGTAACTTAATTGATCAATCATCACATCTCCAAGTTCTTGAACATCAGTTATTTTGATTGCTTTGGAATAATATCTTGAAACATCATGACCAATTCCGATTGCTAAAATTTCAATATCACTTTTTTCTACATGTTTTACCACTCGTTTTAAGTGTTTTTCAAGATAATCGCCTGAGTTTACAGATAATGTTGAGTCATCAACAGGAGCACCATCAGATATTACCATTAATATTTTTCTTTCTTCTTTACGCTTTCCCAATCTATTAAATGCCCAATTAATTGCTTCTCCATCTATATTTTCTTTTAAAAGACCTTCCTTAAGCATTAATCCCAAATTATTTTTTGCCATTCTCCACTGAGTATCTGCACTTTTATAAATTATATGGCGAAGATCATTTAGTCTTCCAGGATTTTTTGGCTTGCTATTATTATTCCAGATTTCTCTAGATTTGCCACCTTTCCAATTTTTTGTTGTAAATCCTAGTATTTCTACTTTTACTGAACATCTTTCTAAAGTTCTAGATAAAATATCCGCACAGATTGCAGCGATAGTAATTGGTCTGCCTCTCATAGATCCTGAATTATCTATTAAAAGTGTCACTACTGTATCTTTAAATTCTAAATCTTTTTCTCTTTTAAAAGATAATGAACTATAAGGATCCATAATTATTCTTGTTAATTTTGAAGTATCAAGCAAGCCTTCTTCGAGATCAAATTCCCAAGCTCTTTTTTGGCTGGCCAATAGCTGCCTTTGAAGTTTATTAGCTAATTTAGTTATCAAATCTTGAAAAGTTATTAGCTGTTGGTCTAAATTCTTTCTTAATTTTAAAATTTCTTCAGCTTTTTCTAAGCTTTCTGCTTTTGCTATTTCATCATATTTGTTAGTAAAAACTTTATAATCATTATTAGAAGTATCATAATTCATTTTTTGTATAACTTTTTCAGAACTCTGCTTGTCTGAATCTGTATCAACAAGTTGTTCATCTATTTTGTGTTCACTAAAATCATACTCAGAGTCCAGACCATTTTGATTTTCTTCTTGCTCTTTTTTTTCTTGCTTACCATCGGAATCTTGATTTTCATCATCTAAATTTTCATTATTTTGTTCATTCATTTCATTTTGATCATCTTCATTTTGAGTTTGATCTGAACTATCAAATATATCCATTTTTTGAAGTATTTCAGAAAATTTCGAATTATACTTTTGTTGATCTTCAACATTGTCTTTTAAGAAATTTAATTGATTATTAAGATATTTTTCAAATTCTTTTGACCAAAAACTTAAAATTTTTTCTGATAAATTATTTAATTTAATATTAAAAAAATTTTTTAACATGTACAATTCAAATGCTTCTGAAATATTTACATCTTCTTTAGATTTCAATTGATCCTTTCTCTTAAAGAGTAATTTATTATTATAGTTTTCTATAAAATTTGATTTGATCCCTTTTAACATTGAAGAACCTAAAATTTCACATCTAATTTTTTCTGATAATTCATATAAAGATTTGCATGATGAGTTTTTAGGCAAATTTTTTCTATATATTTTATCATTGGAAAATTTTTTTCTTAGTGCTTTCGAGTCGATTTCAGCTCTATATTTTATAAAATCAAATCTCGTACTTAGATTGTCAAGTTCAAAAAAATCCATATTTTTTGAGCTTCTGTTTTTTTTATCTATTTCTATTTTGTAGTCATCAGATATAACTTTAGCAGTAGATAAAAGTGCGATTTTAAAACGTTCTTTAAGATTGCTCTCTTTACTCATTTAAGGTTTAGTATTTATAATAGACTCAGGTAATTCTTCCCCAAAACATCTTTGATAATATTCTGCAATTATATTTTTTTCAGAATCATCACATTTATTTAAAAATGTCACTCTAAAAGCATAGCTAATATCTTTAAAAATAAGTGTATTTTGACACCAAAAAATTACAGTCCTTGGCGACATTACAGTAGAAATATCTCCAGCAATGAATCCTTTTCTTGTTAAAGATGCAACCTTGATCATATTAGCAACTTTTTCTTTACCTTTTGTATTATTGAAGTCTTTGTTTTTTGCTAAAACTATTTCCATTTCTTTTTCCAAACTTAAATAATTAAGACTAGTTAAAATATTCCACCTATCCATTTGTGCGGCATTAATTTGATTAACTCCTGAATATATTCCTTTAGTATCTCCAAGTCCGACTGTATTCGCTGTTGCAAATAATCTAAAAAAATTATTAGGTTTAATTACTTTATTTTTTTCTAACAAAGTTAATCCACCTTCTGCTTCTAATACTTTAGTTAGCAAGAAGGCTACATCAGGTCTCATAGCATCATATTCATCAAATATAAGGGCTACAGGATTTTGAATTGACCAAGGAAGAATACCTTCTTTAAACTCGGTTATTTGTTTTCCATCCTTAACAACTATTGAGTCTTTTCCCATTAAATCGATTCTACTTATGTGTGAGTCTAGATTTACTCTAACGCAAGGCCAATTTAATCTTGCTGCAATTTGAGTGATATGTGTAGATTTTCCCGTACCATGGAAACCTTGGACCATAACTCTTTTATTAAAATTAAAACCACTTAGTATGGCGATCGTAGTATCTTTATCAAATATGTAATCTTTATCTAATTCAGGTACAAATTCACTTTTTTTTGAAAAAGCATCTACTTCCATATCACTTTCAATTCCAAAAGTTTGTTTTACTGATATTTTTATATCAGGCTTAAGATTTAAATTTGTTGTCACTTTTTTTCCTATAAGTATTTTTAAGTTGAGTATAAGCTAGTGTAATTACTTTAAGCCTTTCCTCAAATGTTTTATCACCAGCATTAATATCAGGGTGAAATTTTTTCACAAGTTTTTTAAATTTTTTCTGAATTTTGTCCCATTTTAAACCAACGGTTACGCCTAAAATTCCAAAAGCTTTAATATCATTATGATTAAATTTAAATTTTTGAGAATTTTCAAAATGATTTTTAAATTTTGAATCATCAAATCCATCATTTAAGGCATTATTCCAAAGGACTTTAAAAAAATTGTCAGATGAGCTAAACCCTTGGGTTGGTTTGTGCCAGGTGATATCTGATTTAAGAAAATTAACTACTTCAGCATCATTCATTCCTGCAAAATAATTCCAATTTTTATTAAATTCTTTTACATGTTTTAAACAAAGCAATCTGTAGTTTTTACTATTATCTTTTTCAACTGGTGCCTTGTATTCACCTAAATCAAAACAATTATTCCAATCACAAATTATTTTCATAGTATATAATAATACCTAATTTTTTATGGATATAAATAGTTTAAATTTAATTATAGAAAAAAAAATTTCACAAAGTTTTTTTTGTAAAAATATTACCATTGAAGATAAAACGTATTTACATAAAAAACATAAAGGACATGAAAAAAATAAATTTCATATTAAGTTAATAATACAATCTGATGAATTACTAAAAATGAATAGAATAGATTCAACTAAAAAAATTTACAAAATTTTAGATCATGAATTAAAATATTATATTCATTCGATTGAATTATTAGTAAATTGATTTTTAGTAAACTTCAAAATATCAGTGACTTTATAAAAATTTTTAAATTTTGCTTTTCCAATTTTTTTTAATAAAACAAGATTGATTTTATTGTTAATATTTTTTTTATCTGCAATCATAAATTTAACAATTTTATTTGCATCTTTTTTATTAAAAAACTTACTTAGCCTTAATGATCTATCAAGTTTAATAATATGATTTTTGATTAATTTATATTCTATTTTACTTAATAGTTTTTTTTTAAAACTAAATTCACAGGCGCTTATAATTCCTAAAATTACAGCTTCACCATGATTAAGTTTTTTTGAATAACTTAATGCTGCTTCATATGCGTGTGCAAAAGTATGACCAAAATTTAACAATTTTCTTAAATTTTTTTCTTTTTCATCCTTTTCAACAATTTTTTTTTTAATTAAGCAACTTTCATATATAGATTTTTGAATATACCCTTTTTTAAGTTTTAAAATTTTTGAAATATTTTTTGATAGAAAAACAAAAAATTTTTTATCTGCTATAATTGAGTGCTTCAATATTTCACCGTATCCACAAACAATTTCTCTTTTAGGAAGTGAGTTTAAAAAGTTTATATCTGATATTACTAGACTAGGTTGATAAAATGACCCGATTAGGTTTTTTCCAAACTTTGTATTAATTCCTGTTTTTCCCCCTATCGAAGAATCAACTTGCGCAAGTAAGGTTGTGGGCAAATTAACAAATTTTATACCTCTTTTAAAAATACTTGAAGCAAAAGCAGAGACATCACCAATTATACCACCACCAACCGCTATTACACAGTCATTTCTATTAAAACTATTTTTTAGTAAAATATTTAAAATAGAATTTACACTTTTTTGATTTTTATTTTTTTCATTTGAAGAAAATTTTAAAAAAATAGTTTTTTTCTTAATACTTTTTTTTATAGTTCTAATATATTTTTTTGGAATATTTTTATCAAAAACAACTAAATATTTAGATGATTTGATTGAATAGGAATTTAAAATTTTTTTTAAATTATTTATTAAACCTGTACCAATTAGTATTGAGTAGGAACCATTATTTGTATTTACTAAAATTTTATTCTTTTTCATAAATTTTTAAAATTTTTTTTATTATTTCTTCTTTAGTTAAATTATCACAATTTATTTTATAATCTGCTTTAGAATAGATTTTTGATCTATTATTTATAAGTTTTATTAAATCTTTTTCTTTTAATAAGTAAGCTTTTGGTCTTTTTTTACTATTTTTAATTCTTGGGATTAAAGTTTGCTCACTACATTTTAACCATAAGGATATACAATTATTCTTTATTTTTTCCCTGATTCTATAATTTAAAAATGCACCTCCACCAATAGCAATTATATTATTCTGAAAATTAAGGGAATTTAATACAATTTTTTCTTCAATTTTTCTGAAAAAATTTTCTCCTTTTTTTTGAAAAATATCATTAATTTTTAATTTAGTTTCCTTTTCAATTAATTTATCAGTATCAATTAGATTTTGCTTAGTTATATATGATAACAATCTACCAATTGTAGATTTTCCAGACCCCATCATGCCTATTAAAACTAGGTTTTTTTTCATTTCATAAGTTTCTATATTGAAAAAACACAAATATGTCTTAATTTGAAATTAATAAACGTTATATGCAATTTCAAAAAAAAACAAGTATTGGTAAATCAAATTTTTTGATAAAATTACTTATCAAGATAACTTTGATAATTTTTTTATTTTTTACTATATTAATTTTGTTGGATCAATTAAATTTTCCATCTCCTAACAAAAAAATTCAAAAAATAATCCCAAATGCAAATCTTAAGATTGTTAAATAAAAAATTTACAATATTTTTTTTTTTATTTTTTACTGCTGCTTTTTCAAATGAGCCAGTTGATATATGGAATATAGATAAAAAAAAAAATAAAAATGAGAATAGTGACAACAATAGATTAAACAACGAAAATAAAAAAAATTCTATTTCCACTGATATAAAAAATGAAACAATAATTCCAATTACAGAAGAAAATAATTTAAATTTGAAAAAAGACTATTTGGTAGGAATTTATGATCCTAGTGATAATGATTTATCAATAAATATGTGGGAGTTTTCTGATGGAGAAAAAATATCAAAAATAATAAAAAAAATTAAAAAATTAAATTTATCTGAGGACGCAAAAGAAATTTATAATTATGTAATTTTAACCAATTCTTTTCCACCAAAAAAAAATTTTAGTAAAGAAAAATTTTTAGAAATTAAAATAGATTGGCTTATTCAAAATGGTGATTTAGAATTAATAAAAGATTTTGTTATTAAAAATAAAAAAGAAAAAATAGATCCAAGACTTTTAAAATATTATTTAGATCAAAATCTATCAATGGCAGATTTAGAAAATGCATGTAAATTATTTTCTTTTTTAGAAAGTTATTCAGATGACGATTATGTATCTAAATATAAAATTTATTGTTTAATTAATGAAAAAAAAAATGAATTAGCACAACTTCAATTTGATTTAATAAAAGAAACTGGTTTTAAAGATATTTTTTTTGAAGAAAAATTTAATTTTATTATGGGCTATAGTGAAAAAAGTGACTCAAAAATATCTGAAAAAAATCTTTTAGATTTTCATCTCTCCCATCTTACAAGTAATGATTTTAAATACTTAACAAATGAAAATACTGATAAAATTATATGGAGATATTTATCTTCATTTAACTTATTAGAAAATCTAAATGAAATTGACATTGAAGATCCTGAAAAAATTATTTCAATTGAAAAAGCTACTAATAATGGAAATTATTTAGAGAAAGATTTGCTAAATTTATATACTAGATACAGATTTAGTATTAATCAATTAATTACAGTCCTTGAATCATATAAAATGTTATCAGGACATGAAAGTAGAGCTTTACTATATCAAGGTTTTTTAATTTCTAAAGATACAAAATCTAAAATAGAATTATTGAAAACTTTAAAAGAACAGTTTGACAAAGATGATATTGGAGATGCTTTTAACAACGAACTAGTAAGAATTCTTGAAGAGTTTGATGAAAAAGAAATACCTTCAAATTATTCTGATTTTTACAATTACTATCTAGCAGATAAGAAAAATAGTAATAAAAAAATAAAATTCAATAACAAAATAATTCACCAATCAAAGTTACTAAATTATTTTTCAGATGATATGGATATTGAAAAGGTGGAAAAAGAACTAGAAAAAAAATTAAAAAAAATTAAAAAAAATAAAAAATATTATTTTTCTACCAAAGATATAATTTTAATTGAGTCATTAATTTATGATGGCATAAAAATTTCTGATAAATATTCTTCGATTCTTGAATTATATAATTCTAATATACCAACAGATATAGAGGTAATGATAAATGATGGTGAAATGGCAATGATTTTGCTGAGATTAGTTGAAATCATTGGAGAAGATGATTTAAATAATTTAGGCTCAGAATCTCTATATTTTATACTTAGTACTTTAAATAAACTAAATATTGATAAAATAAGAAATAATATAATTCTTAAAACCTTTCCTTTAAAAGTATAATAATTGTAATAAAATAAGTTTAATACTATGAGTATAAGAAAAATTTTAACAGAACCTGATAAAATATTGAGACAAGTTTCTAAACCAGTAGAAGGTGTTGGGAATGAAGAACAGAATTTAATGAGAGATATGTTAGATACAATGTATGCTGCAAAAGGAATAGGACTAGCTGCAATACAAGTTGGTATTCCAAAAAGAATAATAGTAATAGACTTAAATAAAGATGAAAAAAAAAATCCAATGTATTTTGTAAACCCTATAATTAAACAAAAAAATTCAGTAAATTCAATTTATGAAGAAGGATGTTTATCTGTACCAAATCAATTCGCAGAGATTGAAAGACCAAATAAATGTGAAGTAGAATATTTAGACTTTGATGGAAAAAAACAACTTTTAAAAGCTGAAGGTCTGCTTGCAACTTGTATTCAACACGAGATGGATCATTTGGAAGGAATTCTTTTTATTGATTATTTATCAAAATTAAAAAAATCTATGATATTAAAAAAACTTTCTAAAAATAAGCCTGATAGAATAGTTGTTTAAACAATGTTAAGAAAAATTGTTTTTATGGGCACATCAAATTTTGCTGTTCATATTTTAAAGTCACTTTATCAAAATGGATATCCAATCTGTACTGTTTACACTCAACCGCCTAAAAAATCTAATAGAGGTCAACAATTAACTAAGTCACCAATAAATTCATTCTCTGAAAATATAAGTTTGGATGTAAGAACTCCTCTTTCTTTAAAAAATAATAAGGAAGAAGAATTATATCTCACTGAATTACAGCCAGATATTATTTTGGTAATTTCGTACGGGCAAATTATTCCTAAAAATCTTTTAAATATTCCAAAACATGGATTTTTAAATGTTCATGCTTCTTTACTCCCAAAATGGAGAGGAGCGGCACCTATTCAAAGATCAATAATGAATTTAGATAAAGAAACAGGGATTAGTATTATGAGAATAAACGAAAATCTAGATGAGGGCCCAGTTTGTAATCAATACTCTTTAAAAATTTCAGAAAAAATGAATTCGGAAGAATTATCTGAAAAATTATCGTTAATAGCTTCAGAAAAAATTTTAGATATTTTAAATAATATTGATGATGGCAATTTAGAATTTAAAGATCAAGATCATTCAAAAGCAACCTATGCAAAAAAAATCCAAAAAACAGAAGGAAAAATTGATTGGAGTGAAAATGCAGAAAAAATAATTGGAAAAATAAATGGACTTTATCCATATCCTGGGGCTTTTTTTTCATTTAACGGAGAAAGATATAAAATATTAAAAGCCGAAAAATCTAGCATGAAAGGAAAACCCGGGGATATAGCAAGTGAAAATTTCGAGGTGTGCTGTGGAGAAGGATCAATAAAAGTATTAAGTATTCAACGAGAAGGTAAAAGAGTTCAGCAAATAAATGAATTTTTACTTGGTACTCAAATTAAAAAAGGTACCAATATTGCTTAATGTATAGATATCAAATTTTGATTGAATATGTTGGAACCTCTTTCGTAGGTTGGCAAATACAAAAAAAAGGAAAATCTGTTCAAAAAATAATTCAATCAACCTTATCAAAATTATTGAAGGAAAAAATTATTTTATATTCTGCAGGGCGTACTGATCGTGAAGTTCACGCAAACGGACAATCAGCTCATTTTGATGTTAAAAATAAAATACAAAATATAGATAAAATGATTAAATCTCTAAATTTTTTTTTAAGTCCAAAAAAAATTTCTATAATTAGCATTATTAAAAGAAATAAAAATTTTCATGCAAGGTATTCTGCAAAAGAAAGAGTATACAAATATTTTATTATTAACCGTTTAGCTACACCTGTTATAGAAAATGAAAGAGCATGGCACATAAGAAAGAAACTAGATATTAAATTATTAAAAGAAGGAGCTAAAAAATTAGTAGGGACACATGACTTTAGCACAATGAGAGCAACAAATTGCTACGCTAAAAGTCCTGTAAAAAAAATTAATAAAATAACTGTAAAAAATGTAAATAGTAAAATTGAAATTGAATTTAGATCAAAATCTTTTTTAAGAAATCAAGTTAGATCAATGGTTGGATGTTTAAAATATTTAGCGGAAAAAAAATGGAATATTAAAAAATTTGAAAATGTTTTAAAATCAAAAAAAAGAAAAAATTGTGCGCCACCAGCACCGGCTTGTGGATTATACCTTGAAAAAGTTATTTACTAATTCTTGAATTTTTACTGAATTTTTTGTTAATTCTCCAACGGCTTTCTGTTCTAATGATGAAACCACAGCAATTAATAGATTTACACTTACAAGGAAACTGTTTGTAATCAGAATCATAACCAAAACCATAGTCACAAGTTATTTCCTCACCTTTTTTAATTTCTTTATTTGAAATAACCCAAATTTTTAAACCTGTTCCTTCATATTCGCAGTTATTTGAACAAGAATGATTGATCAAGCGCGCAGGATTCCATGATACATTTCCATCTAAATCATATCTATTATTTAAATTAAACAAATAAATTGGTTTTGAATTATCAAACTTATCAGAATTTTCAGTTTGTTTTTTTGTAATAATCTTTCCTACATATTCTATAATTTTAGTTCCAGCTTTAATATTCTTAGTTGCGTAAAGACCTCGCCCATTTTTATCTATATTTGATTTTTTTATTTTATATATACTCATTGTGTCTATTTATGATAATTTTTGAAAATCTCAATTAAATTCTAAAAGTGCGTTAACATGTTCATTGGCACTTTCAGCTAGAGCATTCAGATCATATCCACCTTCAAGAATAGATACCACTTTTCCATTACAAAACTGTTTTGTAGTTTCCAAAACTCTTCTGGTTATCTCATAATAGTCTTTAGACTCTAAATTTAACTGACATAAAGGATCATCTTTATGAGCGTCAAATCCAGCAGACATCAATATAAATTCAGGTCTAAATTCTTTTAACCTTTTAAGCATATGCTCATACGCATCGAAATATTCTCTAGAGTTTGTACCAGCAGGTAAAGGAATATTTAATGCATTATTATGATCACCTTTTTCATCTGTTGTACCACCTCCTGGATAATAAGGATATTGATGTAAGCTTGAGAAAAAAACATTCTCATTTGACTTAAGAATATCATAACTTCCATTTCCAAAGTGACAATCCCAATCTAAAACTGCCACTCTTTTATATTTGTATTTAGAAATTAGATAATTTGCAGCAACACCAATATTATTTATTACACAAAAACCCATTGCTTTACTTTTTTCTGCATGATGACCTGGTGGTCTGGTTACACAATGAGCAGCATTGAATTCTTTATTTTCAACTCCATCGATTGCTGTAATTATTGAACCAACTGCATCAAATGTTGCATCTTTGCTACCGGGTGAAACAACTGTATCACCATCTAAAAATACCAAACCTTTTTCAGGAAAAGCATTTTCAACTGTATCTACATAACTAGACGAATGGGCCTGTTTTATAATGTCTTTATTGAACCTAACTGGATTTTTCCAAATTAATTTTTTATTTTTTTTTAATGTTTCAAGTATTGATGTGACCCTTGAGACACTCTCAGGATGTCCATAACCAGTATTATGATTTAAAGAAGCTTTGGATGTAATTATTGCTGTTTTCATTAAAAATAATTTTCTAAAATATTATAATATATTTTAGTCAATTTTTTTAAATCCGAAATTGATGTTCTTTCGTCAACCATGTGAATAGTATTATTTCTTAATCCTAACTCTAATCTTGGGATTGAACCTAAAAATCTACTATCACTTGTTCCACCTCTACAATTTAATTTTGCAGAATTACCTGTAACCTTTTTAACAATTTTTTTAACCATATAAATTTCTTTATTTGGTTTAGTATAAAAAGCTTCACCACTTACCCTATATTCTATTTTAATTTTACATTTTTCTTTTTTTGCAACTACATTTATCATTTTACTTAGTTTTTTCTTTAGAGAAGTTGATTTATGTTTAGAGTTAAATCTAACATTAAATTTTGCACTAGCTGATTGAGGTACTACATTTTCAGATAAATTATCTACGTTCATTTTTGTAAACTCTAAGTTAGATGGAGGCATGAATTTAGTACCTTTGTCTAGAGATGTACTTTTTAATTTTGCTATTATTTTAGCTAAGGCTGTACATGGATTGATATAAGACCCAGCAAACGCTGAGTGACCACTTTTTCCATATATAGTTATAATTCCATTCATAGAACCACGTCTTCCAATTCTTATTTCATCTCCAACTGATCTATTTGAAGATGGTTCTCCTACAACAGAAAAATCTATCTTCTCACCTTTCCTTTTAAGATATTTAATAACTTTCGGTGTTCCTAAACCTGTTGTTTCCTCATCAGCTGAAATAATAATTGAAATAGATCCTTTAAATTTTTTTTTTTTAATAAAATTACTAACTGCACTTATCCAGCAAGCTATCCCACCTTTCATATCTTGAGACCCCCTACCATTTAAAAATCCTTTTATTGCAATTGCTTTAAATGGAGGAATTTTCCAATTATTAAGGTTAGCAACTACATCCGTGTGACCTAAAAAATTTATATGTGGTTTTGATTTACCAAATCTTGCATATAAATTTAAAGCAGGATTTGACCCTGTTCCTTTTGATTTAATAATTTTACATTTAAAACCAATTGAGGATAGTTTTTTTGATAAGAATTTCATTATACCTTTATCTTCAGTTTTTACTGTTGGAAATCTTATTAGCTCTTGAGCTAACTTTAATTCATTATAAGTTTTCATTAGTTTATTCTCTTAAAAGATCGTTAATTGAAGTTTTTGATCTAGTTTTTTCGTCTACTTGCTTAATTATAACTGCACAACTTAGTGATGGTGCAGATGGATTTTTTTTATCCGGAAGAGTTCCTGGTACTACAACTGAATAAGGTGGAATTTTTCCATAAGTTATTTCACCTGTTGATCTATTTACAATTTTTGTTGATTGACCAATGTACATTCCCATACTTAATACAGATCCTTCTCCTACAATTATTCCTTCTACAACTTCAGACATAGCTCCTAAAAAAACATTATCTTCAATAATTGTTGGTAGTGCCTGTGCTGGTTCAAGTACACCACCAACACCACTTCCCGCCGATATATGACAATTTTTTCCAATTTGACAACAGCTACCAGCTCTTGCAAATGTATCAATCATAGTACCTTCATCTATGTAGGCACCAATATTAACATAGCATGGCATTAGAACTGCATTTTTTCCAACAAAAGATCCTTTTCTAACAGGTGAATTAGGAACCATTCTAAAACCAGCTTTTTCATGATCGTCTTTTGTCCATCCAGCTGTTTTACCTTTAAGTAAGTGAGATTTATCATACCAGCTACTGTAAGGACCATTTAAATTTTCCATGGGATAAATTCTAAAACTTAACATTATAGCTTTTTTTAAATGCTGATGTGTCACCCATTCACCATTAATTTTTTCAGCTACTCTTGACTTACCGCTATCTAAATCTTCAATAATTTGATTAATAGCATCTTTGATAGATTTGTCAGATTTTTGGTTAACTTGGTCTCTATTTTCCCAAGCATCATTTATAATTTTTTCTAAAGACATAGTTTAAGCACTTTTTAATAACCTGATTTCTTTTAAAAATAAAGATACATTTTTAATTTTATAATCTATAAATTCTTTATCTGAGTCTTTTTTGCCCCAATATTCATTATTGATTAACCATACTGTTTTCATACCAAGTTTTTTTGCTGGTTGTAAATTTTTTGCAATATCTTCAATAAAAACTGTTTCTCTAGGGTTAATGTCAAATTTTTTGAGTAGTTTTTCATAAGGTTCTATTGAAGGTTTAGGTATAAAATTGCAGTCGGTTATATCAAAAGAACCATCAAATAAATCATTTATACCTAGATGTTTGGTTATGTTGGCAACATGTTCATGAGAGCCATTAGTAAAAACAAATTTTTTAGCTTTGAGCTTGATAAGCTCTTCTCTTAGAAATAAATCTTTTTCTAAAAAATCTAAATTTATTTCATGCACATATTTAAGAAAATCGTTTGGATTTATATCATGATGTATCATTAATCCATTTAAACTAGTATTATATTTATGAAAGTAATCTGTTTGTAATTCTTTAGCCTTTTTTAAATCTAAATTTAATTTTTTTGAGATATAACTTGTCATTCTTTTGCTGACCTGTCCAAAAACTTTTTCAAGATCACTATAAAGAACTCCGTCACAATCAAATATAAAATTTTTTATATTTTTAAATTCTTTCATTCTCTAATTAGTGTTCCTGCACCTTTATCTGAGAGTAACTCAAATAAAATTGAATGCGATCTTCTACCATCGATTATTACAACACCTTTAACACCATTACTTACAACATCTATACAATTATTTATTTTTGGTATCATTCCACCTGATATAATTTTTTGATCTATTAAACTTTTAGCTTTAACAGAATTGATTTCAGGAATTAATTTTTTATCATTATCCAAAACACCTTCCACATCACTTATAATTATAAACCTTCTCGCTTTGAGAGCTTTAGCTATAGAACCAGCCACAGTATCTGCATTAATATTAAAAATTTGACTACTTTCATCTAATCCTAAAGGAGCAATAATAGGTACTTCATTTGCATTTATAATTTCTTTTAAAAAATCAATTTTAATATGGATAGGCGTACCAACAAAACCCAATTCTTTGCTCTCAGGTTTTACAGTGATTATATTATTTTTTTTTGAAGTAATTTTTTTTGTTTTACAAGACTGTTCCTCCAAAGCTTTTGCAATTTCTTCATTAAAGTTTGCTAAAACATCTTCTACTATATTTATTGTTTCTTTATCAGTAACTCTTAATCCTTTAATAAAATTACTTTTTATATTTAGTTCAATTAATTTATTACTAATTCTTTTACCACCACCATGAACAATTATTGGACTAAATCCAAGTCTTTTTAAAATAGCTATATCTTGAATAAAAATTTTAAATAATTTAGGGTCGTTAAGTACACTTCCACCAAATTTTATTATTATATATTCATTATTATATTTGTTTAAATATTTTTTTACTTCTTCAATTGAAGGACCATCGTTTGGTAAAATATTCTCTAGATGCATTAATTTATTTAGACTGTTTTAACAGTTGTTCTTTTCATTATTATAACTTGTTGAGCCATTGTTAAAATATTATTAAAAGTCCAATAGATAACTAGACCAGATGGAAATGGAGCCAATATAACAGTTAAAAATAAAGGAAAGAACATAAAAATTTTAGCCTGAACTGGATCAGGAGGAGCAGGGTTTAATTTTTGTTGAATGTACATAGAGAGACCCATAAGACAAGGCCAGATACCAATTATTAAAAAGGATGGTGGATCCCATGGTATCAATCCAAATAAATTGAATATTGAAGTAGGATCTCTTTCGGACAGATCTTTTATCCATCCAAAGAAAGGCTGATGTCTCATTTCTAATGTTACAAATAAAACTTTATAAATGGCGAAAAAGAAAGGTATTTGTATAAAAACAGGTAAACAACCTGAAACAGGATTTACCTTTTCTTTTTTGTATAGAGCCATTGTTTCTTGTTGAAGTTTCATTTTATCATCTTTGTGTAGTTCTTTTAATCTTATCATTTCGGGTTGTAGAACTTTCATTTTGGCCATAGATCTAAAGGAATAATTTGCTAAAGGAAAAAATACAATTCTTATACATACAGTAATTAAAATAATAGCTATTCCAAAATTACCAGTTAGTTTAAAAAAGTAATCAATTGCAAAGAAAAAGTTTTTTGTAAAAAAATAAAACCAACCCCAATCAATAGCTAAATCAAATTTAGCAATATTTAAACTTTCAGAATATCCATCAATAACATCAACTTCTTTAGCGGCTACAATAATTTTAATTTTACTTGAATCAGAACTATTTGGACCCACTTCTATTGGGTTTGTTTCAATAAAGTTTGCTCGAAATTTATTTCTAAAATCAAAATCAGCTCTAAATTCTTTATTTTTTTCTGGTATTAGAGTTGTTATCCAATATTTATCAGTAATACCTAACCAGCCTGATTTTGTATTTTTAGAGAATTTTTTTTCTTTTACATCTTCATAATCTTGTTCAACAAGTTGTTCATCAAAAACTCCAATTAAACCTTCGTGCAAAATATAAAAATTTGTAACTTGTGGCTCTTTATTTCTAACTATCTGACCATAAGGATAAAAATTATAAGTTTTTTGAGAATTATTAATAATTTTTTGATCAACACTAAATAAAAATTGATTGTCAATTTTTATATTTTTTTCAAATCTAATTCCTTGGTTATTATTCCAAACTAGTTTGATTGGATTTTTTGGTGATAGTTTATTGTTTCCTTCAAGGAACCATAATGTATTTGCGTTTGGTAAATCAATATTTTTGTTATTTGTAACCCAACCTGTCTCGATAAAATATCCATCATTAAACTTTTTTGGATTTAATAAAATAATTTTATCATTTCCATTAAGTGTTTTAGTATATTTTTTAAAGGTTAAATCATCTATAGTTGCTCCTATTAAAGAAATTGATCCTTTTATATTTTCATTTTCGAATTTGATTCTTTCATTTTCTTCTATTGCTTCTTCTCTTGAAATTTTTGACGTGGCTTGATTTAAATCAAGACTAGGAGTTTCAGAATTTTGTGTAATTTGATTTTTTTGCTCTTGTGATTTTTTTATTTGTTCTGGGCTTGGTCCAAAAAATAAAGCATATATTATAATTACCGCAGCACTTAATGAAATAGCAGCTATAACATTTTTGGTATCCATATTTTTATTTTACTTTCTTTTTAACAACAGGATCAAATCCATCACCTCCACCCAAAAATTTAATGGGATGACATGATGATATTCTTTTAAATCCTTTTATAGATCCTTTGATAAAGCCATACTCCTTTAAACTATCAATAAAATACTCAGAACAAGTTGGCAAATATCTACAGTTATTTCCTAAATAAGGAGAAATAATTAATTTATAAAA
>CACLYO010000005.1 GCA_902611145.1 uncultured Pelagibacteraceae bacterium
GTAAAACTAGAATCCAATATTTTTATCAGGTTGTCTCAAATGATTTATTATGTTTTAATCTTCAAGTTTCAAAGGGGGGAAGTGTGAGAAAAATATCTTTAGAAGTTAATGGAAAGTCTATAAGTAAAGAAATTTCAGATAATACACTTTTGTCATCATTATTAAGAGATCATCTAAATTTAACAGGCACTCACGTTGGATGTGATACCAGTCAATGCGGAGCTTGTGTTGTTCATGTTAATGGAAAATCTATAAAAAGCTGTACGGCTTTAGCAACAGATGTTGATGGTTCGAAAGTTACTACAATAGAAGGACTTGCAACAAATGGTAAAATGCATCCTATGCAAGAGGCATTTAAAAAAATGCATGGATTACAATGTGGCTTTTGTACTCCAGGAATGGTTATGAGTGCTGTCGATCTTTTAAAGACTAAAAAAGATCCATCAGAAAAAGAAATTAGAGATTGGTTAGAAGGTAACATATGTAGATGTACTGGTTACCATAATATAGTTAAAGCAGTTAAAGAAGCTGCTTCAAAAATGTAAGAAATTTAAGTAAGGAGAAAAATGGCAAGTTTAGTTGGATCAAGAGTAGAAAGAAAAGAAGATAAAAAATTCCTAACAGGTAAAGGAAGATATACAGCAGATATAACTTTAGCACATCAAACTCATGCTGTTTTTGTAAGATCTCCTCATGCACGTGCACTAATTAAAAAAGTTGATACATCAAAAGCAGAAAAAGCTTCTGGTGTAGTTGCAATTTTTACTGGTAAAGATCTAGCTGATGATAAAATTGGAGGATTAATTGCTGGTTGGAAAATTGTAAGCGAAGATGGAACAGATATGAAAGTTCCTGCACATCCTGCTTTAGCAACTGAGTCAGTAAATTATGTTGGTGATCACGTAGCAGTAGTAATTGCAGAAACATTAGCTGATGCAAAAAGCGCAGCTGACATGGTTAAAGTTGATTATAAGGTTTTAAAGGCAGTTGTAGATACAGAAAGTGCAATGGATTCAGAAGCTATATATAAAGATATACCAAAAAATTTATGTTACGATTGGCTACTAGGAGACAGAGCAAAGACAAAAGAAGCTTTCGACAGTGCAGATAAAATTATTAAAATTGATTTAAGAAATAATAGATTAATTCCAAATGCAATGGAACCTAGAGCGTCACTTGGAGATTATAACTCATCAACAGAGGAAATAACTTTATATACTGCAAATCAAAATCCTCATTTAACAAGATTAGTTATTTCAGCATTTAATGCCGTTGCTCCAGAACACAAATTTAGAGTTGTTGCACCTGATGTTGGAGGTGGATTTGGTTCAAAGATTTATCCTTATGCTGAAGATGTTGTTATAGCTTGGGCGGCAAAAAAAGTTGAAAGACCTGTTAAGTGGGTTGCTGAAAGAACAGAGTCATTCCTTTCAGATTGTCATGGTAGAGATCATGTAACTCATGCTGAATTAGCAGTGAAATCAGATGGAACAGTTGTAGGACTTAAAGTAGATACCATTGCAAATCTTGGTGGGTATGCATCTCTATTTGCAACAGTTACACCAACTTATTTATATGGTCCACTGGTGCTAGGCTTATATAATATTCCGGCTGCATATTGTAATGTGAAAGCTGTTTATACTAATACAGCTCCAGTTGATGCTTATAGAGGAGCTGGGAGACCAGAAGCAACTTATATGATTGAAAGATTAATGTCTAAAGCTGCAATGGAATTGGGTATGGATCAAGCAGAGTTTAGAAGAAAAAATTTTATTAAACAATTTCCACATCAACAGGCCTTAGTGCACAATATAGACTCAGGCAATTATGATGCACATTTAGATAAAGCACTTGAAATTGCTGATTATAAGGGTTTTGCAAATAGAAAATCAGAATCTGAATCAAAAGGAAAATTAAGAGGAATTGGTTTTTCAACTTACATAGAAGCTTGTGGTATTGCACCATCAGCAGCTGTTATGTCTTTAGGAGCTGGAGTTGGTTTATGGGAGTCAGCTGAAGTAAGATTTAATCCAACAGGAAATGTTACAGTTTTTACTGGCGCACATAGCCATGGCCAAGGTCATGATACAGTATTTGCTCAAATTGTTGGAGACAAATTAGGTGTTCCACTTGAAAATGTAGAAGTGGTTCATGGTGATACAGACAAAGGACCATTTGGTATGGGAACATATGGTTCCAGATCACTTGCTGTAGGAGGTACTGCTATAGATAAAGCTTGCGATAAAATAATTGCAAAAGGAAAAAGAGTTGCAGCAAAAATGCTGGAAGCAAGTGAAAGTGATGTTGATTTTAAAGATGGAGAATTTGTTGTAGCAAAATCAAACAAAAAGAAAACAATAGGTGAGATTGCATTTGCTTGCTATTTACCTGGACAGTATGGTGAAGTAAAATCTCCATTACCAGAAGGTGATGAACCAGGACTTAAAGAAACTGCATTTTATGATCCTATTAATTTTTCTTTTCCAGCAGGAACACATATTTGTGAAGTAGAAATTGATCCAGAAACAGGACATACAAAACTAGATAAATATACAGCGGTTGATGACTTTGGAACAATAATGAACCCAATGATTGTCGAAGGGCAAGTTCATGGGGGAGTAGCTCAAGGTGTAGGTCAGGCATTATATGAAAATGCACATTATGATGAAACAGGACAACTTATAACAGCATCATACATGGACTACACAATGCCGCGAGCTGATAATTTTCCAGAGTTAAAAATTGATTACACGTGTACGCCAGCAACATCAAATCCTTTAGGAGCTAAGGGATGTGGAGAAGCAGGAGCCATTGCTGCTCCGCCAGCGGTAATGAACGCTGTAGTAGATGCAATTGGAACAGATATTTCAATGCCTGCAACTTCAGAAAAAGTTTGGAAAGCTTGTAAAGATTCAAAAAAACCTAACTCTAAAGCAGCTTAAGGAGGAAATATGAAAAATTTTACATATCATTCAGCAAAAGATAGTAAAGAAGCAACTAAGTTATCTTCTTCTAACTCTGCTTTTTTAGCAGGAGGTATGACAACAATTCCTTCTATGAAGTTAGGTTTGGCTTCTTATAAAGATATAATTGATATTAAAGGTATTAAAAAATTATCTGGTATTAAAGTTAGTGGTAAATCAGTTATTATTGGCGCCACAACTAAACATGCGGAAGTAGCTAATTCTAAAGAAATTAAAAAAGCAATTCCATCACTTTCTGATTTAGCAGAAGGTATTGGAGATCCTGCTGTTAGAAATAGAGGGACAATTGGTGGATCAATTGCAAATAATGATCCAGCTGCTGACTACCCATCAGCATGTATCGCACTAAATGCAACAATACATACGAATAGTAGAAAGATTGAAGCATCTAAATTTTTTAGTGGAATGTTTGAAACTACACTTAAAAAAGGTGAATTAATTGAGGCTGTTGAATTTCAAATACCCAATAAATCAAGTTACCAAAAACATCCTAATCCAGCTTCAAGATATGCTGTAGTTGGGGTTTATGTTGCTAAAAACAAAAATGATGTAAATGTAGCAATAACAGGAGCAAAATCTTGTGTTTATAAAGATGAAAATTTATCAAAAGCTTTATCAAAAAACTTTTCTGTTTCCGCAGTAGATGCAGTTAAAGTTAGTAGCTCTGGAATGAATACTGACATACATGCATCAGCCGAGTACAGAGCAAGTCTCGTTGCTACATACGCTAAAAAAGCTATTGAAGCTTGTTAAGTAAGATCTATATTTTGTTAAATGAAAAATTCATTTGATGAAAAAATTCTAGAGGAAGCTAACGATTGGATTAAAACAAATCAAAAAGTAGTTTTAGCAACAGTTATCCAAACTTGGGGGTCTTCACCGCGACAAGTAGGTAGTAGAATGATTGTTAATGAAAAGGGAGATTTTTCAGGATCAGTTTCTGGTGGATGTGTTGAGTCAGCAGTTGTTAGAGAATGCATTGGTATTATAAAAGACAATAAAGCATTTAAAAAAATTGAATTTAAAGTTTCTAATGAAAGTGCTTGGGAAGTTGGACTTGCATGTGGGGGTGAAATTGCAGTTTATTTAGAACAATTAAATTAATGAAAATAAATACATTAAAAGAAATTATACAGAAAAAAGAAAATAAAAATGAATTTGCTATTATTACAAATCTTAAAACAGGTGAGAGTGAAATTTATGAAACAGGAAAAAACTTAGGTAAAGATTTAGAAAAATATTCGGATCAAATAAAAAATTTTTATAATTCAAAAAAAAATGGAATAATAGAAGGTACAGAAATATTTGTTGAAACATATGTAAGACCGATTAAAGTCATTGTTGTCGGAGCTGTCCATATTGCTCAGTACTTAGTTGATTTTGCAAAAAGTTTAAATTTTGAAATATCTATTATTGACCCTAGGGGGTATTTTGCATCAGCAGAAAGATTTCCAGACTTAAATATAATAAACAAATGGCCTGATGAAGCTTTTAAGGAAATAGAAACAAATTCTAAAACAGCTTTGATAGCACTAACTCATGATCCAAAAATTGACGATCCAGCCTTACAGCATGCTTTGAATAAAAAATTTTATTATATTGGTGCTCTTGGTAGTAAAAAAACACATACAAATAGATGTGAAAGATTAAAAGAGGCAGGTTTTACTGACGAACAAATTAATTCAATACACGGTCCAATTGGAATTAAATTAGGTGGAAAATCTGCTCCAGAAATAGCTTTATCAATTATTGCACAGTTAGTATCTGTTACTTACAGTAAATGATTAGTGCAATTCTTTTAGCTGCTGGCCAATCTAAAAGATTAAAAGGTGAAAATAAATTAATAAGAAAATTTAAAAATAAGCCACTTATAAACCACGCTATCAATTCTTTAATAAAAAGCAAGATTAGTAAAATCATAGTTGTTGTAGGTTATGAAGATAAAAAAATTAAAAAAAAAATAAAAAAAAATAAAAAAATTATCTTTATATTAAACAAAAAATATAAATCAGGCATATCTTCATCAATTAAAGTAGGATTAAAAAAAATATCGAAAAAAAACAAAGGGTTTGTAGTAGTTCAATCTGATATGCCTTTTATAAAATCATCAGATATAAATAAAATTTGTAATTCCATCAAAAAAAGAAAATTTTTGGTTCATGCATTGAAATTTAAAAATAAAATAGGTAATCCAATTGGTTTTGATATTTTAGTGATGAAAAAATTTAAAAAAATTAAAGGTGATATAGGTGCTAAATTTATGGTTAATAGACTTGAAAAAAGAACAAATTTTATAAAAGTTTCTTCAGGTAAAGTTTTTAAAGATTTTGACTTTAAAAAAGATTTTAATTAGTTTGAATAGGGTTACCTTTTAACCATTCGCCTTCTTTATCATCTTTATAGTGTTCTTTTTTCCAAATCGGAGATCTTTTTTTTATTTCCTCTATAATATATCTAGATAAATCATATGCTTCTACTCTATGAGGGCAGGCAACAGCAATGATAATACTAATCTCTCCAAGTCCTACATAACCTTTTACGTGTTCAATAAATACAGATTTATTTTTGATATGTAATTTTTTATCAGCTTCTTCGTATATTTCTTTAAAGCTTTTTATGACTAAATCATCATGACTATCGTAAGTTATTCCAGTAACTTTTTTATTTTCATTATCCTCTCTTACAGTTCCATAAAATACTATCGAAGCACCGAATTTAGATGATGCAATAAACTCTTCAGCATTTTCGGGTCTAATTTTTTCTTTTGTAAGATCTATTATTTTTGCGTGAAGCATTAACCACCTCCTATAGGTGGTATAATTCCAATTTTTTGATCTTTAATAATTTTATAGTTATCTGAAACGATATTATTATCTTCAGTACAAAATGCAGATGTTTCGATTATTTTCTTAAAATTTTCATTTCCTTTAAATTTATCATCTACATAATTTATTATTTTTTTTCTAAGTTCTTTAATTGAGCTTTTTTCCTCAATATTAAATTCTATAAATTCTTTACTATTTAAATCTCTAGTAGCACCAAATAATTCTAATTTTATTTTCATTTTTTAAGTTTTGATGAGAATTTTAAATCATCATTTTTAAATTTATCTTTATTTTTTTGTATGTAGTCATTCATTATTTTTAATTTTTCTTCTTCAAACTCTGCAACTTTTCTCTGGCCTAAATCAACATATAATGCAAGAATTTCGATTGTTGATGCTAAGTATTTTTTTTCTTTATGCACCATTTCAAGTTTGTATTGAAGTCTTTTTTTGTCATGGTCAAAATAAATTAAATTTACATCAACCTCATCTCCTTGTTTAACTTCTTGATTGTAAGAAATGTGAGACTCAACGACCATGGTACTTTTTTTTGTAGTTTTTGCTGATTGTTCTCCCATATTAAATATATCCATAAGTTTTTCAGCACCATAAATATCAAAAATTAAAACATAATAAGCAACATTCATGTGGTTATTATAATCTGTCCATTCCTTAAGTATTTTTTGTGATGTTAGGTGTATCGACATAAAAATTTTTTAAAAAATATTTTCTAAAAATTTAGGCAAACCATCAGGATTGGTCCAAAGGCCACTTTTACCACCTTCTTTTATCAAAAGTTTAACATTATCGATTTTAAGATGTGGATTTACAATTTTACTAAGATCGTAAATTGTAATTAATGCAGCATTAACACCCATAATTGCTTCCATCTCAACTCCAGTTTTAGCAACAGCGGACACAACACAAAAAACTTCAAGAGAACTATCTTCTTCATGCATTATTATTTTTGTAGCTGTATGATCTATTGGTAGAGGATGACATAAAGGAATTAGTTCACTGGTTTTTTTAACACCTAGAACTGCTGAAACTTCAGCTAAACTAATAGGGTCACCTTTGGGCATATTTTTATTTTTAATTAGATTAAAAACTTCATTGCCTACATATATTTTTCCTGATGCTAGAGCTCTTCTAAAAGTTTCTTTTTTTGAAGAAACATCAACCATGTTAAAAGAATTTTTTTTAAAAATTTCTTTTGCCCAATCTTTTAATTCATCTTCGCTTATTACTTTTAATTTAGTCAATTATCCTCCAGTTTTAGATAAATTTTTAGTTGATCCTGTATTTCCAAGTTCCAAATAGTGTGACTCTTTTTTAAATTTCATTTGTCCTAGGATAAGATCTTTTAATTCTTCTAATTGATCGTCTTTTTGTAGTAAATGTCTAATGCTTATTCCAGTATTTCCAAATAAGCAAAGTCTTAAATCTCCCCTAGATGTAATTCTTAATCTATTACAAGTTCTACAAAAATCTTTTGAATAAGGAGCAATAATTCCAAACTTACCTTTATAGTCAGGGTTTATATAATTTAAAGAAGGACCTGAATCTTTTCCTAAAGTTTGGTAAATCCATTTTTTTTTATTTAAATAATCTTTAAAAAGTTTGGATGAAACATGATATTTTTTGAAATACTCTAAATTATCACCAGTCTGCATTAATTCTATATATCTAAAATCAACTTTATTTTTTTGAATAAAGTTTGACCATTTATCAAAATCTTTTTCTGATGAGTTAATTCCGTTTAGTAGTACAGCATTAATTTTAATATTTTCAAAACCTAGATCTTGTAAATTTTTTATTCCTTGTAAAATTTCGGGCAGCCTGTCATGACCAGTAACGTTTTTAAAAGTTTCACGATTAAGACTATCAATGCTTATGTTAATTCCATTTAAACCACTATCTACTAATAACTTTGCTTTTTTATCCAGGTGATAACCATTTGTAGTAATTACAATTTTTTTAATTCCTGTTTCATATTTTAAAACTTTAATAATTTCAAAAAAATCTTTCCTTACTGTTGGCTCTCCTCCAGTAATTCTAATTTTACAAACCCCTAATTCATGAAAGCATTTTGCAAGACGTTTAATTTCATCTAAATGAAGAAATTTTCTATTATCACTTTTATCGACTTGATAACCATTAGGTAAACAATAACCACACTTAAAGTTACAAACATCAGTAATTGACATTCTAATGTAAGGAAATTTTCTACCAAAAGTATCTTTAAGCATTTTAATTTCTTTTTTTTTATTTTAAGTTATCATAAATCATATCATGAGAAAAATCCTTAAATGAAAAAAAAGATACATTTATCAAATTTAATTATTTATTTTTTATGCTGTTTGTCTTTACTTCTAAGTTTTTACTTTAATGAAGATGGTTCATATTTACCTTTTTCAATGGATTTTAAAGATACTTGGCCATACGTATTAAAATTAAAAGAGAGCTTTTTATCAGATCCATATCCATATACGGTCCATTACCCTCTACATTATTATTTGCTTTCCAGACTAGATTTAATTTTTAATGATCCATTAATTGTAAGGTTATTTATTTGTTTCATATCGATGATAGTCCCTTATATTTTTTTTGTTGCTTTAAAAGAAAAATATAAAAATAAAAATATTAATATTTTATTTATAATTTGTTTAAGTATTTTTTTTATTCCAGCATTTAGATATTCATCTGTTTGGGCAAATGACAGAATAACAACAGATATATTTATACTATTAGGATGTTATTTTTTTTTCAAATATCAATTTTTAAGAATAAAAAACGTAAAATATTTATACATTAGTTTTTTACTTTTTGCGTTAGCTTGTTATTCAAGACAATTTTATGCAGCCTATTACGCATTATTTATAATTTATATTTTTAGAAACGATTCATTAAAAAACTTCATAAATTTATCTATTTATTCAGTAACATTATCTTTGCCTGGATTTTATTTATTATATAAATTTCCTTATTTTTTAGAAGGTATAGGTTATTCAGGAAATATATTTAATACGTTATTAGGTAATGTATCATCTTTGTTTGTATATATTTTACCAGTAGTAATTATAAATTTTTTATTTCAAGATAGAAATATATTTAAGATTAAAAGAATATTAATTTATTCATTAATATCTATAATAATTTTTATTATTTCATATTTAGCTCATGATGTTGGTAAGATGGGTATGAATGGTGGTGTTTTTTTTATATTATCCAACAAAATATTTGGAAATTATATTTTATTCTATTTAATATTTATTATTAATTTTATTTTTATATTACAAATTTTTGATAATTATAAAGATAGATTTATTATTTTCTCTTTTGTATTCATTTTTTGTTCAATAATTGTACCACAAAGTGTTTTTGAGCCTTTAATATTCTTATACTTTTTCTTATTTGCAGAAAGTAAATTTAAAAATATATTTTTAGAAAACAAAAGGGCATCATTTGCTCTTTTAATATACTACATTACATATTGTTTAGTAGCTATTACCGATATTGCACATAAAGTTAAACTGTATTAATTTATTTTAATGCAAAAAATTTTATCATCAGAAGAAGTGACTAAGTTTAAAAAAGATGGCGCAATTTTTTTAAAAGGAAAATTTGATAAAACTTGGATAAAAAAACTTCAAAAAGGTATTGAAAGAGATATAAAAAACCCAAGCCCTAGATTTAAATCACACACTGTTGAAAAAGGAATTCCATCTTATTTAGAAGATTATTGGACTTGGGATTTGGTTCCTGAATTTAGGGATTTTGTTTTTAATTCTCCATATCCAAAAATAGCTTCTGAACTCATGTCGGCCAAAAAAATTAATCTTGTTATGGACAATTGGTTTTTAAGAGAAGCTGGATCAAAATCTTCTACCCCATTTCATCACGATGTAAGTTATTTTGACATGGAAGGTACTATGTGTGTTCTTTGGCTGCCACTACAAGCAACAAAAAGAAATGAGGGAGTCGTTTGGGTCAAAGGTTCTCATTTATGGAATAAACTTTTTTTAAGAGTTTTGTTCAAAGATGGACATAAAGTTGAAGGTAAAGAATGTATCATTGATGGAAAAAAATATGAATTACCACCAGATATTTTAGGAAACAAAGATAAATATGAATTTTTAAAGTGGGATTGTGAACTAGGTGATTGTGTAATATTTGATATGAGGACACTTCACGGAACTCTTAGCTCATCGATACCTAAAAAAACATTAAGTCGTTATACCTTAAGAGTAGCAAAAGAAGATGCAAAAATTAGTTATGTGGGAGATTGGACTAGTTATAATTATAGAAAATCAATGCAAGATGCTGGATATAAAAATGGAGATCCATTAGGTGGAAAAATGTTTCCAACATTATATGAGAGAACTTAACTTCTGGTCTTTAGACCAGAAGTTAAATTGAATATAATTAACCTGCTGGTTTATATGCTGCCGCTACTTTTCCTGCCTCTTTAGCTGCCGCATTAAGATTTATTGCTTCACTTATAGTAAAATTAGAAATTGCACCAGTAGCTTCAACAGCTAGTTTTGCTGCTGCCATTTGTGTAAAAGTTCCTTCCAGTATAACTACAAAATCATAAGGTCCTCTTAATAAATCAAAGCCATGAACCTTCGCACCTAAAGAATTTGCAACTGCTTCTACTGCTTTAGATCTATCTTGACCTGGATCTTTAATAAATCCTTGAAAAGCTTTAGCCGTATAGTTTCCCATGCCATAAAATTTAGCCATATAACCTCCTTTCAAATATTAGAATAACATTATTACAAAAATATTCTAATGAGTAAATTGCATAGTAGACACAACCTGAAGTAATGCTAGATTAGAATTATGTATAAAAAATTTGGTCAGTTCATTGATGGTAAATGGCAAGAATCTTATGACAAAGGAACTTATGAGGTAATTAATCCAGCAAACGAAGAAGTAATAGGAAATGCTTCAAAAGCAACACCCCAAGATGTTGATAGAGCGTTAAAATCTGCAGAGAAAGGTTTAGAAGTTTGGAAAAAAACTCCTCCGTGGCAGAGATCATATATTATTAGAAAGATTGCAGATAAAATGAGAGAGAAGCAAGATGTCTTAGCCAAATGGATGACACTTGAAGTAGGCAAGCCTTTTTCAGAGGCAAAAGCAGAAGTTGGAGGTTCGGCAGATATTTTTGAATGGAATGCTGAAGAAACAAAAAGAATTTATGGTCAAACTGTAGAAAGCAGATTTGCAGACACAAGAGTACATGTTTACTATCAACCTGTTGGAGTAGTTGCAGCTTTATCACCTTGGAACTTTCCATTAGTATTATCTTCTAGAAAAATTTCTACTGCTCTTGCAGCCGGATGTTCAGTAATTATTAAACCTGATGTTATTACTCCAGGAACTGTTATGGAATTAGTTGATATATGTAGAGAATGTGGAGTGCCACCTGGTGTAGTTAATTTATTATCAGGAGATCCACCAAGTATTGCTTCACAACTTATTCAATCGGACATAATCAAAAAAATTTCAATTACTGGTTCATCAAGAGTTGGTAAATTAATATTAAAACAAGCAGCAGATAAAGTTCAAAGAGTAACTATGGAGTTAAGTGGTCATTCTCCTTTTATAGTTTTTGATGATGCGGATATTAAAAAAGCAACAGATATGGCTATTGCAGCTAAGTTCAGAAATACAGGACAAGTTTGTATTTCACCAAATAGATTTTATATACAAGAAAATAAAAAAGAAGAATTTGTTAATTTATTTATTGAAAAAACAAAAAAATTAAAAATTGGAAATGGTATGGATCTAGATGTTCAGCTTGGGCCAATTACAACAAAAAAAAGACTAAATGAAATAGAGCAATTAGTTGAAACTACAAAAAAAGAAGGAGCAAAAGTATTATTAGGCGGCAAAAGACCTTCAGGATTTAATAAAGGTTATTTTTACGAACCAACTATATTTGATAATGTAAAAGATGATTTTACGATAATGAAGATAGAACCATTCGGTCCATTAGTTCCAATGTTATCTTTTAAAACTTTTGATGAAGTAGTTGAGAGAGCAAATAATCATGAGCTTGGTCTTGCTAGTTATATTTGTACAAATTCAATGGAAAAAGCACATAGAGCATCTGAAATGATGGAAACAGGCACTGTTGCGGTAAACACACCTGTTGTTGCAATTGCCGAGGCACCTTTTGGTGGAATAAAACAGGCCGGATATGGAAGGGAGGGCGGCTCTATGTCTATTAAAGATTACTTGAATGTAAAGTATACTCACCTTGGAATTAAAGGATAAATAATGAAAAAAAGAGAGTCAAAAAATGCAGCCAAAATTTTGTTTTCATGGAGAAAAGCCATGCCATTTTATTATGCCATTGCTATAGGCATAGTTATTTTAATAGTTGTCATAAAATGAAATTAGCAAGAATAGGCATAAATGGAAATGAAAAACCTGTTCTAATAGATAGTGAAGATAATTATAGAGATTTATCATCAATAATAAAAGACCTTGATGCAAGCACTCTTAATTTTGAAACTTTAGAAAAAATAAAAAAAGAAAATATAAAAAATTTACCTACATTAGATAAAAGTCAAAGAGTAGGTGCTTGTGTATCAAATCCTTCAAAATTCATTGGTATAGGACTAAATTTTAAAGACCATGCAATAGAACAAAATTTACCGATACCAAAAGAACCTATTATTTTTTCTAAATTTACAAGTTGTATCTCTGGACCAAATGATGACATAAAAATTCCTAGAAATTCAACACACACTGATTGGGAAGTAGAGTTAGGTTTTGTTATTGGAAAAAAAGCTTCATATGTGAGTGAAGCAGATGCAATTAATTATGTTTTAGGTTTCTTTTTGGTAAATGATGTAAGCGAAAGAGAATTTCAAAAAAATAGAGGGTTAACTTGGGACAAAGGAAAAGGTTTTGATACTTTTGGTCCAATTGGACCGTATATTGTTACTATTGATGAACTTCCAGATTTTCAAAATTTAAATATGTTTTTAGAAGTAGATGGAAAAAGAATGCAAACAGGCAATACTAATCAAATGATTTTTAATATAAGCCAATTAGTTTCTTATATGAGTTCGTTAATGACTTTATACCCTGGAGATATTTGTTGCACTGGTACACCACCAGGTGTAGGTGAAAATATGAAACCACCAAAGTTTTTACTCGGTGGTGAAAAAGTTAAGCTTGGTGTTGATAAATTAGGTGAACAAAATCATAAAGTTATAACATAAATTGAAAATCAAAACTTCAAAACCAGAATGCATCTGGCAGACAAAAGCATTTTTAGGAGAAGGTACTCTATGGGTAAAATCGCTTAATTCAATTTTTTTTACAGATATAAAAAAAAAGAAAATTTTTATATTTAATATAAAGACTAAAAGAAAAAAAATAATAAAAATAAATAAAGAAATTGGTTTTTTATCTCATATTAAAAAAAACATTTTTATATTAGGATTAAAAGGAGAATTAAGAATTGTTAATTTAAAAAATAATAAAAAAATTAAATCTATCTTTATAGAAATTGACAAACCATTAAATAGATTAAATGATGGCAAAACTGATCCGAGCGGAAGACTTTGGTTCGGTTCAATGGATAATTTAGAAAGAAATATTCATAATGGATCTCTATATTGCTTAAATAAAAATTTAAAAATAAAAATGGTAGATAATAAATATATGATCACAAATGGACCAGCCTTTATTAATGAAAAAAATTTTTATCATACAGATACTAAAAAAAGAATAATTTATAAAATTAAAATTGATAAGAATTTAAATATTTTGGAAAAAAAAATATTTAAAAAGTTTGTTGGTTTAGAAGGATTTCCTGACGGCATGACTACAGATCGTTTTAAAAATCTTTGGGTTTGCAACTTTGGTGGTTCTTCTATCTCAGTATTTAATCAAAAAGGAAAAAAAATTTATAAAATAAAATTACCAGCAAAAAATGTTACTAACTGTGCTTTTGGCGGTGCCGATAATAATGATTTATATATAACTACAGCCTTAAAAGGATTAAAAGAAATTGATAAACAAAAGTATAATCTATCAGGATCTTTATTTAAGGTTCGAACTAATAGCAAAGGTATGACTTCTAAATCTTTTAACGTAATTTATGACTGAAATATTTATTGCATTATCTGCTGGATTAATAAGTTTTTTATCTCCTTGCGTCTTGCCACTTATTCCAGGTTATATTGCCTTCATTACTGGCAATAAGTTAGAAGAGTTGCTTGAGAAAAAGAGTATAAATTTATTACCAATATTTTTATTTACAATTGGTTTTTCAATTGTATTTATTATTTTTGGTGCTTCAGCAACATTTTTAGGTAAGTTTTTATTATATAATTCTTTTCCACTAAGAATTATAGCAGGACTAATAATTATAATTTTTTCTCTGCACATTCTTGATGTTTTTAAATTAAATTTTTTAAATTATGAAAAAAGATTTTATACAAATAAAAATAATAAAATTTTTAGTCCAGTTATAATTGGTATGGCTTTTGCATTTGGTTGGACACCTTGTATTGGACCAATTCTTGGTTCAATTTTAGTTTTAGCATCAACCACTGAAAATATGTACAAAGGAATTTTATTATTATCTTTTTACTCTTTAGGTCTCGCTATTCCTTTTATTTTATCTGGATATTTAATTCAAAAATTTATTCTAGTTTCTAAAAATATAAAAAAGAAAATGAATTTAATTACAAAAATAGGTGGAATTTTATTACTTTTAACTGGTATTTTAATACTCACAAATAAGCTTCAAGCTTTAGGATTTTATATTTTATATTACTTACCGTTTTTAGAAACGATCGGTTAGTTATTTTTTTTTGGCTTAGTGAATACTATTAAAATTACTCCAATAATAATTATAGCTCCACCAATGAATAACTCTTTAGTGGGCTCTTCACCCAAAAGAAAAATTGCAGCTAATAGTCCAGTAGGAGGGATACCCATAGTAACTATAGGCAATACTTTGTATAGAGGATTATTTTTTAAAACATAATAAAAGCAACCATAAGTTATTGGTTGCATAATAAATCCTAAATAAATTGCAATCATCCAAGTTTCAAAAGGTGCAGCCTTGAAGTAGTCAATTGGATTTCCATCAAAAATAGCTGAAAGCCCAATTAATATTGGACCGGAAAATAAACCCAACCAAGCAACAAGTGCCAATGGATTAATTTTTTTACTTAATGGTTTTACTAGAACTTGTCCCAAGGACCAAACGGCGGAACCTATTATTACTAAACTTACTCCAATAAACTTACCATCTAAATTTGGTGAGCCAGTTAGTATATATACTCCAACAAATGCAATTGCTATTCCTATTAAAGCTCTTACTGTTGGTTTTTCACTTAGCATAAAATATGCAAATAAAACTCCAAAAGGAACTTCAGTTTGAACAAGTAAAACAGCTGCTGAAGCATCTATAAAACTTAAACCTGTGTAAGTAATACTGTATTGTGTCGTATTTGCTACAAGAGAAGCTAAAAATATTTTTTTAAGAAAAGCTTTTGGTATTGGAAACCACCAAACCAAAAGTAATGCTACAAAAGTAAATCTTAAACCCATTAATAGAAAAGGAGGCAGATGCTCCATGGCTGGTTTAGCAATAACAAAACCAAAACCTAAAAAGATTGGTACTATCGCAGCTATTAATGAATCTCTAAGTGTCAATCAAAGCCTAAAGGTTAAATTTTCTTTTTAAATGTCTTAATTTTCCTTCAGTGCTATCAAAATCTATATAACAACCTTGTAAAAACCTTTTTCCTTCTTCTGGATCAAATTTTGTTCTTCCATGCAAGACTCTATAATTGTCCATCATCATAAGATCTTTGGGGGCAAGTTTAAATTCTATTCTATTTTTTTCAGAGTTATATAAATCAGATAATTTTTTACGTGCTTTGTAGTATAAGTCTAGTTTATTTTTTTCTAACATAGGAACATAATCTAGTCTTGGGCTAAATCTTACTTGTTTAAAATTTTTTTCCTCATCTAGATGAATTAATTCTGACCAATCTTCTAATACAACATTTTTATCAATAAATTTGAATCTAACCTTAACTTCAGATAGAATTTTATAGAATTCAGGGTCACTTTTTTTAAGATCTTCAGTAACTGTATAACCATCAACTAATGTTGAAAAACCTCCTTTAACTTCATTTTCAATACAATGTAACAATTGAATACAAGGAACTGGATTTCTATATGGGTTATCAGTATGTGGGCTCAATGGTAAAGTTGTATAAGCTAAATCATTTGGACTTGATTTAGACTTAACATTAAAATGTTCACCAAAATTAGTACGTCTTACACTACCTATAGAATTAGCAAATTTAACAATATAGTTATTTTCTGTAGGGACATTTTTTATAACTACAAAACCATACTCATAAAAAGAAATTAACAAATTATACATTTCTTTTGATTCAAAAAAACCTTCTTTGTATTCAAAACTTTTTATGTTTTTTAAAGTTGAATCCCATTTTTTTTTAGGAATTGATTTAACTACCGTATCTTTATTTGAGAATTCAGACTCTAATTTACTTATATCAAGTTTAGAGTTTACACCGTCATTAAAATCAACTTCAAGAATTCCATTTTTAATTTGAGCTTTTTTTATAATTATTTCTCCGTCCATTTGTGAAGGGTCAAATAATCTCTGCTGAGTACCTTTATCCAAAAAATCATCCCCATCCACTCTTTCTCTAAGCCAGAAAGGATGTATTTCTTGAACAGATTTTCCATTATTGAAAAAAATTTTGTTTTCGTTTAGTTCAATTTTCATAAGGTTTTTTGAGCATTATTTAAAATTATCCTTTAATCAAGATAAATAAAATAGTATGTGATCGTTTAATGTCTGAATTAAATTCAAAAAATATTAGAGTTTTTGCTGGCTTTTTAAATCGATTAGCCAAGGATATGACAATGTTTTATTACTCTAAACTTAATAAGCCTTTTAAAGTTAATAATAAATTAAAGGGCAAAGGATATGATCCTGTGACTTCAGCAGACAAGGCTTTTGAAAAATTTATAAGATCCAAAATTAAAAAGAAATTTCCAACTCATGAAATTATTGGTGAAGAATTTGGTCGTAAAAAAACTAAAAGTGATTTTACTTGGGTGATTGATCCAATAGATGGAACAAGGTCTTTTGTAATAGGAAATCCATCTTGGAGCAATTTAATCTCTTTAAATTACAAAGGGAATCCAATTGTCGGTTTAGCAAATTTTCCCAAACTAAGTAAATATTATTTAAATTATTCAAATAAAAATGCTTATGTTTTCAATATTGCTTGTGTTGGAAAAGATAAGAAAATAAAATTATCAGTAAATAAAAAAGCAAATTTTAACAATATGAAAGTTTCGGGAGCATTTCATGGTTGGTTATCACCAAAAAAACAAAGTAAAATTCCTAAAGTTTTAAAACTTATGCAGTTTCCATGTTCAGATGCATTAAGTTATGCACATTTATGTGAAGGAAAAATTGATGTCGTTATACAATGTCAAAATAAAATATGGGACATTCATCCACTTATTCCAATAATAAAAGCATCAGGTGGTATTGCTACTACATGGAAAAACAAAGATGCAAAATATGCTGGTAATATTTTAATTTCTGCAAATAAAACTATTCACAGAAAATTCCTAAAACTTTTAAGACCTGCTTTAAAATAATTAAATTATGAAAAAAATTGTTTTATTTTTAGTATTTTCATTTTTTATTTCTACATCAGCTGTAGCTGAAGCACTATCAGTGACATGGAAAGGTGCTTTAATTCCTGGAGGTAATACCGAAAGTGGACTAAGTTGTACAGCAACAACTAATGGTGTAGCACTTGATCGAGATAGAACAGAGGATCCTTATGATGTTGTGATGAGTGATGATGGTCTACAAGTATTTACAGCCAATAGAAGTGGTGATGCTGGTATGAACTCCAACCAATTAAGTATGAATAGACTTGGAACTCCCAATGAAATTCTAACAGATATAATGAGGAATGGTTCAAATCCGACTTGTACAGATATGGAAGGTGCGAGCCCAGGTGAGATTTCAGGTGGTGCAATAACAGGATCAAACATTATAGAAGGTCTTCATATTGGCAATGGTGGTAGTACATTTATGGTTTTGGATACTGTTGGTAAAATAGGAAAATTTAATCTAACAACTCCATATGATATAAGCACAATGTCATACGAAACTGTATTCGATACTGGCGATATTAAAATTGACAGTATGCATTTTAGTAGAGATGGAACAAAACTTTTTACACTAACCAGTAATACTGATGCTCCAGCTGTAACAACTTATTCTTTACCAGCACCTTTTGACATTTCTTCAACAACTCAAATTCACCAAGTAGATTTGGCTGATAAGGGTATAATTGTTAGTGCAGCCAGCCATGACCAAGGTTTTGATATTGAATTTAATCCTGATGGTAGTGCCATGTTTATTATGATGGCAAATACAAATACAGCAAATAATAATTTTGTTTATCAATTTAGCTTAGGAATAAATTATGATGTTTCAACAGCAGTAAAAGTCGGCAGATGGGATATGAATGATGTTTTTCTAAACAGGGACGCAGATGAATTGGATGGTCAACCAAGAGGAATGGGTTTTTCAAGTGATGGAATGAAATTATTTGTAGTAGAAATAATGGCTGGTAATGGTGTCGACATGATCAATCAATTTGATTTAGAGTGTCCTTATGGTCTTGCTCAATGTACCTCAGATTCAGCCTCTAATCTTGGTTCTCAAGTTCAATTAGCAAAACAAAATATAAACCTTAATACTTCAGTAATTTTTAAACGATTTGAATGGGTTAAAAGAAATAGAAACAGTGAAAATTTAAATAGCTTTAATATTAATATTAATTCTCATAACCCTCTATTGGCTTCTTTAGCTAAAAAATTTCAAACATCAAAATATATAAATAGAGCATCACTTAACAACAATTCTCTAAGTAATAATAAAAAATCTAAATGGTCATATTGGAGTCATGGAGATATTTCTATAGGTAGATATGAAGATACAATAGTAGAAAAACCAAAGCATATAAAAACTACAGGTTTAACTTTTGGAGCTGATAGAAAATATGGAGATAATAAATTTGCAGGTATAGCAATACGATATGCGGAAAATGGTGGAAAGATCAGAAGCACTGTTCAACGAACTGACATGGAGTCTTTAACTTTAAATATTTATGGAATTATTCCAAGAGATGAAAACAAATATATAAATGCAGTGCTTGGATTAAGTGTACTTAGGTTTGATCAAAAATATCTTGGACAATTAACAGGAGAAAGAAATGGAAAACAAGCATTTACTGCTCTTAATTATAGAACTAAAAAAAGTTACGGAGATTTAAACCTTACACCATCAGGAAGATTTACTTATGCAGTAACACAATTATCAGATTTTACTAATTTTGTTAGTACCGTAAAATCAGCAACAGATATTATTTATGAGGAAGATACTTTTGAAAATGGTGAAGTTGCAGCTGGATTTTTATTTAATTTAAACGATATAGTAACGTCTGATGGAATTTTCAGGCCAAACGGAGGTCTTGAAATTGTTTACGATATAACACCTGATATTAAATTAGAATATTCAAATCAAGGAAGTTCAAATGTAAATACTGCAACAATTAAAAAATATTCACAAAAAAATATAAGAGGTAACATTGGGCTTGAAACTATTTATAATAATGGAATAACACTTTCTTTAAATTATGAAAGATTCCAACATATTGATAGTCATAGATATTCCCATACAGATAGTTTTTTAATTAAAGTCGGATATATCTCTGAGGAAGATTCTGAATTTGCATTTAATTTTGATCCATTACAAACTAGTCAAATGGAACTAAGCTATATTAAAGATGTTAATGGCTTTGATGTTAAAGTAGGTTCAAACTATAGCATGGCGAGTCAAATACCTGACTATGGTGCAAACATAGAAGTTTCAAGTAAGTTCTAGTATACTCTCATTAATAAAATGAGAATAATAATTCTACAGCATATCAAAATAGAAGATCCTGGTTTTATAAAAGATTTAATGATCAAAGATGGAGCTGAGCTAACAACAGTAGAACTAGACGAAGGTGAAAAAATTCCAACTGATCTTACACAATTTGATGCAATGTTTTGCATGGGTGGACCTATGGATACTTGGATGGAAAAAGAATATCCATGGTTAGTTGATGAAAAAAAAGTAATAAAGGAATTTGTTGTTGATTTAAAAAAACCTTATTTAGGTTTTTGTCTTGGTTGCCAGTTACTTGGTGAAGTTGTTGGTGGAAAAGTTGTTAAATCAAAAAATCCTGAAATAGGAATGTTAAATATTAATTTTTCTCAAAACAAAAGTAACGATCATTTATTTTCAAAATTTCCTGAAAAGATTACTTCTTTGCAGTGGCACTCATATGAAGCTCAAGGTTTAGAAGATAATAAAGATATAACTCTTTTAGCATCTTCTCCAGAAACTAAATATCAGATTTTTAAATATCAAAACCATGCTTATGGAATTCAGTTTCATATAGAAGTTAAAGATACAACTGTAGGAGAGTGGGGGTGTGTTCCAGAATATAAGTCAGCTTTAGAAAAAGAATTAGGCCCGGGAGCACTAGAAAAATTTGATAATGAAGCACAAGCTAATATGAAAAATATGAATGAATATTCTAAAATTTTATACGAAAACTTCAAAAAACTGCTTCAATAATTCTTCTTTAGTTTCCCTAATTATTAAGCTAAATTTTTATAAATAATAATTAAGGGGGGAATATGAAACCTATAAATTTGCTAAGAATTTTATTAGCATTTATGTTTGTTTTTGTATCGACACAATCATTTGCAAAAACAATCAAATGGTCAATGCAAGGAGATAGTTTAACACTAGATCCACATGCACAAAACGAAGGTCCAACTACTCAAGTATCAAGACAAATTTATGAAGCTCTAGTTACTAGAGGGTTAGACATGACAATCGGACCTCAACTTGCAACTAAATGGAAAGCAGTTGATCCAAATACTTGGTACTTTTTTTTAAGAGACGATGTTAAGTTTTCAAATGGACAAAAAATGACATCAGAAGATGTTGTTTTTAGTATATTAAGAGCAAAACAACCTACATCAGACTTTAAAGAATATATTAGTACTATTTCAGGTGTTAAAGCGATTGATGATTACACAGTTCAAATTAAGACAAGCAAACCAAATCCAATACTTTTGAACCAGTTATCAAATATATTTATAATGTCTAAGCAATGGTCAACTGATAACTTTGTAGTAGCTCCACAAAATTGGGATGCAGGACAAGAAACTTTTTCTGCAACTAATGCCTTGGGAACTGGTCCTTTTAAAATTACTTTAAGAGAACCTAATACAAAAACTGTTTTCAAAAAAAATGGTAAATGGTGGGGTGATGTTGAACATAATATAACTGAGATACAGTTGCTTCCAATTAAAAATGCTGCAACAAGAGTTGCTGCTTTATTATCTGGAGAAATAGATTTAGTAACTGATGCTCCTGTTCAAGATTTGAATCGTATTTCATCTTCTGGCGGACACAAAGTAGAAAGTACTCCACAGATGCGTACAATCTTTCTTGGAATGGATCAAAAAGCTGACAAGCTTAGAACAGGTAATACTGGAGATAACCCATTTAAGAAAAAAGAGGTTAGACAAGCTCTTTATCAAGCAATTGATATAGAAGCTATCAAGAAAAAAGTTATGAGAGGTTTAAGTGAACCAGCAGGAATTATAACTTTCCCAGGTGTTACAGGTTACACCAAAGCACTTGATAAAAGACTACCTTACGATGTTGATGCTGCAAAAAAACTATTAGCAGATGCAGGGTATCCAAATGGTTTTGATGTTGAACTAAGATGTCCAAATGACAGATATGTAAATGATGAAGCAATTTGTACAGCTGTTGTAGGAATGTTAGGAAAAATTGGTGTTAACGTAAATTTATTTGCTCAAACTAAAAGTAAACACTTTAAAGAACTTAAAGACAACCAAGGCGACTTTTATATGTTAGGTTGGGGTGTTCCTACTTTAGACAGTCACTACGTATTCCATTATTTATACGAAACTGATGCAAGCTGGAATAAAGTTAACTTCAGCGATGCTGATGTTGATGCTGCAATCAGAGTAATGGAAGGTGAAGTTGATTTAGATAAAAGAAATGCCGCTATAGCTAAAGCTTGGAAAATTGTAAGAGATAACATTGCTTATCTACCTTTACATCACCAAGTAATTTCTTGGGCATCAAAATCAAACGTTAATGTACCTATAAGACCGAATAATGAACCATTATTCCGTTTTTCTAGCGTAAATTAAATTAATTTTTTACAAGCCCTTTTTTTAAAGGGCTTGTAACTTAAGCTTTCATAAATTGATAAAATATTTTTTTAAACGTCTGTTTCAATCAGTTATGGTAATGCTGGTTGTTGCTTTTGTTTCTTTTTCTCTTTTTACTTTTGTTGGAGATCCAATAAACAATATGGTTGGAGAAGAAACATCTGACAAAGAAAGAGCAGAACTTCGGGAAACTTTAGGATTAATGGATCCTATACATATTCAATTTTCAAGATTTGTAGTTAATGCTTCTAAAGGTGAGTTTGGAATTTCTTATCAATTAAGACGACCAGTTTCAGAATTAATTTCTGAAAGATTGCCAGCAACAATAGAGCTTGTTTTAATTTCAGCTTTAATTGCACTTGTATCAGGAACTTTATTGGGAGTTTATACAGGTATAAATAGGAAGGGTTTTTTAAGCGATATAATACTAGCGATTTCACTACTAGGTGTATCACTACCCACATTTGTTATTGGTATACTCTTTATATATCTTTTTGCTGTAATATTAGGAATACTTCCTTCTTTTGGCAGAGGTGAGGTCGTTAATCTCGGTTTTTGGTCAACAGGGTTTTTAACAACATCAGGATTAAAAGCGATAATTTTACCTTCAGTTACTCTTAGCCTTTTCCAAATGACTTACATTATTAGACTTGTTCGTGCAGAAATGATGGAAATATTGCAAACTGATTACATTAAATTTGCAAGAGCGAGAGGAATAAATGAAAAAAGTATTCATTACAAACATGCTCTTAAGAATGGCTTAATACCTGTAATTACGATCGCAGGAATAAACATTGGAACGCTAATAGCTTTTTCAATAATTACAGAAACAGTTTTTCAATGGCCAGGAATGGGATTTTTATTTATTCAAGCTGTTCAGTTTGTAGATATACCAATTATGTCAGCCTACTTAGTTTTTATTGCATTTGTTTTCGTAATGATAAACTTCATAGTTGACATTTTATATTATTTTATAGATCCAAGAATAAGAGTTAAGGCGGAGGCTGTAAGTGGATAACAAAAACTTAACTTTAATTAATCGGATTAAAAATAGTGATATTTATTTTAGCTTCGTAAAATCTCCAACAGCTATTGTATCAACTGTTATATTGATAATAATTTTCTTTTGTTCTTTTTTTGTTGAATTAGTTACACCTTATAATCCTTTTGACCCATCTTCTTTATCTTTAATGGACGCATTTACACCACCTTCTTGGACAGAAGATGGTCTATCTAAATTTATTTTAGGAACTGATGGTCAAGGTAGAGATATGTTGGCGACAATTCTTTATGGATCAAGGATATCTTTAATCGTAGGCTTTTCAGCAGTTATATTTGCTTTAGTACTAGGAGTAGGATTAGGTTTAACAGCAGGATATTTTGGTGGAAAGTATGAAATGATTGTTATGAGACTTACTGATGTACAATTAACTGTACCAAGTATCTTAATGGCTTTATTGGTTGATGGAATTGCACGTGGAATTATTTCTAGAGAGCTACATGATGAAATGGCAATTTATGTTTTAATTTTTGCAATAGGAATTTCAGAATGGCCACAGTTTGCTAGAGTATCTAGAGCTGCCACTTTGGTTGAAAAAAATAAAGATTATGTTTCTGCCTCAACAATTATTGGAGTTTCAAATTTAATTATTATGTTTAAACATATTTTACCAAATATAATGAGACCAGTTCTTGTAATTGGAACAATCGGACTTGCACTTGCAATAATAGCTGAAGCGACACTAAGTTTTTTAGGAGTAGGTGTTCCACCAACAACACCATCCTTAGGGACATTGATTAGACTTGGAAATGATTTTTTATTTTCTGGTGAATGGTGGATAACTTTCTTTCCAGCAATTTTTTTAGTTATTTTAGCATTTTCAATTAATCTATTAGGAGATTGGATGAGAGATACACTTAATCCAAAATTAAATTAATGAGTTTTTTAAAAATACAAAATTTAAGCGTTGATTACAAAATGAGAAGAGAAACAGTCTACGCGGCTAAAAAAATAAATATAGAGGTTAGCAAGGGAGAAATTTTAGGATTAGTTGGAGAATCTGGATCAGGAAAAAGCACAGTTGGCAATGCAATCATAAATCTTATTGATGAACCGGGAAAAGTATCAGGAGGATCAATAATACTTGATGGAACCGACATTTATGAAAATCCTGAAAATATTCTTAAACTAAGAGGAAAAAAAATAGGTCTAATCTTTCAAGATCCTCAAACATCTTTAAATCCTATACTTACAATAGGAGAGCAATTAATTGAAACAATTCAAACTCATTTAAATTTAAATACAGAAGAAGCAAAAAATAAAGCTATAAACTTGTTAAAAGAAGTTGGTATTAAAGATGCTGAAACTAGATTTAATAACTATCCACATCAATTTTCAGGTGGAATGAGACAAAGAGTAGTTATTTCATTAGCTCTTTGTTGTGAACCAGAGCTTTTAATAGCTGATGAACCAACTACTGCATTAGACGTTTCAATACAATCTCAAATTTTAGATTTAATTAAAAAACTAACTAAAGAAAGAAATTTAGCAGTTATATTGATTACCCATGACATGGGTGTTATCTCAGAAACAACAAATAGAGTAGCGGTAATGAAAAATGGAAATCTTGTGGAAATAGGGCCTACTAAAGAAATACTTACTAAACCAAAAGAGATTTATACAAAAGCACTTGTAAGCTCAGTTCCTCCTACTAACAAAAAAATAAATAGATTTAAAATTATTGAAAAGAAAAATAAAAATCAGGGTGAAACTAATATTAAAATTTTAAATAGATGGACAAAAAAAGAAATAGCCGATCAGGATTTAGTCAAAGTTAAAAATTTAAGCAAAACCTTTGATGATAGTTTTTTTGTAGAAAGTACTAAAAACTCTGTAATGGCTGTAGACGATGTATCATTTAATATAAAAGAGGGAGAGTCTTTTGGACTGGTTGGTGAAAGTGGAAGTGGTAAATCAACAATAGCTAAAATGATTGTAAATTTATACAGCCCAAGTGCTGGAGATATTGATTTTGATAATGTTTGCATAACAAAAATAAAAAGTAGTAAAGAAATGATGAAGTTTAGAAAGCAGATACAAATGATATTTCAAGACCCATATTCATCTTTAAATGGAAGATTAAAAGTTAAAGATATAGTTGCTGAACCTATAAAACTTCACAATCCTTCAATAAGCTCAAAGGATATAGATAGTTATATTTATGATTTATTAGAGTCTGTTGAGTTAACTCAACAATCAGCTGAAAGATATCCTCATGAATTTTCTGGAGGCCAAAGACAAAGAATTTCAATTGCTAGAGCTCTTGCTACTCAACCCAGACTTCTTGTTTGTGATGAACCAACTTCAGCCTTGGATGTTAGTATACAGGCGCAAATATTAAATTTATTGAAAGATTTACAGGAACAATTAAATTTGACAATCTTATTTATTAGTCATGATTTACCAGTGGTAAGACAGATGTGTGATCGAATAGCAGTATTAAAAAATGGAAAACTTTGCGAAATTTCAATGACTGAAGAATTATTTAAAAATCCATCGCATGATTACACAAAAGAACTACTAAAATTAATGCCTAAAATAGAATCAATTTATAACTAAGGAGGAAAAATGCCAATCTTTAAACCAATCCAAGAAAGTGAAGCTGAAGGAAAAGTTAAAGAAATATATGACGAAATAAAAAAAGTAAGAAAAATAACAGCAGTCCCAAACTTTTGGAAAAATATTGCGAATGATCCTAAAGAACTAGAACGAACTTGGAGTTCATTAAATGAAATAATGAAAAAAGGTGTATTAGATCCGGCTACAAAAGAATTAATTTATGTAGCAGTATCTATAACTAATGGATGTGAATACTGTATCAAATCTCATTCTTTAGCTGCAAAGAAAAAAGGTGCAACTGAGGAAATGTTGAAAGAAATGTTTTCAGTAGTCGCTTTAGCAAACAAAAATAATAAATTAGTAGACTCTTATCAAGTAGAAGTAGACGAAATTTATAAATAAAATTAAATATTTATTTAGTTATTTTATCTACAAATTTTTTTACGATTGGACTAAGAGCTAGAACAGTGCCAATTGCAATTGGTAAACTTACTGTCCAAGCTTTTAAAAATCTATTAATGTAATACTCATCTAGACCTGTATTAATGAATGTTATTAACAATGTCATTACTAGACTGGTGAAAAAGCCAACTATCAATACAAAAAGTAATTGAGAATATTTTTTCGAAATCATTGTTCTGTAAATTAATAGTTTGTTTAGTAAATAAAAACAAATTTTAAACCTGCGTCATAAAGAATATATACTTTTTTCACATATATTTTATTTCCTTATAAATTATGAAATTACTTTTAATACTTGGAAATCAACTATTTCCTTTAAAAAACTTAGATAAATATAGACAGGATCACATTGTATTTATGTCTGAAGATTATGAGTTATGTTCATACGAAAAACATCATAAATTAAAAATTTTATTATTTCTTTCTTGCATGCGATCATATGCTGAAAGCTTGAAAATAAATAAATTTAAAATAGAGTATTCAAGAATTGATTCAACAGATTTTAGAAAAAATTATATAGAAAAATTAAAAAGAGTTATTTCATCTGAAAATATAAAAGAAATAACTTGTTTTGAAATTGAAGATAAGTTTTTTGAAGCAAAAATTAAAACTTTCATAAACAAATCAAAGATTAAACTAAATTATATAAAATCACCGATGTTTTTGAATTCAAGAGAAGATTTTAAAAATTATTTATCAAAAACAAAAAAACCCTTTATGGCAACATTTTATAAGGAGAAAAGACAGAAGTTTAATATTTTAATGAAAAAAAATGGTACTCCGGAGGGAGGTAAGTGGAGCTTTGATGAAGATAATAGAAATAAACTTCCAAAAAATATATCAATACCAAAATTTCCCAAAGTAAATAAAACTAAGCACACAAAAATTTTAGCACCTATAATTGAAAAACTTTTTAAAAAACACCCTGGAAGCACTAAGGATTTTTGGTTTGCTACTGAGTACGATGAAGCAATTAAATTATTAAATTTCTTTATAAAAGAAAAATCAAATTTATTTGGTGATTACGAAGATGCAGTTAATCAACAAAATAATATTCTTTTTCATAGTGCTCTCAGTCCATATTTAAATTTAGGATTAATTACACCTGATTTGATAATTAAAAAAATTATAGATTTTCATAAAAAAAATAAAATTAGAATAAATTCGTTAGAAGGGTACTTAAGACAAGTAATTGGATGGCGTGAATTTATGAGAGGTATATATCAGAATTATAGTTCAGAAATGGAAAGCAAAAATTTTTTTAAACAAAATAGAAGAATGAAAGACTCATGGTACGATGGCACAACTGGCTTACCGCCATTAGATTATGCAATCAGAAATGCTTTAAAGCATGGATGGTCCCACCATATTGAAAGACTAATGATACTCTCAAACATAATGAATCTCTGTGAAATAAAACCAAAAAAAGTTTACCAATGGTTTATGGAAATGTTTGTAGATTCTTCTGATTGGGTTATGGTGCCAAATGTTTATGGCATGGGATTGTTTAGTGATGGAGGAATCTTTGCAACAAAACCTTATATATGCGGATCAAGTTATTTTATGAAAATGATGGATTTTAAAAGAGGTGATTGGTGTAACACCATGGACGGTTTGTATTGGAGATTTATTAACAGAAATAGAAATTTTTTTATTAAAAATCCAAGACTTTCAATGATGGTTAGAGTTTTTGATAAAATGGAACCTGATAGAAAAAAATTAATATTGTCAGAGGCTGAAAAATTTATAAATAGGAATACATATGGGAATTAAAGTTTTTTTTAATAACTCATGTAGTATTTGTAGATTAGAAATAAATCACTATAAAAAAATTTCTGATAGTAATTTAGAATGGATTGATATTACAAATAATGATGAAGCTTTAAAATTAACATCCAAATCACAAGAGGAATTATTAAGAAGACTTCATGTTATAGATGATGGAGAGGTAGTAGGAGGTGCTAAAGCTTTTGTTTTAATATGGTCGAAAATTCCAAAATATAATTTTTTAGCGAAAATATTTTCTATTAAACCTTTATTTGTTTTGTTTCATTATGTTTATGAAGTAGTCGCTTATTTTTTATTTTTAAAAAATAAAAATCAGCTAAGATGAAAAAACAAAATTTACCCTCTAAAATATGTGCTGCTTGTAAAAGACCGTTTGTCTGGAGAAAAAAATGGAGATTAAATTGGGACCGAGTTAAGTATTGCTCAAAAAGGTGTTCTTCTAAATAAATTCCTGCACTATCTTTGGAATATAGTTTTTAAAATTAAAAAAACCTTTGTTACAAAATTTCCAGGAATACTTATCGATTTTTCTATATAAGAATTTAATATTTTTTATGTTAATAGAATTAATATAATCAAGGTTTTCTCCTACAGAAGGATATAACGCATAAATATCTTCATTAATATTCTTTAGTTCACCAATATTTATTATTTCACAACTTATAGATTTTTGTTTTAATCTTATTTCCTGGTCATGAGTGAGAAATTTCTTAAAATTTAATACTTTTTCACTTAATTTTATTTTTCTTGTTTCATTACCATTTAAAACTAAAAAAATTTTTTTAAAATTTTTATTTGCAAACTCTGTATTTTCAAAAGATAAATTATTGTCAAAAACTAACAATTTTTTTTCCCCAGAAACTGTATTATCAACAAATTCCTTATTAATTATTGGATATGTTCTACCATCAGTTTTGGGTAAAGAATTCTCGTTTAATTTAATTTTATCAAACTTATTATTTGTAAATTTTTTAATATTCCATTCTTGTACAGAATAATGTTTCCCTTTTGTTTGTATACCAGCTACCCACCTCCATCCGAGTGTATTTGAGGCACTATCTCCATCAAATAGATGCTTCATAAAAAATTCTGCTCCAAGTTGCCATGGAAGCTCTAAAGTAAAAATCCAAATACTCGCAAACCACATCCTTGTATGATTATGGAGATAATTATATTTTTTTAATTCACCTACCCAATAATTAAAACAATCTATATTTGTTTTCCCATTGATAGTGTTTAAATAGTTTTCATTATTTTGATATTTTATTTTAATTTCATTTAAGTCATTTAAAAAATCAGTCCAAACTTTGGGTCTTAGTTCCATCCAACCTTTCCAGTATACTCTCCAGAGTACTTCTTGAATAAATTTTTCATTTTTTATAAAGGAAAATTTTTTTAATGATTTATTTATGATTTCAGATTCATTAATAACACCATGATTTACGTAAGGAGATATGCAAGAAACATTTGATCTTCTATCAGGCCCAAAATCAAAATTTCTTAATTTTGAATATTCTATAAGATTTTCTTCTATAAATTTATCGAGTTGTTCTATAGCAAATTCTCTAGAGGGCTTAAAATTCATAATTATTAAGTTTCATTCTAGATCTTTTCCTATGTTTTGACAGACGTCCTCTTACTCTTTTTCTCCAAATCACATAACTTTTTTTTTTTAAATTTTTTCTCATAATGGAGATAACTTCTTTTTCTTTAAGACCCGTTTTTTTTTTAATTACTTCAAAAGAAATTTTGTCTGACCAAGCCATACCAATGACATCATTAATATTGGGTTTCATTAATTATTCTTTAATTAACTCAAAGATGATTTTCCACCATCAACACTAATTATCTGACCTGTAATAAATGAACTTTCACCAGATAGTAAAAATTTTGCCATTGATGCAACATCTTCTGGTTTTCCTATTCTTTTCATAGGATGTGATTTTGCGATACTTTCTGCCATTATTTTACTTTTTAAAATATTTTGTGACATTTTTGAGTTTGTTAAAGTGGGAGCAATACAATTCACTCTTATGTTAGGAGCAAATTCAGCAGCTAACGAAACTGTTAATCCTTCTATGGCACCTTTTGTTGATGAGATTATAGCATGATTTGTGAAACCTTTTCGAACAGCAACTGTTGAAAAAAGAACAACAGAACCATTATTTTTTTTTAAATTGTCCTGAAGAGATTTAATAATTTCAATAACAGGAAAAAAATTTAAATTTAAACATTTTTGAAAATCCTCTTTTTTTGAGATTTTTAATGGCTTTAAATCAATTGATCCAACACAATATGCTATGCCTGATACTTCTATATCTTTAAACTCATCTTTTACAAATTCTGATATATTGTCATTCAAAATATCTAAAACTGTATAATCACAATTTACTTTTGATGATAATAATTCAAGTTCATCTTTATTTCTCCCAATAAGATGCATTTCTTTATTAGATTTATATAGTTCTTCAGCAAGTTTTGTGCCTATAGAACCTGTTGCTCCAAAAATTAAATATTTACTCATTTGAATTTTTTCTCGGATCTTTAATACTTTTTAAATATTCTGAAATCCCTGAAATTTTTAAACTAATAAATATTATGTACATCAATGTGGCACCCAAAGCCATAGTTGATAAAAATACAAAAACCGCTGTTAAAAATTTTTCTGTAAACCAATTTTCTACATCAGAATTAGATAAGTATAAAATATTCCAAAACAATAAAAAAACCAATTCGTAGGTGATAATTATTTTATAAAGTGAGTTCATACAGTTAGAATGATTCTAAGTTGTGAAAATAGTATTTAAACAGTATTTTTCAATGTAATTATATTTTTGCGCGACAATTAGGTATTAGTTTTACCTAGTAAATTTACCATTAAAACGCCAGCGACAATTAATCCAAGTCCTATAATCACATAAATGTTTGGAACCTGGTTAAATTTTATAAGACCAACTAAGCTAGTTGCTATAATGCAAAGTCCTGCAAAAGAAGCATAGGTAACTCCAACAGGTATTGATTTCATAACAAGTGATAAAGCATACATACAGCCAACAATGCTAATTGCAGTTATAATACTTGGTATTAATAAAGTGAATCCCTGGGCACTTTTTGCAAATCCATTTGCTGCTGTACCTAATACAACAGCAACTATTAAAATTATATAAGCTGTTAAATTTCCCATTATTTTTTTGACCAGTTTATAGCATCTTCCATTCTGTCATCTCCCCAAAAGATTTCATTATTAATTATGAAAGATGGACTGCCAAAAACCTTATTATTACGAGCACTATCAGTATTTGTTAAATATTTTTTTTCTATTTCATCATTATTTGCATCAGAAATTACTTTGTCTTTATCTAATTTCAGTTCAGAACATATTTCAGAAATATTAGGTTCAGTTGCTGGTTCTTTTCCTTCTTGAAACCATCTTTTGTAAGTTAATCTTACGTAATCAATACCCCAACCTTCTCTTAAACCTAAAATAGCTAGTTTGTTAGCTAGATCAAACTCACTCAAAGGATAAGGGACAGGAGTTTTTGCAAAAAAACCGTATCCTTGTGCACGTCTTTCAATATCTCTCCACATATAATCGACTTTATTTTTTTTATCTTTAGGGAAAGGAATATTATTCATTTCTTTCATTATTGCTCTTACACTAAAGGGTTTCCAATTGAATTTTACACCATGTTTCTTTTCGACATCTAAAATTCTTGTAACAGATAGATATGTGTACGTACTTCCAATAGAAAAATAAAAATCAATTGAAGACATATATTATTTTGGTAGCTTAGTTGCTCCTGTTTCTTGATAGGCAACTTTACCATCTTTAAATTTATAATAAGTCATAACCGCTTCTTTATTACCATCTTTGTAACTTACAAATGCATGTTCAAACCCAACCTCATCATTTTCAAAAAGTACTCTTACTTTTTCTTTTTGAACGTCTTTCATACCAAGCCATTTAATCACATCTGACTTACCTAGTTTTTTTCCAGATGAATGCATTAAAAATTGATAATCATCATGTATTAATTGATCTGCTGCTGTAATGTCACCATCATTTACTATTTTTGACATTTTTTCTATTATAGACATTTTTTTTCTCCTTTGATTATTTATGAATAAATTTTATCTGCCAATCCGTAACAAAGTACAGCACTTAAAAAAGTTAAAACTCCAGGTGCAATTATTCCTTCAACTGAAGTTTTGCTATTAACACCCAAGTTACCTTTTTGGTGAGACCAAATAGCAAATGCAAAAGCCGCTGCATTTTGTAAAAATATTAAATTAAAGAATGCCCATGTGTTCTCTAATCCATTAGGTCTTATAAAACCAACATATATTGCCATCACCACAGAGCCAACAAAAATAGACCCAAAAAATCTTGTCATGATAGCTGCACCATTTCCCATACCATATTGATCAACAAAAGCTTTAGTTGTGAATAAACATCTAAATGCATAGAAAGCAAATGCTGCGAAGTGAATTATAAAAATTATTAAGTAAATAATTCCATTAAATTTTTCAATCATATTATAATCCTTTAACTATTATAAAATTTCCGACAGAATTATCCAACCGTATCTGTCTTACCGGTTTGTACTCTTCAGAGTTATACCACTCTAAAGCTTTTTCATAAGAAGGAAATTTAATAACCACTGTTCTTGGATATTTCCATTCACCTTCAAAACATTGATGTTCTCCTCCTCTTACTAAATATTCTCCACCAAATTTTTTAACAATTTCTGTAACTTTTGAAACATATTCTTTGTAGTTCTCAGAATTTGTTATATCAATTTGTGTTATAGCGTAACCAGTCATTCTTAAAAATCCTTATAGATTGACTTTATTCATTTCCCACATTTGAACGCTTTCGATACATTCATCATAAATAGGTTTTGCAACAGGATTTTGACCAGTAACAAATTTTTTCATTTCTTCTTCATTATGAACTGAGACTTTAAACATAACATAACTTTTATCTGGTGCTACTGCTGGAACTGTTTTTTCAACATGAGCTATGGTTTTTCTTACTCCCATTCCTTCATCTGATTGCATCCATCCCATGAATTTTTCAAATTTTCCCTCACCAGATTTAAATTTTGCTATTGCAAGCATTTCTTTTTCCATATTTTCTCCTTTTTTTTTATTAATTTACACTATTTTGGATAATCTGCCATTTCTTCTTTATGCTTTTGTTAATATTGATTAGATCCTAGTTCGTCTATTTTTTCTTTTGAACCAGGTATTAAATTATAAACATATGTATCACAGTCTTTAGAACCTTTTTCATCAAAAGGTTGTCCATATATCTTATCAGTGATTTCTATCATTTTTTTATTAATTTCATCCTCATCCATTCCATTTTCCTGAAGGTATTTAATTAGAAATTTTTTCCCTCCAAGCGAATGCTCGATGTTTTCCAAACTTAATTTATCTTGAGTTAGAAAGCTATGAGCCGCATATAGTCCTAGACATTTGACTAATTTTTCTTTGTCCGAGTCATTTATCTTAGCATTTGAAGATGAAAATAGTAAAATAAGAAACAGAGACAAAGTTAAGAATTTTTTCATTTTTTTTAAAAATAATTAGATGTATTTAAATCAAATTAGCAAAAAAATGTTATGGTTTTATTACAAAGCTACTATGCAATTATAACTGATCTAGTGTAAGGCCTTTTACATTAGCTGGTACCGCAACATCCATCATTTTAGGATTAGCTAATTTTAAATTATTCATAATTTCCGCATATTGTTCTTTTGAACTTACTTGAAGACGTGGATTATTATTTTTTTCATTCTCAATAGTTGAGTTTTTTTTCCCATTATAATCATGAGCGGGAAAGACTAAGGTTTTTCCAGGTAGTTTTAGTAATTTATTAAATAAAGAGTCATAAGCATCATGTGAACTTCCATTTTGAAAATCTGTTCTTCCAGTTCCATTTATTAAAAGAGTGTCACCTGTAAAAACTCTATCATTCATTAAATAACTGTAAGAGCAGTCCGTATGACCTGGGGTATAAATTGCTCTAAATTCAATGTTTTCAATATTAATTTTTTCTTCATCTTTAATTTTTAGATCTATTACTTCGGATTTAGATTTCTCCCCCATAATTCTTGTACAGTTTGTTCTTTTGTTAAGCTCATTTAATCCTGTTACATGATCAGCATGTATATGAGTATCGATTACTTTAACTAGTTTAAGTTCTAATTTTTCTAAAATTTTTATGTATTCATTTGTGTGTTCAATTACTGGATCAATAATTAATGCTTCTCTACCTTTTCCACTAGATATAATGTAAGTATAGGTTGAAGATTTAGTGTCAAATAATTGTTCAAATATCATAAAGAATTTTTAAACTATAAAAAATTGCATAGCAAATCAATCTTGATTATAATAATTCTAAAAAACATAAAGAGAGAGGAAAAAAATGACTTTAAAAATTAATAGTTTAGCTCCAGATTTTACAGCCGAAACTTCTGAAGGAAAATTGTCTTTTCATGAGTGGTTGGGAGATAGTTGGGGTGTTTTATTTTCACACCCAAAAGATTTTACTCCAGTTTGTACAACTGAACTTGGAGCGTTGGCGAAAATGAAACCCGAGTTTGAGAAAAGAAATGTCAAAGTTATGGGTTTAAGTGTGGATCCAGTTTCTGATCATGTTAAATGGCTTGAGGACATTAAAGATGTTTGTGGATTAAAACCAAACTATCCAATTGTTGCTGATGAAAAGTTAGAAGTTGCAAAACTTTACAACATGTTAGAAGGTGATGCAGGAACGACATCTATGGGTAGAACTGCGGTAGATAATCAAACTGTTAGAACAGTTTATATTGTTAGACCAGACAAAAGAATTGGATTATTTTTAACTTATCCAATGACTACTGGCCGTAACTTTCATGAAATATTAAGAACAATTGATTCAATGCAACGTACAGCAAAACATAAAATTGCAACACCTGCTGATTGGAAACCAGGTGAAAAAGTAATTATTGTCCCTGCTGTTAAAGATGAAGAGGCTAAAAAGTTATACCCTGATGGATGGGAAACGATAAAGCCTTATTTGCGTAAGGTTCCAGACCCAATTAAATAAATTTAGATTAAAAAAATTAACCAACAATCTTAGAAATAGGATTGTTGGTTTTTTTATTAACGTTTATATTTTTTCATTGAAATATGAGCCAACAATAGATTTGGATCGATAAAAACTTTAGACTCTTTAACTTTTTTAAAAGATTTATAAGCAAATATTGCTATTGGTAATTCAGTACAACCAAGAATAATTTTTTTACATTTTATTTTAAGTAAATATTTTACAGCAGGTCTTAAAACTTTTTCAGCTTCCTTTACTTTGCCCATCTTGACATATTTTATAGCATTATTAACAGAATTTTTTTGTAATGATTTTGTTGGACTAACTAATTTATAATCTTTGTTAAAATATTTACTATAAATACCAGTCTTTAAAGTTGCCTCAGTAGAAAGAATTCCTATTTTAGAATTTTTCTTACAGCTTTTTTTTGTATGTAAAAAAACTTCCTTAGGCATACTTAATATTGGAATATTAATTTTTTTTTGCAAATCATCTCGCCAATAGTGAGCTGTATTGCAAGGCATCACAATAAATTTACATTTATTTTTTTGTAGTAAACGACAACCTACAATTAAACTTTTTAAAACATTGTAATATTTTTTTAAATTTTCAGGCCTTTTTGGAATGTTTGATTTATTATAAAGAATAAAAAGTGGATATTTTTGATCTATTTTACCTCTATTTATAACTGCGAGCTTATTACAAAAGTCCAAACCTGCTTGTGTTCCCATTCCACCCAGTATTCCAATCATAAGTTTTATTTGATTAAATTGCTTTATTTCTTGATCTCATAAAAACTAAAATTAAACAACCTTTTTCTGTAAATGAAGAATGTGTTGATCCAGGTTCGAAACTTATAAAGTCTCCTTTTTTAAAAACTTTTCCATCAGTATCTATCAATTCTCCATCAAGCATATAAAATTCTTCATAACTAACATGTTTGTGTGGAATACTCTTAGCGCCAGGTTCCATTTTCAAAATATAACTACCTTGACCTTTTTCTTTTTCATAGCTTATTTTATGCCAACTCATGCCCTTGATTGTTTTGCCATAATTGTCGAAAGGTTCAAATTCAAGATTTAATGGATTATCTATAATTCTTCTTTTCATAAAATTAATAAAATATACTTTTTATTTTAATTAGAAATTATAAAAGAAACAAATGGAATTTTTAATACTTGGTTTTTTAACAGGTTTCAGCTTAATCCTTGCAATTGGAGCACAAAATGTTTTTGTTATAGAGCAGGGACTAAAGAAACAATATGTTTTTTTAGTGTGTTTAATTTGTTCTATATCAGATTTAATCCTAATTTTTTTAGGAATATTCTTGTTTGAATATTTTAAAATCTATTTCACAAAAAATGTTGAATTAATATTTAATATATTACTTTTTATTTTTTTAATTTATTTTATTTATAATAAAGTAAGATCTTTATATAAAAGTTCAGAAATTAACTTTGAAAACAGTGTTTTAAATTTAAAGAACATAATAGCTAAAACTCTAGGATTTACTTATTTAAATCCACATGTTTATTCAGACACAGTCTTTTTTTTAGGAAATTTTTCAAAGAATTTTTTAATTACTAACAAATATTTTTTTGGAATAGGTGCTTCTATTGCATCTTTTTTATTTTTTTTTTCTTTAGGTTATTTAGCTAAATTTTTCTCAAATTATTTAATTAATTCAAATACTTGGAAGGCTATAAATTTTTTTATTATTATATTTATGACTGTTTTATCTAGCTATGTATTTATGGATATTATGGATTTAGTTTGAAAATCCGTATTTTCTAAGTCTAGCATCACCAGTTCTTGCATGAGCCTCCATACCTTCGTATCTTGAAATTCTTGCTGCTGCAGCACCAACTTCTTTTGTAGACTCTTTGGTCATTCTTTGAAAACTTAATGTTTTAATAAATTTACCGACAAACAATCCCCCTGTATATTTACCAGCACCTTTTGTTGGAAGAATATGATTTGTTCCTGAGCATTTATCACCATAAGCAACTGTTGTTTCTTCACCAATAAATAATGATCCATAATTTTTTAATCTGTCATGGAACCATTTTAGATTTTTAGTTTGTACTTCTAAATGTTCTGGTGCGTATTCATCACTTATTGTTGCCATTTCTTCATCGGTATCGCAAAGAATTACTTCTCCGTAATCTTTCCAAGCTGCTTCTGCACTTATTCTTGGAACTTCAGGTAACTCTGCAATTAATTCTGGCATTCTTTTTATTACTTCGTCGGCAACTTTTTTACTTGTTGTAAACAACCAAGCTGGTGAATTATATCCATGTTCTGCTTGACCGACTAAATCAACAGCAACTATCTCTGGATCTGCTGTTTCATCTGCTATTACGGCAATTTCAGTAGGTCCTGCAAATAAATCAATTCCAACTTTACCGAACAAAATTCTTTTTGCTTCTGCAACAAATTGGTTTCCTGGACCAACTAAAATATCAGCTGGTGAATTTCCAAACATTCCATAAGTCATTGCAGCAATCGCAGGAACACCGCCTAAATTTAATATAACGTTAGCTCCACATAAATCAGCTGTATAAACAATAGCAGGATGTGCACCAACACCTTCTTTTGGAGGACTACATGCAATAATATTTTTAACCCCAGCAACTTTTGCTGTTGTTACACTCATTACAGCAGAAGCTATGTGAGCGTATCTTCCACCAGGTACATAACAGCCTGCAGTATTGACAGGAATTAACTTTTGTCCTGCATATAAACCTTTTGAAAGTTCTACTTCAAAATCCTGTCCATAATTTTTTAACTGAGCTTCTGCAAACTTTCTTACTCTGTCATAAGAAAATTTAATATCGTCTTTTGTTTTTTGGTCTAGTGATTTTTTTATTTCCTCAATCTTTTCTTTTGAAACAATAATTTCACCATCATATTTATCAAATTTTTTTGTAAGTTCTTTACAACCATCTTCTCTTGATTTTTCTAAATCATTAAGAAGATTTTGAACTATTTCTCTTGTTTTTAAATCATCGGTAGATGAAGTTTTTGGTGATTTTTTTAAGTATTTAATTGCCATAAATTTTTTGAAACTTTTTAAATCATAAATTAATCTAATGCAACTACTGCTGCAGCAATAGAAGCAAGTCTTGCAGGGGCATCATCGGATCTACTTGTAATTACAACTGGAACTCTTCCACCAATAACAACTCCAGCGGCACATGCACCCATAAAATATATCATCATTTTTACTAAGCCGTTTCCAGACTCTACGTTAGGAACTAATAATATATCGGCTTGTCCAGCTACAGAATTTTTTATTCCTTTTATAGCCGCTGATTTTTTTGAAATACTATTGTCAAATGCAAGAGGACCAAATACATCAGCATTAATATTTTCTTTTTTAGCTAATTCAGTAATTTCTTTTGCATCTATAGAACTTTGAACACTATCAATAACTTCTTCTGTTGCTGATAGTACAGAAACTTTTGGTCTTGCTATTCCGATTCTATTTGAAAAATCAACAACATTTCTAAGTATATGCATTTTTGTTTTAACATTTGGAGAAACATTCAACGCACCATCAGTTATTATTAGTGGGCTATCTTCTTTATCTAAAGTCATATGCCAAATATGACTTAACCTTGTTTTGCTAAGTAAATTATATTCTTTTTTTATAACTTCTTTCATCAAAATGTCAGTATGAATGTGTCCTTTAACTATTATTTTGATTTTTTTTTCCGATGCCAATTTTGCAGCAATCTTTGCAGTGTTATTTTCAACTGGCTCATGAATGATTTCATATTCTGAAATATTGAATTTTAAATCGCTTGCACATTTTTCAATTTCATTTTTGTCTCCAATAAATACTGGAACAATTAAATTTTCATTAACTGCATCCATAGCAGATATCATGGGAAGAGGTTTCCCTGCATTTACTATCCCTGCAGTAACACCTTTTTTTTTATGTGCGGCATTAAGTAGATTATCTGGGCAAACTATTTCTTTATCAGATAGCATTATATTTTTTTTATTTATAATTTTGAAAATGTATATATAAATTAATACACTATAAAATGGAAATTGTAACAAAAATAGCCCCAATTGCTTTAGCTTTAATAATGTTAGGTTTAGGTCTAGGTCTAACAACGCAGGATTTTGTCAGAGTATTAAAACAACCTAAAGATTTTTTTATTGGGTTTGTTTGTCAACTTATAGTTCTCCCAATAATTGCTTTTTTATTAATAAAAATTTTAAACACTCCATTGGAATTAGCCTTAGGTGTAATGATAATAGCAGCAGCACCAGGAGGAGTTACTTCTAATGTTCTTACAAAATTTGCAAATGGAGATGTAGCTTTATCAGTTTCACTTACGGCAATTATTAGCTTGATAAGTATATTTACTGTTCCTTTTATTGTTTTTAAATCAGCAGAATTATTAAATGTTTCATACATTGCAAACAACATCTCTATGATAGGTATATCTTTAAAGATGTTTTTAGTTGTTACTTTGCCAGTAATGATAGGAATGTTGATTAGAAAATTTGCAACAAATTTTATAATAAACAATACGCAAAACATTCAAAGAATATCAATATTATTATTTATTTTAGTTTTTATAGCTATTTGGATTGAGGAATGGGATAAAATAGTTTCTTTTATTACTAGAGCGGGATTGGTTGCCTTAATACTAAATGTAGTTATGATGACGGTTGGTTTTTATGTAGCAAAAGTATTTGCTAGTGGTATGGAACAAAGAAAATGTATATCTCTTGAGTGCGGACTACAAAATGGAACATTGGCAGTTTTTGTTTCTACCCAAATTTTTGATAATATAGTTTATATGGTACCGACTGCAGCTTATGCTCTAATAATGTTTGTTACTTCAATTATATTTGTATTTTTAGTAAAAAATTTAGATTAATTTTCTAAAATAGAAAATGATAAAACCTTATCAAGTAGAGATTTCAGAGGAAACTCTTCAAAGAATTTATATCAAAGTTAAAAATTATTCATGGCATGAAATGCCCGATGATGGTGGATGGAATTATGGAACAAACTTAGATTATATGAAAGAATTTTCAAAGTATTGGATTGAAAAATTTAATTGGAGAAAAACTGAAGAAAAAATTAATAAATTTAAAAATTTTAAAACTAATATAGATGGAATTGATATTCATTTTATTCATGAAAAAGGAAGTGGAAAAAATCCCAAGCCATTATTATTAAGTCATGGTTGGCCAGGTTCAATAGTTGAGTTTTTACACATTATTAATCAATTAGCTCATCCCGAGAAATTTGGAGGAAAAGAAGAAGATGCTTTTGATGTAGTTGTACCATCTTTGCCAGGATTTGGTTTTTCTGGCAGACCAACTAACCCAATAGGTCCTAGAAAAATGTCAGCAATATTTAATTCTTTAATGACTAATGTACTTGGTTATAAAAAATATATTGCCCAAGGAGGTGATTTTGGTGGAACAATATGTACATGGTTAGCATATGATTTTCCAGAATCGTTAGCTGGAATACATATTAACATTTTAATTACTCGTCATCCAGATGGACCACAAACTCAAGAAGAAAAAGAATGGCAAGAAAGATTTAAAAAAGAACAAAGAATTGAAGATGGTTATAGAACCCAACAAGCCACCAAACCTCAAACATTAAGTTATGCGATGATGGATAGTCCAGTTGGTGTTGCTGCTTGGATAATTGAAAAAATGCGTGGTTGGTCTGATATTGAGAATGGAGATATTGAAAGTGTTTATTCTAAAGATATCTTACTATCAAACATAATGGTTTATTTAGTTACCAAAACTTTTAACACCGCTTCATGGATTTATTATGGAAGAAGAGAAGAGGGTGGAAGATCACTTCCTAAAGAACATCTTCCTTTAAAAGTACCAACTGCAGTAGCTTTATTTCCAAAAGAATACTTAGAATGGGCTCCAAGATCATATGTAGAAAGAATTTACAATATCCAACACTGGACTGAAATGCCAAAGGGGGGACATTTTGCTGCATTAGAACAACCAGATTTATTGATAAAAGATATTAAGGATTTTAATAAAAAATTAAAAAACATCTAAATGGAAAAATTTACAAAGCAACTTCAATTTATTTTATTATCAGTAATTCTTATATGTACAGTAATTGCTGTAGGAATTGAAATTAAAGCAATGTTTGATAATCAAACAGTTACTTTAGCAGATTTGCTTTTAATGTTTCTGTACTTAGAAGTGTTAGCAATGGTTAGAATTTTTTGGGATCAACAGTCAATAAGTATTACTTTACCTTTGTTGATAGCAATTACAGCATTAGCCCGTTTTATAATATTGCAGGGAAAAGAAATGGATCCTTCTGGATTAGTTTATGAAGCTGTAGCCATAGTACTTATAGCTTCTGCAATTGTAATACTCAGATTACGTCACAGCGATATATTAGGTTTGAAACCAAAAAAAAGAAAATAATATAAATCTAAAAAAAACTTATACCGTTTTTAACAAAAAAAACTGCTAGGATAAAAACTAAAGCTAAATAAATAATTATAAATATTGTATATTTTAAATATTTTTTCATTTGATATTTTTTATCTCTTTTAAAACTTAACGAGGCGTCATAATTAAAGACGCCTCAAGATTATATTAATTATTTAATAAAGCTAAAGCTTCATTCAGTAGCTTTTCTGATTTTGCATGATCACCTTCATCATGTGCTTTTTTACCAGCATCTCTTAGTTTTTGTACTTCAGCTAATTTACTATCTATTTTACCCCATAACATTGGGCACGAACCAGCGTATGCTGAGCTTGTAAACATAATTAATGCAAATATTAATGCAAATTTTTTCATATTTATCCTTTCAGTACTAACTAAATAGTCATTTTAAATTTTATTAGTAGGTCCAGAATGTCACGCCTAATTAAAAACTTAATTTTTTTAAATCCTTAGTAATATTAGTTGGAATATTAATTTTTTTATTTAGATTTTTTTTATATCTTCGATATTTGTTTTGGCCAGGATATAAAATTTCTTTCACACCTTTTAATTTAGGCAATCTTTTAATTCTTTTAATATTTTCTTTAATTCTTTCATTATAATTTCCAATAAAAAGATTTGGTTTTATTACAATAAATAAATGCCCAATATTTTGTGGTCCAGAAAAATCATCGAAAGGATCTTTTACTTTTCCACTGTGGTTTCCTCCAGTAAGAACACCACTTAAAATATCAACCATCCAAGCAAGACCCGATCCTCTAAAACCAGCTATTGGTAACTGAACACCAGCTAGTGCTTTTTTAGCATCGGTGGTGGGTTTACCAAATTTATCTAACGCAACACCTTCAGGAATTTTTTTGTTAGTTCTTGCAGCTACTCTTATTTTACCTCTATTAATAACTGATACAGATGTATCTAATATAAAAGGAATTTTTGATGCTGTGGGTGTTCCAAAGCAAATTGGATTTGTCCCAAATAAACTTTTTTTAGCGCCATGAGGAGCTATTGCAGGCGGCGCATTAGTAAAACATATTGCAATTAAATTTTTTTTTACTGCTTGTTCTGCGTAATAACCTGATAAACCGTAATGTCCACTATTTTTTATTCCAACAAGACCTATCCCTGTTTTTTTTGCATTGTTTATCGCCTTTTTCATTCCAATATCGGCAGCAACGAATCCAATACTATTGTTTGCATCTATATGTGTAATTGATTTAGAGATTTTTTTAATTTTAATTTTAGGTTTAGGATTAATTACCTTTTTATTTATTCTATCACAGTACATCTTAAGTCTTGATAAGCCATGTGATGGCGCACCAACTAATTCTGCATTAATTAAGGCGTCAGCACAAATTTTAGCATGATTAGAGCTTAACTTATGTTTTTTAAAAATATTTTTAACAATTAAATGTAGCTTTTTAGATTTATTATTCAATTAATTCTCCAAGTATTTTTATTTAATAAGTAAAAAATAACTAACCTTTTCCACGCCATGGGATAGTTTTGTCGATTATTTTTCTTAAAGTAACGTCGAATAAAAGTCCCAACATACCCATAATGAATATGGTAATCCAAATAACTTCATATTGGAAATATTTTTTAGCAACGTTTTCTACAAATCCTATTCCAGTAGTACCCGCTAAAAATTCTGCTGCCACAAGAGTTCCCCAGCACATTCCAACAGCAACTCTTATTCCAGTTAATATTTCAGGTAATGAATTAGGAAATATAACATATCTTAAGATTTGTTTCTTTGAAGCACCCAAAGAATGAGCTGCATGGATTTTTGATAGTTGAGTACCTGACGCCCCAGCTCTTGCTGAGATAATCATTATTGATAATGATACCATAAATAACAAGAATACTTTTCCAGTATTATCAATTCCTAAAACTGAAATAATTAAAGGAGCCCATGCTAGAGGGGGTACAGGTCTATAAAGTTCAATTAAAGGGTCAAAGAAACCTTTCGCAAATCTATTTAAACCCATAAATAATCCCAATGGAACTCCAATTAAAATTCCAAAAATTAGTCCTAAAAATACTCTTAAAAATGAATCCCAAATATGCCCATACGGAACTGGAATCTTAAATAATTTAAAATCTCCTGTAACAACTTTAAGAACTTTTCCCTTAAAATTTTGTTTAACAACACCTTCATTCGTATGTATAGGATATTCTCCAGGCAGAATGTCAGCTATCCAATCAGGTAAAATAAATCCAATTATTTTACTTACATCCATCATATCAATCCAAAGTAGAGGGATATTTTTGTAACCAACACTAGGTTTTGACATTAAAATAAATTTATTTAATGTATCAGATGGTTTTGGCAACCATCTTCCAGAACCTTGTTCAGAACAACTAGGACCGCTTGCAACTATAGTTCCTGCAGGAAATAAAAGTATATCAACTAATCTCAGGCCACCTTGCTCAGATTTTTGAAGATTATCAAATTCAATAATTGCACTTTGCATATCATTAAGAGCATTTGGTGGGTAGATGCTAGCATACTCAATTCTTCTTGCAATTTTAACAATATCTTTTGCATAAGCTGATGCTATTTCTTCTGTATCATCTAAGTTTTTTCTGTATGTTTTTATTTCTTCTTTTATTTCTTTAATTGAATTTTTGAATTGTGAATTATGATTTCTTAACTTAAAAAATTTATCATTAATTACTTGAAGTTCTTCAGCGGCTGCATGAAATTTTAAACCTTTGTCAGTAGCAGGTACCAATGGTACTTCTAATGTATTTTCTATGGATCCAGTTCCTGCTTGCACTTTAATAATACCCCATTTACCTTGTTCTGATATAGCTTTTTGCCTTTCATTTTTTTCTGCTTGGGTTTCAAATGGATAATCTTTCTTTTTAAAATTTGAGCTTAATAATCTTAACTCGTCAGTCATTTCTTTAATTTTAGTCTTTGTATCCATTTCCATTAAATTATCATTTGTTAGCAAAGGAATTAATTGAGTAGTTTTATTGATAAATCCAACTAAAGTTGTTTTTTGTTGAATATTTAAATCTTGGGAATTTTGAATTTCGACAGTGATTTTATTAAGGTTTTTATTTTCAATTTTTATTATTGAAGTACTTTTAAATTCTCTTTCTTCGATTGGAAACTGATATTTTAATCCCAATAAAGAGTCATTTACTTTAGCAACCTGGCACAATTCATTAGCTGATTTAGGGTAAAATCCTTTAGCAATATCCCAAGAGTAATATAGCCAAATTAGTAAGAGTGCACTACTCCCCACAATTACCCAGTGTGTTCCTCCCTTAGCTCTTTCTGGGTTACCAAAAACTGCATCAACTTTTTCAGTTTTTATTAATCTTCTACCGTAAAGAATACATCCAACAATTGATACAAGGATTAATATTGTAATTATTTGGGTAAGCATTTAGTTCTCTTTCCCCATAATTTCTTCTTCCATGTTCCAGATCATGGATAATATTTCCTCTCTTTTTGATGAAAATTCTTTGTTCTTTTTAATTTCTCTTAAATCTTCTTTTAAACCCATTTCTGCAAAAGGAAGATTATATTCCTTATGTATTCTGCCGGGCCTTGGTGCCATCACATATAGTCTTTCACCAAGTAACAAAGCTTCTTCTACTGAGTGAGTAATTAAAATAATTGTTTTTCCTGTCTCTTTCCAAATTTTTAAAACTAGAGACTGCATTTTCTCTCTTGTTAATGCATCAAGCGCACCTAGAGGTTCATCCATAAGAATTAAGTCAGGGTCATTTATTAAACATCTTGCAAGAGCTACTCTTTGCTGCATACCACCAGATAATTGATAAGTTGGTGTATTTCCAAAACCTTTCAACCCAACTATATCTAACCATTCTTCAACTTTTTTTGCAGTAGTTTCAGAATTTTCTTTTTTCATCCTAAGCCCAAAATTTACATTTTCAGAAACGGTTAACCATTCAAATAGAGCCCCTTGTTGAAAAACCATACCTCTATCAACTCCTGGTCCATTAATTTCGTTATTACCTAGAGTTATAGTTCCAGATGTTGGTCTGATAAAACCAGCTGCAATATTTAATAAAGTAGTTTTTCCACATCCTGAGGGACCAAGTACTGTTAAAAGTTCACCTTTTTTAATTGTGAAATTTAAATCTTTTAATGCATGAACAGTCTCTCCTTTTGGAGATTTAAAAATCATATTTAAATTTTGAGAAACTAAATCACTCATGAGATGACTTTATATTAAAATTCTAATAAAAAAAATAGGCACCAATTTAAAAAATTGGCGCCTATTAAATTTTTCTTTCTCTATTTAATTATAGAGGTAAGAAACTAGTATCTACATTTCCTTTTGGTGTTCCCATTCCATCTAAGAATCCCTTAAGATTACCACTCTCCATAGATTTTTTAGTTTCTGCTGGAGTTAGAAATTTAAATCCACCAATAGTTTCTTTCATATCTGCTAACTTCATTTCAGCATCTTTAGCTATAACATTTAAGTCAGATTTACCTGCTGCATATCTAGCGTTTGCTTCATGAGTTACTTCGATGAAAGTTCTTAACATTCCTGGATTTTCCTTCATAAACTTTGTAGTTACTGAAGTAATATCTATACCTAAGATGCCTGCATCTCTAGCTTCCCCGACTGTAAGTAATCTAGATCCAACTGCAGTTGCAGCTTTGATAGAATTACCACCAAATAAACATGCCATTACAACATCACCACTTACTAAAGCAGCAGCACCTTCTTCAGGGTCCATTTGAATTACATCCATTTTATTTCTGTCAGCTCCAACAACTTTCATACTTTCATCAAAAACGTACTCAGCCATTGTCCCTAGTGGAACAGCAACTTTTTTACCTTCTAATTCAGAAGCGTTAGCTTTTGTGATTCCTGAAGCGTTAGAAGTAACACAAGTTGTTCCTCCCATACCGTACTCCATAGCAATATCTACAAGTTTGATTGGTGCTTTAGATTTTACAGCATTAATAAATGGTACTAATCCTTGTGAGTAAGAAATATCAATATCTCCTGCTAACATAGCATCAGTCATTGCTCCACCATTAGTAAAGTTTGTCCATTTAACTGGTACTCCTAATGCTTTTTCGTACATACCTTTAACCTTGTCTTCTTGGTTAGGTGTTGGCCATTCTAAGAAGAAAGCTACTCTAACTTGGTTAGCAGCCGCGCTAGCTACTGAAATAGTCAAGCCTAAAGCAACTATTGATCCTAGAAGAAAACTAATTATTTTTTTCATTATTTCCCCTTTGTATTATTAATTAATAATTGCAGCATTAAAGTTCATATTGAAAGCAATGTAAATGGTCATTTAGTTTAAAATAGGCCGGAGCAGTTGACAAATCAATCAAAAGTTGTATTTAAATTTGAAAAGTGTGTGCTCAAATTTATCTAGTTTAAAATAATTAATTAGTCTAAAAACAATAAAATTGACCAAAAAATTTATGAGTTCAGATAACAAATTCAAAATGCCCAACTCTCTTAATGAGCATTGGATGCCATTTACTGCAAATAAAGATTTTAAAGAAAACCCAAGACTTATTACTGAAGCTAAAGGCGTTTATATGAAAAACCATGAAGGACAAAACTTAATTGATGCAAGTTCAGGTTTGTTTTGCAATCCTTTAGGCCATGGAAGAAAAGAAATTATTAATGCTATTACTAAACAATTAGAAACTTTAGACTATTGCCAACCCTTCCAACAAGGTTTTGGAGGTTCTTTTGACCTTGCAACAAGAATATCTAAACACACTCCAGGAAATTTAAATAAAATTTTTTATACTATATGTGGATCTACAGCTGTTGAAACAGCAATTAAAATTGCAATCGCGTATCATAAGGCAAGAGGAGAAGGAAGTAGATTTAGATTTGTAGGAAGAGAAAGAGCATATCATGGAATGAATATAGGTGCGACTTCGGTAGGAGGAATGATCAATAACGTTAAAACTTTTGCAAGCGTTTTAATGCCAGGTGTTGTTCATATGAGACACACTCATTTACCTGAGCATAAATTTGTTTCAGGTCAACCAGAAACTGGAGCTGAACTCGCTAATGATTTAGAGAGAATTTGTGCAAATTTCGGAGGAGAAAATATTGCAGCTTGTATTGTTGAACCTGTAGCTGGTTCAACAGGAACACTCGTTCCTCCAAAAGGTTATCTACAAAGACTTAGAGAAATTTGTGATAAGCACGGAATACTTTTGATTTTTGATGAAGTAATTACTGGTTGGGGAAGAATGGGTTCTGCTTTTGGAGCTCAAGAATTTGGCGTCACTCCAGATTTAATGACAATGGCTAAAGCTACAACAAATGGAATTGTGCCAATGGGTGTTGTTGCTTGTAAAGAAGAAATTTATGATGCTATAGTAGATGGTTCGCCTAAAGGAACAATAGAACTTTTCCATGGCTATACTTATTCAGGAATTCCTATTTCTGTTGCTGCTGCATTAGCTGTTCAAGATATTTTTGAAAAAGAAGACATTTTTAATAGATCAAAAGAAATGGCACCTTATTTTCAAGAAGCTATATTTTCACTTAAAGATCTAGAAGCCGTTGATAATATAAGAGGTTATGGAATGATGGCTGGAGTAGATATAAAGATGGATCAAAAACCAGGAAAAGCAGGTTTTACATGTTTTAAACATTGTTATGAAGTAGGAGTAAATTTTAAAGCGACTGGCGATTGCCTAATTATCGCACCAATGTTCATTTCTGAAAAAAAACATATCGATGAAATAATTGAAAAACTTAGAACAGGAATAACAAATTATACAAAAAGCAAAAAAAATTAAATTTTTTTATGAAAATTGGTGTTCCTAAAGAAATAAAACCTCAAGAAAATCGCATTGGCTTAACTCCTGAAAGTGTTAAAAAATTAGTTTCCAACGATCATGAAGTATTAATTGAAAATAATGCTGGATATGAAGCTGGCTTTGAAAATGATCAATATAAAAATGCTGGTGCAAAAATTGTAGATAAAGCAGGTGATATTTTTAATGATGCTGAAATAATTGTAAAAGTTAAGGAACCTTTATCAAGCGAAGTTAAAATGATAAGGGAAAATCAAATTATTTTTACATACCTACACCTAGCAGCAGCAAAAGAATTAACCGAAGGTTTAATAAAATCTAAAGGAGTTTGTATTGCCTATGAAACTGTAACAGATAATAACGGAAGATTACCATTGCTTGCACCAATGAGCGCTGTAGCTGGGAGAATGTCTGTTCAAGCAGGAGCACATTGTTTGGAAAAAAACCAAAAAGGAAGAGGAGTATTATTAGGTGGCGCCCCAGGCGGTGAACCTGCTAATGTCTTAATACTTGGAGGCGGAGTTGTTGGGGAAAATGCTGCAACAATTGCAACCGGTATGAGAGCAAAAGTTCATATAGTAGACAAGTCAGAAAAAAGGCTAAAACAATTAACAGAAATATTTGGAGATAAAATTGTACCAGAACTAAGTGAAAAAACTGATTTAAACAAATTAATTTCCGAGTGTGATTTGTTAGTTGGAGGTGTTTTAATTCCAGGTGCTGAAGCGCCAAAACTTGTAACAAAAAATATGTTAAAAAATATGAAAAGAGGTTCTGTAATTGTTGATGTTGCAATTGACCAGGGAGGTTGTGTTGAAACTAGTAAACCAACTACTCATGCAAACCCCACTTATATAGTTGATGATGTAGTTCATTATTGTGTAGCGAATATGCCAGGTGGAGTTCCAAGAACATCAACTTTCGCTTTAAATCAAGCAACACTTCCTTTTTTAATAAAATTGGCAAAAGATGGTTATAAAAAATCTTTAAATGATGATCCAAATTTTTTAGCAGGTTTAAATGTTTGTAAAGGAAACGTTACATATAAAGCTGTCGCAGATATTTTTGGACATAAATATATTTCAGCAAAAGAGGCAGTAAATTAAATGTACAGACCTTTACCTGACGGACTAACTATTAAAAATTCTCCAATCGAAGGTTTAGGTTTATTTACTAATATTGATATAAAAATAAATTCATTTATTGGAGTAACACATATTAGAGATGAACAATTTGAGAATAAATATATAAGAACTCCCTTAGGTGGCTTTTATAACCACTCTAATAATCCAACAGTAATAAGAATGGTTTCAGATTTTCTGCCAAGATTAAAATTTGGAGATATAGTAGATCCAAGTATGACTGGTAAAAAAATAAAAGATGGAAAAACTGATAGAGAAAACATGTATTATAACCTACATGAAAAAATTGATGCAAAATTTATGTTCATGGTAACAATAAAAGATGTCAAACCTGGCGATGAATTAACTGCAAATTATAATCTTTACACTTACCCAAAAACAGGTGTTGGATTACAAATGATTTAATATATTTAAAATTATCATAAAAATTTATGAAAATTTTTAATGATAACTCCTGTGGATGGATTGATTATAAAAATCAAAGATTAAATATTAAAAAACTTAATACAGATTTAAGTTGTGATTATTTAATAGTTGGTGCTGGCTTTACTGGATTATCAGCTGCAAGAAAATTAGGACAAATTGCTAAAAATAAAAAAATTGTTTTAATAGATGCACAGTTAGCAGGAGAAGGTGCTAGCAGTAGAAACTCTGGCTATTTAGTTGATACAACATTAAATGATGGGTTTACCTCGGATAAAGATATTTCTAATTACAAAAAAAAAGCTCAAATATATGAGTTAGGCATTAAAGCTATTAAAAAATTTAATAAAGAGTACCAAGTAGACTGCGATTGGAATGAATGCGGTAAATATTTTGCTTCATCTAGATTAGAGGATGAAGTTAAGGCAAAAAATTTTAGTGATTTATTAAAAAAATTGAACTTTAAAAATACAATTCTTTACCAAAGCGATCTTAAAAAAAAATTAGGTACAAATTTTTATAAGGTAGGTGTTTTTACTAATGGAGGAATATTATTAAATCCAGGTAAGTTAATTAAAGCTATGGTAAATGCTTTACCAGAAAATGTGAGATTATTTGAAAATACTACTTTGTTAAAATGGAAAAAATCAAATGAAAATATAGAATGTTCATTTGAAAAAAATAATATTAAAACTAAAAAAATTATTTTTTGTACCAATGGTTTTTTAAGTAATTTAGGTATTAAAAAAAGATATAATTTTCCTATTACACTTACTGCTAGTATGACAAGACCTCTAAATGAAAAAGAGTTTAAATCTATAGGTGAACCAAAAGAGTGGGGAGTATTACCAATTAGACCAATGGGAGCAACTGTTAGAATGACAAAAGATAGAAGAATTTTAATTAGAAATACTGCAGAGTTAAGAAACCCTAATAGCATGTCTAAAAAAGATTTAAATAAAAGAATTTATTTTCATAAGATTGGGATTGAAAAAAGATTTCCAACATTAGAAAAAAATATTATTAATTCAAGCTGGTCAGGAATTGTTTGTAGAAGCGGAAACAGTTCTCAAATATTTGAAAAAATTGATACAAATATTTTTGTTGCTGGTTGTTATAATGGTTCAGGAATCGGGGTTGGTACATTATTTGGTGAACAAATTGCATTAATGGCAGAACATGAAAATTCGGAAGAAATTTCAATAATTCAAAGTAAAAAACAACCAAACTGGTTACCACCACAACCTTTTTTAAACATAGGTATATTTACCAGATTACTTTTTGAGAAAATAATTGCTAAAAGTGAGATCTAAATGAAAAAAGAATTACCTAAGAGTTGCAAAGTTATTGTCATAGGAGGTGGTGTAGCGGGGTGTTCAACAGCATACCATTTAGCAAAATTTGGATGGAAAGACACATTATTATTAGAAAGAGATCAACTGACCTCAGGTACAACTTGGCATGCAGCAGGCCTTGTTAGTCAATTAGGACCTTCAGCAGCAATAACCAAGATTAGAAAGTATTCTTTAGAATTATATAAAAAGTTAGAAAAAGAGTTAGATTTTTCAAGTGGTTTAAAATTAAACGGTGCATTATCTATTGCAACAACTAAAGGAAGATGGGAAGAACTTAAAAGACAAGCAACAACAGCACAGTTATTTGATGTAAATGTGGAAGTTTTAAACATTGAACAGATAAAAAAAATATATCCTATAATTAATGATCAAAACATTTTGGGTGGCATTTTTATGCCAGGAGACGGTCAAGCGGATCCTATAGGTGTTACAAATTTGCTAGCAAAAGCAGCAAAAAAAGAAGGAGCTCAGATTTTTGAGAAATCTCCAGTTGAAAAAATAATTAAAAAAGATGGAAGGGTTGCAGGAGTAATAGTAAATGGCAAAACTATTGAATGCGAATATATAGTTCTTGCAACAGGAATGTGGTCAAGACAAATAGGAGAAGATATGGGGTTAAGTATTCCATTATACCCAGCTGAACATTTTTACGTTATAACAGAGGGAATTGATGAACTACCAAAAGACATTCCAGTTTTAAGAGACTTTGATGACAGTTTATATTTAAAAGAAGATGCTGGAAAAATGTTAATTGGAATATTTGAAGGTAAATCAATTCCAGCGTTTAATAAAACTAATAGAGTTCCTAATGATTTTTCATTTGGAGAATTTCCAGAAAATTTTGAACATTTTGAACCTTATTTAGAAGCTGCTTTAAAAAGAGTTCCAATTTTAGAAAAAGTTGGAATTAGAAAATTTTTTGCAGGTCCTGAGTCATTTACCCCAGATACAAATACACTCTTAGGTGAAGTTCCTGGCTTAAAAAATTTATTTGCATGCTGTGGTTTAAATAGTATTGGAATTGGAAGTGGAGGAGGGGTTGGAAAAGTAACAGCCGAATGGATGATGAATGGTCATATTAATGAAGATTTATTTATTTATGATATTAAAAGATTTCAAAATTTTCATTCAAAAGTAGATTTTATAAAAGAAAGAATTACAGAAACATTAGGAGATCTATATGGAATGCACTGGCCATATAAACAGCACAAAACATCAAGAAATCAAAAATTATTTCCTTATCATGAGGATTTAAAAAAAGCTGGTGCTTGTTTTGGAGTTTCTTCAGGTTATGAAAGACCAATGTGGTTTGCATTAAAAAATGAAAAACCAGAGTTTAAATATAGTTATAATTATCAAAATTGGTATCCATCAGTAGAATTTGAAACAAAAAACGCAAGAGAGAACGTTGGTTTATTCGATCTTACTGCATTTTCAAAATACGACTTAAAAGGAGAAAAAACTCATAGTGAATTACAAAAAATTTGTACTGCAAATATTAAAAACGAAATAGGAAAAACAACTTATACACAAATGCTAAATGAAGATGCTGGAATAGAAACAGATTTAACAGTTGTTTGTATGGATAAAGATTATTTTAGGATAATTACTGCAGCTGCTAATAGAGAACGTGATAAATTTCATGTTTCAAAATATTTATCAAAAGAAGTGGAATTTAAAGATGTAACAGATGAAATAGCTTGTCTAGGAGTGTTTGGGCCAAAAAGCAGAAATTTAATGTCAAAGATATCTAAAAACGATTTATCTAATGAAAATTTTAAATTTGGTACTGCAAAAAAAATTACAATAAATGATAAAGAAATCTGGGCTCAAAGATTATCTTATGTGGGCGAATTAGGATGGGAACTTTATATGGATATGAAGGATTCTAAAGAAATTTATAATTTAATAATTGATATTGGAAAAGAATTTAATATTTCTAATTGTGGAATGCTTGCCATGGACACAATGAGAATGGAAAGTGGATATTTACACTGGGGTCATGATATATCACCAGAAGAAAATCAATATCAAGCTGGTCTTCAATTTACTATAAGTTATAAAAAAAATATTGATTTTGTTGGCAAGAAAGCATTATTAAAAATTAAAGATAAAACCTTATCAAAAAAATTAATAATACTTACATTACAAAATTCTAAACTTGGTGAGCCTTTAATGTTGCATGATGAGCCTATTTATTTAGAAGACAAAATAATTGGAAGAACAACATCTGGAAATTACTCATTTAATTTTAAGAAAAATTTGGTTTTCGGCTATGTTTCAGTTGATTTATCAAATGAAGATATAAAAAATAAAAAATTGTATATTGAGGTTGCTAAAATTAAATATATTGCAGAATTACAAAAAAAACCTTTAAATCAAAAGAATTTTAAAACAATTTGAGCGCGAGTACCCAATATGAGCTATTAATATAAGTTCCAACCTCAAATTGAACAAGTCAGAACTTGCACTGATTCGTTATGCATGCTTAAATAAGAAATAGGGAATTAGATATGTCTACAGAACAGATGTCTACAGATTTAACACAAAACCAAGCGATTGGATATGTTAGCGATAAATCAAAAAGTTCAGATACACAAAAAGTTGATATTAATATTTTAATGGACAGAGTAAGAGAAGAGAAAAAAAAAGAAAAAAAAGAAAATATAATCTTTCTAAGTTTAATTGCATCTGTAATTGTGATCACAGGCGTAATTGCGTCTCTATAACCTATAATTAATTTAATTATTATAAAGTCTAGCTGTATTGTAAAATTTAGACACTGTATAGGAAATTTTGTCTATATTTCTTAGTCTCATTTCATTTAAATCTTTATAATTTTTTTCACTTGGTGAAGCTTTGTATAAACCATCATTATCTTTAGATATCCATTTTGTTCTAATTAGTTTATTAAGTTTTCTTAAAACAGTAGGTCTAGGGATACCAGTTAGATCTGAAATGGTCATTGCATTTAATCCCAAAGAATCTTCTAATAAAATTAACATTTTAAAGTATTTTTCTTTAATAGTTGGATTGCCACTTTTATTTTCTTTTTTATTAAAATATAAATTTTGATTATAAACAATCATTGCCCATATAGATACAGTTTCATAATCACCAAAAAATTCTTTCTTAAATCCTGTTAAATATTCAATTTGAAAAGATAAAAAATAAGCCCAGCATTGTGTAAAGTTTTTTTTTATTAAGATTTCAAATTCATTTGTTGACAATTCGTTATAAACAATTTTATTTTTTTTAAGTAACTTTGATAAAACTGACATAAATTTTGAAATTTGCGTAATAGATTCACCAGGTTTTTGCATATTGTAGCCTTGCCTTTGCAAGAATACTGCTTTTTTATTTTTAATAATTAAACCTTTTTTTTCCATTTCTAAAATTTTTCTTCTAGCCGTTTCTTTAGAAATTGATAATTCTTTTGCAACATGTACTATATTAAATTTTTTAAGCTCATATTGATTGACTGAAAAGAATTCATCATAGTTGTATTTAACTAAATATTCTGAATATGAATTAAATGTTTTATCAACTAAGCTTATTAAAATTAAATATTTATCTAAGTCTTTAAAAACAGAATAAGCTCTGGATAACCATCCTCTTTGTAATTCTAAAAATTCAGTGATTACATTACCGTAATTTTTATTAATAATATTAGAGATATCGCTAGGTTGTACTTCTGTTGAAAATTTAAAATTAACATTCTTCATAAAAAATTAATTTATATCCTTAAATATCCATGGCCACTCATTAGTTTTGGTATGTTTTTTAAACCAAAAAGAAAGATACCTTTCAGCCAGGTATGCGTAAAGCCTAGTTTGATCATAACCTTTTAGTTCATCAAATCCAAAAATTTTTTCACACTCAAATAACCAAGTAAATAAATCATTAAACCACTGATCTATAATATTTTTTTTTGAAAAAAACATTATGTGTGGATTAAAAACTGTTTTAGTTGAAACATAATGTCTAAAATCTTCCCTATCTTTTTCGCCCATTACGTCTATCGCTTTATCAAGAACACCGTGACCATGATGCATATCAAAGTGAAGCTTTATTGTATGAAGGTTTTTGTTAAATAAAATATTTGGATTTTTTAATAAGTTTTTCCATCCTCTTTTGATTATTTTTGAAATTTTTGTAGTTTTTAAGTCTATAGGTTTAGTTATTACAGAATTATAATCCTTCCATTCTATTGGTGGTTTATCTAAAATTACATTTTTTAGATTATAGTTTTTGTCAATATTATCATGTTTAACCCAGAATCTTCTTCTTTGACAAAAACCTATCCATATGTCATCTGAAAAATCATTTAATTTATTTTTCCAAAACCAATAATGAAATGTCAATTCTGAATAATATTTTTCTTTTTTATTTATATTTTGTCCTAATTCACAAGTAATATAATTACTGTTAAATTTATTTTTTCCAACACCTACCAAATCCAAAGGTAAATCTTCTAATTCTTTGGCTTGAATATTTGTGATGCAAAATAATTTAAAGTTATTCATATTTTTTTAGTTTAAAGCAGTACAACAAGTTGCCAAAATTTACAGAATAAGCACTTGATAAGCTATAACTACCAGTAGAAGCCACTATAACATACTGTTCGTCATTAACAGAGTAAACTGAAGGTGGTCCTGATCCAACATATTTTAATTTGTAAGACCATACTTCTTTTCCATTGTTTGAGTTAAATGCTCTTATTTTTTTATCTAGGGTACCTGTTGCAAATATAATATTACCAGCAGTGCCTGTTGCACCTCCATAATTTTCTGTTCCTGTTAAAGGTATTCCCATTTTTGTTAATTCTTCATACTCACCAAATGGTACTTGCCATTTTATCTTACCAGAATTTAAATTAATGGCTGTTAAATTGCCCCAAGGTGGTTTTGATCCTGGATATCCATTTTTATCAAACAATCTTTCAAAACTACTATAAAATTTGTAATAATTAAATTTACTTTCGTTTTCGTGAATTTTTCCTATAAAGGGTATATTGTGTGAAGTTATATACATCATGCCGTTATCATTATTTACAGAGGCACCCATCCACTCTGCTCCTCCATGAAAACCAAAAAAAATGTTATTTTTTCCAACTTCATGAGGCTGAAAAAAACCATAATTAGAATTTTTAATTTTATTTTCTATATAATTTTTACTTTCAATTGAAATATTGGATATTTCATCTTTTGAAAAAATTTGTTTTGAAAAAGGTTCAGGTAAATTAAGATATGGTTGATAATAAGCAGTTTTTTCTCCAGGTATTTTTGATCTTGGAGCTTTTTTTTCACGGAAATCAAAAATTGGCTGACCCGTTAAACGATCCAAAATTATTGTATTACCAATTTTAGTAACAGCAACAACAACGTCTATCTTGGTACCATTTTTATTAATAGAAGTAAGTACAGGAGGTGCCGGAATATCAAAGTTCCAAATATCATGTTTTACTTCTTGGAAGTTCCATAATTTTTTTTTTTTAAATATATCTATGGCTATTATAGAGTTTGAATATTCGTTATTACCTGGTCGATTAACACCGTTAAAATAAAAGCCAGCATTTCCTGTTGATATAAATACAACTCCTCTATTAATATCTGCAGACATACCTCCCCAAGGATTACCTCCTGAATAATCAAATCTTTTTCCACCATATCTTTTTTTTTCAGATCTTTTTTTTAGATAATATTTCCAAGAAAGTTTTCCAGCATTTAAGTCGTAAACTTCTAAAGCAGGCTCAACTGTTGCAATCGCAAGAGTGTTTTTAATGATTACAGGAGAAACTTTACATCGATTTTTAAGCTTTATTATTCCATTTTTTCCAAAACTTTTGACTGGTTGTCCATTTTTAGCATTTAAACTTATTAATTTTTTTTCAGCACAAAAATAAATTCTTGATTTATCCCCTTTAGACCAAAAAACTAAACCCCTTCTTGCAGGCGTAGCATCAACTTTATATTCCCAAATTTTTTTTCCGTTAACAGCATTAATAGAAATAATTTTGTTTCCTGTAGTAGGTAAAAATATTTTACCTTCAGCAATAACTGGGTTAGCCTGTATATCCCTATTTATTTCGTCAAATTTATACTTCCAAGCTAAATCTAGGTTTTTTACATTGGACAAGTTAATTTTTGATAAGTTAGAAAATCTATTTGAAGAATGATTTCCATGACTTCTTTTCCATTCATTAAAATTATTTTTTTCATTAAAATCACTAATTGTAAAATTATCTTCTTTAGCTAATATAGTTTTAAATTCAGGTAGTTTTTCAAATTCATTATCTTCTTGGTTTAAATGTTCTTTATGTTTTTTACTAAGTTTAATTAGCAAAAAAGCATAAAAATTATCAGCTTTTCTTGTTATTTTTTTAATTTGCGGATTACGTATGTTATTAATATCAAAACTAATTGTTGATCTATTTACATATTTTGTTGAAACAGAAATCATTTCAATCAAAATAAATGAAAAAAATAATAAAAATAATATACAAATTAACTTTACTATTTTTTTCATATTAAATTTTTTACCTTTAAGATTTATATTATTAAGTTAATTTTCGAATTCTTTTTTTCGAAAATTGAATGTAATTATTATTAATTTCTGTACCTATACCAATCATCCCAAGTTTTACTGCAGAAACTAAAGTTGTGCCCGTGCCTACAAAAGGATCATAAACAATACTGCCTTTTTTAATACCACTTAATTTAATACATTGTTCTGATAATTTTTCTGGAAACGTTGCCGGATGATCAGCTCTACTATTTTTTCTAAAATTGTGACCATCTTCAACACCTACTTGTTTTGAAAGTTTACTTGTAGGCGTATAAGGAATAAACCAAGCATTACCAATGCATTTTTTTTTCTGTGGTTCATATGGTATTTCCTTTAAAAGTTGTTTAACTCTTTTTTCAAATTCTTCTTTTTGAGCTTTTGTTGCATTAGCTAAAACATCTTTATAATTTTTAAATTTCATTCTTTTTGCAATTTTCCGTCTAGTTACTGCTCTGTGTCTATTTTCACTATAAAGTTCAGGATAAATTGGATGAGTTTGATTTCTTTGACCAATGGCCAATCTATCTACTGCAACATCACCCTTTTTTGTAAAGTGAAAAACACTTTCTGTAGTAGCGCTTGTGTATCTTTTTGAAGTAATTGGTTTGTATTGACCATGACCAAAATTATTCACCACAATGTGCTTTACCCAAGTAAATTGATTTTGTAACACAAAGTACTTTCTAAAAACTTGAGCAACATCCATTGCTACAAATGGATCAGAATTTGAATAACCCATATTTAAAAATAATTGACCTTTGTCTTTTAGAACTTTTTTGATTGATTTTGCAACTTCGGCTAACCAAACCAAGTAAACTTTTCTTGGAGCAGAGTCATCGTAATTCCCATATTTAACATTTAAATTATAAGGTGGAGAAGTGACAATACAATCTATAGATTTAGGATTTTCCGAATTCATCCACTTAATACAATCCTCTTTAATTATTCTGTAATTTTTTTTCATAATTTTCTAAAATATTAATTATTTTATCAGTATTTCCAACACTGATTCTGTCTGAATGATATCTTACATGTTTTTCTAGTATTGGGATATTTCTTTCACCTTCTTTTCCATCTGATATACAAAAAAAATTAATATTATCATCATTTGCTTGAGAATATTTTTGTGCTTGTTCGAGCCATCTTTTTGCTTCATCTAGTTGATGTTTAGTTGTAGCAGTTCCTTGTTCTTTAGAAAATTTCATAAAACCATAAAAAATTATCTTTTCTAGCGGTTTTTTTGTTTTTATAACAACATCAACACTCCTTGCATTCGGTGAAAATTTTTTTTTAAGTTTTTTTATGTCAACTATATCTTCGCCATCAATAACAATTTCTCCCTCTTTTGGATGTTTGACATCCCAATATTCACTATTTAATTGTTCTTCCAACATCATTAATTGATTTTTTTGATGCATACTCTGTCTGGTTGGTTGACGACAAAACTCAAGTTGTATTTCTCTTGGACAATTAATTAGTAAATTAGCAAAATTTTTTAAATGATGTAATTTTAGATTTTCTCTAATTTTCAAATTATATTCTTCTGATCTCATATCCCATATTTTTTCACCAAGTGTAGATATTCGATCTTGGAAAAATTGTTTAGATGTTTTGGGAGAAGGTGGATTTTTTATATTTTTGTTAACTTTCTTTTCATTAATATATTTTATCTTATAGTTATTTGACTTACTGAGAGATATAAAAAAATCTTTATCGTTATCTTCTAGGGAAATTAAAAATTTCCACGCCTCTAAGTCTTCAACTAGATTTTGATTTCTTTTTTTATTATTTGAGTCGAAATGTATTTTTTTTGGGTCCATAGTTAACGAATCTAATAATTACTATATAACGCTATCTTAGAAAATGTTTATTGAATCTAAAAAAATAAGTAGTATAAATCAACACTAATTGAATGGCGGGGTAGCTCAGTTGGTTAGAGCGCGGGACTCATAAGCCCGAGGTCAGTGGTTCGATCCCACTTCCCGCTACCAACTATTAGTTTTTATTTGTATTCAAAGTTTTGAGTTGTTTCATTGATATGCAATAATTTTGCTCCGTTTCTGAAGTGAAATTTAGTAGCCATTTCAGTTAAAGGAGAGAGAGTTATTAATCTATTTAGATGGTTTGACTTTTTAATCATTTTGAAAACTTGTTTTACAATTAGTTTACCACCACCTTTTTTTTTAGACCATACAGTGTAAGCAACTGCAATTTTTCCAACCTTTTGATCTCTCAAAGCACTTTGTAAGAATGCATCTTTACTTAATTTATCTAATTCTTTTACAGATTTAGGAATTTGATTTGTAAAAGCGAAACACATAACTGCATAAATTTCACCTTTATATTTAACACCATAAATTTTTCTTCCATAACTTGTTCTGAATTCATTATTTAACTCTGGTCTAACAGGGTCTTCACTTGTGTTACATTCTTTTAAGTTTACTAACTCAGCACCTTTAATCCAAATAAAAAAATTTCTTATTTCTTTTTTTAAAATTTGTTTATTTTTTCTTATTCGTGCTTTAAATCTAGGTTTTAAAGTTTTTAGTTTCTTCATTTAATTTTTTCTATTTTTTAATTTTAATTTTTTCTTAATACAATGTTATTTAAGAATTGCAGTTATGCAATTTGTGATAAACTAAGTTAGGATTTTAATTATTATACAAAAGTATCATTAAATTGGTTAGATACTCTGACAAATGTCGTGCATTTGCTTAGTTGTTTAAGAGAAGGTGCACCAACGTATGTGCAGCTACTTCTAATTCCTCCAAGAATATTTGAAATAGTATTTTTTATTTTTCCCCTGTATTTAACTCTGACAATTCTACCTTCACTACTTCTGTAATCAGACAAGCCACCATAATGTTTTTGATTAGCTGTTAGCGAACTTGATCCATAAAACTCTATATATTTACTTCCGTTACTTTTTACAATTTTACCTTTTCCCTCATCATGTCCTGCAAGCATTCCTCCAAGCATTACAAAATCAGCACCAGCACCAAAACCTTTTGCAACATCACCTGGACACGTACAACCACCATCAGCAATAATGTGTGCTCCTAAACCATGCGCTGCATCAGCACATTCTATAACTGCACTTAACTGTGGATAGCCAACACCAGTTTGAATTCTTGTTGTACAAACACTTCCAGGTCCGATACCAACTTTTACTATATCGGCGCCACTTAATATTAGTTCTTGGGTCATATCTGCAGTAACAACATTTCCAGCTATAATTGTTTTTGTTGGATATTTTTCTCTAACTGACTTTATAAACTTACTGAAGCGTTCAGAATATCCATTAGCAACATCTATACAAATAAATTTGATAAAACTAAATTCTTTCAATAGTTTATCAAGTAAATTGAAGTCATCTTTTTTAATACCAACACTTAAAGAAATATTTTTGTAAATTGATTTAATTTTTTTATATTGATTTAATTTTTTAATATCATGTTGTTTAGTTAAACAGGTAATCATGTCGAATTCAGACATTTTTTCTGCAACACCTAATTCACCAACACCATCCATATTTGCAGCCATGATTGGAATTCCTGACCATTCACTATTGCTATATTTGAATTTGTAAGTTCTTTTTAAATTTACATCTTTACGACTTGATAAAGTGCTTCTCTTAGGTCTGAAAAGTACATCTGAATAATCAAGCTTTAGCTCTTCTTCAATTCTCATTTAAACTGTAAGTTATTAGTATAAAAACTAATTTCAAATTAATAAATTGCCTGTGGATAAGTTTTTACAATTTGAGTTAAGTATTTCCATCCATTTCTTGCTAGCATTATTTAATAAATTTTAGAAAAGTGTTACAGATATAATCTAATTGTTTTTTACTCATACCTTGATGACAACCAATCAAAATTCCATTTTTCATAACATCATTAGCAACATTTTCACAATTACTATGTTTTTTATAATATCTATTCTTCATAGCAGGTTGTTTTAAAATATTTCCAGTAAAAATTGTTCTCGTTTGTATATTATTTTTTTCAAAGAAAATTTGCATTTTTTTTCTATTAAATAAATTATTTTTTTTTATTACTAGTGGAAAAGCTAGCCAAGGGGTCTTTACACCAGAATACTGCTCGGGCAAGTGAAAAAGTTTGTTAAATTTTTTAAAAAAACTTTCTAAATATTTAAAATTTTTGTTTCTCAATTCTATATTTTTTTTTAATTTTTTAATTTGTTCTAGAGCAAAGGCAGCTGATATTTCAGAAGGTAAAAAATTATATCCCATATCAGAAAAAATATATTTTGCATCGTAGTCGATACCAGATATTTTTACATTGAATCTTTTTGATATTTCTTCTGACTCATTAAAAGTTGCTGATGATCTTCCCCAGCCCCTTAATAATTTTGCTTTTTCATATAATTTATAATCGTTAAAACATACCATTCCACCTGTGCCTGCACCGTTGATTATATGTGATGCATAGAAACTATTGGTAGCAATATCTGATAAATTTCCAGTATTTTTATTATTAACTTTATATCCAATTGTATCTGCAGAATCTTCTATTACTTTAAGATTAAATTTTTTTGCAATTTTATTTATTTTTTTCCAGTCAGCAATATTTCCTAAAAGATTAGGTATCATTATAGCGACAGTTTTTTTATTTATACATTTTTCTATTTGATTTGGATCTGCAAGAAATTTATTTTTTACCACACCTACAAAATGAGGAATTAAACCAAGCTGATAAATAGGAGCAACTGTTGTAGAAAAGGTTAGATTTGGAGTAATTATCTCTGAATTTTTTTTAAAATTAAAAGAAGACAAAGCTAATAAATTTGCAGATGATCCAGAATTAACCATTAATCCATATTTTTTACCAAAAATTTTAGCAACAGTTTTTTCTAATTTTTTTACATGCTTGCCATCTATTAAAGTAAGACTATTTTTTTTTAATACTTTTAGAACTGCTTTAATTTCTTTATGATTATAGACAGCTCTGCCGTAATATATCTTTTCTTTTCTCATTTTAATTTATCTGATGATTTTTTTTAAATAGTTTGAATATTCACAATTACCATAAAAAATAATTTGTTTTAAAATTTCTTTTTTTCCAATCCATTTATTTAGGTATGCTATTTCTTCTAAGCATGCAATTTTTAAACCTTGCCTTTTCTCTATAGCAGAGACAAATGCACTTGTTTTGTAAAAATCTTCAATAGACCCAGTATCGAGCCAAGCACCACCTCTACCGATCAAATCTGAAGATAAATTTCCTTTTTTTTGATATTGTTTTATTAAATCAATTATTTCTAATTCACCTCGTTTAGAAGGTTTTAATTTTTTCGAATATTTGATGACTTTATTATCAAAAAAATACAAACCTGTTACCGCTAAATCAGATATAAATTTTGATGGTTTTTCAATAATTTTTATTACTTTATTTTTTTTATTTATCTTAGCAACACCATACTGTTCAGGCTTAAGTACTTTGTGTAATATTATTTTAGCTCCTTTATCTAATTTTCTATAATTTAAAAGTTGTTCTGTTAAATTCTGTCCATAAAAAAAATTATCACCTAATATTAGAGCAACATTTTCAGATCCAATGAATTTTTGCCCCAATATAAAAGCATCTGGTAAACCTTTTGGAGTTGGCTGTTCTATAAATGAAATCTTAATACCTAGATTTTTGCCATCTGGTAAAATTTTCTTATATTGATTAAGTTGTCCTTTATTAACTATTATTAAAATATCTTTAATTTTTGCAAGCATTAAAATTGATAGAGGATAAAATATTAGTGGCTTATCATAAATAGGTAGTAATTGTTTATTTACTGCTTTTGTCAAAGGACTCATTCTTGTTCCTTTTCCACCAGCTAAAATTATTCCTTTTTTTATCAATTATTTCCCCAATCTCTTAATGATATCTTTTTTATTTAAATTACTAAAGTATTTTTGATTGTTATAGTACCATAAAAAAGTTTTATTAAGGCCTTTCATAAAATTAGTTTTAGATTTCCATCCAAGTTTTTTTTTAATTTTATTACTATTTATTGCATATCTTAAATCATGACCAGGTCTATCTTTAATGTATTTTATTTTTACATTTTTTCCTAAGTCGATATGTATTTTAGCAGTTTTAATTAATGAACTTGTTATTTGAATATTATTTAAATTTTTGTTTGAACCGATATTATAAAATTCTCCTATTTTTCCATTTAAAAAAACTTTAAGAAGAGCTTCACAATGATCTTCAACATAAATCCACTCTCTTGAATTTAAGCCTTTTCCATAAATGGGTAATTTTCGATTATTAATTATATTATAAATCAATTTTGGTATTAATTTTTCAGGATGTTGACGGGGCCCAAAGTTATTGGAACAATTAGTTATTATTGCTGGAATTTTAAAAGTTCTAACATAAGAATAAACTAAATGATCAGAAGAAGCTTTACTTGCAGCATACGGTGAACTTGGTTTGTACTGATAATTTTCATCAGATCTACCGGAGAGAACATCACCATAAACTTCATCCGTGGAAATATGAATAAGTTTTGCTTTTGAATTTAATTTGTTAAATTTTCTAAAACATTCAAGCAAATTATAAGTGCCTAAAATGTTGCTTTTAATAAAATGTTTTGGTTCATCTATTGATCTATCCACATGAGTTTCCGCTGCAAGATTAAATATACCACAAGGTTTTATTTTTTTGAAAATAGTAAATAATTTTTTATTATTAATATCTAGTTTTATAAATTTGTAATTTTTATTATTTTTAAAAGATTTAATATTATAGAAATTTGATGAGTATGAAACTTTATCAATATTTAATACAAAATATTTTTTTTTTAATAACAGCTGAATAAGGTTGCTTCCAATAAATCCCAAACCACCTGTTACTATTACTTTTTTCATAATTTTGTTTTTTACATTAGATGAAACTGTTAGTATACCTAGTAAAATATATCTTATAAATCAACTTAGTATGTCAATATCTAGGCAGAATTTAACTGTAGTAATAGTCACGCTAAAAAGTGATCACGTTATCGACCAATGTATTCAATCAATAGATGGCAATATTTCAATTTTAGTAGTTGAAAATTCACAAAATCAAGATTTTAAAAACAATATAGAAAAAAAATACAAAAACGTTTCTTGTATATTGACAAATAAAAATATTGGTATGGGATCAGGAAATAATTTTGGGATTTTAAACACAAAAACTGACTTTGTAATGATATTAAATCCTGATGTATTATTGTTTAACGACACAATTGATAAATTAATAGAAGCAGGAAAACTATTAAAAGATTTTGCAATATTAGCTCCACTTTCAGATAATTTAAAATTTCCAAATTATAAAACTACATCTAAAAATGTTAATAATAGCAATGTACTTGAAGTTGATAGTGTAGACGGATATTCAATGTTAATTAATAAAAAAAAAATTACCAAATTACTAAATACTGAAAAAAATGAAAAATTTTTCGATGAAAATTTTTTTATGTATTTAGAAAATGATGATTTGTGTAAAAGGATAAAAGACAATAAAGAAAAAATTTTTGTTGTACAAGACTCTAAAATCAAACATTATGGTGCTAAAGCGGTTTCAGATAAATTTTATAACGAAGTAGAGTTATCAAGAAATTGGCATTGGTCGTGGTCGAAATTTTATTACACTAAAAAACACAAAGGATATATTTATGCATTAATAGAAGGTTTGCCAAAATTATTTAGCTCTATGATTAAATATTTTTTTTATTTAATTATAAATAAAAAATATAAATCAAAAATATATCATAAAAGAACTTCGGGTCTTTATAATGCAATAATAGGAAAATCATCATGGTACAGGCCAAAACTTGATTAATATGAATGAAAATCTTTTATCAAAATTAACTGTAATAATTTTAACTTATAAAACTAACAGAGAAATTTTATCTAATTGTTTAAAGTCAATAGATGAAAAAGTTAAAATTAAAATTATTGAAAATTCTGAAAATTTTGAAAACGAAAAAGAATTTCTAAGTAATTTTTCAAATTTAACAATTGAATGTACAGGTAAAAATTTAGGATTTGGTGGGGGAAATAATTTTGGATTTAATAAAACAAATACTAAATTTGTTTTAGCTTTAAGTCCAGATACTATTTGTGATAAAGATTTTTTTGAAAATATTAAATTATATCTTAAAGATAATTTAGATTTTTCACTTATAGGAGTAAGTTACTATCAAAATCAACCATTTCCAACCTATGGATACTTTAATAAATCAAAAAAAAAGGAAACATTAATAGATTCATTAATCGATGTAGATTGGATAGCGGGATGTGCAATGCTAATTAATTTAGACAAATATAAAAATAAAACAGTATTTGATGAAAATATTTTTATTTATTTTGAAGATTTTGATATTTGTTTTCAAGCAAAAAAAAATGGAGGTAAGGTCTTTTCTAGTAAACTTTTATTAATTGAACATCTTGGCAATAAAGGCTCCTTAGCTGCTGATCCAAACTTTAAAGATATAGCTCAAAATTTTAAGGACTGGCATTGGACATGGTCTCAGTTTTATTTTTATAAAAAAAACTATAATTATTTTTATGCTATGAAAGAGTGTTTTTTTAAAATGACAAAAAGTTTAATTAAAATGTTTTTTTATAAATTATTAAGAAATAAAGATGCTTTTAATAACTCTAAATATCGTTTTTCAGGTTTTTTTAATTCAATGATTGGAAAAAAATCTTATTATAGAATTGAAGATTAATGCCCCGGAAATTCAATTAGACTGCTTATTTTATAATTTTTCTCTTTTAATTTGTTACAACCATTTAAATCAAAAAGATTTATAACAAAAATAAATCCAGCAACTTTGCCATTTGAAATTTCCACTAATTTAGATGCAGCTTCAGCTGTTCCACCAGTCGCAATTAAATCATCAATTATGAGTACAGAATCTTTTTTTTCTATTGAGTCTTTATGTACTTCAATTGTAGCTTTTCCATATTCAAGTTCAAAATCAACAGAGTAAGTGTCTGCTGGCAATTTATTTTTTTTTCTCAACATTATAAAAGGTTTTTTTAATATATATGATACTGCTGAAGCAAACACAAAACCTCTCGATTCAATTGCTGCGATTTTATTAAATTTAAAATTTTTTGATTTTTCAACAATTTGATTAATACATTCTGCGAATGCTTTTTCATCTTTAATTAGAGTAGTAATGTCTCTAAATAATATTCCTTTTTTAGGATAGTCCGGTATTGATCTAATATATTCTTTTAAATCCATAAATTTTTAAGTTATAAATAATTAAATCATTTTAAATAATATGACAAATAAATTAGCTGTAATTGGTGGAAGTGGTCTTTATGATGTTGAAGAATTTAAAGATAGGGAATTATTAGAAATTAATACACCCTGGGGTAAGCCTTCTGATAAAATTTTAAAAACAACTTATAATAATAAAGAAGTTTATTTTCTTCCAAGACATGGGCGTGGTCACTTTATTAACCCTTCAAATATTAATTTTAGAGCAAATATAGACGCTCTTAAACAATTAGGTGTTACAGATATTGTTTCTGTTTCAGCTGTAGGATCTTTAAAAGAAGATTTACCGCCAGGAAAATTTGTTATTGTTGATCAATTTATAGATAGAACTTTTGCAAGAAATAAAACTTTTTTTGATGATGAGATAGTTGCTCATGTTTCTATGGCTCACCCAACATCCAATGGATTAATGAATGCATGTGAAGAAGCTATTAAAAAAGAAAAAATAGAATACCAGAGAAATGGAACATATGTCGTTATGGAAGGTCCTCAGTTTTCAACATTAGCAGAATCAAATTTATACAGATCCTGGAAAGCAGATGTAATTGGAATGACAAATATGCCCGAGGCTAAATTAGCAAGAGAAGCTGAAATTAGATATGCGTCAGTCTCAATGGTAACGGATTATGATTGCTGGCATCCTGATCATGAAAATGTTGATGTTCAGCAAGTAATAAAAGTTCTTTTAGGAAATGCTGCAAAAGCAAAAAACATGATTAAAAATTTAATAGAAAATTTTGAAAAGCATATCGATCCAAAAGATCCAACAAATAATTGTTTAGATGTTGCTATAATTACTGCTCCAGAAAAAAGAACACAAAAAACTAAAGATAAGTTAAAAACAGTAGCTGGTCGAGCACTAATTAAATGAAACAAAATTATGAACTAAAAAATGAAAATTGAAGGAAAAGAATATCGTACAATCTGGTTTGAAAATAATGTTGTAAAAATTATTGATCAAAACAAACTTCCACACCAATTTATAATTAAAGATCTAAAAACAGTAAAAGATGCAATTAATGCAATTAAAACTATGGAGGTAAGAGGCGCACCTCTTATTGGAGCTACAGCAGCTTATGGATTAGTTTTAGCTATTATTGAAAATAATGATCAATCTTTTTTAAAAGAGTCAGCAGAAAATTTAATTAATTCAAGACCTACAGCTATAAATTTAAAGTGGGCTGTTAATAGAATGATAAAAAAATTATCAGGTGTTAATAGTGATAAAATTTTAGAAATAGCATTAAATGAAGCAAAAGAAATTTGTGAGGAAGATGTTAAATTCTGTGAAAATATTGGATTAAATGGTCTTAAAATAATTGAAGAAATTTATAATAAAAAAAAAGATACAGTTAATATTTTAACTCATTGTAATGCTGGATGGCTTGCAACAATTAATTGGGGAACTGCAACTTCTCCAATTTATCATGCACACAAAAAAGGAATACCAGTTCATGTATGGGCTGATGAAACAAGACCAAGAAACCAAGGAGCTAATTTAACATCTTATGAATTAAACGAGGAGAATATACCAAATACTATTATTGCAGATAACACTGGAGGTATTTTAATGCAAAGAGGTCAGGTTGATATGTGCATTGTTGGAACAGATAGAACATTAGCTAACGGAGATGTTTGTAATAAAATTGGAACCTATTTAAAGGCATTAGCAGCCAAGGATAATAATGTTCCTTTTTATGTAGCATTACCAAGTTCAACAATTGATTGGGATATAAAAAATTACAAAGACATACCAATAGAAGAGAGGCAATCAGAAGAACTATCACATATAGAAGGCTTAGATGAAAATGGAAATGTAAAAAAAATTCAAATTTATCCAAAAAAAAGCAAGGCAATGAATTTAGCTTTTGATATAACTCCTGCCAAATATGTTACTGGACTTATAACAGAAAAAGGAGTTTGCAAGGCATCTGAAGAAGGTTTAAAAAAAATATTTAAATGAAAAAAAATTTGTATCCAATTATTTTTGTAATTTTAGCTATTTTGGCTTTATATTTAACAAAATTTGAGTATGGCTCATTTAGTTATGAAAAATCTCTTAAAGGATGCATGATAGCACAAAAAAATTTGTCAAAAAATAAAACTGTTGAAGAGATTAAAAATTTTTGTGAAACAGAAATTAATAAAAAACTAAAAAAGTAATGCAAAATTTGAAAGAAGAAGTAATAGAATTTGCACAAAAGCTTAATAGTACTAATCTTTCACCTTTAAGATCTGGAAATGTTTCAGTAAGAACTACTATTAATAATACAGAAGGTTTTTTAATTACTCCTTCGGGAATAAAATATGAATTGCTTAAAGAAACAGATGTTGTTTTTTTAGAATTAAATAAAGAGTATGATTTTTTAAAAATTTTTAACTCAGGATTGAATCCATCCTCAGAGTGGCGTTTTCACCAAGACATTTATTTGAAAAAAAAAGAAGCTAAAGCAATCGTTCACGCCCATTCACCTCACGCTACAGCTGTATCGGCACATGGTAAATCAATTCCTGCTTTCCATTATATGATAGCACTTGCAGGTGGAGATGACATAAAATGCTCAGAATATGCAACTTTTGGAACTAAAGAACTTTCTCAAAATATTATTAAAGCTTTAGAAAAAAGAAAAGCGTGTTTGATGTCAAACCACGGCCAGGTTGCATTTGGGCAAAATTTAAAACAAGCTTTTGAACTTGCTGAAGAAGTTGAAAACATTTGTCATCAATACATAAATACAATAAAGTTAGGAGAACCAAAGATTCTTTCATTTACAGAAATGCAAAAAATCTTGGAAAAAATAAAAAGTTATAAAAAAGGATAATTTTTTATGAGTAAAGTGGGGGAGCACGTTACTTTAGACATTATTGGAACTAGCAAAGAATATGAGCCAAAATTCTTTGAGAAGTTAGTTTATAAAATTGCAAAAAAAGCTAAGGTAACGGTACTAGAAATTTCTAAATATAAGTTTGAACCTCAAGGTTTCACTTTGGTAGCTTTATTAGCAGAAAGCCATATCAGTTTTCACACTTTTCCAGAAAAAGGAATTATTAGTTTTGATTTTTTTACATGTGGAAAGGTGAGCCCAACAGTTGCGTTAGATATTTTAAAAAAAGAAATCAAACATAAGCGAATTATTAAAAAGGAATTTAATAGAGATACAGTTAGTTATTACGATGACATTTATAGCTCTCCAGGCCTTAAGAAGTTCTATATAGTAAAAAATGTTTTAGAAGATTTTACATCGAAAGTAGGTCAACATATTGAAATTTTAGATTTAGAACAATTCGGAAAATCTTTATTCATTGATAATGAACTACAAGTGGCAGAAAGTGACGAACATTTATATAGTTCCACGTTTGTTAACTCAGGTATTAAACTTAACCCTGCAAAGGATAAATCAGCAATAATTGGTGGCGGAGATGGTGGAGTTGCTAGAGAATGTATTTCACAAGGATTTAATCTTATAGATTGGTATGAGCTTGATCCTGAAGTAGTTCATGTTTGTGAAAAACATATTTCAAAAATTGGAGAAAAAGCTACTGCTAAAAATTCTGTGCAGTGTGTTTGGGGTGATGCATTTGAAAGTATAAAGAAAGTTGAAGATAACAAATATGATAAAATTTTTGTAGATTTGAATGATGATCAATACTGCATTGATCTTGCAGCAAAAAACATAAATTCATTAAAAAGAATTTTAAAACCAAATGGAACAATAACAGCTCAAGTGGGCAGCCAAGACAAAAAACCTAAACAAGTAGATAATTGGCTTAATATGTTTGATAAAAGCTTTGGCAATACATCTCTAGATAGAATTTATATACCAAGTTTTGATTGTTCATGGAATTTTGCATCTTCATTAAATAAATAATTTCTTTTTTAATTTAAATATTTGTGAAATAATTCTCTAAATATATTTGGAGGGATTATGAATATAATCAAAAAATTCAGCTTAGGATTATTGATAACTTTATTTTTAACAATATCTGCTAATGCTGATAAAATAAAAATAGGAACAGAGGGTGCTTACCCACCTTGGAACTCAAAAGATGCTTCAGGTAAACTTATTGGATTTGAAGTTGAATTAGCATGGGCACTTTGTAGATACATGGGAAAACAATGTGTAATCGTTGAACAAGATTGGGATGGAATGATTCCAGCACTTATAATGAGAAAGTTCGATGCAATAATGGCAGGAATGTCAATTACTGCAGAAAGACAAAAAGCAATTAGTTTTTCTCAAGGTTATGCAGATGAAGTTGCTTCACTAGCAGTTATGAAAGGTTCTAGTCTTGAAGGCATGGATACTCCTGCTGGAATAAATTTAACTAAGCCTAACGCTGCAGCAAAAAAAGCTTTAAAAACTCTTACGGCAGCTTTAGCTGGAAAGACAGTTTGTGTTCAAACGGCAACAATTCACCAAAACTTTTTAGACTCAGGTGATGTTGGAAAGGTGAATGTAAGAACTTATAAAACACAAGACGAGGTTAACTTAGATCTAGCATCTGGTAGATGTGATGCTGCATTAGCTGCTGCGGTAGCATTTAGTGATTATGCAGAAAAATCTGGTAAACCAGTTGTTTTAGTTGGACCAACTTTTTCAGGCGGTGCATTTGGTAATGGTGTAGGAGTTGGTATCAGACAAGATGATACTGAGCTTTTACAAGCTTTTAACAAAGCAATTGATAAAGCGAGAAAGAACGGAGACATTAGTAGAATTGCTACTAAATGGTTCGGTTTCGACGCATCTATGTAATTAATTTTAGATTTGGCGACTATAATATATAGTCGCCAGTCTCTATGGAACTTCTAGCATTTGGAAAAACTGGTTGGGGTGATGAATTATTTATTGCCACTCTGATGACTATTGCTGTTTCAATAACAGCTATGTTTATAGGTTTTCTTTTTGCATTAATATTTACTCCACTTAAATTATCCAAAAATAAATTTTTTAATCTTATTGGAAACTCTTACACAACAGTAATCAGAGGTGTTCCAGAATTACTAGTAATTTATTTATTTTTTTTTGGTGGAAGTGGTGCCGTTATGTATGTAGCGTCTATATTTGGGTACAACGAATATATCGAAATTAATGCATTTATAACTGGATCATTTGCTATCGGTATTATATCTGGTGCATATTCAACAGAAGTTTTTAGAGGAGCTATTCAATCTATAGATAAAGGACAGTTTGAAGCTTCACAAGTTTTAGGACTTAAAAGATTCGTTTATTTTTTTAGAGTAATCATGCCTCAAATGTTAAGACTAGCCATTCCAAATTTGAGTAACGTTTGGCAAATTACTTTAAAAGACACATCTCTAATATCAGTTACAGGTTTAGTTGAAATAATGAGACAATCATACATTGCTGCTGGCTCAACTAGAGATCCACTTTTCTTTTATTCATTTGCTGCAGTTTTATATTTATTACTTACATTTTTAAGTATGAAGTTAATTAATAGATTGGAAATTAAATATAGTAGGGGCTTTTAATGGATATAAGTTTAATGATAACCAGTTTTCCAAAGTTATTAACAGCTACCGTTGTAACATTAAAATTATTATCACTATCTTTATTTTTTGGTTTATTTATTGGGTTAGTATTTGCAATTTTAAGATTAAGTAAAAATAAAATTATAAATAAATTTGCTTACGCATACTCTTACGTATTTAGAGGCACACCATTACTTGTTCAGATATTTATTATCTATTTTGGTTTAGGACAAATAGAATACTTTAGATCAACTTTTTTATGGGTTGTCTTTAAAGAACCCTACTGGTGTGCAATTATAGCATTTGCTTTAAATACCGGGGCCTATACATCGGAAATATTAAGATCTGCTTTTCAAACAATCAAACCAGGATTTATTGAGGCAGGAAAAAGTTTGGGAATATCTAATAAAATAATTTTTTATAAAATTCAAATTCCTATAGCTATCAGGCAATCTCTTCCAGCATACGGTAATGAAATTATATTAATGATGAAAGGAACTTCACTAGCAAGCACAGTAACATTGATGGATTTGACTGGAGTAGCAAAATATATAATTTCTACAACATTTAAACCTATAGAAGTATTTATTGTTGCTGGTGGTATTTATTTATTTATGACTTTTATAATTCATAATTTTATAAAATTTTTAGAGAAAAAATATGGCTATTCACAATGACCAAATTAACAGCACAAGAATTAAATCATTATAAAAATAAGGGATATATTTCTCCAGTAGATGCTTTGACCTCTATTGAAGCTAAGGAAATAAGAGATGAAATAGAAAAAATTGAAAAAAACTGGCCAAAAGCGCTAGAGGGAATTAATCGTAACTATGTTCATCTAATTTCACCAGTTTTTAACAAAGTTTGTTTAAATAAAAATATTTTAGATGCAGTTGAAAGCATCATTGGTAAAAATATTCTTATTTGTGGTACTACGTTATTTATAAAAAATCCTAAAGAAAAAGGGTTTGTTAGTTTTCACCAAGATGCAAAGTATATAGGTTTAGAACCTCACAATTGGGTTACAGTTTGGGTAGCAATTACTGATGCAAATGAGAAAAATGGTTGTATGAGAATGCTACCAGGTTCACATAAAGAAAATTTAAAACATCATGAAGAAAATTTTGATGAAAATAATTTATTAACACGTGGACAAACAATCAAAAATATTTCTCTTGATAAAACTGAGCCTGTAATTCTAAAAGCAGGACAAATGTCATTACATCATCCAAAAATTGTTCACGGTTCAAGTCTAAATCATAGTGATGATAGAAGAATTGGTTTTGTTATTCAAAGTTATATAGGTAGTAATGTTGATCAAGTGCTAGGAAAAATGTATGTTCAGAAAGCACGAGGAGAAGATAAATATAAATATCATGAGTATTCTAATATTCCGACAGAACTAATGGGAAGAAAAGAAGTTATTTCTCAAAATAAAGCAAATGAAGAATTATCAAAAATTTTTTATTTTAAATCTGAAAAAATTGGAAAGTATTAATGAATGAACTGTTTAATTAAATCTATAAATTATTTTCCTGTAAAATCTGTTTCGTTTCAAAGCATAGAAACGTCTAGTATAAAAAAAAATTTAGGGATGCCAAATGATAGAATTTTTGCTTTTTCAAGAGGTCTTGATAATAAACAATCTAAATTAATTGAAAATAATCCAAATGAAAGAAAGTTAAATAATTTTTTAACTTTAAAAAATTCACCTACTTTAAATAAATATAATTTTTTTTATATAAATGAAAAATTAACTTTAACATATCAAGAAAAGGAATTATTAACAATTTCACCAGATAATGAAGAAGAACGATTATTACTTACAAATAAATTAACAGAATTAGAAACTTCTTTAATTAAACCTATTACTTTATTAAAAAATAAAGATTTTCCTTTTTACGATACTTCACACTCAAACAAAATTTTTAACTCTATGTCTTTAATAAATCTTAAAAGTGTTGATGATTTTGAAAGTAAAATTAATCAAAAAGTAGAATTTGAAAGGTTTAGAGCAAATTTTTATGTCGAAGGGATTGATGCATGGGAAGAACGTAATTGGATTGGAAAAATTATAAAAATTAATAATGTTTCATTTAAAGTAGAAAAAAATATTCCAAGATGTGTTGCTATCAATCTTAAACCCAAAACTGATACGACAATAAATTTACTTAAATCTTTAAAGGATCAGTATAATCATTTTGATATGGGTATATATTTAACAGCTTTAGATGATGGTGACATAAATGTAGGAGACAAAGTTAATTTTAGCTAGAAACTAAAAGAAATTTTTTTAAGTCAACCTGAGATTGAATTTTTTGTTACTATAAAACTATACAAACAACAAAATTTCTAGTTAAATTTTTTTTTTAAAAATAACTTAATAATTAAGGGGAAATAAATGAATAGATTATTTAAATCTTTTACAGTTTTTCTTGTTATCATTTTTAGTATTTCTTCTGTTAGTGCAGCAACACTGACTGATAGATTAAAGGATGGGCACAAGTTAAGACTTGGCTTTGGTACTGCTGTGCCATGGGCTTATGCAGGTGATAACGGTGAAGCATTAGGTTTCGTTAACATGATTGCTTTGACTGTTTTAGAAGAAATGGGAATTACAGAACATGAAACTAAAGTTTTTGAATGGTCTGGCTTGATTCCTGGAATCAACGCAAATCGTTCAGATATGATAACTGGCGGTATGTACATTTTAAAAAGTAGATGTGCAAACATTGACTTTTCTGATCCAATAGGTGTTTTTGGTGATGCAATGTTGGTACCGAAAGGAAATCCAAAAAACATTAACAATTACCAAGATGTTATTGATACGGGTGCTAAACTAGTAACAGGTGCTGGTTTTAATACTGTTGAAGCAGCTAAAAAATTTGGTGTTCCAGATAGCCAAATGTTATTAGTTGAAGGTGAGGTAGGAATACTTGCTGCTATGAAAGCAGGAAGAGCTGATGCTGCTGTTCAAACTTTCTTTGGTGCAAAAGAACATGAAGAAAAAACAGGTGGTGCATTTGAAGTTACTGATCCCAAGTTAATGCCTAAAGAAACTGTTAACGTAGTTGGTATTGGTTTTAGAAAAAGTGATAGTGAGTTCAGAGAAGCTTTCAATGCTGCTTTAGCAAAAGTTATGGCTAATCCAGCGACTATGTTAGAGAGAGCTGGTAAATATGGGTATGATAAAGCTCAATTACCTCCTTCTGATATGACTACTGAGTGGGCTTGCTCAACTAAGTAGTATTTTTTTATATAATTATTTAATCAGGCGATCAAATAACGGTCGCCTGATTTCATTTAATTTTAATTGATGGTTATACATTGAGTTATTTTGCATTCTTAGCTGAACATGGAACAACACTGTTACTAGGAACAGTAACAACAGTTAAGGTATTAGTTTGTTCAATTATTCTTTATGTAATTATTTCAATGATTTTTGGATTGATGCGTTTATCCAAGAATCCAATCGTTCAAGGAACAGCGACTGTTTATATAGAATTTTTTAGAGGAACATCTTTATTAGTTCAATTGTTTTGGGCATATTATGTTCTTCCATTTTTTGGTATTTCATTAGAAGCTTTTACAGCAGGTGTAGCAGCATTAGGTTTGAACTTTGGTGCTTATGGCGCTGAAATAGTTAGAGGGGGTATATTAGCAGTTCCCAAAGGACAATGGGAAGCTGCGCATGCACTTAATTTTAGTCCAGCAAAAAGAATTAAAAGAATTATAATTCCACAAATATTTCCAATTATTTTGCCACCAGCTGCAAACCTAACAGTAGAACTTTTAAAAGCGACGGCACTTGTGGCTTTAGTTACTGTTGTTGATTTAACTTTCGAAGCAAAACAAATTAATTCTATTACGTGGCTTTCAGCGCAATGTTTTGGAACAGCTTTACTAATTTATTATTTTATGGCGAGGTTTGCGCTTGTACCATTTTTAAGATGGTTAGAGGTTTTAGCTGCAAAAAAAGTAGGAAGAGGAAAGGCTTAATATGGAAATGGGATTTAAGTGGGATTTTGCTTATGAAATTTTACCACAAATGTTACTGGCAACTTTAAATACTATAATTGCTGCAGGTGTAGGTTATGCAATAGCTTTGGTTGTAGGATTATTTTTTTTACTTGGCCAAAGAACTCCTTATAAAATTATAAATGTAATCAACAGAGAGATAGTTGAATTCATCCGTTCAACGCCACTTTTAATACAATTATTTTTTGTTTACTTTGTATTACCTCAATTTGGCATAAAATTATCAGCATGGTTATGTGGAATGATTACTATTGGCCTACATTTTGGAACTTATCTTTCAGAAGTTTATAGGGGAGCGTTAGAAGGTGTATCAAAAACACAATGGGAAGCTTGTAGAGCGCTAAACTTCTCAACTGTATACACTTATAGAAGAATAGTTTTACCTCAAGCGTTTCCTATAGCTATTCCAGGAATGGGAAATTATTTAGTAGGAATTTTTAAAGATACTCCACTTTTATCAACAATAGGAGTTGCTGAATTATTTCATGCAGCAACAGCAGTAGGTGGTTATAATTATAGATATTTGGAACCTTATACAATGGTTGGTGTAATATTCTTAATTCTTTCTGTTCCAGCTGCTATGTGGGTTAGAAAATTAGAAAGAAGAGTTAATGTTGCTCAAGGAAAAATTAAACAATAACATATTTAAAATATGAAAAATAAAAATTCTGATGAAATTATAGTTAAGTTTGAAGAAGTAACAAAACAATATGGTGATTTAGTAGTCTTAGATAAACTTAATTTAGATATTAAAAAAAATGAAATGGTGTCAATTATTGGACCATCTGGTTCAGGAAAAACAACTGTTTTAAGAGTTTTAATGACTTTAGAAAAAATTAACGGAGGTATCATTCATTTAGATGGTGAACCTCTTACTCATATGGATTCAGGTGGAAAATTAGTTGAAGCAAATGAAAAATATTTGAGAGACAGAAGATCAAAAATTGGAATGGTATTTCAACAATTTAATTTATTTCCACATATGACAGCTCTTCAAAATTGTATTGAGGCTCCTGTGGAAGTTTTAGGAATGAAAAAAGAAGATGCAGAAGAAAGAGCTTTAGAGTTATTAGAATTAGTTGGTTTAACAGATAAGAAAGATCAGCATCCAACTAGACTGTCTGGAGGACAACAACAACGAGTAGCAATTGCAAGAGCTTTAGCAATGAGACCGAAAGTTATGCTTTTAGATGAAATTACATCATCGCTTGACCCAGAAGTGGTAGGAGAGGTATTAAATGTAATTAGATCTTTAAATAAAGAGCACAATCTAACAATGATAATGGTAACTCATCAAATGGGTTTTGCTCGTGAAATTTCTGACCGTGTATGTTTTTTTAATGAAGGAAAAATTTTTGAGCAAGGTCCACCAGATCAATTATTTGGTGATCCAAAAAATGAAAGAACTAAACAGTTTCTTCATGCTGTTCTTGATGCAAATTAATAGGCAGTATATTCTTTAATTTCTTTTATTTTTGAACCAGTGTGATTATTTATTTCTAATTTTATTTTGGCTCTATCGTCATTAAAAAAATGTATATCTCTTGATACTTTTATAAATTTTTCTCCAAAGTCTGAGTTTTTTTCGTACATTCTTTTTTCGTCTTCAATTAGCCAAAGTTTTGCGTTTATTTCTTTTAATGATTTAAATAATTGATGGAGTTTGTCATCAGTTTTGACATTCTTTTTAAATTGATCATTCAAAATGTTATACTCATCATTTATAAACTTTAACTTATCTGTATCTTTGATTTTTTCTTTTTTTATTTCTAAAATTGAAATTTTATCCAAAAGCTCACCAATAGAAACTTCTACAAGAATTTTATTCATAAAATTTAATAGTATGTTAAGTTGTTAAAAATATGTCCAATATTTTAATCATAAAACACGGTTCACTAGGAGATATAGCCCAAGCCAGTGGTGCAATTCAAGATATTTATGAAAATCATATAGATGACCAGATATATTTATTAACCACAAAACCATATTTTGATTTATTCAAAAAAAATCCATATCTAACAGACGTTATATTGGACAAAAGGCTTTCTAGATTTAATTTAATTTATCTTTTTTCTTTAATGAGGAAGATAAAAAAATTGAACATTAATAAAGTATATGACCTTCAAAACTCTTCAAGAACTTCATTTTATAAAAAAATACTATTTCCAAATACTAATTCTGATAAATGGTCATCTTCAGAATCTACTTTACCACAAGATATTTCTAAAGAAGAATTTGATAAAAAACCTGTCCTAGATCGTTTTGATCACCAATTAAAAACCTCTGGAATAAATACAAAACATACGATGTTTCCAAATTTTTCTTGGAGCTGTTCAGATATAACTAAAATACAAACTGAATATGATTTAAAAAAATATATAATTTTATTTCCATTTTGCTCACCACATTTGTCATCAAAAAAATGGCCTTATTACAATGAACTAATTAAAATTATTAAAAATAAATATAAAAATGAATATAAAATATTGGTTGCCCCTGGACCAAATGAATTAAACGATGCAAAAGAGTTTGATGCAGTATCTATTTTAGATGGCGAAAAAGCTTTGGATATAGGACAACTATCTTCATTAATTAATAATAGTTCTTTTGTTATAGCAAATGATACAGGCCCAGCTCATATAGCTGCACATTTAAATGTTAAAGGAATTACATTGTTTGGATCACATACAACTGCACATAAAGTTAGTATTGAAAGAGAAAAATTTAAAGCTATTCAAGTAAACGACTTAAAAAAACTTAGCGCACAAAAAGTATTTGAAAAAATAAAATTATAAAATTTTTTTATAGTTTTCTATTATTTTTCCCCAATGAAAATTATAAGAGTTTGCTTTTGCAGCTTTTCCGTAGTCTTTATATTTATGATCTTTTAAAAGTTTATCGATACTTGAATATATTTCTTCAAGATTATTTCCATCACAAATTAAGCCTGTTTTTTCATTTATAATTGCATCCGATGCACCACCATCTTTGCCACCAATAGAAGGTACTCCATATTGAGCAGCTTCTACAAATGCTATTCCAAAACCTTCAACAGATTTATTGTGAATTACTGAAGGCATAATAAAAATATTTGATTTAGAAACCAAAGCATTTTTTAAATTATCTGAAATATTTTTTAGAAAAACTACCTGATTATTTAAATTTAATTCATTTACGAGTTTTTTTACATTTTCTTCTTCTTCACCATATCCAATACATACATAAATAATACTAGGATATAGTTCTTTTAAATTTCTCAAAGCCATTATAACTTTTTCATGGTTTTTACGTTTATCAAATCTCGAAACAGTAATTAATCTATTTGATTTACCATTAAATAATTTTTCAGCCTCGTCTAAATCTTTCTTCGGTATTTCGTTTGCTGGATCTACCCCTGGATTTATAACAATAATTTTTTCTTCTTGCACACCAAGTTCTATTGCAAGATTTTTTGTATAATTAGAATTCGAAATAACATAATCAATATTGTTTAATACATTTAAAACTCTATTATTAAGTCTAGTTCCTTTTTTATGATTAATTTCTTTTGAATGTATTAAACAGATTTTTTTCTTGTTTGATTTTATTAATTCTAAACTTTTCCAGTGATCTGCAATAATACAACTAACATGTTTATTTTTATTTAAAAATTCGTTTATTAAATAAGATTTTCTAAATTTTCTTAATAATTTAGGACCTCCAATTCTTTCAGTAGAAAAGGTATTTTTTTCATCAAAAATTTTGCAATTTTCATGATAGTCAGCAAATACTTTGAGCATATTTAATTTAGATAAAGATTTAGATAAACCCCACATTAAATTTTGCATACCACCAACTTCAGGAGGAAAGTTTCTTGTTACAACAACATACATTTTTAATTAATCCACTTAATATTACATCCCATGCTAGGGATTTGTTCTTTTGGACCATTGCCAGTTTTTGATATCATTTTTAAAGCAGTTAAGAGATCGCTATCACCCGATCGAACTGGTTTTAATTCTTTTAATTCTCTCATTCTTCCCCTGTATTGAAGTTCTAGTTTTTCATTATATCCAAAAAAATCAGGTGTACATACTGCACTATATTTCTTAGCAACTTCCTGACTTTCATCGTGAAGATATGGAAAACTAAAATTATGATTTTTTGAAAATTCAATCATTTTATCAAAGGAGTCTTCTGGGTAATTTTTTACATCGTTTGAACAAATTGCCACTGAGTTTATTCCATGTTTTTCTAATTCTTTACAATCACTTACAATATCTTGGATTACTGCTTTTACATAAGGACAATGATTGCAAATAAACATAATTAAAGTTCCTTTATTTCCTTTAATATCGTCTAAAGATAAAATTTTATTATCTGTTGATTTAAGTTTAAAATTTTCGGCTTTTTTGCCAAAATCACATATTGGAGTTTTTGTTAGTGTCATGTTAAAACAATATATATTTTATGTTTTACGATTTAAAAGATAAAAAACCAAAAAACTCTGGCGAAAATTGGGTAGCTCCAAATGCTGTTGTAATTGGAGACGTTACTCTAGAAAAAAATTCAAGTATTTGGTTTAATGCAACCGTAAGAGGTGATATCGAAAATATTTCAGTAGGAGAAGGCTCTAATATTCAAGATGGTAGCGTCTTGCATACTGATCCAGGCTACCCTTTAAAAGTTGGAAAAAATGTTACAGTTGGACATCTTGTAATGCTACATGGATGCAATATTGGAGATAATACCTTGATAGGAATTGGAGCTGTAATTTTGAATAATGCTAAAATTGGAAAAAATTGCATTATTGGTGCAAAAGCTCTTATAACTGAAAATAAAGAAATACCTGATAATTCTTTAGTTATAGGTGCTCCAGGAAAAGTTATTAGACAAGTAACCGAAGAAGAAGTTAAATCAATTACTGAAAACGCAATACACTATCAAAATAATTGGAAAAAATATTCCGAGTCTATATTTTAATTTAAGGAACTAACCAAGTATCTTTGTTTGTTTTTAAATCAAATCTAGCTCTTCGATGACCTTTGGCAGCTAAATAAAGCCATTCAATAGATTTTACTTTACACTGGATAACGGTAAAGTTTTTATAGCCTTCTTCACTTTGTTCCATAGTAAATTCAAAATTATCTAATTCAGGTTTTAATCCAGAAGTTGGAATATCAGACTCTGTACCAGGACCATTATCAACTAAATAACATTTTCTACTAATGTGCTGAGTTTTAGACCAAGATTCTTTTGTTACATTATTGTTGTGGTTTACTGTGCATTCAACTTTTAATCTGACTTGGATTTTTTCATCTTTATCATAAAAAAGCATTGCAGCATTTGGATTTTTTTTTAATTTTTCAATTTTATCAGATCTAATATCAC